>NZ_JBEYSJ010000002.1:0-612252 GCF_040704195.1 Amycolatopsis sp. NPDC047767
ACACTGGCTGCACACCTACAACCACCACCGCGGACACACCGCACTCGCAGGCCACCCACCACTCAGCCGCGTCCCCAACCTCACAGGTCAGTACAGCTAGGGCCGCCCGAGCGCCTCGGCGAACAGCGGCGCGACCTTCGCCAACACGGACCGGCCCGGCTTGTCGACCCAGTCCGTGTTCGTGAAGACGAGCGACTCGGCCCGGTCACCCTTGCCCAGCACCAGCACACAGATCCGCACCCCGATGGGGTCGGTCGGCGCCGCGCAGAACCCGTACTGCGCATCCGCCACCTTCGGCGCCGTGAACTCGCTGACCGACCCGAAGTCAAGGTGCTGCACCGTCACGTGGCCACAGGCGAGCGCCTTCTTCACACCTGCCACGACCTGAGCACCGGTGTAACCGTCGTACTCGGCCACGAGCTGCGCGATCTCGCCGCTCTCGCTGTTCGAATGCGCCTGGGCACCCAGCTTCGCTTTCGCGTCCCAGGGCTGCGCCGCACCGCAGGCGTTCACCAGCCGCAACGGCGTGGTCTCGCCGATGACGTACTCGACCGGCTGCACGTACTCGTCCTGCCCGACCTTCGCCAGTTCGTCCTCGGTCGGCAGCAGCCGCTCCAACGTCGGCGGATGCACCACCGACGAAGGCGGCGCGCTACTCGACACGGGCGGCGCCTTCGTCGTCGCACTCGGCCCGGTCGTCGCCGCACCGGACGAACATCCCGCGACGATCACCGCGAGACCGGACACCGCCGCTGTTTTCCACAAAATCCGTCTGTGCACGCACCAAGATCGCCGATCACCCGGTGATCGTTACCGGTCCTTGGCGAACGCCGCGGCGAACATCGGCAGCGTCGTCAGCAGGCTCTTCTTCGCCTTGCCGGGTTTCAGGCCCTCGTCGTTGATCTCGGTCGATTCGAGCACCTCCGCCCGATCGCCGTGGGCGAGAAACAGGACGCACTTCCGGACATCAGGAGTGTCGGTGGCCGCGCCGCAGAACCCGTGCTGCGCGTCGACCCCGGGGAGCGCGGGGGCGGTGAACTTTTCGTCCACCTTGAAGTCCTCGGCCGTTTCGGTGAACGTGCCGCAAGCCATGGCGGCCTTGATCTGGGCAACCACCTGCGCGCCGGTCACGCCGTCGTAGCGGCCCATGCGCTCGTCGACGGTCTCGGAGGTCAGTGCCGGGTTCGCGCCGCCGCCCATCTTGAACCAGCCGGCCGAGCTGCCCTCGACCACGGCCTTGTCCCACGACTCCATCGCCTCGTTCTCACAGGCGACGATGAGCTTCTTCGGGTACACGACGCTGATGGTCGACCGCGGCTGGTCCTCCACCGCGAACCCCGTCGGGGCCAGCGCCTCGTCCGTCGGCAGGAACTGCGACAGATCCGCCGGCTTCGGGATGTGCGACTTCCGGCTCGTGGTCGGAGGCGGGGTCGACGTGCGTGTCCCGATCCCGGCCTTCACCTCGCCCGAAGAGCATCCCGCGAGCACCAGCACGAGACCGGCTAAAACGACCGTTTTCCTCAGCACGGCAGCAAGATCGTCGATCACCCGGCGATCGTTAGCGGCCGTCGTCACACCGTTACGAGAAGGACCAGCCGTGCCACGAGTGCACGGTCGTGAGGACCACCGCGTGTTCCGGCGGGTGCTCGGCGTACTGCGGGTACTTCGCCACCAGCCACGACACCGGCTCGGCCCGCGCGGCCGGATCCAGCACCTGCGCGACGCCGTCCGCGCGGGCCCACCACAGCTGGGACCAGTCGTCGGAGTAGGCGTCGACGAGGAAGGACACGGCCGGGTTCTCCGCGATGTTCGCCAGGCGGCGCAGCGCGGTCGTCGACTTGGGTTTGTGGTCGACGGCGAAGGCGATCGAATCACCGGACACCGCGAAGGTCACCGGTACCAGGTGTGGCACGCCGGCAGCCGAAGCCGTCGCCAGGCGGGCCACGCGGGAGGCCGCGAAGCGAGCTCGCGCTTCCGAAGCGGACAACCGCATGATCAGGCCAGCGCGGGGGAGTCGAGGGTCAACGTGCTCAGCTCGGTGTCCAGCGAAGCCCGCGCGCCCAGTGGCAGCGTCGGCGAGGACGCCACGTGGCCGAAGCCGAAGTCGCCCAGCACCGGGATGCCCAAGGGGGCCAAGCGGTCCAGCACCAGCGCCCGGATCTCGGCCGGGTCGCCGCACGCGGCCCACGAGCCCAGCACCACGCCCTGCGCGCCGGCGAACCAGCCCGCGCGCAGCAGCTGCGTCAGCATCCGGTCGATCCGGTACACGCTCTCGGTCACGTCCTCCAGCAGCACGATCCCGTCCGCGGCCGAACCTTGCTCCGCCGTGCCGAGCCCGGCCGCGAGCAGCGACAGGTTGCCACCCACCAGCACGCCCGAGGCGCGGCCCGGCACGAGCACGTCGGCGGCCGGCGCGTGCAGCACGCGCGTGCGCTCCGGTTCGAACAGCGTGCGCCGCAGGTGCTCGGCCGCGGTCTCGTCGAACAGGACCGAAGCGGGCATCGGCGAGAACAACGTGTCCAGGCCCAGGTGGGTGGCCACGGCGCGGTGCAGCGCCGTCACGTCGGACGAACCCGCCAGCACCTTCGGCCCGGCAGCGCGCAGCGCCGCCCAGTCGATCAGGTCCAGCATCCGCTGCGCGCCGTACCCGCCACGGGCCGCGAGCACGCACGACACCTCCGGGTCGAGCCACGCGGCCGTGAACTCCGCCGCCCGCACCTCGTCCGGCGCCGACAGGTAGCCCGACGTCGAGCCGTGCACCGCCTCGCCGACCCGCACCTTCACACCCCACCCGCGCAGCACCGGCAGCGCCGCGTCGAGCAGATCCGGCGCGACGGGACCGGACGGCGCCACCAGCGCCACCGTGTCCCCGGGCGCCAGCCGCGGCGGTCTCATCGGGACAGCTCCAGCTTCGCCACGTCCGGCGTCGCGAACCCGAACACCTGGCCGTAGAACGACAGTTCGGCCTCCAGCGCCGTCACGATCGTCTCCGCCCGCCGGAACCCGTGCTGCTCACCCGGGAACCGCAGGTAAGCGTGGTCGACGCCGCTGCCGGCCAGGCCGGCGACGAACCGGTCCGCCTGCTCCGGCGGGCAGATCTGGTCCTCCAGCCCCTGCAGGAACAACACCGGCCCCGCCAGCGAACCCGCGTGCGTGATCGGCGAACGCTCCCGGTAGCGGTCCGCGGTCTCCGGGTACGGGCCGACCAGCCCCACCAGGTACTGCGACTCGAAGTCGTGCGTCTCGCCACCGGCACCCGTCCACGTGGCGAGGTCCAGGATCGGGAACTTCACCGTCGCCGCCGCGTACGTGCGGGTCATGGTGATCGACGCCGCCGACGTGAACCCGCCCGCGCTGCCACCCCGGATCCCGAGCCGCGCGCCGTCGGCGGCGCCCTCGGCCACGAGCGCCTCGGCCACCGCCACGCAGTCGCCGACGTCCACCACACCCCACTGCTCGCGCAGCCGCTCCCGGAACGCCCGGCCGTACCCGGTGGAGCCGCCGTAGTTCACGGCCACCACGCCGATGCCACGGCTGGTGAAATACGCGATCGTCAGGTCCAGCGCCGCGTCGCTGCGCCCGGTCGGCCCGCCGTGCACGTGGACCAGGAACGGCGGCCGCTCACCCTCGGGACCGGTGAAGTCCGGGTTCCGCGGCGCGAACACGAACGCCGGGATCCGCGAACCGTCCGCCGCGGTGAACACACGCTCCTGCGGCACCGGCAGGTACTCCGCCGGCGGCAGGTCGGACGGCTGCGGCGTCAGCGCCGTCCACGTGCCCGCTTGGAGATCCACGCGCACCACGGCGCTCTCGCGGTCCGCGCCCCCGGCGATCCCCACGACGCCACCCGGCACCACGGCCAGCCCGGACGTCGACCACACGCTCAGCTCCGGCACGACCGGCGTCACCGAACCGGCGTGCTCGTCGAGCACCGCCAGCCCGTCCGTGGTGAGGACGGCGTGCCGCCCGCCGCCGAGCGGCACGAACCAGCTCGCGCCGAGCTTCCACATCGCGCCGCCGATCTCCCGCTCCACCGGCGCCAGGTTCACTACCGTCCCGTCGAGCCCGACGCGGTGCAGGTTCCACCAGCCCTCCGGATCGAGCAGCGCCAGCAGCCGGTCCGGCGTCTCCCACTCCACCTGGCAGACCGCCACGTCGGCGCCACCGGCCAGCACCCGGGCCTCGCCGAACACCCCGTCGCCGTCCACGGGCGCGACGAACAGCTCCGTGCCGTCCCACGGCATCGCCGGGTGGTCCCACGCGAGCCACGCCGCGTGCGCACCGTCGGGCGAGAGCTGCGGCGCCGTGAAAAACCGATGCCCCGCCACGAGCACGCGCTCGGCCCCGCCCGCGACGGGGATGGCCACCAGCTCACGGGAGATGTCCGTGCGGCGCGGTCCGGTGCTGCGCTCCCGCACCGCCCACACCTCACCGGCGCGGCCCGCGCGAAGATCGCTGTAGCGCACGCCCTGCGGCTCGGCCGGCTCCGGCGTCAGCGCGCTCACCTCACCGGCGACCGACGCGTACACCCGCTGATCGGCCCAATGGGTGAAAACCACGACGTCGCCGATCGCGACCCACGGCCGGCCGCCGTACTCGTGCACCCGGTTGCGGACGTTCCACGGCGCCGGCAGCACGTCCTCGACCCCGCCACCCGGCACCGCGCGCACGAGCGCCACGCGGCCGCCTTCGGCCGGTCGGGCCTCGGCCCACCACAGTTCGTCACCCACCGTCGCCGGCCACTGTGCGCCACCTCCCGCGGCCGCCACGTCCGCCGCCGAAACGGGTGAGGTCCAGGTTCCGTATGAAGAGATCTGTGGCACCCGGAAAGCCTAACGGCGATCCGCTGCGTGTCCGCACCCGCACGCACCGCACCGAAATCCCGGTCAACCAGGGGCGGCGGATGCCGATCATGCGCCCGTGGCCTAGGGTCGGGGGTGCTATGTCTCGCGTAATCCACGTCTTCCGCAAGCCCGACCGGTTCGTCGCCGGAACGGTCGGCGAGCCCGGCGATCGCACGTTCTACCTCCAGGCGTCGGAAGATGTCAGGACGATCAGCGTGACGATCGAGAAACAGCAGGTCGTCGTCCTCGCCGAACGCCTCGGCTCCCTTCTCGAGGAGGTCGCCAGCCGCTTCGGCGCCGACGTGCCCACCGACGTCCCCGACGACCATCTCGACGTCGACCCCCTCACGGTGCCCGTCGAGGAGGAGTTCCGCGTCGGCACCATGGGCCTCGGCTGGGACGCCGACTCCAGCGCCGTCGTGATCGAGCTGCTCGCGATCACCGAGGGTGAGGTCGACGAGACGGTGGTCCTCGACGACACCGAGGAGGGCCCCGACGCCGTGCGCGTGTTCCTGACCCCGGTCGCCGCCCGCGCCTTCGCCGAGCGCGCCGACCGCGTCGTCAACGCCGGGCGCAAACCCTGCCCGCTGTGCGGCGAGCCCCTCGACGCGACCGGGCACATCTGCCCCCGGCAGAACGGCTACCGCCGCGACGTCGACGTGGCCGAGGACTGAGGGCGCCGGTGGCCAGCACTCCGCCGGAGCCGACGGACCCCGCCGCGCGCGAATTCGTCACGCACGGCCGCATCGACGTCGAGGGTCGGCTCGTCGACGCCTCCAACGTCACCCTGTTCTGCGCGATCGAGCTCGACGGCGTCACCGGCCGGGTGGTCTACAAGCCGGTGTCGGGGGAGCGGCCGCTGTGGGACTTCCCCGACGGCACCCTCGCCGGCCGTGAGGTCGCGACCGCGATGATCGCCGACGCGTCCGGCCTCGGCGCCATCCCGCCCACCGTCCTGCGCGACGGCCCGTTCGGGCCCGGCATGGTCCAGCTGTGGGTGGAGACCGCCGAGGACGGCGACGTCGTCGACGTCTGCGCGCCCGACGAGGTCCCCGAAGGCTGGCGCACCGTGCTGCACGCCCACGACCGCCTCGGCGACCCGGCGGTCCTGGTCCACGCCGACCACCCCGGGATGCGTGAGCTGGCCGTGCTCGACGTCATCGTGAACAACACCGACCGCAAGGGCGGGCACCTGCTCGCCGGCACCGACGGCCGCGTCTACGGCGTCGACCACGGCATCTGCCTGCACACCGACCCGAAGCTGCGGACCGTGCTGTGGGGCTGGATCGGCGAGCGCCTCGGCGACGAGGCCGCGGAGAAGCTGCGCAAGCTGCGGTCCGACCTCGACAGCAAGCTCGGCGCCGACCTCGGCGAGCACATCACCACCTTCGAGGTCCGCGCGCTCTCGCAGCGGACCGACTTCCTGCTCGCCGAAGGGGTCTTCCCCGAACCCGGCGACGACTGGCGCGCGATCCCCTGGCCGCTCTTCTGAACGACTCGCTCGACGCCACGGCCCGCGCGAGGCTCGTCGACCGGTTCGGCGCAGGCGTCGGACCGTGGTGCGACGCGCTGCCCGAACTCGTCACGCGCCTCGCGCAGCGCTGGACCCTCACGGTCCGGGAAGCGCGCCCGGGCAACACCGGCCGGACCCTGCTGTGCGACAGCCCCGACGGTCCCCGCGTCCTGAAACTGTGCCCCGATCCCGCGATCGCCCGGGCCGAGGCCACGGCGTTGCAGGCGTGGGCCGGCCTGCCGCGAGTCGTGCAGCTGCTCGACACCGACCTCGCCGCGGGCGCGATCCTGCTCGAAGGCCTCGTGCCCGGCACCCCCCTGACCGGCGCCGACGTCCCCTGGAACCAGGTCCGCGACCTGCTCGGCCAGCTCCACGGCGTCGGCGCGGACGGCCCGTTCCCGACCCAGCTCGAGCGCGTCCACGCGATGTTCGACCTCGCCGAACGCCGCTTGCGGGGCAGCACCGCGCAAGCGCACCTGCCGATGCACGTCCTGCGCACCGGGCGCACCCGCGCCGAAACCCTCGCCACCACCGGCCCCGTCGCTCTCGTCCACGGCGACCTGCACCCCGGCAACGTCCTCGACGCCGGCCCGGCCCGCGGCCTCGTCGCGATCGACCCCCGCCCGTGCATCGGCGACCCGGCCCTCGACAGCGTCGACTGGGCGTTCCTCCCGCTAGCCGACGGCGGCGCACTCGACGACGGCCTCGCCGAGTTGCCCGACCCCGGCCGCACCCGCGCGTGGTGCGTCGCGCTCGCCCCGCTCGTCGCGATGGGACCCCTGCGCCGCACCGGCCCGACGCCCTTCACCGACGCGGTCCTCGCGCTCCTGCGGTAGGTGTGGCGCTCGTCACTGTTCGGCTCCGGGTTCAACCGTTGCGGTGCCGAGCTCCGTGTCGCGGGATGCCGGACGAGCACGCGCCGGCTCCCGCTGCCGAAGGACTGACATGACCGCAACGAAGGCTCCCGGCGCGATGACCCGCGAGATGCGCATGGTGCACACCGCGCTGCGCCGCGAGTTCGGGCTGATGCCGAAGCTGATCACCGGCGTCGCCGAAGGGGACACTGCGCGCGCCGCGCTCGTCGCGGGCCACCTCGAGCTCGTCAGCACGATCCTGCACCACCACCATCACGCCGAAGACCTCGAGATCTGGCCGCACCTGCTCGACCGCTGCCCCGCCGACGTCGCGCCGCTCGTGCACGGCATGGAACGCCACCACGAACGCATCGCGTTCCTCGGCGTCGACCTCACCGAGGCCGTCGCGGCCTGGCGCAGCGAGCCGGACCCCGTGCACCGCGACGCCGTGCTGGCCGTGCTCGACCCGCTGATCACCGTGCTGTACGAGCACCTCGGCGCGGAAGAGGACTACGTGCTCCCGCTGATCGAACAGCACATCACCGCCGCCGAGTGGAACACGATGGCCGCCCAGGCCGCGGCCGCGCTCCCGGCCGAGAAGCTCCCGCTCGTGCTCGGGATCATGATGTACGAAGGCGACCCCGGGGCCGTCCAGGACACCCTCGGCAATCTGCCCGCCGAAGCCCGCGACACCCTCGCCGAGCTGGCGCCGCGCCTGTACGCGGACCTCGCCGAAACCCTCCACGGCACCCGCACGCCCCCGAAGGAATCCGCGCACGCCCGCTGAACCGGCCCGTCACGGCCCAGCGGCACGGCCACTCGTCACGGCCACAGGAGCGGCACCGCCTTCTCCAGCGCCCAGCCGATGACCACGAACCAGCCGGCGATCCACACGAACGCCGGGATCGAGGTGAGCTCGGCGAGGCCGGCCGCGTCGTCGGTGTGGTCGCGCAGGCCGTGGCGCACCCGGTTGGACACGATCGCGGCCAGCCCGCCGATCTCGCTGGTGAGCAGCAGCCACGCCTCGCCGTACGCGACGGCGTTCTGCACCCACCCCGGTGCCGCCCGCCAGACGGTGAAGGTGACCATCCCCAGCGCGACCACCGCGGCGAAGGTGATCAGGTCCCGCGTGACCACCAGCACGAGCACCATCACCAGCGTCGTGAGCGCGAGAACGGCGGGCGCGTGGCCGTGGCGCAGCAGCCCGGCGGCACCGAGCCCGGCCAGCGACGGCATCGCGTACCCGGCCACGCGCGTCAACGTCCGCGACCACGGCGACGGGGCCCACGACCACGTGGCACCGCTGTCGGCGCCGGTGATCGCGATCCGGTACACCCCGCCGCCGGTGAGGACGCTCGCCAGCGCGTGCCCGGCCTCGTGGAACACCGTCCCCAGCACGTTCGCGTGCCCGATCAGCAGATCCTTCTCGCTCGACAGGAACGCGAACGTCCCCGCCGACACCGCGGCCGCGAACAAGCCCGTCACCAGTACCAACCACTGCCCGGGCGCCTCGACCGTCCCGGTCAGCGACCCGAAGATCCCCCCACCCGCCATGACCTCGACCTCCCCTGGGAACGGCAGGAACCCGAAGAGTCGCACGTGGGTACGACATTTCCGGCGCCTCGAAGGACGTCAAGGATCAAGAGCCGCCCGGCGTGGCGGCACGACTTCGGCCTGCGAACCGCACTACGGTGCTCGGCCGTGCGCTCACATTCGTACGACGACGTGCTGTCGGGTCCGCGCAAGCGGAAGATCCCCGAGATCCCGGCCGAACCCGGCCTTGTGGTCGAAGATCCCGCCAGCGGCTACTGCGGCGCGGTCGTGAAGATCGAGTACGGCAATGTCGTGCTCGAGGACGCCAAGGGCCGCCACCGCGTGTTCCCGCTTGGCCCGGCGGCGTTCCTGCTGGAGGGCAAGCCCGTCACGCTCGTGCCGGTCCGCAAGGCCGCCGCGCCCGTCAAGAAGGTGTCGGCGTCCGGCTCGGTGAAGGTGCAGGGCCTGCAGGCCCGCGTCGCACGGGACTCCCGGATCTGGGTCGAGGGCAAGCACGACGCCGAGCTCGTCGAACGCGTGTGGGGCCACGACCTGCGTGTGGAAGGCGTGGTCGTGGAGCCACTGGACGGCGTCGACGTGCTGGCCGGGAAGATCGCCGAGTTCGGCACCGGGCCCGGCCGCCGCCTCGGCGTGCTGGTGGACCACCTCGTGACTGGCAGCAAGGAGTCACGGCTGGTCGCGCAGATCCGGGACGAACAGGTGCTCGTGACCGGTCACCCGTACGTGGACATCTGGCAGGCCGTGAAACCCGCCGCCGTCGGCATCCGCGCGTGGCCGGAGATCCCACGCGGCACCGAGTGGAAGGTCGGGATCTGCGAGGCGCTCGGCTGGGGCGAGACCTATGAGGGCTGGCAACGGGTCCTGGCCGCCGTGAGCAGTTTCCGCGACCTCGAGACGCCGCTCATCGGCGCCGTCGAACGGCTCATCGACTTCGTCACCGAACCCGCCGAATGACCCGGAAATGAGCCCGGTATGCCCGATTTCGGGCAAGGTCACGCGTCGGTCACGTCGAGTCACTTGCCCGGTGCGAACCGGCGCGATCTGAGAGCATGAGCACATGGCAGCAGCATTGATCTGGCTGATCATCGGCATCGTCCTGATGATCGCGGAAGTCATCTCGGGCGACTTCGTGTTGATCATGCTCGGCATCGCCGCGCTGCTCGGCGCCGGCTCCGAAGCGATCACCGGCAACATCTTCATCGACGTCGCCGTGTTCGCCGTCAGCTCCGTCGCACTGCTGGCGCTGGTCCGCCCCGCGCTCAAGCGCCGCTTCCTCGCCGGCTCCCACACGCCCACGGGCACGGACGCGCTCATCGGCGCCCGCGCCGTCGTGGTGTCCACAGTGGACTACGACGCCGGGCAGGTGAAGATCGGGGGAGAGATCTGGTCGGCGCGCGCGGTGCACGAGTCGCACCCGCCGATCGCGCCGGGCACCAGCGTGACCGTCGTCGAGATCTCCGGCGCCACCGCCGTGGTGGACGTCGTGTCGTGATCGCGAGAACTCCGGAAAACGGTACTAGGTAAGGGGAAACGCTCTTGTCGACAATTGCGATCGTCGTGGTCGCGCTTCTGGTCTTGTTCGTCATCATCACGGTGGTCAAGGCGATCATGGTGGTGCCGCAGGCCCAGTCGGCGGTGATCGAGCGACTCGGCCGGTTCCGCACGGTCGCCTCGCCCGGCCTGACGTTCCTGGTGCCGTTCCTGGACAAGGTCCGCGCCCGGATCGACCTGCGCGAGCAGGTCGTCTCGTTCCCGCCGCAGCCGGTGATCACCGAGGACAACCTGACGGTCAACATCGACACCGTCGTGTACTTCCAGGTCACCGACTCGCGCGCCGCAGTGTACGAGATCTCCAACTACATCATCGGTGTCGAGCAGCTCACCACCACCACGCTCCGCAACGTGGTCGGTGGCATGAGCCTGGAGCAGACGCTGACCTCCCGCGACGCGATCAACAGCCAGCTGCGCGGCGTCCTCGACGAGGCCACCGGCCGCTGGGGCATCCGTGTCGCGCGGGTCGAGCTCAAAGCGATCGACCCGCCGCCGTCGATCCAGGACTCGATGGAGAAGCAGATGCGCGCCGACCGGGAGAAGCGCGCGATGATCCTCACCGCCGAAGGTCAGCGGGAGTCGTCGATCAAGACGGCGGAAGGCCAGAAGCAGAGCCAGATCCTCTCCGCGGAAGGCCAGAAGCAGGCCGCGATCCTCGCGGCCGAGGCCGAGCGGCAGTCCCGCATCCTGCGCGCGCAGGGTGAACGCGCCGCCCGCTACCTGCAGGCCCAGGGTCAGGCGAAGGCGATCGAGAAGGTGTTCGCCGCCATCAAGGCCGGCCGACCGACGCCCGAGGTGCTCGCCTACCAGTACCTGCAGACCCTGCCGCAGATGGCGCAGGGCGACGCGAACAAGGTCTGGATGATCCCGAGCGACTACGGCAAGGCCCTCGAGGGCTTCGCCCGCGCGCTCGGCGCCCCCGGCGACGACGGCGTGTTCCGCTACGAGCCGCCGAAGGACGACACCCCCGAACGCCCCGACCTCGACGACGACGAGGTCGCCGGCTGGTTCGACACCTCGACCGACCCGAAGGTCGCCGAGGCCGTCGCCGCCGCGGAAGCCGTGGCGCGCAAGGAGGTGCCGAGCCCGCTCAACACCCCGCCGCCGCGCCGCGCTCTCGGCGGCCCCACCTCGACGCCGGAAGCCGCGGCTCCGGCCGCACCGGTTGAGGAAGAGCCGCCCGCACCGCCGGCCCCGACCACGCCGCCGCCCAGCACGCCGCCGCCGGGGCTCCAGCAGCAGAACCCGCAGTCGCTCCCGCAGCCGCAGCCCCCGACCACTCCGCCGAGTGGTCCGTACCAGGGCCCGCCGCAGCAGTTCGGCGGTCAGCAGGGGCAGGGTCCGGGCAGCGGGCCGTTCCCGCAGCAGGGCCCGTTCGGCGGACCCCAGGGCGGGCCGCCGCAGCAGCGCCGCTGACGCACCACGCGAAAGAGGGGCGCCACACCGTCATTCCGGTGCGGCGCCCCTCTTTCGTCGTCAACGGCGGGCGTAGACGCTCACGTCGTCGATGTTCGCTTTCGACCGGTCCGGCAGTGCGATCACACACAGGACCGTGACCACCGCGGACAGCACGATGTAGATCGACACCGAGTACGGCGTGCCGGTCAGGTGCAGCAGCCACGTCGCCAGCAGCGGCGCGGGCCCGCCCGCGAACACCGACGCCAGCTGGTACCCGAGGCCGGCGCCGCCGTAGCGCAGGTGCGTCGGGAAGCTCTCGCCGATCAGCGCGGCCTGCGGCCCGTACTGCATCGCGTGCGCGGCCAGCGACACGATCACCGCGACGAAGATCAGCACGTGTCCGGCGTGGCTGAGGATCGTGAAGTACGGGAACGCGATCACCGCCGTGAGCACCGAGCCGCTCAGATACACCCGTTTCCGGCCGATCCGGTCGGAGAGCTGCGAGAACACCGGGATCAGCACCAGCTCCGCCAGCGCGCCGACGAGCACCGCGTTGAGGATGAACGTCTTGCTGAACTCGGGACGTTCCACCACGTACACGAGCACGAAGCTGGTGAACAGGTAGAACGGCATCTGCTCGCTGAAGCGCAGGCCCGCCGAGAGCAGGATCTCCCGCCAGTGGTGGCGCACCGCGTCCTTCACCGGCGCCTTCGACGTCTTCTTGTTCGCCACCACCCCCGCGAACATCGGGGTCTCGAGGATCCGGAGCCGGATCACGAGACCGATGACCACGAGCACCAGGCTGAGCAGGAACGGGATCCGCCAGCCCCACGAATCGAAGTCCTCCTGCGACAGCGTGGCCGACAGCAGGGTCATGCCACCGGTTCCGAGCACCAGCCCGACCGGCACGCCGACCTGGGCGAAACTGGCGAGCAGCCCGCGACGGCGTTGGTCACCCCATTCCATCGCGAGCAGAACCGATCCGCTCCACTCACCACCGATCGCGATGCCCTGCACCAGGCGCAGCAGCACCAGGATGATGGGAGCCGCGATCCCGATCGACGCGGTCCCCGGCAGCACCCCCACGAGTGCCGAGGACAAGCCCATCAGGAGCAGGGTGACGATGAGCGTCGCCTTGCGCCCCAGGCGATCGCCCCAGTGCCCGAAGATCGCCGCGCCGACCGGGCGTGCGGCGAACCCCACCGCGTAGGTGGCGAACGACTGCATCACGCCCGCGTAGCCGGTTGAAGAGGGGAAGAACAGGTGGGGGAAGACGAGTGCGGCGGCGGTGTTGTAGAGGAAGAAGTCGTACCACTCGATCGTCGTCCCGATCGACCCGGCGAGCGCCGCCCGCCGCACCTGCACTCGACGGTCTCCGGAGGACGCTGCGACTGACTTGGTGACTTCGTTGTCGCCTAGAACCATGATGCACACCTCTCGTGACTGGCGTCACTCAATAGTGTGAGGCACCTGCCCCGGTTCGGCGATTCCTGACGAACGATGCGGGAAGGCCGTTTCATCCCGTCACCCTTTGTGGTCGTATTCCGCCGAAAACCACGGTCTGCGATTGTTCCGGAAAACTTCGCGACGGGATGTCGGGAACCCGGGCGTGACTCCGTCCCCGCGGCGAACACAGACCGAGCCTCACCGAGGAGACCCCCGTGGACCGCAGCGAGATCACCGAGATCCTCAACCGCCCGCTCAGCCAGGACCTGCTGGCGCGCGACCTGACCCGCCTGGCCTACGTCGCCCAGGACGGGACACCGCGCACCGTGCCGATCGGGTTCGCCTGGAACGGCACCGAGATCGTCATGTGCACCACCAAGAACGCGCCGAAGCTCCCTTCGCTGCGCGCCAACCCGATGGTCGCGCTCACCATCGACACCGAGGTGCACCCGCCGAAGATCCTGCTCATCCGCGGCCGCGCGGAGCTGGACGTCGTCGACGGGATCCCCGAGGAGTACCTGCGGATGAACGGCTCCTACGAGATGACCGCCGAACAGCGCGTCGAGTGGGAGGCCGAGGTCCGCTCGCTCTACGACGGCATGGTCCGGATCGTCGTGACCCCGACCTGGGTGAAGCTCATCGACTTCGAGACCACCCTGCCCAGCGCCGTCGAAGAGCTCGTCAAGCAGCGCGCCGAGCGTCAGCACGCCTAGAAGATTTCCGCCGCCGGATGTCGGGAACCCGCGAACGGCTGCGTCCCCCTACCGAACCCGGCCAGAATGGGCCGGACCACACCGAGGAGAACGACGATGGCCAAGTACCTGCTGCTCAAGCACTACCGCGGCGCGCCGGCCGCGGGCAACGACGTGCCGATGAACCAGTGGACCCCCGACGAGGTCACTGCCCACGTGCAGTACCAGCGCGACTTCGCGGCCAAGCTCCAGAGCACCGGCGAGTTCGTGGACAGCCAGGCGCTCTCGCAGGAAGGCACGTGGGTCAGCTCCGGCGGCGAGGGCCGGCCGCCGGTCACCGACGGACCGTTCGCGGAGACCAAGGACCTCATCGCCGGCTGGGTGATCATCGACGTCGAGTCCCACGAGCGCGCGGTCGAGCTCGCCGGCGAGCTGTCCGCGGCGCCGGGTGCGGGCGGCAAGCCGGTCCAGGAGTGGCTCGAGGTGCGCCCGTTCTACGGCGAGTGCCCCGCCATCACCGAATGACGGTGCCGGTGGACGAGACCCTGCTGCGGACCCTCACCCCGGCGGTGATCGGGATCCTCGGCCGCCGCGGAGCCGATTTCGCGGCGGCCGAGGACGCGGTGCAGGAAGCCCTGGTGGAGGCCGTGCGCGTGTGGCCGGACGACCCGCCGCGTGACCCGAAGGGCTGGCTGGTCACCGTCGCGTGGCGCAAGTTCCTCGACGCCGCGCGCGCCGACTCCTCGCGCCGCAACCGGGAACTGCGCGCGGACGAGGAGCCGGAACCGGGCCCGAGCGAGGTCGCCGACGACACGCTGCAGCTGTACTTCCTGTGCACGCACCCGTCGCTGACCCCGGCTTCGGCCGTCGCGCTCACGTTGCGCGCGGTCGGCGGGCTGACCACGCGGCAGATCGCGCAGGCCTACCTCGTGCCCGAGGCGACGATGGGCCAGCGCATCACCCGGGCCAAGAAGACCGTGGCGGGCGTGCGTCTGAACCGGGCCGGCGACGTCGCCACGGTTCTGCGGGTGCTGTACCTGGTTTTCAACGAGGGCTACTCCGGGGACGTCGACCTCGCCGCCGAGGCCATCCGGCTCACCCGCCAGCTGGCCGCTCGGATCGACCACGAGGAAGTCGCGGGCCTGCTCGCCCTGATGCTGCTCCACCACGCCCGCCGCCCCGCGCGGACCAGCACCGACGGCCGGCTCGTCCCGCTGGCCGAACAGGACCGCAGCCAGTGGGACACGCGCCTGATCGCCGAGGGCGTCGACATCCTGCAGGCCGCGCTCGCGCGCGACCGCCTGGGCGAGTTCCAAGCCCAGGCCGCGATCGCCGCGCTGCACGCCGACGCCCAGTCGGCCGAGGAGACCGACTGGGTGCAGATCGTCGAGTGGTACGACGAGCTGGTGCGCCTCACCGACAGCCCGGTGGCCCGCCTCAACCGAGCCGTCGCGGTCGGCGAAGCCGACGGTCCCCGCGCAGGCCTGGCCGCGCTCGCCGAACTCGACCCCACCCTGCCCCGCCACACCGCGGCGTCGGCCTACCTCCACGAACGCGCCGGCGACCCCGCCACCGCGGCCCACCTCTACGCCGAAGCCGCCGCGGCCGCCCCCAACCTGCCCGAACGCGACCACCTCACCCGGCAGGCCGCCCGGCTGAACTCCCGGCTGCGCGAGTGACGCCGCGTCGTTGAGACTGGTCGGCCAGGACATCGCGTAGACGTCGCGGTAGAGCTCAACCCGCGGCAGGTCACGTCGCCGCCCTGCCCGGCGAAGTGGCCGGGCCGCGGCGCGCGCGACCCACGTGCCCTTCACCAGCGAGCGCCCCGCGACTTCTCGATCGCCGTGCGCATAGCCTGCGACCGAGAAGTCGGCCGCGAGCTCAGTGGCCCAGTGCCGCTCCGGCGATCCCACTCCGGCGATGGCGATGTTGCGCGCGTGCGCCCTCCGAATCCGTGCTCACCCCCTCTGGCGCGGCGCACTGCGGGTTGACACGTAGGATTTCTCCTACCTATTGTTTCCGGCATGACCGTCTCCCGTATCCAGTTCGTCACCGTGCCGGTGGCCGACCAGGCGAAAGCGCGCGACTTCTACGTCGAGAAGCTCGGGTTCGAGGTCGTGGTCGATCGCGGCGGGCCGGCCGGGCGGTTCGTGATGGTGGCGCCGAAGGGGGCGCAGACCGGTCTGGTGCTGGTCGACTACCCGATCTCCGGCGTCACGCTCACCGGGCCGCTGCACTTCCAGCTCGACACCACCGACCTCGACGCCGACGTGGCCGCGTTGCGCGGCCACGGGATCGAGGTCCCCGAGCCGCAGGTGATGCCGTGGGGTCGCGCGACCTCGTTCCGCGACCTCGACGGCAACGGTGTCGGCCTGCTCGAGCCGTCGGCGTTCGGCAACCGGCCGGGCTGAGCGGCGTGCCGGTCAACGACGACGTCTTCGCCGCGCTCGCCAACCCGGCGCGGCGCGAGGTGCTGCGGATGCTGCTGGAGGGCCCGATGGCCGCCGGTGATCTGGCCGGGCGCTTCGACATGCGCCGGCCCAGCCTGTCGGAGCACCTGCGCGTGCTGCGGGAGGCCGGACTGGTCACCGAGCAGCGTGCCGGGCGCAACCGCGTCTACTCCCTCGAAGCCGCACCGCTGGAGGAAGTGACGACGTGGCTGCACCCGTTCGAGCAGTTCTGGCGCACCAAGCTCACCAACCTGCGTGACCTGCTCGACGAGGAGGACCTGTGACCGAGGCCGTGCCGAACGCGGAAGTCCCGACGGCCGTGCACGTCGACCAGTTCCTGCCGCACCCCGCGCGCAAGGTCTGGCGCGCGCTCACCGAACCGGAGCTGCTGGAACGCTGGCTCACGATGCCCAACGACATCAAACCCGTGGTGGGACACCGGTTCGAGCTGCTCGCTCAGCCCGTGCCGGCGGCCGGGTTCGCGGGCGGGCCGGTGCAGTGCGAGGTGCTCGTGGCCGACCCCGAACGCGAGCTGAGCATCAAGTGGGGTCCGAAGTGGACGGTCACGTGGCGGCTCGTGCCGGAGGGCACCGGCACCCGGCTGTTCCTCAGCCACGAGGGCTTCGACCCGGACGACGAGTTCGAGCGCGTCTCCCGCCGGATCATGGGCGGCGGCTGGCGCTCGCACGTGCCGCGAGCCCTGGAACGCGTGCTCAGCGCGCTGCCCGGCTGAACCCGGCTACGATCAGGCACCGTGACGGAGTCCAAACCGCTGCGCGCCGACGCCCGGCGCAACCGGGCCAAAGTGCTCGAAGCCGCGGAGACGGTGTTCGCGGCCAAAGGCACGGGCGCCCCGACCGAAGAGGTCGCACGCGAGGCCGGCGTGGGCGTCGGCACGGTGTTCCGGCACTTCCCGACGAAGGAAGCACTGCTCGAAGCGGTGCTCTACGCACGGCTGCACCGCTTCGTCGACGAGGCCGAGGCGGTCGTCGCGCAGGACTCACCCGACGCCGGCGCCGCGTTCTTCACGTTCCTGACCAGCTGGATCGAGATGTCCAGCGCGAAAAACGCCTACTTCGAAGCCCTCAGCGCCGCCGGCATCCACGTGCCACAGGCCGGCTCGGACGTCGCCACCCGACTGCTGGAGGCGCTCGGCGTGCTGCTGCGCCGCGCGCAGGACGCCGACGCGGTGCGCGCCGACCTCACCGTGGCCGAGCTGATCCCGGTGATCATCGGCACGGCCAAGGCCGCCGAGCACATCGGTGCCGACTGCGCCCTGCGCGACCGCGTGGTCGCGATCCTCTTCGACGGCCTGCGCCCCGCCTTGTCAGCCGCGCACGCGCCGCGCGTCGGCGCTTGATCCGAGCGTGCCTGATCCGAGTGCACCGGACCCGAACGGCTCCAGCACGGGGCGTTTCGGGCTCATCGTGTCGCCGGACGACTCGCCCCGCAGGCGGCGCTGAACCCACGGCCACGCGTGCTCGCGGCTCCAACGCAGGTTCTCCTCCCGGCGTTCGCGGGCCGACAGGCGCGGGCGCGGCCCCAGCTCGGCCGAGGTGAGGTCGTGGGGGACCCCCAGCACGCCGAGGACCGCGATGGCGACCTCGAGGTGGCCGCGGGAGTTGAGGTGCAGGCGGTCGGGTGCCCAGAGCCGCCGGTCGCGCAGCTGCCGCATCGACCACATGTCCACCAGTAGCGTGCCGTGGCGGGCGGCGATGCCGCGCACGTTCTCGTTGTAGATCGCGACGCGCCCCCGCATCTGCCGGAACAACGCGTCTTCGACCCCGTCGACGCCGGTGAACAGCACGACCCGCGCACCGGTGCCGCGCAGCCGGGCGACGGCGAGCTCGTAGGAGTCGGTCAGCGCGTCGATGTCGACCTTCGGGCGCATCAGGTCGTTGCCGCCCGCGTAGAGCGTGACCAGGTCCGGTTCCATCGCGATCGCCGGCTCGACCTGCTCGGCGAGCACCTGGGGCAGCAGCTTCCCGCGGATGGCGAGGTTGGCGTAGCGGAAGTCCGGCTCACGGGCGCCCAGCACGTCGGCGACGCGGTCGGCCCAGCCGCGCACGCCGTTCGGCGCGGCGGGATCGTCGTCGCCGACACCTTCGGTGAAGGAATCGCCCAGGGATACCAAGCGGTTGGTCATAACGGGAACCCTAATGCAGCCCGAAACGTCCCTTGATCGGCTGCGGTGTCACAGAGTGACGAGATTCGCTGAGATTTCTCCACGGATGGATGAACTTCTTGGGGTCTCCGTCCGTTGTTGCGAGTGTGAAGTCACGATCCGGTCACCGTCGTTCCCGGCACGGCGCGCTGGCACTCGCCATCGTCGCTGGTGCGGGCCTCGCCGGCGGCTACGTCACCGTCCAGAAGGGTGCGGCCGCGTCCGCCGAGGGGCACGCCGACACGGCCGAAGTCGCGCACACGCGCGCGGGCGCCGCCGGGCAGGGCTCGTCGGCTCAGCCCGACGCGGCGCCCAGCAGCACGGCGCCGGCTCTGCCGCCGAGTGTGATGCCGTTCAACGCGAAACTCACGTCGAAGGACATCCCCGTCGAAGGCGGCGGCGTGCGCGGCGGAGGCTGCAGCGGTTCGCTGATCGCGCCGGACTGGATCATCACGGCCGGGCACTGCTTCCACGACCTCGACGGCACCCGCGTCGGCGGCGCGCCGCAGTACCACATGACGGTGGCGGTCGGGAAGATCAACGACGACGACCCGCGCGGGCACGTGGTGCAGGCGGTGGACGTGCGCCAGTCGCCGGTCAACGACCTCGCGCTGGTCAAGCTCAGCGCCCCGATCACGGACATCGCGCCGCTGACGCTGCCGACCGGTCCGCCGAAGGTCGGCGAGGACGTCGACTTCGTGGGCTGGGGCTCGCTCTCGGCCACCGTCGTCGCGCCGGCCGACCACATGAAACGCGGCCACTTCGAGGTCAGCGACATCCGCCACACCGAGCTCGACATGAGCCCGCGGGAGGCGCGCACCGTCGAGAACAGCCCGTGTCACGACGACTCGGGCTCACCGTTTTTCGTCCCCGAGGGCGACCAGAAGGGCCGGCTGGTGGCGGTCGAGGACAACGGCCCGGACTGCCCCCAGCCCGGCGTGGAGACCACTGCGCGCGTGGACACGATCCTCGACTGGATCCACGAGCAGATGAGCTGAGTCAGGCGCTGAGCTGCCGGGCCCGGTGGTCGGCGACGTTGACCCGGGTGCCACACCGCGTCGAGCAGAACCGGCGGCGGCCGTTGCGCGAGGTGTCCACGAACGCGATCCCGCAGCCCTCGCGCGCGCACAGGCCGAAGCGGTCGGGTGCTTCGCACACCAGGTGGGCGAGCCCGCCGGCCGAGTGCGCCTGCACGCGTTCCACTGCCCCCGCGTCCTCACTCGCGTAGTGCAGGTGCGGGGGCTTGCCGTCGTGGCCGGAGATGTGCGGGCGCACGGCCGCGGTGGCGAGCAACCGGTTCACGAGCCCGATCCGATCTGCGCTGCCGGCCGCGAAGACTTCACGCAGCCGCCGGCCCCAGTCGAGGATCCGGGCGCCTTCGTCGTCGGTGAGCCCGGTCAGCATCATGCCGTGGGCGCGGCAGGTGTCCAGCACGTCGTCCGCCGGGACGCCGTCGTCCC
Source organism: Amycolatopsis sp. NPDC047767 (assembly GCF_040704195.1). Lineage (NCBI taxonomy): Bacteria > Bacillati > Actinomycetota > Actinomycetes > Pseudonocardiales > Pseudonocardiaceae > Amycolatopsis > Amycolatopsis sp. NPDC047767. The sequence goes on from NZ_JBEYSJ010000002.1 coordinate 19,927, forward strand.
GGACCAGAGTGGCGAGCGCCGCGGCCACCTGCGCGCCGGAGCCGCCGTAAGGGTTGAAGTGCACTGACTCATTACAGCACGATCGGCGCATGGATGAGAACCGTTGCCCCCGTTGTGGCTGGCCGCTGGCCGAACTGCCCCCGTCCGCCGTCGTGCCCGGCTCACGCGGCAGCCGGGCCGACTACGTCCGCTGCCTGTGCGGCAGCTGGGTCGCGCGGCTCGGTGGCGTGGTGGTCGGGTCGACGCGCCCGGCTACCAGTGGGCGGGCCGGCTGAGGCGCTCGGTGAGCCGGGTCGTGGCGTCGCCGCGGGCGGCGTTGACCTGCGACTGCGTGAGGAACAGGCACGCGGTGAGGTCCGCCCCGCGGACGTCGGCGTCGCGCAGGTCCGCCCCGATCAGGTCGGCCTGGCGCAGATCGGCGCGGCGCAGGTCCGCGGCGATGAGGTAGGCGCCGCGCAGGTTCGTGCCCCGCAGGTCCGCGTTCGCGAGCCTCGCTCCGATGAGATCGGCGCCGCGGCGGTCCTTCTTCTTGCCGCGCACCCCGCCCCGCACGAGCCGGCTCGTGGCCTGCAGCAGCACGTCCACGCGGGCGCGCTGCCCGGCGACGTCCACGGCGAGCAGGGTGTCCGGGTCGGTCAGCGTCAGCGCTTGAGTCTCGCCGAGCGCGGTGTCGAGTTCGGTGTGCAGCTCCCGCGTGACGTCGAGGGACCGCGCTTCGGTGAGGTACCAGAGCAGTTCGTGCAGCTGGCGCATCACGGGCAGCGCGGCGAACATCTGCTTCGCACCGCCCGGTTCGCTGCGCCAGTCCCGCCCGCCGAACGTGATCTGTGAGATCTTCTGCCCGGCGCCGAAACAGTCGTAGACGGTGCAGCCGGAGAATCCCTTGTCCCGCAAGCGGTCGTGGATGCCGCAGCCGAACTCCGGCTCGAGGTTCGGGCACGGGTCGCCGGCGGCCTTGTCCATCGCGAAGTCCGCGGAGCGGGTGAAGGTGAGGGCGACGCAGCAGAGCCCGAAGCAGCTGCCGCAGTCGGCGGTGAGCGGATCGTGGTGGGGCAAGTGTTCTCCAGGCTGCGGGGTTGCTGCCAGCGTATCGGCGGCGCTTTCGCCGCTCGGCGCAACGGGTGTGCAGCGCGCCGGGCGGGCGGTGGCTCCTCGGTCAGGGCACCCAACCGGCCGGTTTGTCCGGGGAGAAGTAGGCGGCGAACATGTCGAGGGCGGGTTCGACCAGGCGGGCGTACCGGCCCTCGTCGAAGCCGGCGTGCTGATCGTTGCCCAGCTGGAGCGAGCCGACGCCGGCGCCGAGGGCGATGAACAGCCCGACGCCCCGCTCCGAGGCGGCCGCCGGGTGCAGCTCGTGGCGGTCGACGGCCGCGGCGAACGCTCGCGTGGTCAGCTCCTGTACCGCCAAGCTGGGCCGATACGCCCGCGCCGACGGCTCGAACCCCGGCACCGCCGGGAGGAACAGCAGCTGGGACAAGGCCGGGTGGTCGACCGAGAACCGGACCGTGGCGGCGGCGATCGCGCGCAGGGCCGCCCAGCCCTCCGGCACGGCCGCGACCGCCGTCCGGACGACGTCCAGGTGCTGCTCCATTCCCCGTTCGAACAGCGCGTTGTACACCGCGAGCCGCGAGTCGAAGTACTGGTAGAGCGACGACTGCCGCAACCCGACCCGTCGCGCCACCTCCGACAGGTTGAGCGCGGCGGCGCCCTGCTCGGTCACGACGTCGAGCGCCGCGTCGAGGATCTCGTCGATCGCTTGCAGCCGCAGCCGCTCACGCCGGCCCGCCGGTGGCGAGGCGTGGCGAGGGCCGCCGTCGGCGTCGAGGCCGGCCGAGCCGGGATGCGGGTTGAAAGATCCCATGACTTGCAGCGTAGACAGCCCGATAGGCTATCGGCCACACTATGGCCTATCGGAACCGCCGTCGACGAGTGTCGAGAGGCTGGTCGAGCGGCGGTGAGAACGCTTCTGCTCCCGGGAGGGGACGATGGGCGAGCTCACTCGCGACGAGGTGCACCGGCACGTCGAAGCCGACCCTCGGACGCTGTACGACCTGGTGTCGGACGTGACCCGGTCGCCCGAGTGGAGTCCGGAGGTGATCGAGTGCCGCTGGCTCGACGGTGCGAGCAGTGCCGCGGTGGGCGCCACGTTCGTCGCCCGCAACAAGCGGCGCTGGTTCACCTGGTCGAACAAGCCGGTCGTCGAAGTCGCCGATCCGGCGCGGGAGTTCGGCATCCGCCGCACCGAACGCGGCGGCGGCAGCATCCGGTGGCGGTACGTGTTCCGCCCGGATGGGACCGGTACCGCGGCGATCGAGTCCTACGAGGTCGTCGAATCCGTGCCGCGGGGCCTGCACGTGATCCTGCGGGTGTTCTTCGGGGTCCGGGATCTGGAGGCCGACCTCAACGCGAACATGCGCGTGAGTCTGGAGCGGCTTGCGCGGATCGCCGAACGAGAATCCGCCAAGGCCTGACTCGCCACGACCGCACGTCAGCCGGTGCCGGTGTCGTCGGGGAACCAGCTGGCCGCGACCAGGTCGACGGCGCTGCGTTCCGGGGCGCGGGCGGCGTGGTCGTAGGTCTGCTGGGTGGTGTCGATGCTGCTGTGGCCGACGTCGGCCTGCACGTGGACCAGCTGGGCGCCCGCTTCCACGGCAGTGGTGACGTAGAAGTGGCGCAGCGCGTGGGGGTGCATGGCGCCGGCGATGGGTTCGAGTTCGGTGCCGCCGGTGGCGGTGATGCGGCGGAGCAGCTGCCAGATCGCCTGGCGTTGGTAGCGGTTGCCGGTGCGGGTCTGCAGGAGAGGTGACGGTGGGGCGTGACGCGCCTGCATGCGGCGTTCGACCGTGGTCTCGCGTGAGGCGGCCGCGGTGTCGCGGGCGGAGAGGTAGCTCATAAGCGCGTTCTCCGCCGGGACGCTCAGGTAGACCACGCGCGTCTTGCCGCCCTTGCCGAGCACGCGCAGGGCGCGGCGGCCGCGGGTGACGTGCAGGTCGGAGCGGTCCAGCCCGCACAGTTCGCTCACGCGCAGCCCCAGCGTGAACAGCGCGACCACGGCCACCGCGCGTGCCGTGTCCAAGGGACTCGCGCCGCGGCGGGGGGTGCCGGCGGCGGTGTAGAGGGCGCGGACCTGGCGCGTGGTGAGCGTGACGGTGCCGGACGTGCTGCTCGCGGCCGTGGCGAGGCCGAGCCGGCGGCGGTTGAGCGCGGCGGGGTTTCCGGTGACGAGGCCGGTGTCGGCGAGGTAGCCGTAGAGCGCTTTGACGGTGGCGAGCATCCGGTCGCGCGTCGCGGGTGCGGCGTCGGCGGTGGCGAGGGTGTCGAGCCAGCTCTTGACGTCAGCCGAGGTCGCGGCCATCGGGTCGAGGCCACGGGTGACGCACCAGCGGAACCAGTGGTGCGCGCGCAGCCGGCCGCGGGGTGCGGGCGGGGGAGCGGTGGCCGTGGCCGGGCTCGGGGTGAGGCGGAGTGCGTCGGCGTAGTGGAGGACGGCGGTTCGCCAGGTGTCGAGGTGACGGCCCGGTTCGGCCCACTCGGCGAGGTCGGCCGCCGTGACGGGCAGGCCGAGTCCTTCGGCGTAGGTGCGGCGGGTGGCCTGGTTGCCGTAGCCGGCGAGCCACTCCGCGATCGCGTCGAGCAGCGCGGCGGGGTCTTCGACGCCCGGCCAGACGTCGTGGTCGGCCGAGAGGGGGTACCCAGTTTTCGAGCCGGTTCCGAGGCTCACGATCTCACTCACAGCAGCCGGTTCCGTCACTCTCCGTCGACCGATCATCTTCTCGGGTAGCTTAGCAACAAAAGCTCTGTTCTGTAGCTGACCTGGGTATTAAGTTAGATAACTACAACCTCGGTTATCGGTTACATAACCAATCGGATAGGGTTCAGGGGTGACTGAAGGAGCTGTGATCGAGGACCGGACGGCCGCGCTGTGCGGGTTCAGGCAGTGCCGGGCGCCGTTGCCGCCGCCGGGGCCGCGCGGGGGCCGGCCGTTCGAGTTCTGTCCGGACCGCCGCTGGCCCGGAGACCGCACGTGCAAGCAGCTCGCCGCCGCCGACCAGGCGCTGCGGGAAGCACTGGGCGGCTCGGTCTCCCACGCCGGGCTGACGGACGCGGCCGCGGAGTTCGTGCGCGCCGCCACGGAACTGGGCGGGCCGCTGCAGACGCTGCGCAACGCCCTCGACAGCGTCGCCGCCCGCGCGCAGGACGAGGTGACCTCCGCGCTCACCCGCGCGGAAACCGCGGAAGCCCGCGCCACCGAAGCCGACGGCCTGCGCCAAGCCGCCGAAGCCCGCGCACTGGAGGCCGAAGAAGCCACCGCCGCCGCCCAGGCTCACGCCCAGGAACAGGTCGAGCTGGCGAAAGCCGCGCAGGAAACCGCCGCGCAAGCGGTGAAAGCCCGCAAGACGGCCGAGCTCGACCAGGCCCGTGCCGAAGCGGCCGCCACCGCCGCGGCCGAACGCGCCGACCAGGCCGCCACCGACGTCTGCTCCGAACGCTCCCGTGCCGACGCTCTCGCCGCGGAGCTCGCCCAGCGCTCGGAGCAGCTCGCCGTCCGCACCACCGAACGCGACGCCGCGCTCACGAACCTCGCGCAGTCCCGCGCCCGTGAGGAGGAGGTCCGCCGGGACCTCACGGGCCGGCTCGACCAGACCACCGAGACACTCGCCGTCGCCCGGGCTTCCCTCGGGGACCTGGAGCAACGCCTGGACGCTGCCCACCAGCACCAGCGCACGGAATCCGCTGCCTCAGCCGAAGCCCTCGCCGAGGAACGCAGCCGGGCTGCCGTCCTGGCCGGCCGGCTGGACGCGGCCCACGAACAGCTGACTTGCGCCGCGGAGCACCACAACGGCCTGCGATCCCGGCTCGAGCGCGTGCACCGGCTCGCGCTGGTGACCCCCACCGAGAACACCGACCTGCGCGCCGACCTGCTGGCGGAACTGCTCGACCTGCCCGGGGAAACCCCTCGGCCCTGACCGTGAAGTTTCACCCTCGCGCCGCCTGGCCACCGTGGTGACTGCCCGCTCGGGCACCTGCCGCAGGCGGCCTGGACCGGCCGTTTTCCCTTGCGCGGCCAAGGGAAAACGCGAGCAGCATGCTGCTGCCGCACCGCGTGAGCAGCGGCCCGGCAGCTCTCGCGGAGCCCGCGCCGATGCCGTCTGACGTGCGCGTTCATGCCTTGCGGCCCCGACGGCACGCGCGGGACATTGGCCGCGGGGAATCGGACACGGGAGGCAGAACGTGACGACGGGACAGTCAGCACAGGCACAGACCGATCCGACCTTCTACCGCAGCCCCGGCGACGCGATCGCGGCCCCGCCGGAGACGCTCGCCTATGTCGTGGCGTTCGACCGGACGGCCGCCAAACCGGACGCCCTGGCGACGGTCGACGTGGATCCCGACTCGGGTACCTACGGCAGCGTGGTCGGCTGGTCGGAGCTGCCGGGCAGCGGCGACGAGCTGCACCACTTCGGGTGGAACGCGTGCAGCAGCGCGTTCGCCCACACCGGCCACGACACCGACGGCCTGCGCCGCCGGTTCCTGCTGCTGCCCGGGCTGCGTTCCTCGAACGTCCACGTCTTCGACACCCAGCCCGACCCGCGGCAGCCGGTCCTCCACAAGACGGTGACCGCGGCGGAGCTGGCCGAGAAGGCCGGGTACTCCCGTCCCCACACCTCCCACTGCGGGCCGGACGGGGTGTACTTGTCGTGCCTCGGCGCCGGCGAAGGCTCGGCCGGTCCGGGCGGCATCGCGCTGCTCGACCACGACACGTTCGACGTGGTGCGCGCGTGGGAGACCGAGCGGGGCCCGCAGTACCTGGCCTACGACGCGTGGTGGCACCTCAACCGGAACGTCCTGATCAGCAGCGAGTGGGGCACCCCCGCGATGATCGAGGACGGCATCGACCCGGAGCTGCTGCTGGGCCACAAGTACGGGCATTCGCTGCACTTCTGGGACCTGGCCGAGGGCCGGCACCTGCAGAGCGTCGACCTCGGTGAGCAGCACCAGATGGTGCTCGAGGTGCGTCCGTCGCACGACCCGGACGCCACGTGGGGGTTCGTCGGTGTGGTGGTGTCCACCGAGGACCTGTCGGCGTCGGTGTGGCGCTGGCACCTCGAAGGCGACACCTGGGCGGTGGACAAGGTGATCACCGTGCCCGCCGAGCCCGCCGACGCCGCCGACCTGCCGCCGGCGCTGCGGCCGTTCGGGGCCGTGCCGCCGCTGATCACCGACATCGGCCTCAGCGTGGACGACCGGTTCCTGTACGTGTCGTGCTGGGGCATCGGTGAGCTCAAGCAGTTCGACGTCAGCGACCCGGCCCACCCGAAGGAGACCGGCTCGGTGCGCCTCGGGGGCATCACCGGGCGGGTGCCGCACCCGTCCGCGCCGTCGCTGCAGCTCTCGGGTGGTCCCCAGATGGTCGAGGTGAGCCGCGACGGTCGCCGGATCTACGTCACCAACTCCCTCTACGGCGCCTGGGACGACCAGTTCTACCCGGACGGTGTCGGGGCCTGGATGGCGAAGCTCGAGACCGATCCCGTCCGCGGCGGCCTGCGCGTCGACGGGAAGTGCTTCCTGCACGGCGAAGACTTCCGTGGCCTGCGGCCGCACCAGGTCCGGCTGGAGGGCGGGGACGCCTCGTCGGACTCGTACTGCTACCGCTGAGGGCCTTGGTCAGTTCGCGATTTCCGTGAAGGGCGAGTTGCAGAGACTGCACGTGATCGGCCCCAGCTCGAGAACCGACCGAGCGGCCCGGATGCGGCGCGGCTTGTCGCACCCGCACACCGCCGCCACGTAGTTCGGCCCACCGCGGTGAGCGCCGCGGCCGTCCACCGGCGCGATCACGACCGGAACCGGTGCCGGCACGACGACGTCGGGCTGGTCGGGATCCGTGGGCAGCGGTTCCGGAGCCCGCGCGCGGACCGCGACCTCCTGTTCGGTGTGCCGCCACACCGTCAACGCCCGTTCGAGAACGCGCAGGGAACCCGCGTAAGCGTCGATCGTCGCGGGCAGGGCGGTGGTGGCCGACCACCCGATCCGGTCCGCCTGCTCGGCCCGCACGCCCAGCTCGTGGGCGAGCGCCGCGAACCGCTTGTTGTGGTACCGGCCGTCGCTGACGTCGACGATGTCCCGGGTCGCGGCCAGGCCGTGCGCGGCTTCGTGCAACGTGGTGGCCAGGATTTCCGCGGCGGGGCGGCGCAGGCCTTCGGCACCGAGGAAGAACTCGGCGCGAGGGTCCTCGCCGGGGCCGACGTGCCAGCGGGAGCGGGCGAAGTGGCCGTGGATCTCGGTGGTGGTGCCCATCGTGCCGGACGCCAGGACGAGGATGGCGTCGGGCACGTCGGGGTGCCGGCTGCGGATTTCCGCCCACAGCTGTTCCATCGCGTGCATGACGCGGGTCGTCGGGCCGAGCTCGGGGGTCACGCCCGCGATCTTGCCGCTTAAGCGGTAAGCAGGCCACCGAGGGTGGGTAGTACGTCCTGCCTCGGGGCCTGGAAGCCGCCGATCTTCTGTTCGAGCAGTTCGGCCAGCCGCAGCGGGGTGCGGTCCTCGAACATCGGGCCGATGAGCTGGACCCCCACCGGCAGCCCCTCGGGGGACTGGCCCGCTGGTATCGCGGTGGCGGGCAGGCCGGGCATGGTGGCCAGGCCGGCCCAGACGAGCTGGTCGAAGTACGGGTACGCGGCGCCGTCGATGTCGATCCGGCGTTCGAGCGGATTGGGGTGGTGGTCGTGACCGAACGCCGGAGTCGGCGTGATCGGGCAGACCACGGCGTCGAACTCGGCGAAGAGCTGCCGCCAGCCGTGGCGGTGGAGCTCGCGGCGGTTGTTCACCTCGAGCCAGTCGCGGTGGCTCAACACCATGGCGCGCAACCGCGTCGCGTCGAGGCTCCGGTCGTCCGCGTTCAGTCCGGCCGCGCGGGTCTGCAGCTGCTCGTAGGCGTCGATCGGAAACCGTGCGACGGAGCCCGAAACCAGCAGCTGCATGTACAGCGTCGCGGCTTCGGCCAGGTCGGGCAGCAGCGGAGTTTGCCGTTCGACCCGGGCGCCGGCGTCGGAAAGTGCGTCGGCCACCCGGTTCACGCCCGCCCGCACCGCGGACCCGGTCGGGACGAGCGGGTGCTCGTCGAGGACCAGGACGCGGAAGTCACCGAGCCGTTCGTGGCGCGGGGGCGGCAGTGTCACGTTGTGCGCCTTGCCGTGGGTGAGCGGGTCCGGTCCGGCCATGACGTCGAGCAGGAGTGTGAGGTCACGGGCGGTGCGTGCCATCGGGCCGACGACGGCGAGGTCGAGGTCGACCGGCAAAGCCGGTGCCGGCGGCGCGACCATGCCACGGGTCGCGGCCAGTCCGAGTGTGGGTTTGTGCGCGTAAATGCCGCAGAAATGCGCGGGGGTGCGCAGTGAACCGGCGAGGTCGGAGCCGATGGACAGCGCGCAGAATCCGGACGCGAGGGCCGCCGCTGATCCGCCGGAGGATCCGCCCGCCGTGCGGTCGTGATTCCACGGATTGTGGGTGGTGCCGTAGATCTCGTTGAAGGTCTGGATGTCTTGCAGCCCCAAGGGCACATTGGTCTTGCCCAGCACGACCGCGCCCGCGGCCTTGAGCCGCGCCACCTGGACCGCGTCCTCGGCCGGCACGTAACCCCGGTGCTGCGGCATGCCCCAGGTCGTGGGCAGCCCGGCGATGTCGTAGGACTCCTTGACTGTCACCGGGATGCCGAGCAGCGGCCGGTCCTCGCCGCGAGCGCGCGCCTGGTCGGCATCGCGCGCGGCGGCTCGCGCACGGTCGAAGTCCGGCACGCAGATCGCGTTGATCACCTTGTCGTCGCGCTCGATCCGGGCGATCGCCTCGTCGGTCAGTTCCGCCGAGGTCACTTCACCGGCATGCAATGCGGCCGCCAGCTTTTCGGCCGGCTGAAAACTCCACTCCATGATTTCGACCCTAGGGGCCGCTCGAACAGGTCATAAAATGCCGATTCGCACAACGGGATACCCGGCCCGATTTCTCGTGCTCTCGGGTCACAGAAAATTCGCCGCGCGGTGCCCAGGGGTGCTGGACCGGATGCGGACCCTGGGCGCCCGCGACGTCGGTCAGCTGAGGTGCTTGATGACCTCGGCGAACGCGGCGAGGTGCGGTTCGAGCACGCTGATGTAGGTGGTGCCGAAGGTTTCGCGGTAGCGCTCCAGCCGCTCGGCGATCTCGCGCGGCGAGCCGACGAGCACGCCGGGCAGCTGGGTGAGCTGTTCGTCGGGCAGGCCGCTGGCCTGGCGGATGATGCCGAGGTCGAGCTCCTCGACGCTGTCTCCGACGGCCGCGACGAACAGGTTCAGCTCGATGTCGCCGAAGCGGTCGCCCGCGGCGTCGCGCAGCACCTGCACGCGGTGGGCGAAGGCGTCTTCCGGGGCGGTGCCCGGAGTGACGCCGGCCATGATCGAGAAGCTGAAGATGTCGGCTTCACGGCCACCGAGCGCCACCATGCGGTCGCCCGAGCCGGACAGCATGATCGGCGGCACGGGCGCACCCGTTTCGGCGGCGAGCAGTTCGCGCGTGGCCTTGAGCGTGGACTCCAGCTTGCGGATGCGCTCGCCGCCGGAGCCCATCGGCACGCCGGCGGCCTCGAACTCGTTGGGCATGTAGCCGGTGCCGAGGCCGAGCTCCAGCCGGCCGTCGGTGAGGCGCTGCACGTCGGCGACGTCGCGGGCGAGGTAGGCGGGGCTGAGGACGCCGGCGTTGAGCACGTAGGTGCCCAGCCGGATGCTCGTGACGTCGGCTGCCGCGACCAGCGCGGGGAACGGCGAGGCCATGCCGAGGTGGTCGGGGACCTGGAGCACGTCGTAGCCGCGGTCCTGCACTTCGCGGGCGCGGGCGCGCCAGTCCGTGCGGGAACCGACGTTGAGCAGGGAGACCCCGAAGCGGAAGGGGTGGTTCGTCATAGGGGCGGATCCTTCGCATGCGAACGGACGGAGAGAGCCGGTACGGCCTGCGGCTCACACGTACGCCACGCTAGCCCCGTTCACCGCCATGATCGAGATCACGGGATTTCGGAACCCTTACCGGTGACGCGGGGCTCGCGCAGGTGGTCGAGGACCCGCCCGAGCTGGTCGACGAACTGCACGCGCTCGGCCGCGAGCAGGGGTGCGGTGAGCTCGGCCTGCACGTCGTCGAGGGTCCGGGTCATCGCGGCGAGGTGGGTGCGGCCCGCGCCGGTGAGGGTGACGACGTTGCGGCGCCGGTCGGCCGGGTCGGGGGCGCGCAGCACGAGGCCGCCGGCCTCCAGCTCGCTGACGGCCTCGCTGACGGCCTCGACGACGTAGCTGCGGTCGATGCGGCAGCGCCGTCCGAGCGCGGCCTGGCTCGCGGGGCCGAACTCGTCGAGCGCGGCGAGCAGTGCGTAGTGGTAGCGACGGAACCCGGCGGCGTCGAACGCCTCGCCCACCAGCCGCGTGACCTGCGTGGCGAGCTGGGCGACGAGCCAGCTGGGCCGGCTGCGCAACAAGATGGGGACGCGGTCGTCCGCCGGAGTGTCCATGGTGGAAGCGTAATCAGCGGCCCGCACCGGCACCGCCGCTCGGCCCTGACCCGTGCCGGCGAGCAGAGCGCCTCGCTGGTGTTTGGTCCTTCTCGATGGCGGCGGCGGAGACGAGCGTCGCCGCGGTGAGGCTGCCCCAGAGGGCGGCCGGGCCGTGGGCGGCGAGCGCGGTGATGACCGCCGGGGAGACGGCGAGGCCGAAGCCCGTGGACAGCTGGAAGCGGGCGAGGGCGCGGCCCAGGACCGGTACCGGGGCCAGGGTGGTGACGAGCGCGGTCGCGCTGCCGGCGTAGATGATCTCGCCGAGGGTGCAGACCACGGACACCGCCGCGACGGCCGGGGCTCCCCAGCCAACGCCCAGCGACGTGGCCGCCAGAAAGCCGAGGTAGGACCCGGTGATCACCACACCGGCGAGAGCCAGCACGGTGCGCCGGGAGAAGCGGGACAGCAGGACGGTGACGGGAACCTGCAGGGTGACCACCAGCACCGTGTTGGCGACGAAGATGGCTGCCGGCCACACCGGGGACGCGTGCAGCTGTGTCACCAGGACCAGGGGAAGCGCGACTTCGGGGACGTTGAGGCAGAAGACGTAGACCACGTTGGCGGCCAGCACCGTGCGCATCCGAGGTGCGGGCCGATCGGCCCCGTCGTCGGCCGGAGCAGCGGCGGGATGTGCGCGGATGTGCACCGACCACGCCAAGGCCGCCGCGGCGAGGTAGGCGAGTCCGGTGACGGCTGCCAGCGCCTGAAGTGCGGTGGTGCCGCCGGTCAGGCATGCGGTGGCGAGGAGGGCGCCCGCGCCGAGGCCGGCATTGCGCAGTGCGCGGCCTCCCGCGAGTGCCGCGTCCCGTTCCCGGCCGTGGGAGACCGTGGCCACGAGGGCGGCGTGGGCGGCCGGCCAGGCCTGGTTGCCGATGCCGAGGAACAGCGCCGCCGTCGCGAACAGCCAGACGTGCCCCGCGGGGACGGCGAGCAGCAGCGCCACGCCCAGCACCCGCACCAGCATCGACGCCGCCACGGCCGTGCTGCGCGCGCCCCGGTCCAGCCACCGGCCGACGGCGGGCATGCACACCAAGCCCGCGACGGCGCCGACGGTCATGGCGATGCCGGTGACCGGCGGGGAGAGCCTGAGCACCGTCACCCCGTAGAGCAACAGGAAGGGCCGCAGCAGGCCGGTGCCGAGCGCGTCCACGGCCAGGGCGACGGCGTAGCGGGGGCCGCCGGAGGCACGGACGAGGGCGCCCGGCCGGATCTTGGTGGTGGTTGCCATGGCGTCCACGGTGCGGCCGGCCGCCGGGATCACCGCGTCGGTTGACGGACCCCGTCAATCGACGCGGTCTCCAGCCGTCGGACCGGCGAAGATGAGGGGATGACGTTGAGGATCGACATCGGCGGCCTGCCGTCCGGGGGTCTCCGGTTCGCGGCGTCGCCGCTGGCCGAGCTGACCGCGATGCTGCACGTGCTGGCCGAGCCCGGGCATCACCCGCAGCTCGCCGGCTGGGCGGGCGAGGTGTGGGCGGGGCTGCGGCCGGAGCTGGCCGAGCGGCTCAGGGAGGCGGAGTTCCTCTGGCGTTCCTCACGAGCCGACTTCCTGGTCCCCGCGCGGCCCCGGCCGACCCTCGCCGAGGAGCTGGACGACGTGGACCGGATCGACGACGAAACCTACGTGACGGCCGCGCTCATCACCACGTGCGGCAGCAACCGGGTCCACTTCTCCGGGCCGTCACCGCTCGCCGACGCGACGGCGCGCGAGCGGGCCCTGGACCTCGCTCAGGCCCGTGGCGCGCTCCAAGAGGCTTTCGCGGAACGGCTGCTCGCGGACCCCGCAGCCGTGCGGGCCCGGGTGCGCCACACCCTCGAACAGTGCGCCGAAGCGTTCTTCGGCGCCGCCTGGCGGGGCGTCGCCGCGCAGCTCGCCGCCGATCTGCGGCTGAAGAACGATCTGCTGAAGCGCCAGGGTACCGGGGCGGCGCTCGCGTCGGTCTCCGGCGCCGTCACCCTGGCTCCGGACGGCAGCTGCATCATCGTGGACAAGCTGCAGGACAACGCGACCGCCGCCCGCGACACCGGGGTCACGTTCCTGCCCAGTGTCTTCGGCCGCCCGCACCTGGTGGCGATCCACGCGCCCGGGTGGCGGCCGGTGGTGCAGTACCCCGTCGCCGCGGCGAGCCCGTCGGCGCCGGTCTCGCTGGAAACGGTCACGCTCCGGCTGGAAGCACTCGCGCATCCGGTGCGGCTGCGGCTGCTGCGCACCCTGGCCCGCGGCCCGCACACGACCGGCGAACTCGCCCACGCCTGGGAGCTCTCGCCCCCGGAGGTCTCCCGCCACCTCGCCGTCCTGCGCCGTGCGGGCCTGCTCACGACCCGCCGGCACGGCCGGTACGTCCGCTACACCCTCAACCTGCCCGATCTGACGGCGCTGGGGACCGATCTGCTGGCGGCCGTCCTGCGCTGAGCGGCTTCGGCCCGGGTGATCGCCGGGAGCGAACCGGCCACGCCGTGAGCGAACGGCGCCCCCACGGCCGCGCCCGCGCTCCTACGTTCGGGGCGGACAGGGATCTCGCACCGAGTGAGGAGAAGACGATGACGCTGACGGTGGTTCCCGAAATGCACGCGGCGGGGCAGCAGCCGAACGAGTCGGTGTACGAGCAGTTGCTGCGCGACCGGATCGTGTTCCTGGGCACGGAGGTGACCGACGAGGTGGCGAACCGGATCACGGCGCAGCTGTTGCTGCTGGCCGCGGATGACTCGGAGAAGGACATCACCTTCTACCTGAACTCGCCCGGGGGTTCGGTCACGGCGGGGATGGCGATCTACGACACGATGCAGCTGGTGAAGCCGGACGTGGCGACCTGGGGGCTGGGGTTCGTGGCGTCGATGGGGCAGTTCCTGCTCTCGTCGGGCACGCCGGGCAAGCGGCACCTGCTGCCGAACACGCGGATCGTGATGCACCAGCCGTCGGCGGGGATCTCGGGGGCGGCGACGGACATCGCGATCCAGGCCGAGGTGTTCGGGAAGATGAAGCGGCGGATCGCGGAGCTGACGGCGGCCCAGACGGGGCAGTCGGTGGAGCGGATCACCGCCGACGCCGACCGTGACCGGTGGTTCGACGCGCAGGAGGCGCTGGCCTACGGGTTCGTGGACCACATCGTGGGTGCGGCGCGGGTCGCCACGGCCTGAGATCGTCCGGGGTGGACCGGAGCCGGTTTCACCTTTGCCGTGCGGTGCCGCGGCCCGGGCGAGCGGCGACGATGGTGGCCGGTGCGGGCGCGGGCCCGTCCGGTCATCTCGTGGCACGGGCTCGGGCTCGGGGAGGAGCACCCTGGTGATGCGGTCGTCGAAACGGGTCCCGTCTCGCAGAAGACTCCTGCTCGCGCTGATCGCGGGCGTGGTTGTGGCGGGTTGTTCGGCTCCGGCGGAGGAGCCCGTCAGCGTTCCGGCCACCGACGGTCCGGTGGCCCAGCAGTTGAAGAGTGCGGTGAGTGACGCCGGCGCGGTCGTCCACCTGCAGGCGTTGCAGCGGATCGCCGACGAGAACGGCGGCAATCGGGCGTCCCCGGGCCCGGGATACGACGCGAGCGTCGACTACGTGGCCGGTGTCCTGCGGGCTGCCGGTTACCAGGTGGACACACCCACTTACGAGGGGTCGCGACAGCGGGGCACGATGCGCAACGTCGTCGCCCAGACTCGCACCGGCAGCCCCGACCACGTGGTGGTGGTCGGGGCTCATCTGGATTCGGTGAAGGAGGGGCCGGGCATCGTCGACAACGGTTCGGGTGTGGCGGCGCTGCTGGAGATCGCGAAGCGGCTCGGTCCTTCGGCGGCGTTGCGCAACGCGGTGCGGTTCGCGTTCTTCGGGTCCGAAGAGGACGGTTCCCAGGGCTCGAAGGCTTACGTGCGCGGGCTTTCCACCGAGGAGCTCGGCAAGATCCTGCTCTACCTCAACGTGGACATGATCGCTTCGCCGAACGGCGGGTACTTCGCGCAGGGCGGGGTGGGTGACGACCGGTCCGCGTCGGGTCCGCCCGGTTCGGCCACCGTCGCCGGCGTGCTCGCCGGCCAGCTGAAGCAAACCGGGGTGGAGCCGCAGATCATCGAGTTCGTCGGCGACGATGAATCGGCGTTCGTCGAGGCCGGGATCCCGTCGGGTGGCGCGGAAAACGGTGACCGCAAGCGGAAGTCGGAGCCGCAGGCCCAGGCGTGGGGCGGGTTGGCCGACGAGCGGTACGACCCGTGTTATCACCGAAGCTGTGATCGCCTCGACAACGTCAACCAGGTGGTGCTGAGCCACTACCTGGACGCGATTGCCGGGACGGTCGCCCACTTCGCGACGTCGGCGACCTCGAACCTCCGGTGACGGGCTCCGGCGGCGCGGTCAGGCCGGCACGCGGGTGCGGTACTGCTGGGGGCTGCGGCCGTATTCGCGTTTGAACGCGGCGCTCAGCGCGAACGCGCTGCCGTAGCCGACTTGGCGGGCGATGGCGCCGATCTTGGTGTCGGGTTGCTGGCGCAGCAGGTCGGCGGCGAGGGCGAGGCGCCACGCGGCCAGGTAGGCCATCGGGGGTTCACCGACGGTCGCGGTGAAGCGACGGGCCAGGGCGGCGCGGGAGACACCGGTGCCGGCGGCGAGCTCGGCGACGGTCCAGGGGTGTGCGGGCCGGTCCTGCAGCAGCCGCAGCGCACGACCGGCGACCGGGTCGTCGTGGGCGCGGTACCAGGCCGGCGCGGGCGAGCCGGGGCGGGCGAACCAGGTGCGCAGGGCGGCGATGAGCAGCAGGTCCAGGAGCCGGTCGAGCACGGCTTCCTGGCCGGGCACGTCTCTGCCGATCTCGGTCGCGAGCAGCGGCACGAGCGCGTTGTCCCAGTCGGCCGCGCGCACGAGCAGGGTCTGCGGCAGGGCGGCGAGCAGCCGTCGCGACGCTTCGCCGACGCGGGGGTAGGTGCCGGTGAGCAGCACTGTGGTGCCGCCGCCCGGTGTGCCCCAGGTGCGGACGCCGACGTCGACGAGGTCGACGAGGTGCTCGCCGTCGGGGGCGCGGCATTCCTGGCCGGGCAGGATCACCGCCTGCGGTGGGGTGGCCGGGTCGTCGGCGAACAGGTACGGCTCGGGGCCGAGGACGACCGCGATGTCCCCGGCGCCGAGGTGTGTGGCGTCGTCGTGGTCGGGCACGAGCCAGGCCTCGCCGGTCACCACGGCCACGACCGTCAGCGGGGCCTCGTCCTCGATGCGCAGTGACCACGGTGGCGTCAGGACCGAGCGGAGCAGGAAGGCCCCGTGCGCGCGGGGCCCGTCGAGGAGCGCGGCGAGCGGATCCATGCGAGCAGTGTAGACGCTGGAACATGGGATCGAGCCGATGAACCATGGAGAGTCTCATTCATCGGCGCTTCACTGGCTCTCATGACGAAAACAACTCTGGTTCTGGGTGGTACGGGCAAGACGGGGCGCCGGGTGTCGCAGCGGCTGGCTGCGCGCGGTGCCGAGGTGCGGGTGGTCTCGCGGGGCAGCGAGCCGCGGTTCGACTGGGCGGACGACATGACGTGGGCGCCGGTGCTCGACGGCGTCGGCTCGGTGTACCTGACGTTCTATCCCGACCTCGTGGTGCCGTGGGCGGCGCCGGTGATCCGGGCGTTCTGCGCGGAGGCGGTGGCGGCCGGGGTGGAGCGGATCGTGCTGCTGTCCGGGCGGGGCGAGGAGGACGCGGCGGTCAGCGAGCAGGTGGTGCGCGAGTCGGGCGCGGCGTGGACGGTGCTGCGGGCGAGCTGGTTCTTCCAGAACTTCAGCGAGCACTTCTTCCTCGAGCCGGTGCTGGCGGGCGAGATCGCGTTGCCGGCCGGGCAGACCACGGAGCCGTTCGTGGACGCCGACGACGTCGCCGACATCGCGGCCGAGGCGCTGACCACGGGTGCGCTCGACGGCCGCACGCTGGAGCTGACCAGCCCGCGGCTGCTGACCTTCGGCGACGTGGCCGGGGAAATCTCCGCCGCGATCGGGCGGGATGTCCGCTATCGTCCGGTTTCGGCGGACGAGTTCGTGCGGCTCGCGACCGACGGCGGGGTGCCCGAGGACGAGGCGCGGGTGCTGGTCGAGCTGTTCGCGCGGGTGCTGGACGGGCGCAACTCGCACGTGACCGGCGACGTGGAGCTGGTGCTGGGGCGCCCGGCGCGCGATTTCGGCGATTACGCGCGCTCGACGGCGGCGACGGGCGTCTGGACGCGGTGAGCCGCGCCGGCTGGGGAAGGGAGCACGGCATGTCCACGGTGTCCGGGGTGGTGCTGGTGGTCGCGATCGTCGCGGCGGGGTTGATCGCGGGGTTGTTCTACTCGTACGCGGTGTCGGTGATGCCGGGACTGGCACGCGCGGACGACCACACGTTCGTCACGGCGATGCGCGAGATCAACATCGCGATCGTCAACGGCTGGTTCCTGCTCACGTTCCTCGGCGCGCCCCTGCTGGCGGCGGCCGCGGCGGTGCTGGATCTGGCATCCGGCGGGCGCGGGGCGCTGCCGTGGCTGATCGCCGGGTTCGCGCTGCTGCTGGCGATGATCGTGATCACGGCGGTGAAGAACATCCCGATGAACAACGCGCTGGACCGCGGCACGGCGCCGCTGGCCGAACTGCGGGCGCGGTTCGAGACGAGCTGGGTGCGGTGGAACCTGCTGCGCGCGTTCGCTTCGACGGCCGGATTCGCGTGCTTGCTCGGCGGGTGGCTGGCGCGCGGGACCGGCTGACGCGATGCTCAAGCCGGTCCCGCGGCGCGCTCGTCAGTCGGCGACGCGGAAGTACAGGTCGGTCTCCCACTTCGTGGCGTCGGGTTCCACTCGCGGGTCGGTGCGGTAGACCTCGAGGCGCCCGGTCCAGTGCTCGCCGTCGGCGGCCTGGGTGCGGTCCCAGCGCACGCCTTCGGCCGCGCCCCACTCGAGCAGTTCGGCGGTGGCGGCGACGAGTCCGTCGGGTGCGCCGTAGTGGGTGGCCAGCACGTACTTCCCGCCGGGCACGACGTCGTTGCGGTACTCCTCGCCCAGCTCGACCGGCGCGGTGACGGGCACACCGGCTTCCACCGTCAGGCTCGCCATGTCCGAGCCGATCACGAGGTAGCGGAAGAACGGCGCGCCCGCCGGCGCGACCTCGCGTTCGGCGAGGGCGCCGACGATCGTGGCGATGCGGTGCGCGACCTCGCGCAGCCCGTCGAGGCCGACGGTCGCGCGGTAGCCGACGTAGGGCTGGTCTTCGCGCTCCACCAGGGACGGCATGGGGTTCTCCTCTGGGTTCGGGTCAGCCCAGCATGGGGCGGACTTCGATGGTGCCGTACGCGGCGGCGGGGTGGCGGGAGGCGATTTCGACGGCCTCGTCGAGGTCGGCGCAGTCGATCATGACGAAGCCGCCGATCTGTTCCTTGCTCTCGGCGAACGGGCCGTCGGTCAGCAGGACGTCTCCATCGCGCACGCGGACGGAGGTGGCGGTGGCCGGCGGGTGCAGGCCGCCACCGCCGACGAAGATGCCGCGGGCGAGCAGGTCGTCGGACCAGCCTCCGCACCCGGCGATCTTCTGTTCTTCCGTGGGCTCTTCGCCGGCGATCATGAGCAGGTAACGCATGAGCGGTCTCCTAGGCGTGGGTGAGGACTTCGGTCAGCCGGGTGGCGAAGGGGCCGGGCTCGCCGGCGAACCCGCCGTGGTCGCCGGGGAACTCCACGGCTTCCTGCCCGAGCGCGCGGGCGAGTTCGAGCCCGGCGGTGTGGGCGGGGGTGCCGGCCGCGGCCTTGCCGACGGCGACGACGAGGCGGGTGTCGGTGGCGCGCAGGGCGTCGAGGTCGGGTTCCCAGGCTCCGATGGCGGCCATGAGGTGGCCGAAGAAGAAGGCGAAGTTGCCCTGCATCCGTTTGCCCTGCTCGATTTGCTCGGCCGAGGGGTGAGCCGGTGGCGGCGGCACGTCGAAGCCGGAGGCGGCCATGAACGCGCCGAGCGCGGCTTCGATGCCCTGCTCGCGGTAGATCGCCGGGATGTCGGGGAACTCGGCGAGCATTTCGCCGAGGTAGCGGCTGATCGGCGGTTCGTGGGCGACCAGGGTCGCCACCTCGCCCGGGTGGCGCCGGGCGTGCTCCAGCATCGTGATCGCGCCGCCGCTGTTGGCGAACACGTGCGCGGGCCCGCCGCCGATTTCGGTGAGCAGGCGGTGCACGTCGTCGGCGTGCTCGCCGACGAGGTCGCGGCCGGGTTCGCCGGCGATCGGGCTGCGGGAGATGCCGCGCGGGTCGAAGGTGACCACGGTGTAGTGGCCGGTCAGGTGCGGGCGCAGGCCGGTGAACGCCGTGGCGTCGGCGGGTCCGCCGGGCACGAGCAGCAGCACGGGGCCGTCGCCGTCGACGTCGTAGGTCAGCTCGGCGCCGGGCACGCGCAGGGTCTTGGTGATCATCGCGGTCCTTCCGGTTCACGGGTCGGTTCGTCCAGCCGACGAACGGGCGGCGCCGGGACCGACACTCCGGCGCGGGATTTTTCGGGCGATGTTTCGGCGAGCCTGCGCCGCAGGTAGCTGCGCTCGGCGTCGGTGCGGGTGAGGTCGAACGCGTCGGTGTATGCGGCGTGGGCTTCGGCGGTGCGGCCGAGGCGGCGCAGGAAGTCGGCGCGGGTGGCGGGCAGCAGGTGGTAGCCGGCGAGCGTGCCGCGGGCGGTGAGCTCGTCGGCGAGCGCGAGGCCGGTCGCGGGCCCGAAGGCCATCCCCGCGGCGACCGCGTGGTTGAGCTCCACGACGGGGGTGGGCAGGTGCCGGCGCAGCTCGCGGTAGAGGCCGGCGATCTGGGCCCAGTCGGTGTCGGCGGCGCGGGCGGCGGTGGCGTGGCACGCGGCGATCGCGGCCTGCACCTGGTACGGCCCGGGGCTGCGGCGGCGCAACGCGGCTTCCAGCAGGGTCGTGCCCTCGATGATCGCGGCGGCGTCCCAGCGGCCGCGGTCCTGTTCCTCCAGCGGCACCAGCTCCCCGTTGCCGGCGACGCGGGTCGCGCGGCGGGCGTGCTGCAACAGCAGGAGCGCGAGCAGACCGGTCGCCTCGGGTTCGTCGGGCATCAGGTGCACGAGCACGCGGGCCAGGCGGATCGCTTCGGCGGCGAGGTCCGGTCGTTGCAGGTCGGGTCCGGCGCTGGCGGTGTAGCCCTCGTTGAACAGCAGGTACAGCACGCCGAGCACGGCCGCGGTGCGTTCGGGCAGCAGGTGCGCGGGCGGCACGCGGTAGGGGATGCCGGCGCTGCGGATCTTGCGTTTCACACGCACGAGCCGCTGCGACATCGTGGCCTCCGGCACGAGGAACGCGCGGGCGATCTCGGCGGTGCTGAGCCCGGCCAGGGTGCGCAACGCGAGCGCGACCTGGGCTTCGACGGCGAGCGCCGGGTGGCAGCAGGTGAAGATGAGGCGGAGGCGGTCGTCGGGCACGGTGGTGTCGTCGGTGGGTGGTTCGTCGGGGACGATCATGCGCGCGGCCTCCCGGAGCTTGCCCGCTCCGACGGCGTCGCGGCGGATCCGGTCGACGGCTCGGTTGCGGGCGGCGGTGGTGAGCCAGGCCCCGGGTCGGGTCGGGATGCCGTCGCGCGGCCAGGTGCGCACGGCGAGGGTGAAGGCGTCCTGGGCGCACTCCTCGGCGAGGTCCCAGTCGCCGGTGATCCGGATGAGGGTGGCCACGACCAGCGACCACTCTTCCCGGAACGCCCGCGCGACGGCGGCCTCCACCGCGGCGTCCCGCCCGTGCTCCTCCACCCGTGCTCCCTCCGGTACCGGCTCGCTCGTACCCGCTCGACGATCGGGCATGCGCGAAACCGACACCTGGTGCGAACCTAAACCGGGGGACCGACAGTCTCCAGGCCTTCAGCGGCGCTCGACGAGCAGCGTCACCCCGTCGAGGATGCGGGCGAGGCCGAAGCGGAAGTGGTGCTCGGGGTTGGACGCGGCGTTGTGGGCCTGGCCGGCGGCGGTGCCGACGCGGCTCGCGCGCGGGAAGTTCGCGGCGTCGGCGGCGGGGATTTCGGTGAGGACGGGCGCGCTGCGTTCCCACCACTCGGCGTCGGTCAGGCCGGTGCGGCGCGCGAGCCGGACGGCGTCGATGGAGCCGCGCGCGGTGCCCTGCACGAGCCCGATGACGAGACTGACGACGGCGTCGAGCTCCAGCTCGTCGAGGTCGAGGCCGTCGAGTGCGCTGAGCTCGCGTTCGTACTTGGCGAAGGTGTTGGGTCCGAGCGGCGGGCGGCCGGTGGTGATCTGCAGGAGCCAGGGGTGGCGGTGGTAGAGGCGCCACAGGTCCTCGGCCACGGCGGTGAGGGCGTCGCGCCAGCCGGTCGAGGGCAGTTCGGCGGTGAGCTCGCCGTGGGCGTCGTCGAGCATCAGGTCGATCAGCTCGGCGTGGCCGGGCACGTAGGTGTAGAGCGACATCGGGGCGACGCCGAGCTCGTCGGCGACGCGGCGCATGGTCACGGCCTCCAGCCCGTCGGCGTCGGCCAGCCGGGTCGCGGTCGCGACGACGTCGGCGACGGTGAGCTTGGGTTTCGGCCCGCGCCGCGGCGGCCCGGGGACGCCCCAGAGCAGCTCGATCGTGCGCCGCGGGTCGCCGCCGCCGGTGTACTCCGTGCTCATCCGCGTCATTCTGCCCTGTATTTCCTCGTACGTCGTACAGAGTTCTGGTAACGTCGGCGGACGGCGTCCGAGACCGACGGGAAGGGGAGTCGTGGGGAGCGCATCGCCGGGGGAGGCCGTCGTCGTCGAGCCGGGTTTCGTCGTGTTCTGGCACCCGGACGGCACGACAGCGGTGGGACCGGGCGAGCGGGGACCACTCGACGTGGTGCTGCGAGACGGTCCGCGCACGGTTCCGGCGCGGCGGGTCCCGGTCGCCGACGCCGTCGAACTGCTGGGCCGAGCCCGCGGCGACGCGTCGGCCGAGTTCTGGTCGATCGCCGCGCAGGCGGGGACGCGCCTGGCCGAGGCCGGATGGACGGGACCGCTGGCACCGGAGGAAGAGCAGTGGCTGCGCCGGCTCGCGGACGCGATGCCGCCGCACGCCCACGCCACCCCGTTGCCCGGTGACCCGGCCCGGCTGCCCGAGCCGTTCCAGCTGCTGCTGCGGTTCCTGCGTGACGTCGCCGGCCTCGCCGCCACCACGCGGGTGTCGCTGCGGCTCGAATCGGACGACCTGGACGACGGTCGGTTCCGCGCGGTGGTGCAGGTGCACGGCGACACGCTCGTGGATGCGGCGGAACTGTGGCGAACCGGTGCCGAGGCGGTCCGCCACGAGGTGCTGCTCCTGCTGCGGCGCTGCGCCGAGGTGTGGCTGGCGCTCGCGCCGCTGCTGGCCGCGCCCGTGCCCGCGGAGGTGGCGCTGCGCGACGACGGCATCCGCGAGCTGCTCGGTGACGCCGCCGGCCGGCTGGCCGAGCTCGGCGTCGCCGTCCACTGGCCCGCCGAGCTGGCCGGGCTCACGGCCCGCGCCGTCGTGCGCCCCGGTGCCGCGCCGGACGACGTGCCGGCGTTCTTCGGGGGCGGCCGCGCGCTGGAGCTCGACTGGCAGCTCACCCTCGGTGGCACGCAGTTGTCGGCGGCCGAGCTGGACGTGCTCGCCGAGGCCCGCCGGCCTGTCGTGCGGCTGCGGGATCG
Source organism: Amycolatopsis sp. NPDC047767 (assembly GCF_040704195.1). Taxonomy (NCBI): domain Bacteria; kingdom Bacillati; phylum Actinomycetota; class Actinomycetes; order Pseudonocardiales; family Pseudonocardiaceae; genus Amycolatopsis; species Amycolatopsis sp. NPDC047767. Next base: position 42,075 of record NZ_JBEYSJ010000002.1, read on the forward strand.
GTGGGTGCTGCTCGACCCGGCGTCGGCGAGCCGCGCCCGGGAGCGGGCGCTGAAACCCCTCGCGCCCGTCGACGCGCTGGCTGCTGTCCTGGCCGGCACGACCGAAGTGGACGGTGCCGAGGTCGAGCTCGTCACCGACGGCTGGCTCGCCACCCTGCGCTCGCGGCTCGCCGAGCTGCCCGGACCGGCGCCGCAGCCCCCGGGTCTGACCGCGACCCTGCGTGACTACCAGCTGCGCGGCCTGCACTGGCTCGACACCGTCACCTCCCTGGGCCTGGGCGGCTGCCTCGCCGACGACATGGGCCTGGGCAAGACGCTCACCCTCATCGCCCTGCACCTGCACCGCGCCACCGGCCCGACACTGGTGGTGTGCCCGGCATCGCTGCTGGGCACGTGGGAAGCCGAGATCCACCGCTTCGCCCCGGGTGTGGCCGTGCGGCGGTTCCACGGCGGCGCGCGCTCGCTCGACGACCTCGACGGGTTCGTCCTCACCACCTACGGCACGCTGCGCGCGGACCCGGCGCCGCTGGCCGCCGTGGCGTGGGACCTGCTGGTGGCCGACGAGGCCCAGCACGTGAAGAACCACCGCTCCGGCACGGCGAAAGCGCTGCGCACGCTGCGTTCGACGGCTCGGGTGGCGCTGACGGGCACGCCGGTGGAGAACACGCTGTCGGAGCTGTGGGCGATCCTGGACTGGACCACACCGGGCCTGCTCGGCACGCTGACGGAATTCCGCGCCCGGTGGGCGAAACCCGTCGAGTCCGGCGCCGATCCCGCCGCGGCGGAACGGCTTTCCCGGCTGCTGCGGCCGTTCCTGCTGCGGCGGCGCAAATCCGACCCGGGGATCGCGCCCGAGCTGCCCGCGAAGACCGAGACCGACCGGCCCGTGGCGCTGACGGCCGAGCAGGCCGCGCTGTACGAGGCGGCCGTGCGGGAGTTGCTGGCCGAAGTCGGGGCGAGCGACGGGATGGCGCGCCGCGGCCGGATCGTCAAGCTGCTCACCGCGCTCAAGCAGATCTGCAACCACCCGGCGCACTACCTGGCCGAAGGCGAGGACGCGCCGCTGTCCGGCCGGTCCGGCAAGCTGGAGCTGCTGGACGAGCTGCTCGACACGATCCTCGCCGAAGACGGCGCGGTGCTCGTGTTCACCCAGTACGTGGTGATGGCGCGGCTGCTGCAACGCCACCTCGAGGACCGCGGGATCCCCAGCCAGCTCCTGCACGGCGGTACTCCCGTCGCCCGGCGCGAGGAGCTGGTCCGCCGGTTCCAGGACGGCGCCGTGCCGGTCTTCCTGCTGTCGCTGAAGGCGGCCGGGACGGGCCTCACGCTCACCCGCGCCGACCACGTCGTGCACTACGACCGCTGGTGGAACCCGGCCGTCGAGGACCAGGCGACCGACCGCGCGTACCGGATCGGGCAGACGCGCCCGGTCCAGGTGCACCGGCTCGTCGCCGAGGGCACCGTGGAGGACCGGATCGCCGCACTGCTGCGGGAGAAACGAGCGCTCGCCGACGCCGTGCTCGCCGGTGGGGAAGCGGCGTTCACCGAGCTGACCGACGCCGAGCTCGCCCAGCTCGTGCAGCTGAGGAGGCCGGCATGACCGACCGCGTCCGAGGGTTCCCCGCGTTCCCCGCGCGCGAAGGCCGGGGGCCGTTCGCGCGCACGTGGTGGGGCCGCGCGTGGCTGCGGGCGATGGAGGACACAGCCCTGGATCTGCGGCAGCTGCGGCGCGGCCGCCGGTACGCCGTCGCGGGCCTGGTCGGGCCGATCACCGTGAGCCCCGGCCGGATCGCCGCGACGGTGGACGACACCGACGGCGGCCCGTTCCGCACGAGCGTGCACCTGGCGGAACTGTCCACAGCGGACTGGGACGTGCTGCTGGGGCGCGCCGCCGACCGGGCCGGGAACCTCGCCGCGCTGCTCGACCGGCACCTGCCGACCGAACTGGCCGACGACGTGCCGCTGCTGCCCGGCATCGGCGACCTGGACCCGGAGTGCGACTGCCCTGGCTTCGAGCTGCCGTGCCGGCACGCGGCCGCGCTGTCGTTCCAGGTGTCGTGGCTGCTCGACGCCGACCCGTTCCTGCTGCTGCTCGCCCGTGGCCGCACCGAACGCGAGGTCCTCGACGAGCTCGGGCAGCGCACCACCCGCCCCGCCGACGGCATCCTGGCCGCCGACGCGTATGCGCGGGTGGTGCCGCCGTTGCCGGACCTGGCCGAGTTCAGGCCGATGCCGCGTTAGGCGTGGGTGCCGCCGTCGATGCGGATCTCGGTGCCGGTGATGAACTCGCCGTCGTCCGACGCCAGCATCGCCACGACGCCGGCGACGGACTCCGGGCGCCCGACCGGATTGCCGACGGGCGTCGCGAGGTCCGTCGGCAGGATCGGCAGGAGCTTGCCGAACAGCGCCCAGTCCACGTCCTGCGGCATCCAGGTGCCCGCGTTGTCGGTGATACCGCTCTTCACGCTGCCCGGCGCGACGCTGACCGCGCGCACGCCCTGCTTGCTGTACTCCAGCGCCAGCGAGTGCGTGAATGCCTGGATCCCGCCCTTGCTCGCCGCGTACGCCGCCATGTACGGGTGGGCGAACGCCGCGGAGGTGGAACTGAAGTTGATCACCACGCTCTTCCCCGTGGCGATCAGCGCGGGCAGCGCCTCGCGCGTGACCAGGAACGTGCCCGTGAGGTTCACCGCGACGATCCGGTTCCAGAACTCCAGCGACGTCTCGTGCGTGTGGGAGGCCTGCAGGATGCCGGCGGCGTTGACGAGCACGTCGAGCCCGCCGAGGTGCTCGATCGCGGCCGCGGTGCCCTTCACCACCGACTGCTCGTCGGCGACGTCCATCACGAAGGTTTCGAGCCGTGGGTCGCCCGCCAGCTCGGCCGTGCCGGCGATGGTCTCCGCGGACACGTCGGTGGCCACCACCCGCGCCCCCTCTTCCAGCAGACGCAGCGTGGTGGCGCGGCCGATGCCGGAACCGGCACCCGTCACGAGGATCCGGCGATCGTGCAAGCGAGTCATGCTGCTCCCTCAGGTTGCTCCGACGATCACCGTACCGAGTTCACCACTGCCTGCCACGGCGCAATTTCGCCAGGCCCGGCATCGACACGTGCCCGATCCGGTACCGCACGGGGTCTTCGTCCGGTGCGTCCCCGGCCCACAGCGTGTAGCGCACCAGTTCCCAGCCGCGCGGGTCGATCACGAGCGCAGCCGAGTGGGCGCCGGCGCGCCGCGCGTGCTCGGTCAGGCCTGCGACCGCCGACGTGATCACCTCACCCGGCAGCACCTCGCGGGGCAGGATTTCCGTGCGTTTGCCGGCCGCCCGCGGTGTGGTCCCGAACGCGGGCCCCTCCTCGAACGCGAGCACGGTCCAGTGCTGCACGGGCGGGCGGCCGAAGTCGTCGACGATCCCGCGGAACCCGCCGTCCCACAGGAACGAATGCATGCCCGCCGGGTCGTGCCAGAGGTAGAAGGGGGAGTACTGGTTGAGCGCCGAGCCGTCGACGCCGCGCTCCCGCACCCCGTACGCCTTGAGTCCCAGCCCGGGGAACTCGTCCAGCAACGGTCCCCGCTCGCGCACCCTGCGGTGGATGATCTGCATGTCGTAGTCGGCGGGCAGGGTGATCTCGTAGTGCATGGCGTGCACGGGTGACCTCCGATCGTCGAGGTCCACACTAGGAGGGCGGGGCATGCGGGCGTACGGGTTCGTGGGAGCCGGGGAGATCACGGCGGCGATCGTCGAAGGGCTCGGCGCCGACGGACCTGCGGTGTTCCTGTCTCCGCGCGGCCGGCAGGCCGGGCAGGAGCTGGCGGCGCGGTTTCCGAACGTGCGCGTTTGCGAGACCAACCAGGACGTACTCGACGCGGCTTCGGTGATCGTGCTCGCCGTCCGGCCCGCCGTGGCCCGGGAAGTGGTGGCAGAGCTGGAGTTCCGGCCGGATCACGTGGTGCTCAGCGCCGTGGCCGGGGTGCCGCTGGCGACGCTGCGGGAGTGGACCGCGCCGGCCGCGCACGTCGTGCGGACCATTCCGCTGCCGCAGGCCGCCCGCCGGCAGAGCCGCACCGCGCTGTTCCCCGACCACCCCGTCGCCCGCGAACTGTTCGAGCCGCTCGGCGGGGTGGTCGTCCCACCGGACGAGCCGACGCTGGACGCCTTCAGCGCCGCCACGGCCACCTTCGCCGCGCACCTGGACTACCTCGCGACCATCGCCTGCTGGCTCGCCGCCCACGGTGTCGAACCGGGCGCTGCCGACGCCTACGTGACGCATCTGTTCGCGCAGCTGGGCCAGTCGCTGGGCACCGCGTCGCTCACCGAGCTGACCGCGAAACACACCACGCCGGGCGGGATCAACGAGCAGCTGATGACCGCGTTGCGCCACGACGACGTGCCCGGCTCGGTGCGCCACGCCCTCGACGCGGTCCTGGCCCGGCTGCGCGAATGACTCAGCTTTCCTTGCGCGCCAACAGATAAGCCTGCGGCGTCTTCTCACGCGGCCCCCTCGCGCGGACGAGCCGGGCCTCCATCGTGAAGCCGGCGTCGGTGAGCAGCCCGGTGATGAAGTCCGGGTCGAGCCGGTAGGCGTAGAGGGAGATGTCGTGGCCGTAGCTGTGGGTCAGGTGCCGGCGCTCGGTGCCGACCTGGAACGCGGTCAGCAGCCGTCCGCCCGGCTCGACCACGCGAGCGAGCTCGGCGACCAGGACCGGCAGCTTCTCCGGCGGCGTGTGGATCAGCGAGTACCACGCGAGCGCGCCCGCCAGCGACGCGTCGGGCAGCGGCAACGCGGCCAGCGACCCGACCTCGAACTCCAGACCCGGATGCGCCGCGCGCGCGACCTCGACCATGCCGGGGGACAGGTCGATCCCGAACGCGGCCAGCCCCCGTCCCGCCAGATACCCCGTGACCCGGCCCGGACCGCACCCGAGATCCCCGACGCGCGCACCGGCGCCCACCAGCTCGGCGAAGGTGTCCAGCATCGCGCGGTCCCACGGGCTCGCGGCGAGATCGTCCTTCAACAGTTCGGCGTAGGACACCGCGACGGTGTCGTAGGCGGTGCGGGTGGCGGACACGAAGTCGGTTTCGGAGGCGGTCATGACCGAGGACGCTAGCGCGCCGGCCGGCGCCGCGTCCGCCGAACGCGCCGCCTACACCCGGGCGCGATCGATGATGGCCGAGGTGTCCGTGCCCGCCGGCAACGTGCCGAACGCGATGCCCCAGTCACCGGCGAACCGCGACGCGCAGAACGCGTCCGCCACCGCCTGGTCACCGTGGCGCACCAGCAGAGAACCCTGCAGCACCAACGCCATCGACTCCACCACGCGCCGCGCGCGGAACTCCACGTCGTCCAGATCGGACAGGTCCTTCTTCAGCCGGTCCACGGCGTCGTCCAGCCGCGCGTCGGCACCCGCGGCCAGCTCGACCTCGGTGAAGAACGCCGCCACCGACTCCGGCTGACGGCCCATCGCGCGCAACGCGTCGAGCGCCGCCACGTTGCCCGAACCCTCCCAGATGGACATCAGCGGGGCCTCGCGGTAGAGCCGCGGCATCCCGGACTCCTCGACGTACCCGTTGCCACCGAAGCACTCCAGCGCCTCGGCCGCGTGCGCCGGCGCCCGCTTGCACACCCAGTACTTCGTGACCGCCAGCCCGAGACGCCGGAACGCCTGCTCCTGCGCGTCGTCCGGCCTATCGCCCGCCGCCGCGAGCCGCATCGCCACCGTCGCGGCCGCGTCGGACTCCACCACGAGGTCGGCCAGCACGTTCGCCATCAACGGCTGATCCACCAGCGCCTTGCCGAACGCGTGCCGGTGCGTCGCGTGGTGCACCGCCCGCACCGCACCCAGCCGCATCCCCGACGCACTGCCGAGCGCGCAGTCGAGCCGCGTGTTGTTCACCATCTCGATGATCGTGCGGACGCCGCGGCCCTCCTCGCCCACGAGCCAGCCCACGGCGTCCTCGTACTCGATCTCCGACGACGCGTTCGACCGGTTGCCCAGCTTGTCCTTCAGCCGCTGCAGCCGGATCGGGTTGCGGCTGCCGTCGGGCAGCACCCGGGGGAGCAGGAAACACGACAGACCACCGGGCGCCTGCGCCAGCGTGAGGAACAGGTCCGACATCGGCGCGGAGGTGAACCACTTGTGACCCACCAACCGGTACGAACCATCGGCGACCGGACGCGCGGTCGTGGTGTTGGCCCGCACGTCGGAGCCGCCCTGCTTCTCCGTCATCGACATGCCCGCGATCAGCCCGCGCTTGGTGCTCGGCTCCCGCAGCCCGAAGTCGTACTCCGTCGCCGCCAGCAACGGCTCGTACAGCGCCGCCAGCTCCGGGTTGGCGCGCAGCGCCGGAACCGCCGCGTAGGTCATCGAAATCGGGCACGTGTGCCCGGCCTCCACCTGACCCCACACGTACAGCTTCGCCGCCCGCGCCGCGTGTGCCCCGGCCCGCTCGTCACGCCACGGCGCGGCCTGCACCCCGTGCGACACGGCGACGCTCATCAGCTCGTGCCAGTACGGGTGGTACTCGACCTCGTCGATCCGGTTCCCGTACCGGTCGTGCGTGTGCAGCACCGGCTCGTTCTCGTTGACGATCCGGCCCCACTCCTGCGCCTGCTCACTCCCGGCGAGCCGGCCCAGCTCGTGGACCTCCTCGGCCGCCCAGCCCGCGTCCGCGCGGTCCAGCGCCTCGAGCAGCGCCGGATCCTGCGCGACGTCGTAGACCAACGGCGGCACCTGGTTGGTGACCTCATGCGTGGCGGACATCGGAACCTCCCAAAGACCGGACGACGAACGTCCGCAACTCGACGACATCACTCACCGCACCGCCCCGCAGCGGCCCGATCAACACCTCCGCCGCGGCGCCCACCAGCGCCGCCGCGGTCAGCACGGAATCCTGCGCGGGCAACGCACCCGACCGCACCCCGGCGGCCACGTGCTCGGCCACCACATCCCGAAACGCGCGCCGGAACTCCAGCCGTTCCGCGTCGATGAGCGCGTCCACCGGCTCGGCCAGCAGCGCGTACGCCAGCCGCGGCGCCTTCAACGCGCGCGCCGCGAACGTCTCGAACACCGCGGCCACCCGCTCCGCCGGCTCACCCGGGCCGGCCGACGCCTCGCGCACCGCCTCGACCTCCCGCGTCACGACCTGGCGGAACACCCGCACGACCAGCTCGGCCTTGGTGGGGAAGTGGCGGTACACCGTGCCGACGGCCACCCCGGCCCGCTCCGCCACCGCAGCGACGGAACAGCCCGCGTAGCCGTGCTCGGCCAGCTGCTCGACCGCCGCGGCGACGATCGAGTCGCGCAGCGCATCGAGCCGCTCCTGCACCTTCCGAGTCCTGCGGTAGGGCACGTCAAGAAGTGAACCACCGATTCATTACTTCAGTCAACCGTACCGTTCGCCCAGCTCACGCCCCAGCCGCGCCAGGCCGGCCCGCACCTCGGGCGGCTCCAGCACCTCGGCCCGGGCACCCCAGCCCGCCACCTGCCGGGCGAGCAGCTCGGCCGTCGGCGCCGCCAGCTCCACCCGCACCCGGTCGCCCTCCTCACCCAGGACCCGGCACTGGCGGCCGAACTGCCGGCGAACCCAGGGGAGGAGCGACCGCTCGACGAGCACCGACGCCGTCGTCCCGCCCCGCCGGGTTTCCACCTCGGCGACCACCTGCGCCCACTCCCGGCCGAGGTCTTCCGGCTGCTCGGCGGGCTCGTCGGTCACGGTCACCGCCGAGATCCGGTCCACCCGGAACGTCCGCCGACCCCGCTCGGTCCCCGCGACGAGGTACCAGACACCGTCCTTGTCCACGAGCCCCCACGGATCCACCAGCCGTTCTGCCGGCTCGCCACCCCAGGTGGTGTACTCCAGCCCGACCCTGCGCCTGCCCACCACGGCCTGCTGCAGCACCGCCACGAACCCCGGCTGCTCCCGCAGCTCACGACCCCACGCCGACGGATCCAGCACCACCGCGCCCGCCGCCGCCCGGGCATCGTCCCGGAACGTCTCCGGCAACGCCCGCACCAGCTTCCGCAACGCCGACCGGACGTCGGGGGACAGGCGCCCCGCCGGCCCCACCAGCACGAACAACGCCTGCGCCTCCGCCGCCGTCAACCCGCTCAGATCCGTGCGCGCCCCACCGACCAGCTGCCACCCGCCACCCCGCCCGGCCTGCGGATACACCGGCACCCCGGCCGCCGCCAGCGCCTCCAGATCCCGCCGCGCCGTCGCGACCGACACCTCCAGCTCCTCAGCCAGGCGCGCCGCCGTCACCCGGCCCCGCGCCTGCAACACCAGGAGAGCCGCCACCAGCCGATCCGCTCGCATGACCCGATCCTCGCAAAAAAAGTGCTCGGTGGATGAGCACTTAACCGTGCTTGGCTGAAGGCACGACAAACCGGACACCACCGCGAAAGGACCAGCTCATGCTGCGAGGAATGGCCACCCTGAACTTCTCCGCCGACGACCTGCGGGCCGCCCAGGCCTGGTACACCGACGTCCTCGGCATCGAGCCCTACTTCTCCCGCCCCGGCTACATCGAATACCGCCTCGGCGACCACGAAGCCGAGCTCGGCATCGTCGACCGCAAATACCTGCCCCCGGCCCCCGACGGCCCCGCCGGCGCCATCCTCTACTGGCACGTCGACGACCTGGCCGGCTCACTCGACCGCCTCCTGACCCTCGGCGCGAAGGAACACGACGGCATCCGCGAACGCGGCCACGGCTTCGTCACCGCGTCGGTCGTCGACCCGTTCGGCAACGTCCTCGGCATCATGTCCAACCCGCACTACCTCGAAATGCTCACTGCCGGCTGAGCCCTGTGCCCCGGACCGAGGACGCGGCCCGGGGCACAGGGGAGTGGCTCAAACAGGCTCGACCACCCGGATCAGCTTGCGGTTGAGGAACTCGCCGATACCCAGCTCCGACAGCTCCCGCCCGAACCCCGAGTTCTTCACCCCGCCGAACGGCATGCGCGGCGAATCGAAGAAACACGAGTTGATGTAGACCATGCCGGCCTCCAAGCGCGCGGCCACCTGCTTCGCGTGCTCGACGTCGGCGTCGAAGACGTAGCCGCCCAGCCCGTACTTCGTCGCATTCGCGAGCGCCAGCGCTTCCTCCTCGCTGTCCACCACGTAGAACGACAGCACCGGACCGAACGCCTCCTGCTGGTAGAGCGGATTCTCCGGCGCGATGTCCGTGACGATCGTCGGCTCGAGGAAGAACCCCGGCCGGTCCAGACGACGACCACCCACGACGATCCGCGCTCCCGCAGCCTCGGCGTCCGCGATCTGCGTGAGCAGCGTATCCAGCGCCCGCTCCATCGCCACCGGGCCCAGCTGCGTCGTCTCGTCCGTCGGATCACCCAACCTCAACGCCGCGAACCGCGCCGTCAGATCGGCCAGCAGCTGCTCGCCCCGCGCACGGCCGACCACGATCACCCGCTTGATGTTCACGCAGCCCTGCGCCGAGTTGAACGTCCGGCCCATCACGATCTGCTCCGCCGCGAATCCGAGATCCGCACCCGGCAGAACCAGGGCGGGATCGCTGCCACCCAGTTCCAGAACCACCTTCTTCAGGTTCCGCCCCGCACGAGAACCGACGGACGCACCCGCCCGCTCGCTGCCCGTCAAGGTCACCCCGCGCACCCGGAAATCCTCGATCAGCGCCGCGATCTGCTCGATGCTGCAGAACAGATTCGTGTACACGCCCTCCGGCGCGCCGGCTTCCTCGAACAGCCGCGCGAACGCGAGCGCGGACTGCGGAACGCTCTCCGCGTGCTTCAGCAGCACGACGTTCCCCGCCACCAGTTGAGCCGCGACGACCCGGGCCAGCTGGTAGTAGGGGAAGTTCCACGGCTCGATCGCCAGGATGACCCCGATCGGCTCGGCGACCACTGTCGCACCGGGCTCGTCGGGCAGTTCTTCGGCCGCCAGGAACCGTTCACCGTTCTGCGCGTAGTAATCCAGGATGTCGGCGACCAAATCGACTTCCAGGTAACCGAACCGGGTCACCTTGCCCATTTCCAGAGTCAGGTGGTCGACGTATTCGTCCCGCCTCTCGCGCAGGATCTGCGCGGCACGGGCGACGATCCGCGCGCGTTCGGCCGCGGGGCGGAATTTCCAGTCCTCGCGGTACCGCTTGTCCGCGGTTTCCAGTGCGGCGAAGACTTCTTCGTCCGACTGCAGCGGGAATTCCTTGACCAGTTCACCCGTGGCAGGGTTGACCGTAGCGAAGCTCATGACTGCTCCTTGTCCGGCAGTGTCAAATCCCGGACCCCAAGCCGGGTCATGGGGAATGGCGTGTCTTCGAGTATTGCGCCGGGCCGCGATTCGAGCCTGTCCCTGCCGGACGTAGGCACCTGAGGCGTGGGGAGCCGTGCCGATCCACCTTACTTGACATAATGTACATTATCGGCACTTGGCCGACCTGCGGAAGGAAGCCCGGAGAGGGGCTTCAGGAGGCTGATCCGAGCGGTATGGGCAGCAGTCGAGAGCACACCCCGGGAAGCCGTCAGGGTTGCGGATCCACTCAACCTGATCGCCTGCCGCAGGACGGCTCCTGAGCGAGCCTCCGGGAGGCCGTCCGGAGACCTCGGCGGAGATCCCCGAGTTCAGGCGTCAACACTGCCCGAAGCACCCATTCAATTCGTCACCGTGACGAATTGAACGCGACTGGCAGGACATCGAAAGCACGCAACCAACACGCGCTCTGGAGCGCTGACAGTCGATCAGCCCGCCGCGGGCCGCCCGAGGCGGTCCCGGCCGACCACTCGAACAGATGAACGATCCCTCGGCAACGCCGGACAACAGAGCTGTAGACGCACGAAACCGGCCAGGCGAGCCGAGGGCGCGAGACCGAGAGAACCGTTGTCCCCCAAGGGGATTCAGCCCTTCCGCAGCCACGTTTCATGCATAATCGCCATTATGCAGCATACCGGATGACCATCCGGACGTCGAAACTGTCGGTGCCGTGCTGTACAAGATCCACATGCTGGTTTCCGAGGCACAGCAAGCGTTCTTCGCGGCACGGCGGCCGCGCAAGGACTCGCCGCACACCACTGCCGCCTACCGTCGTGACCTGGCCGGGATCACCACTCTCCTGCTCCAGGAGCTCGGCCGTGCGCCCGAAGAGCTGGACGTCGGGCACCTGACGGCGCCGGCGCTGCGCACGGCGTTCGGCGCGTTCGCCGACGGGCACGCGAAGAGCTCGGTGCTGCGGGCCTGGTCGACCTGGAACCAGTTCCTCACCTTCTGCGTGTCCGACGGGCTGCTGGCGGGCAACCCGATGGGCGCGGTCGCCCGGCCCAAGACTCCCCCGCTGGTGCCGAAACCGTTGCGGGGTGAGGAAACTCCGGAGCGGTTGCTCGCCGCGGCGGCCGACGGTGCGCGGCGCGCGCGGGATCCGTGGCCGGAGCGCGATGTGCTGGTGCTGGCGCTCGGGCTGGTGGCGGGGTTGCGGGCGGCGGAGATGCGGGCGCTGACACCGCGTTCAGTGGTGGGCCGGGACGGTGAGCTGCGGTTGCACGTGTCGGGCAAGGGCAGCCGGGACCGGTCGATCCCGGTGCAGCCGGTGCTGGCGAAGCTGATCGAGGACTACGGGAAGTCGTGCCGGCGGCGGTTTCCGCAGCTGCGGTTCCCGGCGTCGGAGCCGTTGCTGCGCGACCGGGCGGGTGAGCCGATCGGTCGTGGGGCGCTGGAGTACCTGGTGAAGTCGTGTTACCGGTGGGCGGGGTTGCACGACCGAGTGCCGGCCGGGGCGAACCTGCACGCGTTGCGGCACACGTTCGCGACGCGGCTGGCGGAGGACGGGGCGACGGCGTCGGAGATCATGACGTTGCTGGGGCACGCGAGCCTGGCCACGAGCCAGAACTACATCGAGGCGACGGGGCGGGAGCAGCGGGCCGCGGCCGCGAGCAACCGGACGTACCGGGCGTTGGACGGGCTGGGCGCGGGTGAGGCGGGCTGAGGTTCAGTGGTGGGCCATGTACTGGTCGCGGAGCACGTGTTTGCGGATCTTGCCGGAGCCGGTGAGCGGGAACTCGGTCACGAACTGCCACACCTTGGGTGTCTTGTGCGGTGCGAGGTGTTTGCGGACGTGGGCGAACAGTTCTTCCTCGCCGGTGTCAGCGCCGGGGCGCAGGAGCACGAAGGCCCCGACTTGTTCGCCCCACTCCGGGTCGGGGATGCCGACCACGGCGACGTCGGCGACGGCGGGGTGGTCGAGCAGGACGTGTTCGATCTCGCGGGGGTAGATGTTCTCTCCCCCGCGGATGATCATCTCTTTGACGCGGCCTTCGATGGTGAGGTAGCCGCGGTCGTCCATGCGGGCGAGGTCGCCGGTGTGGAGCCAGCCTTCGGGGTCGATGGCGGCGGCGGTCTGTTCGGGCATGGCGTGGTAGCCGGTCATCACGTGGTAGCCGCGGGTGCAGAGTTCGCCGGTCTCCCCCGTGGCGGCGATTTCCCCGGTGAGGGGGTCGACGATCTTGACGGCGCAGGCGGGCAGGGCGCGACCGAGGGTTTCGGCGCGGTCGTCGGCGCTGTCGTCGGGGGTGGTCATGGTGATGCAGGGCGAGGCTTCGGTCTGGGCGTAGACGATGCACATGGGGACGTCGAGGGTGGCTTCGATGCGGCGGACGAGGGCGGGTGGCACGGTGGCGCCGCCGCTGAGGGCGTAGCGGACGGAGCCGAGGTCGGTCTTGGGGAAGTCGGGGTGGCCGAGCAGGGCGAGCAGCATGGTGGGCACGCCGCCGAAGACCACTCCCCTCTCCTGTTCGAGGAGGGCGAGCTGCAGTGCGGGGTCGAACCAGGGCATGAGGACCTGGGTGCCGAGGGTGGCGATCGGGGCGAGGGTGGCGAGTACGCAGCCGGCGGTGTGGAACAGGGGCATGGGGTTGACGAAGTTCTCGCCGGGGCGCATGTCCAGCGTGCGGGCGTAGGAGAGCAGGGCGTTGTTGGTGATGCCCCGGTGGTGGAGCACGGCGCCTTTGGGGGTGCCGGTGGTGCCGGAGGTGTATTGGATCTGGGCGGGGTCGCCGGGTTCGACGCCGGGCAGGGCCTGGGTGGGCAGCCCGGAGGCGCGGAAGGCGCGCCAGTCTTCGAACCGGATGGTTTCGCGCAGGTGGGGCAGGTCGGGGCGGACGTGGTCGAGGATGGCGGCCATGGGGGTGCCGCGGTACTCGCTGACGAGGAAGACGCCGCAGGCGCCGGACTGACCGAGGACGTGGCGGAGTTCGGCTTCGCGCAGGGCGGGGTTGACGGTGACGAGGGTCAGGCCGGCGAGGGCGGTGGCCATCTCGAGCAGGACCCATTCGGGGATGTTGTTGGCCCAGGCGGCGACGCGTTCGCCGGGTTCGAAGCGGCCGAGCAGGGCGCGGGCGGCGTCTTCGGCTTCGCCGAGCAGCTCGCCGTAGGTCCAGCGTCGACGCGTCGCGGGGTCGGGCAGGCCTTCGACGAGGGCGGGTGCGTCCGGTGCTTGGCGTGCGGCTTCGCGGAGCAGGTCGCCGACGGTGAGTTCGCGGACGGCGTCGAGTTCGGTGGCGGGTGTGAACGCGGCCTTCGTCACGGGCGTCTCCCTTGCTCGGCCGGCGCGCGGCTTCGCTGCCGGCAAGTCCCCCGGGGACATTCCGGACTCTAGTCCGCTCGGCGGGCCGGCGGAGCCGGTTGAATTCACCGCGGAGCCGTTGGAGTTCTCCGTGGGCCGGGGTGGCTTCTCAGCGGAGCTGCTCGAGGTCCTTCGCGGCGTGCACGATTTCTTCGGCGAGGCGGCGCAGTTCGTCGGCGTCGGCGCCGTCGTGGGTGGCGGTGGCGATGTCCTCGGCGGCGCAGCGCAGCTGGAAGAGGCGGTCCTGCAGGGCGGCGATCTCGGTGTCGGAGAGCACGACGGCGTCTTCGGGCAGGCCGCTGCGTTGCAGGGCGGTGCGGCGTTCGTAGGCGCGCTGGCGGCAGGATTGCCCGCAGTAGCGGCGGCGGCGGCCGACGTTGCCGCCTTCGGGCAGGCGGCGGCCGCACCAGCCGCAGTGCTTGGGTGCGTTGCTGCGGCGTGGTACGACCAGTTCGTCGCCGGTCATCGGGTGCTCGGCCAGTTCCCTCACCCGCCAGACCCTAGCTGGCCATCGTGTTCTCATGCCGAGGCCATGCCGGTGGCGCACACTGTGGGCATGCGCCCACCGTTTGCGTACCTGGCCGACCCGCTCCCCCGTGCGTTCGCCCACCGCGGGTGGCACCTGGACGAGCTGGAGGGGATGGAGAACTCGCTGCCGGCGTTCAAGCGTGCGGTCGAGGAGGGGTACCGGTACGTCGAGACGGATGTGCACGCGACGTCGGACGGTGTGGTGGTGGTGCACCACGACGACACGCTGGACCGGACGACCGACGGTGGTGGGTCGATCGCGGCGCAGACGTGGGAGCAGCTGAAGGGGGTGAAGGTCGGCGGGCGGGCGACGTTGTCGCGGCTGGAGGACGTGCTGGAGGAGCTGCCGCAGGCGCGGTTCAACGTGGACGTGAAGGCGAACGGCGCGGTGGAGCCGTTCGTGCGGGTGCTGGAGCGCACGGGTGCGTTCGACCGGGTGGCGGCTGCGTCCTTTTCGGACTCGCGGCTGGCGCGGTTGCGGCGGCTGGCGGGGCCGAAGCTGTGCACGGCGATGGGGCCGCGGTCGGTGCTGATGGTGTGGGCCAACGGGTGGGTGCCGCCGTTGCCGTTGAGCCGGTTGGCGGGCGGGTATCTGGCTCAGGTGCCGGTGAAGCAGGGGCCGCTGACGGTGGTGGACCGTTCGTTCGTGAAGGCGGCGGAGCGGGCGGGGTTCGAGGTTCACGTGTGGACGATCGACGAGCCGGCGCAGATGCGGGAGCTGCTGGACCTGGGTGTGCACGGGCTCGTGACGGATCGGCCGGACCTGCTGCGCGATGTGCTCGTCGAGCGGGGTGTGTGGCAGCAGGCCGGCTGAGCCGCGGTTCTAGCGGGGGCGTTTGCCCTGCCAGGCGGCCTTCCACGTGAGGGGGCCGAGGCGGCCGGAGTCGTTGATGCCGTTGGCGCGCTGCAGGTCGAGGACGGCGGTTTTGGTCTTGTCGTAGTAGCAGCCGGTGCCGGTGAAGCCGTAGCCGAAGGCGTTCATGCGCAGCTGGAAGGTCTTGAGCGCGGGTGCGCAGTCGCCGTAGGCGTAGACGACGCCGGGCCAGGCGGGCATGGCGCCGGGCGGCGCGGGTGGTGCGGGCTGGGGTTTCGGGGCCGGCGGTGCGGGCAGGCCGGTGCCGCCCATGTAGGCGGATTCGTCGTAGGACGGGATGCGCTTGCTGCGTGCGTCGGCGTCGCCGGTGAGCTTGAGCATCCCGGCGCACTGCCAGGGCTGCCAGCCGCGCATCCGGTAGAGGTAGAGCGCGCGGTAGTCCTGTTCGCGGGGGCTGGCCTGGTCGGGGCGGCCTTGGCCGCCGACGCTGCGCCAGGTGGGCAGGTCGAACTGGTAGGCGCCGTAGTAGCCGTTTCCGGTGTTGATCGTGTAGCGGCCGCTGGCCTCGCACATGCGGAGCTTGGCCCAGGAGCTGGAGGCGGGGTCCGCGGACGCGGCGCCGGCGACGGCGAGCTGCAGCCCCAGGACGGCGGCCGCGAGGAGCACGATCCTCACGGCACCGCGGTGAGCAGTGCGAACGCGGTTGGTCATGGGTGCACAGTAAGCACGCGACCCATTGACCACAAGAGTCACACCACGCACACCAGCCTCACACAAAACGGCGAAGAATCGGGTGAGCGACACGCCTCGCGTGCCATTTCGAGCGCCGTTCGGCTCAGCGCGGATGATCGGCGGGCGACGAACCGGACACGGTTTACCCGTTCGGCGGTGTCGCGCGCGGCGGCCCCAGTAGTCTGCCGCCTGACCTGGAGATTCGCGACCGCTGAGGAGCCGTGGATGACGCTGGCCGAGACCCGTGACAAGAAGCGGGAACGGTGGGGCTGGTACTTCTACGACTGGGCCAATTCGCCGTTCTATTCATCGGTCACGACCGTGTTCGGGGCGCTCTACATGAGCACTGTCGCGGCGGCGGACGCGAAGCAGAACATCACCCTTAACGGGGACAAGGCGTGCCTCGACGCGTCCGGTGTGGACGACAAGCTCCACAACTGCGACGTGTCGTTGTTCGGATTGCATTTTCCCGCCGGTTCGACGTGGGGTTACCTGCTGTCGGTGGCGACGGTGGTGCAGGTGCTGGTGCTGCCGATCGCGGGCGCGGTGGCCGACCGGAGCCGGAACAAGCGGCGGATCCTGGGCTGGTTCGCGTGGCTGGGCGCGCTGGCGTCGGCGCTGATGTTCTTCATGGCCGGCTCCGACTGGCAGCTGGGGGCGGCGCTGTTCATCGTCGCGAACATCGGCTACGGCGGTTCGCTGGTCGTGTACTACTCGTTCCTGGTCGACATCGCCGAGCCCGACGAGCGCGACGACGTGTCCGCGAAGGGCTGGGCGTTCGGTTACCTGGGCGGTGGGCTCGCGCTCGCGTTGCAGCTGGCGTTCTACCTCAGCCGCGACGCGCTGGGCGTGGACACGGGCACTGCGGTGCGGATCTGCTTCCTGACCTCGGGCTTGTGGTGGGCGGTGTTCACGATCCCGGTGCTGCGGGCGCTCCCCCGCGTCCACACGCCGGTGGCGGTCGAGCGCGGGGTGTCGGTGCTGCGGGCCGGGTTCCGGGAACTGCGGCGGACGGCGGTGGAGGCGAAGGCGTTCCCGCTGACGCTGGCGTTCCTGGGCAGCTACCTGATCTTCGCCGACGGGATCTCCACGGTGGTGGCGGTGTCGGCGCAGTACGGGAAGGACGAGCTGCGCTTCTCCGACGAGGTGCTGATCGTCACGGTGCTGGTGATCCAGTTCCTCGCCTACGTGGGCGGGGTGCTGCACGGGCTCGTGGCGCGCCGGCTGGGTACGAAGCGGACGATCCTGGGCAGCCTGGTGCTGTGGGTCGTGGTGCTGGTGGGCGCGTACTTCATCCAGCCGCAGCAGCCGCTGCAGTTCTACGCGGTCGCGGTGGGGATCGGGCTGGTGCTGGGTGGCACGAACGCGTTGTCGCGGTCGCTGTTCAGCCAGATGATCCCGGCCGGGAAGGACGCGCAGTACTACTCGCTCTACGTCGTGGGCGAGAAGGGCACGTCGTGGCTGGGTCCGCTGGTGTTCGCGGGCGTCGGGCAGGCGACGGGGTCGTTCCGGCTGGCGATCGTGGCGCTGGTGGTCTTCTTCGTGCTCGGGTTCGTGTTCGTGGCGCTGGTGCCGGTGCGGCGCGCGATCGTGGCTGCCGGGAACCGTCCGCCCGCCGTGCTGTGAGCGGGCGGGCCGGGGCCGGATAGGGTCGATCGTCGTGACTGCCCTCGAAGAAGCCGTTCCCGACGATCCCACCGACGCGCTGTCCCCGGTCCCCGCCGCGCGCGCCCGGGGCGGCCGCCTGAAGTTCTGCTACGGCCCGATGGACTGCGGGAAGTCGACGCTGGCCCTGCAGATCGACCACAACCACGCGCGGCAGGGCCGGCGCGGGCTGGTGCTGGTGCGCCACGACCGGTCCGGGGCGCCGCAGATCAGCAGCCGGATCGGGATCACGCGCCGCGCCACGGAGGTCGGCACGACCACGGACGTGCGGGACCTGGTGCGCGAGCGCTGGGCCGACGGGCAGCACGTGGACTACATCATCGTCGACGAGGCGCAGTTCCTCTCCCCCGCGCAGGTCGACCAGCTGGCGGAGCTGGCCGACGAGGCCGGCATCGACGTGTACTGCTTCGGCATCGCCACCGACTTCCGCAGCCGCCTGTTCCCGGGCGCGGGCCGGCTGTTCGAACTGGCCGACGAGCTGCAGCCGGTGCAGGTCGAGGTGCTGTGCTGGTGCGGGCTGCCGGGCCGGTTCAACGCGCGCGTTCGGGACGACGAAATACTCCGTGAGGGTGACACCGTTGTGGTAGCAGATACCGAACAGTCTGTAGTTGAATCTTCAGCTTCGGCACGTTCCGATGCTGAATCCACTACGGTCCGTTATCAGGTATTGTGCCGCCGACACTTCCGGTTGGGTGACTTGGGTCCCGCAACGGCCCACCACGGTCAGTTACGGTTGTCGTGAACGGAGCGTCAGTAGCCCAACTGGGGGATATCCGCACTTGGAAGGCGGTGTCTGCGTCACGCCGGAGCGCGAAACCTGTCCCAGTAGAGGAAGCTGATGCCGAAGGGTGACACAGCTCATCGTGAGCAACGACATGGTTACCGGGGAATCCCCCGGACGCCGCGTTCGTTGCATAGGGTGAGCAACACCCTGGCTCCACCCGGAGCTGACTGAAAGGACCCCATCATGGCCGACCGTGTTCTCCGTGGAAGCCGGCTGGGAGCGGTCAGCTACGAGACCGACCGCAATCACGACCTCGCCCCGCGCCGAACCGTGCGCTACGCGTGCCCCAAGAACCACGAGTTCGAGGTGCCGTTCTCCGACGACGCCGAGATCCCGACCGTCTGGGAGTGCCGCCTGCACGGCAGCGAGAGCGAGATCGTCGACGGCGGGCAGCCCGAGCAGAAGAAGACCAAGCCCCCCAGGACGCACTGGGACATGCTTCTGGAGCGCCGCTCCATTCCCGAGCTCGAGGACCTGCTGAACGAACGTCTCGCCGAACTCAAGGGACGCCGGACCAGCCGGTCCGCGTGAGTTTCGGCCAGTAGCTGGCTACCGCCCATCCCCCGATCGATCGGCCCCCGTGACCTCCCTCCACGGGGGCCTTTCGCATGTCCGGGTGCCGACACCCCCAATGTCATCCCTTGACCTTGACCTTGACCCGAGGTCAACGTGGATGGTGCGTGCATGACTCCTCGTTCACCGTGGTCGGGCCTGGTCCCGGTCGGCGACACCGCGCTGTTCGTGAGCGACAGCCACGGCCCCGGCCGTCCCGTCGTTTTCCTCAACGGCTCCTTCGCCGCCCAGCGGTCCTGGCGGCGCGTGATCGCCGAGCTCGGCCCCGGCTGGAGACACATCACCTACGACGAACGGGCGCGCGGCCGCTCGAAGCGCTCGGCGGACTACTCCTTCGAGGGGTGCCTTCGCGACGTCGACGCGGTAGTCGAGGCGACCGGGGTCGACCGGCCCCTCCTGGTCGGCTGGTCCTACAGCGCGGCGCTCGCCGTGCACTGGGCCGACCGGCACCCGGCCCGGGTCACCGGCGTGGTCTCGGTCGACGGCGCGGTTCCGTGGGGGCACACCGGCGAGGAAGGCCGGGAGCAGATCCGGCGCATCTTCCGGAAGATGCGGCTGGTTCTGCCGCTCGCACGTCCGTTCGGGCTGGCCGCCTCGATGAGTGCCGCTCAGCACGCGGAGGTCAACATCGAGATCAACGAGGTCTGCGCGGCCCTCGAACCCGTCCCGGACCGGCTGGCCTGCCCGGTGCGCTACGTTCTCGCCACGGGCGCGAACCTCGGTGGTGGCGCGGAGGAGATGGAGCAGATGCGGGCCTCGCTCGACCCGGTCCTGCGCCGGAACCCGAACCTGCGGGTCAGCGCGAAGGTCGGGAGCAACCACACGCAGATCCTGCGCAAGGACTTCCGGGCGGTCGCCGCCGCCGTGCGGGAGACCGCCGACGCACACGGCCACCAGGCGCGATGACGGACGGGGTGACCATCGGCCAGGCGGCCG
Source organism: Amycolatopsis sp. NPDC047767 (assembly GCF_040704195.1). Classification (NCBI taxonomy): domain Bacteria; kingdom Bacillati; phylum Actinomycetota; class Actinomycetes; order Pseudonocardiales; family Pseudonocardiaceae; genus Amycolatopsis; species Amycolatopsis sp. NPDC047767. Next base: position 61,694 of record NZ_JBEYSJ010000002.1, read on the forward strand.
CGTTCGCCGGCATCACGATCAAAACGGTGCGGCACTACCACAAGCTCGGCCTGGTCGACGAGCCCGCGCGCGACAGCTCGGGCTACCGGCGATACGGCTCGGCCGAGCTGTTGCGGCTGGTGCAGGTCAAGACGCTGGCCGCCGCCGGGGTGCCGCTGGCCGACATCGGCCCGTTGCTCGCCTCGGACGCCGAGTCCTTCGCCGCCGCCCTCGTCGACGTCGAGCGCCACCTCACCGACCGGATCGCCGAGCTGACCGAGCGCCGGGACACCCTCCACCGGCTCGCCTCCGGCGACCGGACCCTGCTGCCCGACCGCGCCGTGGCCATGCTGGAGGGAATGCCCACGCTCGGCTTCACCCCGTACGACGTGCAAACCGCCCGCGAGTCCTTCGTCCTGGCCAAGGCCCTGGTCCCCGAAGGCTTCGACGACTACCTCACCGACATCGAACACGCACTGCAGGACCCGCGTTTCGTCGAGCTGACCCGGCGCACCGCCGAGCTGGCCGCCTGGGCACCGGACGACCCCCGCGTCGCCGAACTGGCCGCCGACCTCGCCGAGCACTACCTCGCCAACCCCGCGCAGCTCAGGATCGTCACCGGCCTGCAAGCCCGCACCGAAGCCCGCCACGCGCTACCGGCTGGTCGCCCACCACCGCGAACAACGCGAATCGGCCGCGGCCCGCCTCACCGCGCTCCTCGAAGCCCGCCTCCTGGCCGCCGGCGTCCGGCTCCCCAAACCCGGCGCACGCTGACCCGTCACCCGAAGCGCCGCTTCATACGTCAGTGGCGGCCGAGCAGGCGCTTGACCTGCTCCAGGCGCCGCTTCACGCCCCACTCGGCGACGCGGAAGAAGGCTTCGCGCATGATGTCGCCGCTCATCTTCGACTGGCCGATCTCGCGGTCGGTGAAGGTGATGGGGACCTCGACGATGTCGAAGCCCGCGTCGGCGGTGCGGCGGGTGAGGTCGATCTGGAAGCAGTAGCCGTGGGAGGCGATCTCGTCGAGCTCGAGCTTCTCCAGCACCGGACGGCGGTAGGCGCGGAAGCCGGCCGTCATGTCGGAGACCTTGAGGCCCAGGGCGATGCGCGAGTACAGGTTCGCGCCGCGCGAGAGCAGCTGCCGGCTCAGCGGCCAGTTGACCGTGCTGCCGCCGGGCACGTAGCGCGAGCCGATGGACAGGTCGGTGTCCGCGACGGCGTCCAGGATCCGCGGCAGGTCCTCCGGGGCGTGCGAGCCGTCGGCGTCCATCTCGACGAACGTGGCGTAGCCCTGCGCCAGGCCCCAGCGGAACCCGGCGATGTAGGCCTTGCCCAGCCCCGCCTTCTCCGTGCGGTGGAGCACGTGGACGCGCTCGTCGGCGGCGGCCCGCTCGTCGGCGAGCTCACCGGTGCCGTCCGGGCTGCCGTCGTCGACGACGAGCACGTGGACGTCCGGGAGTGCCTTGTGGAGCCGGTCCAGAACCGGGCCCAGGTTCTCCCGCTCGTTGTAGGTCGGGATCACCACCAGCACCGGCTCGATTCCTTCGGCCCCCCGCGGCGCCTGCGCCATCCGTCTCCTCCGAATCCGGCGGTTCAGTCCGCCGCGTCCCCTGCTGTCGTGCCGGCGCTCGCGCGCCGAGTGCGAAAACGGAGTACGAACCCGCCGGCGACACCGGCGATCGCCAGTGCCAGCAGTCCGTACTCCGTCCACGCACCGAGTCGATCCGACAGCGTAGTCTGCGTCCGCAGCGGCATGCGGCCGACCAGGGCGTCTGCGGTGAAAAGGCTGGTTGAGCTGGTGATCGTCCCGTCGGGGGCCACCAGGGCGCTCACCCCGGAGGTGGCCGAGACCACCACGGCGCGCCCGTGCTCGACCGCGCGCAGCCGCGACATCGCCAGCTGCTGGTAGCTCATCTCCCCCGGTCCGTACCACGCGTTGTTGGTCGGCACGACCAGCAGCTCGCCGCCGTCGTCGGTCGCTTCGCGGGCGGGGTAGTCGAACGCGGTCTCGTAGCAGATGAACACGCCGACCTTGGTGCCCGCGACCGACAGGGCGGCGTTGCTGCCGTCGCCCGTGCGCATGTCGGCGGTGTCGTCGACGAACGGGGTGACCAGCCGCGCGATGTCGCGAGCGGGCACGTACTCGCCGAAGGGCACGAGCTGCTGTTTGGCGTAGCGCTGGCCCTGCCCGGTCTTCGGGTCCCACACGATCGCGGAATTCTGGGCGGTGCCGTCGGGCAGCCGGTAGAGCGCGCCGATGATGGCGGGCACGCCGTAGGAGTTCACCATCTGGTCCACGGCCGGGTCGTCGCCGTCGACCGCGGTGGCGGTCTCGGGCCACACCAGCAGGTCGGGCTTGGGCACCTTGCCGGCCTGGATCTGCGCGAGCAGTTTTGCGCTCTCCTCGAGGTGGTTCTGGCGCAGCACGTCCCGCTGGCCTTCGAGGGCGATGCCGATGTCGGGTGCGTTGCCCTGCACGGCGGCGACGGTGAGCGAGCCGTCCTGCGCGTCGGTGCCGACCGTCGGCCACACCGCGAGCCCGGCGACGACCGGAAGGAACGTCAGCACCAGCGGCGCGATGAGCTTGCGGTCGCGCAGCTTGCGCTGTTCCCACCAGCGGGCGGCCAGCGCCGCGAGGCCGAAGCCGCTGAGCACCACGGCGAGCCCGACGAGCGGCGCGCCGCCCACCGACGCCAGTGACAGGTACGCGCCTTCGGGCTGGCTGAACGCGACGCGGCCCCACGGGAAGCCGCCGAGCGGGAACCACGCCCGCGGCGTCTCCAGCGCGACGAACACCAGCGCCCCCCACAGCGGTGCCAGCGGCAGCCGGGACACGACCCGGATCAAGACCCCGGCGAGTCCGAAGTAGAGCGACAGCGCGCACGACAGCCCCAGCCACGGCCACGGGCCGAACTCGCGGCCCAGGAAGTCCTGCAGCCACACCAGCAACGCGAGGAAGAACACGACGCCGTAGACGAAGCCGTAGCCGAACGCGCCGCGCAGCGACCGTCCACGAAGGACGAGCGCGAAGCCGGCGAACGCGATCGGCGCCAGCCACCACAGCGGTCTCGGCGCGAAGCTGAGGTAGTACAGGTACCCCGTGGCGCCGGCGGCGACGAGCCGCACCAGCCACGCGCGCGAGAACCGCGGTCGTTTCCGCCGCTTGGAGGTCGTTTCGTGCGGAGCGCCCGGTTCGGGGTCCGCGACAGTCACTGCCACGCCTCGAACTCTAGGAGGCGGAGGTGAACTGGTCGTAGATGACCGTGCCCCCGCGCACGGTCCGCAGGCACTTCGGCAGCGGCGCGCCCGGGTCGAGGCGCGGCAGCGGCGGCACCCCGGAGCGCGGATCGGTGGACCAGCGCTGCACGCGGGTGTCGGCCGTCGCGACGACGAGGTCGGTGGCGTCCCAGATCGCGTAGTGCGCCGGCGCGCCAGGCACGAGGCTGCCGGTCACCCCGTCGTTGACGCCCGCGGCGCGGTGGCCCGCACGCGTGTGGGCGGTGAACGCGGCGCGCGCCGAGAGCCGGGCGGCCGGGGTGTGGTGGTGCACGGCCGCCCGGACGGCGGCCCACGGGTCGAGTGCCGTCACCGGGGAGTCGGAGCCGAAGGCGAGCACCACCCCCTCGGCGGCGAGCGTCGCGAACGGGTTGAGCCCGGCGGCACGCTCGGCGCCGAGGCGCTCGGCGTACATGCCGGTCTCGCCGCCCCAGGCGTCGTCGAACAGCGGTTGCGCCGAGGCGACCACACCCCAGCCGGCGAGGGCGCGGGCCTGTTCGGCGGTGACCATCTCCAGGTGCTCGAGCCGGTGGTGGCGGGCCGCGAGCGCGCGCTGGCCCACCTCCTTCTCGGCGAGCCGGAAGCCTTCGACGACCTCCGCGACGGCGGCGTCGCCGATCACGTGGAACCCGGCCTGCAGCCCGGCCTCGGTGCACGCGGCGAGGTGCTCGCCGATGCCGGCGGCGTCGGTGTAGAGGGCGCCGGACGTGCCCGGCTCGTCGGCGTACGGGCTGCTCAGCGCGGCGGTGCGGGAGCCGAGCGCGCCGTCGACGAACAGGTCGCCCGCCACGCCGTGCGCACCGAGGGCCCGGGCGGTGTCGAGGCCGCGGAGCTCGCCCCAGTATCCGACGACCTCGGGCAGGCCTGGTTCGGCGGCGAGGGTGAGCAGGCCCGCGAAGTCGTCCCGGCCGGCGATGTCGGGGCCGCCGCACTCGTGCACGCCGACGATCCCGCGCGCGGCGGCCTCGGCGAGGAACGCGCGCTGTGCGGCGGTGCGCTGCTGCGGCGTGATCGCGGCGCGCGCGGCCGCGCGGACCTGGTGGTGGGCGTCGCGGGTGAGCGGTCCGTCGGCGGAGAAGCCCGCGGCGGCGCGGGCCCCGGGGGCGAGATCGATCAGGGCGCTGGACACGAGCGCGGAGTGCACGTCGACGCGGCTGAGGTACACCGGCGCCGGGCCGGCGGCGTCGTCCAGCTCGGCGCGGCTGGGCAGGCGCGGGTCGGTCCAGGCCGACTCGTCCCAGCCGTGCGCGAGGAGCACCTGCTCCGGTGCGGCGGCGACGGCGGTGCGGACGGCGGCCAGCAGCTCGCCGGCGCTGCGCACGCGTGTGAGGTCGAGACCGGTCAGGTGCAGGCCGGTGGCGGTGGCGTGCACATGGGCGTCGACGAACGCGGGGGCGACGAACGCGCCGTCGAGGTCGACCACCGTCGCGTCCGGGTGCAGCGCGCGGGCGGGGGCGTCCTGGCCCACCCAGACCACGGTGCCGCCGGAGACGGCGAGGGCTGTCGCGTCGGGGGAAGACGGGGTGTAGATCCTGCCGCCGAGCAGGAGCGTCGTGCTGTCGTTCGTCACGGTGTCGAGTCTCCCCCGCGTCCCCGGCGCCGGCCGTCGGGGGTCGGTTTTCCTCACTCCGCGTGAACACGGTTCCACCCCTGTGAGCCAGGTCACCTGAACGGGTCGGGCGGATCGGCACGTGCTTGGTCCGTGAGGGAGCGCCGCCGCCAGGTGGCCGCCGAAGGGGACGCGCGGTGCGGGGTACCGGCCGCGCGGGAGACAGGGGACTTCGATGCACCAGATCGTCGCGAGCCCGGTGACCGGGCTCATCCAGGCCGAAGACATCACCGACCTCGTCGCGGTGACCGAAGGCGAGGTGCTGCTGCCCGGCGAGCGCGGATACGCCGCCGAGTGCGCCGCGTTCAACGTCAACAACCCGCTCGAACCCGCGCTCGTCGTCGCCGCGGCCTCGACCGCCGACGTGCAGAACGCCGTCCGGTTCGCGCGGCGCCGATCACTGCCAGTAGCGATCAAGGCCACGGCCCACCAGGTCGTGGTTCCGGCCCACGGCGCGGTGCTGATCACCACGAGCCGCATGACCGGCGTGACCGTGGACCCGCGCCGGCGCACCGCCCGCGTCGAGGCCGGCGCCCGCTGGCAGCAGGTCCTCGACGCCGCGGCCGAGCACGGGCTGGCGCCGCTGGCCGGGTCCGCGCCGGGTGTCGGCGTCGTCGGCTACACGCTCGGCGGCGGCCTCAGCCCCGTGATCGGGCGGACCCGCGGTTACGCCGCCGACCATGTGCGGCTCATCGAGGTCGTGACCGCCGACGGCACGCACCGGACCGTGACGGCCGAGACCGAACGCGACCTGTTCTGGGCGCTGCGCGGCGGCAAAGGCAACTTCGGCGTGGTCACCGCGCTGGAGTTCGACCTGTTCCCCGTCACCCGCTTCTACGGCGGCGGCCTCTACTACGCGGGCGAGGACCTGGCCGTGGTGCTGCACGCGTGGCGCCAGTGGGTGCCGCTGCTGCCGGAGGAGGCCACGACGTCGGTGATGGTGCAGCGGCTGCCGCCGGCGCCCGAGCTGCCCGAGGTGCTGCGCGGCGCGTTCGTGGTGCACCTGCGCTACGCCCACCTCGGCTCGCCCGCCGACGCCGAACGGCTCCTCGCGCCGCTGCGCGACATCGCCCCCGTGCTGCTGGACCTGGTCGAGGACAAGCCGTTCAGCTCCATCGGCGAGATCCACCTCGACCCGGCCGACCCGATCCCCTACTACGACCGCACCACCAGCCTGCGCGAGGTCACCGCGGAGACGATCGACGCGCTCGTCGAACTCACCGGGCCGGGCTCGGACTGCCCGCTGCTGGGCGTGGAGCTGCGCGCCCTCGGCGGCGCGCTGGACCGCGAGCCCGCCGCGCCGAACGCGGTGCCCGTGCGCGGGGTGCCGTTCCTGCTGTTCGCGCTCGGCGTCGGCGGCCCCGAGCGTGCCGAGGAGCTGCGCGCGGCTCTCGACAACGTTGTCGGCGCGCTGGAGCCGTGGACGGCCGAGCGCCAGTCGCCGAACTTCCTCTCCGCGGACGAGGGCTTCTCGTCCGCCGCGGTGCGCGCCATCTATGGGCCGGAACGCTACGACCGGCTCGCCGCGGTGAAGCAGGTCTACGACCCGGGCAACCTCTTCCGCGTGAACCACAACATCCGTCCGGCCGCCTGACCCCGCGTGCCGCGGCGGTCACGACCGCCGCGGCACACACAGTCACCGTGCAAGAAGATTTACGCCGTGGGAACGTTATGGCAGGATAATTTAACGCGTTCCCCACGACTTGAAGCATGAATGACTGGAGTACAGATGACTGCGATCCAGGAACCTGTGCCGCCTGCCGCCCACGACCAGCCGTACGAGTACGCCCGCACCGAGCTGGTGGAACCGGACTGGCGCCGCTTCCCCGGCTGGCACGACGTGACCGACGCCGAGTGGCGCGACGCCCAGTGGCAGCGGGTGCATTGCGTGCGCAACGTCAAGCAGCTCCGCGCGCTGATGGGTGATCTGCTGCAGGAGCGGTTCTACGAGGACCTGCTCGCCGACCAGCGTGAAATGGCCACGATGTCGATGCTGCTGCCCCCGCAGATGCTCAACACGATGGCCGCCTCCGCCGGCAGCGACCCGGCGAAGGTCACCGAGGCGTTCTACGCCGACCCGATCCGCCGCTACATGCTGCCCGTGCGCAGCGACCGCGACCTCGCGTGGCCCAGCCACCCGCACTCGGAGCGCGACTCGCTGCACGAGGCGGAGATGTGGGTCGTCGAGGGGCTCACGCACCGGTACCCGACCAAGGTGCTCGCGGAGATGATCTCGACGTGTCCCCAGTACTGCGGGCACTGCACCCGCATGGACCTCGTCGGGAACTCCACCGAGCAGGTCGAGAAGCACAAGCTCGCACTCAAGCCGGTCGACCGCCAGGACGCGATGATCGGCTACCTCAAGCGCACCCCGGGCGTGCGCGACGTCGTGGTGTCCGGCGGGGACGTCGCCAACGTGCCGTGGCCGCAGCTCGAGGCGTTCCTCATGCGCCTGATGGACATCGAGACCGTCCGCGACGTGCGCCTCGCGACGAAGGCCCTGGCCGCGCTGCCGCAGCACTGGCTGCAGCCCAAGGTCGTCGAAGGCCTCGAACGCGTCGCCGTCACCGCCCAGCGGCGCGGCGTGAACCTCGCCATCCACACCCACGTCAACCACGCGCAGTCCGTCACGCCCCTGGTCGCCGAAGCCGCGCGCACGGCTCTGGAGGTCGGCGTCCGCGACGTCCGCAACCAGGGCGTGCTCATGCGCGGCGTCAACGCCACGCCCGCCGCGCTGCTGGACCTGTGCTTCGCCCTGCAGGGCGAGGCGAACATCCTGCCGTACTACTTCTACATGTGCGACATGATCCCCAACGCCGAACACTGGCGCGTCGCCGTGTGGGAAGCCCAGGACCTCCAGCACGCCATCATGGGCTACCTCCCGGGCTACGCCACGCCCCGCATCGTCTGCGACGTGCCGTACGTCGGGAAGCGCTGGGTCCACCAGCTCGCCGACTACGACCGCGACCTGGGCATCTCGTACTGGACGAAGAACTACCGCACGGGCATCGAGCACGCCGATCCTGAGGCGCTGCAGCGGAAGTACCCGTACTACGACCCGATTCCGACGCTGCCGGAAAGTGGGCGGAAGTGGTGGGCTGAGCAGAACGGCTGAGTCGTTCGTGGCGGTGGTGGGCGTCGGCCACCGTGAACGACGCGATTCGAGGGAGTTCCTGAGGCCGGAAAACGGCGGGACGGGAAAAACACTCCCCCGCCACTATCAACTTATAACGCACCCCGGGGCTTGCGGCAAGACCCGGGTGATGCCGCACAATCACCACCCTGAAGCTGCGACCTGCGAAAACGCGGCGGAAATGGTGAAGGGGATCTGTGTCGGCTGAGGGGTACGAACAGGAATTGCAGTCCGAGCGCACCTACGTCGCCGGGCTTTACGCGCGGCTCGACGGGGAGCGGGCGCGGGTGAAGGGCGAGTACGAGGCGGCGCTGGGGGAAAACGGCGGGACGCCCATGGAGCGCGACGTGCGCGTGCGTGCGCTGGGTCGGGAGGTGCGGCGGCTGGACGTGGCGGACAACGGCCTGTGCTTCGGCCGCCTGGACACGCTCGACGGCGACGTGTCCTACGTCGGGCGCATCGGGTTGTTCGACGAGGAGGACGAGTACCGGCCCGTGCTGCTGGACTGGCGGGCGCCGGCGGCGCGCCCGTTCTACACCGCGACCGGGGCGAACCCGGAGAACGTGGGCCGGCGCCGTCAGTTCCACACGCGCGGGCGGCGGGTCGTCGAGTTCACCGACGAGGTGCTGGGCCGGCCCGGTACCGGCGAGCACAGTGACGCCGACGCCGCGCTGCTGGCGGCTGTCAACGCGCCGCGCGGTGAGGGCATGCGCGACATCGTGGCGACGATCCAGGCCGAGCAGGACGAGATCATCCGGCTCGACCACCCCGGCGTGCTGGTGATCGAGGGCGGCCCGGGGACCGGGAAGACCGTGGTGGCGTTGCACCGCGTCGCCTATCTGCTCTACACGCAACGGGAACGGATGGAACGCCACGGCGCGCTGGTCGTCGGGCCGAACCCGGCGTTCCTGAACCACATCGGGCGCGTGCTGCCGTCGCTGGGCGAGACGGACGTGGTGTTCACGACCACCGGCGGTTTCGTGCCCGGCCTGCACGTCACGGCCGAGGACGGGCCGGAGGCGGCGCGGCTGAAGGGTGAGCTGAAGATCCTCGACGTGCTGGCGGCCGCGATCGCCGACCGGCAGCGGACGCCGGAGGAGCCGGTGCCGATCACGCTCGGCGACGTCACCGTGCGCATCGACGCCGAGACCGCGCAGTGGGCCGTCGAAGAGGCGCGCGCGAGCGGGCTGCCGCACAACGAGGCGCGCGACGTGTTCACCGAGATCGTCGGCTACGTGCTCACCGAACGCGCGATCACCCGCATCGGCCGCGGCTGGCTGGGCCGCGACGACCGCGAGGAACGCGCCGACCTCAAACGCACCCTGCTCGCTGACCTCGCCGGCAATCGGCGGTTCGCCGCCGCCGTCGACGAGCTGTGGCCGATCCTCACGCCGCAGGGCCTGCTCGCGTCGCTGTACGAGTCGCCGGAACGGCTGCGCGCGGCCGGCGCCGACGCGTCACTGCTGCGTGAAGACGGCGAAGCGTGGACGGTGTCGGACGTCCCGCTGCTCGACGAGCTCGTCGACCTGCTGGGCCGCGACAAGGCCGCCGACGCGAAAGCCTCGCTGGCGGCGGAACGGGAGCGCAAGACCCAAGCCGCCTACGCCGCCCACGTGCTCGACTCGCTCATCGAACGCGAGGACCTCAACGACGACGTCGGCCTGCTCGCCAAGGACCTCCTCTACGCCGAGGACCTCGCCGACCGGTTCACCGAACGCGACACCCGCGACCTCGTCGAACGCGCCACCGCCGACCGCGACTGGACCTACCGCCACGTGGTGGTCGACGAGGCCCAGGAACTGTCTGAAATGGACTGGCGCGTCCTGATGCGCCGCTGCCCCGGCCGCTCCTTCACCGTCGTCGGCGACCTCGCGCAACGCCGCTCGGCCGCCGGGGCGACGTCGTGGTCCTCGATGCTGGAGCGGTATGTCAGCGATCGCTGGGTGTACCGGTCGCTGACGGTCAACTACCGCACGCCGGCGGAGATCATGAGCGTCGCGGCCGCGGTGCTCGCCGGGTTCGCCCCGGGCATCCGGCCGCCGGAGTCGGTGCGCGCCAACGGGGTCCAGCCGTGGTCCCGGCCCGTCACCGACGCCGACCTGCCCGCCGCGGTCGCGGACTTCGAGCGCACGGAAGCCGCCCGCGAGGGCACCAGCGTCGTCATCGGCCCCCCGGACGTGCCCGGCGCGGTCCCGGCCGCGGAGACGAAGGGGCTGGAGTTCGACGCCGTCCTGGTGGTGGACCCGGACCGCATTCTCGAGGATGGTCCCCGAGGCGCTGCTGAGCTGTACGTGGCGCTCACCCGCGCGACGCAGCGCCTCGGTGTCCTGCATCGCGGCCCGTTGCCGGAGGCGCTGGCGGGGCTGACCGAGATGACGGGGGCGGCCGGGCGTTAGCCAAGCACCGCCGCGGGGCGGGTGGACCACACCGTCACCGGTCCAGCCCACCCGCCCCACGGCGGCCGACGACATCACCTCACGCGGCGGGCGAAGCGACCTCACCCAGGCTCTGGCGGTACTCGAACGCCTCCGGTTCGTCCCGGTAGTCGAGGAGGTTCCCGGCGAGATCAGGCAGGAGCGCCTTGACCTCCGCCGGGGTGCACCGGAAGTACTCGCGCCGGCGGTTGACCCGGTTCAACCGCCGGTCCTCCAGCTTGGCGTGCAGCTGCTGCTCGATCCTCACCGCGTCGTGCGAGAAGAACAGCGCGTGCACGTCGAACCGGAACGGCACCGACGCGTCGCCGAGTTCGCGCACCCGGTCCATCGGCTCCAGCCGGCGGGTCATCCCGATCTTGACGACCTCAGGTCCGAACGAGCCGATGTTGCTGATCACGTAGACGTAGCCCGCGCGAATGTTGGCCTGCCGTTCTTCGATACCCGTCAGCGCGGCCTCGATTTCGGCGAGCTTGCGCTCGAGCTCGGCCACGCCCTCCAGGTCGCCCTTGGCCCGCAGGGCCGCGATGGCGTTGCGGTAGTGCCCCTGCTCCTTGAGCAGCCGTTCCTGTTCGCGACGGTATTCCTGCAACGCCTTCTGCTCTTCCCGCAGAGCCGCACGCCGCTCGCGTTCGTCTTCTTTCTCCTGCTGCTTCTTCGCCAAGTAATCGGCGGTGAGCTCGAGTTCCCGGATCTTCATCGCGTGGTAGGCGGGGTTGACCCGAATCGACGCCATCGCCCCGAGCTTCTCGATCGTCCGGACAGCGGTCTCCAACCGCTTGACCGCGGACGCGAGATTGCCGGCTTTGAGCACGCGCACGCAGTTCTCGGCTTCCGCGTTGTAGGCCCGGAGCATGAGCTTCGACAGATCTCCGACGAACTTGCGCCCCTGGGCCAGCGAGTTGTTGTAGTGGAAGCTGTTCGATGCTTCGACGGCGGCCTTCGCCCGGGTCATGTCTTTCAGGGCGGCTTTCAGCCGTTCGAGCTCGGCCTTGTAGGCCTCGGCGTCGGAGAGCACGTGCCGGTATTGGTAGACCCCCACCTCCTGCATCAGCCGGGCGTCGTCGGTCTCGACCACCTCGGCCCGAAGGGTCGTGAGCTGTGCCTGGAGCCGGGTGAACTCGGCGTTCATCGCCGAGATTTGCTGCTGGTAGCGGGCTTGTTCCGCGTGGAGCCGCTGCGCCTGAGCGGCGATTTCCTGCTGGATGGCGACCGAACCGAGCGCGCCCAGCCGCTGAAGCTCGCCACGCAAATACAGGATCTCGTGTTGCGCCGCTTCGAGTTCCTGTCGCTTCCGCCCACCGAACACCGACGCCTCCCCGGAGATCACCTGCGTCAGGCTGAGTCGTGCGGGGACTGCGCTTCGTTACGGCTCCGGTCGAGCGTTCCAGACCATCACCTGGCCCACGTGCCGCCGGCAATCCGGATGACGCCCGACCCGCCGCTACCCCTCCGCGAGCAGTACCCCGACAGCCAGTTCGAACACCTCGCGCAGCTGTCCGAACAGTGGTGGGCCGGTCGTCGGGGTGATCTGGGCCGTGGTGGAGACCGCGACGCCGCCGCGGGCGTCCGGGGTGGCGGCGGTGAACTGGGTGTAGCCGAGGGTGTTGCCGGTGTGGCCGTAGACGCGGCCGTAGCGGGTGTCGTAGCGGAAGAGGGCCAGGCCGGCCGCGTTGGTGCCCGGGCCGGGTGGTTCGGAGCCGCCCGGGCGGAAGGCGAGCCGGGCGGCGCGGTCGGGCAGGGTGGTGCCGACGTAGCCGCGGATGAAGCGGACCAGGTCGGCGGGGGTGGAGACCACGCCGCCGGAGGCCCAGCTCCAGCCGGCGGCGACGGCGGTCGTCACGTCTTCGGGCGGGCCCGCGACGGTGGTGTCGTAGCCGTGCAGCGCGGGTTCCGGCAGGTCCGGACCAGAAGGGAGGGTCGTGTCGCGCAGGCCCAGCGGCTGCAGCACACGTTGCCGGAGCACGTCCTCGTAGCGGCGGCCGGTGACGGCTTCGCACATCAGCGCGACGAGGATGTTGTCGGAGTTCGAATACGCGTAGCGGCCGCCCGGGCGGAACAGCAGATCGGGATCCACGGCGTACGAAAGCAATTCCCGCGGCGGCGGCGGATTCTGCAGATTCGCGACCAGCGCGTCGCGGAATTCGGTGGTGCCGCTGAAATCGGGGATGCCGCTGGTGTGCCCGAGCAGCTGCCGCAACGTCACCGCCGACCACTTGCGGGGCATCCCGCGCACGGTCCGGCCCACGGCGGTGTCGAGCGAGAGCCGGCCGCTGCTCACGAGGGAGAGCGCTGTCGCGCCGCTGAACGCCTTGGCCACGCTCGCGACCCGCATGTGGTCGTCCGCGCGTGGGGAGCGGCGGGCGCCGAGCCGGGGAACTCCCGCCGTGTAGAGGGAAGTACCTGACCCGCGGCCGATCGCGACGACGACGGCCGGCGGCCCGTGCGGGCTCTCGTGCAGCCGCCGGATCGCCGCGCGCAGCGAGTCCTCCACGCGGGGGCGTCCGGTGGCCGTGGCCGGGCCGGCCGTCCACACGAGACCGCCCGCGGCGGCGAGGGTGGCTTGGGCGAGAATCGCGCGCCTGGACATCACCATCGCACCACGGTAACCGCGGGAAATGCGCAGCCCTAACGTTTCTTGGTCGCCCGGAAATGGGCACGACGGAGAATCGTTCCCCCATCCGCCGGTGCGCATTCCGCGCATTCACTTCACCGGCGGTGAATCACGGGCCGGGCCGGCGGTGCGCTTCCCCGCGCACCGGCGGCCCGGACACCGCTCACGCCATCTCGGGCACGTTCAGGTGCGCGATGGCGAGGTCGAACTCGCGGACGTCGAGCCGTTCGGCGCCCGCTTCCCGCAAAGTGGCCGCGCGCAGCGAGTTGGCCTTCTCGGCGGTACGGCCGAGCGCCTCGGCGCTGTCGTAGCCGATCGAGGCCACGCACCGGCCGCTCGTGCGGTCGACCAGCAGGCTCGCGCTGCAGAACCCGTCGAACTCGGCGAGCGCGGGCAGCGTGGTCATCTTGAACACGTCGACGGCGGCGTCCACGTTCCCGGGATCCACCTTCATCCACGTGCCCCGCACCGCGGCCCCGGCACCGGAATGGTGATCACGGTGCAGCAGCGCGATCTCCCACTCCTCCACCTGCGGCGGCCCGCCGAACATCTCGGCGACCTGCTGCCGGAGCACGCTCATCGCCTGCGCGCTCTCGTGCATGAACTCGGCCGAGCGCCACGCCGTGGTCACGATCGTGCGGCTGTCCTTGCGGCCCACGAGCATCGACAGTCCCACGTTGCCCTCGGTCGCCAGCGCCGCGGGCATCACGTTGTCACGCACGTGCGCGACCGCGTCGTCCAGCGACGCCGGCTTCAGCTGGATCGTCGTGGTGCGAGCGAACACGATCCACCTCCCGCCGGTCGTGGCGGCGCCCCGGTGACGCCACCGGTCCCCCCACCCTCCCCCTGGGCGCGGCGGGTCACAACGCCACGAATTTCACGGCGCCCCGGTCAGAAAGCGGCCGTGCCGTTCGGCGTGCCGAGACCGGTCGGGCCGTCGTAGCCCGAGCCGGCGGTGCAGAGGTACGAACCACCGCACGAGCCGTTGCTGCCGGAGGTCACGTCGAACAGGCCGCCTGGGTGCGCGTACGGCCGCGCGCCGGCCGTGACGCCGCTGCCGGCCAGCGCGTACACCGACGCGACGACGGGCGAGGACAGGCTCGTGCCGCCGACCTGCACCCAGCCGTCGGCGCCCTGCGCGAGCCCGAGCGTGAGCAGCAGGTCGCACAACGCCCCGCCGCCGCAGCTGTTGTACGTGTCGTACACGCCGAGCCCGGTCTTCGGGTCGGCCACCGCGGCCACGTCGGCGACGGTCCGCTTCGCGCACGCGGTGTCGTGCTGCCACTCCGGTTTCGGCTCGAGCGCGGAGCACCCGCTGCCGCTGCCCGACCACGCCGTTTCCGCCCAGCCACGTGAAGTGCCGGCGGCCTTGGTCAGGGTCGTGCCGCCGACCGCCGTGACATACGGGGAGGACGCGGGCCAGCTCACGCCGTAGCCGGCATCGCCGGACGACGCGGTGATGGCGATGCCGGGGTGGTCGAGGTGGGTGTCGGCGGCGGTGATCGTCGGGTCCTCGACGCCGCCGTAGCTGTTGGAGATCGCCACGACGCCGGGCGTCGCGGCAGCCGTGTCGACGGCCGTCATCAGTGGGTCGGTGTCCGGGGAATCGGCCTCCACCAACAGGATGCGGCAGTCGGGGCAGGTCGCGGAGACGGCGTCGAGATCGAGGCTGATCTCCTCCGCCCAGCCGTAGTCCGGTGCCGGCAGCGGGCTCGCCGCCCCGTGCTGGTTCACCTTGCGGAAGCAGCCGTCGGCCGACGTGCACGGCGCCAGCCCCCGCGCGGCGCGGTAGGTCGCGAGGTCGCTCTCGGCGGTCGGTGCGTCCATGGCGTCGACGATGGCGACGGTGCGGCCGTTCGCGTGCCGGCCGCCGAGGTCGTAGGCGGCCTGGATCTCGGCCGGTCCGTAGCCGACCGGCGTCGACGCGACCAACGGTCCCGGCCCGTCCGGCGACTTGATCGCCTTGCCCAGGCAGTGCAGGCGGGCCTGCGCGCACCCGAAGTCGACGAAGCCGCCGGCCAGCAGCGGAGCGGCGTTCGCCGCGGTCGTGGTGGAAGCCGCCAGCGGAACGGCCAGCGCCACCGCCACGAGCACCCGGGCCAAGTTCCTGAGTCGCGACACAACGGCCTCCCTCGATCACGCTGAGACAGCGCGAATGGTCGCATGTAACTCGTTCCGGGTCACCCGTCCGAATGAGGGAAAGTTCCACACCGTTGTTTCCGCCTGGCCCGCCCTCGGCCGTATTGGTCCAGACAACTGTTACCAAGGCGTGACGTCCGGGTCACCGACCGGCGGTTACTTTGTCGTGACTTGCAACAAATCCGTGTCTGTGAATCACCGACGGAGGTGTCGCGGCGTGAACCGGACCTTGGACCGCAGCTCCCCATCCCGCACCTCGCGATGGCGCCGGGCACTGGCCACCGCCGCGCTCCTGGCGGGGGCCGGGCTGGTCGCCGCTCCCCCGGCCTCGGCCGCCGGCGACTACACCCAGGCCGCGGCGTCGGCCGGCGCGCAGCAGGTGCAGCTCACCTTCACCCCGGCGAGCCCGGCGCGCTACGTCGACGTGCACTACACCGGTGTGCCCGGCGCCGGGCAGCAGAACGTGCGCATGACCGAGGGCGGCGGCACCTGGCGCACCACCGTCGGCGGGCTCGGCAGCGGCAGCGTGCTCGACTACTGGTTCACCTACGAGAAGAACGGGCCTCAGTTCGACACCCCGCACTTCACGTTCACCCAGGGCGGCGGCACGCAGGCCGGCTGCCCGGCGCAGCCCGACGTCCCCGACTTCGGGCCGAACGTGCGGATCTTCGACCCGGGCATGTCCGCCGCGTCGATCCAGGCGCAGCTCGACGCCGATTTCAACGCCCAGAAGGACACGCAGACCGCGCAGTTCGCCGACCGCCGCGTGGCACACCTGTTCAAGCCCGGCACCTACGCCGTGCACGATGACGTCGGCTTCTACACCTCCGTTGCCGGGCTCGGGCGCAACCCCGACGACGTGACGATCAACGGCGACATCACCGTCGACGCGTTCAACGCCTCCGACCAGGGCGTGGCGCTGCAGAACTTCTGGCGCTCGGCCGAGAACATGGCCGTGAACCCCTCCAGCGGCAACGACCGGTGGGCCGTGGCGCAGGCCGCACCGTTCCGGCGGATGGACATCCGCGGCGGGCTGCAGCTCTACCCGGCCGGCTTCGGCTTCGCCAGCGGCGGCTACGTGGCCGACACGCGCGTGTCCGGGCAGACCGCGTCGATCTCGCAGCAGCAGTGGTACACCCGCGACTCCGCGTTCGGCAGCTGGGACGGCGGCGTGTGGAACATGGTCTTCTCCGGCACCACCGGCGCGCCGGCGAACACGTTCCCGAACCCGCCTGAGACGACGCTGGCCACCACGCCCGTCTCGCGCGACGTGCCCTATCTCTACCTCGACGGTGGCAACTACCGCGTGTTCCTGCCCGCCCTGCGCACCAACGCGTCGGGCCCGAGCTGGGCCGGCGGCTCCACGCCGGGGACGTCGCTGCCGATGAGCCAGTTCCGCGTGGTCAAGCCCGGTGACACCGCGGCGTCGATCAACAGCTCCCTGGCCGCCGGCTGCAATCTGTTCTTCACCCCCGGCGTGTACCACCTCGACCAGACGCTGAACGTCACGCGCGCCGACACCGTCGTGCTCGGCATCGGTTACCCGACGCTGGTGCCCGACAACGGGGTCGACGCCATGCACGTCGCCGACGTCGACGGCGTGCGGGTGAAGGGCCTGCTCTTCGACGCGGGCACCACGAACTCGCAGTCGCTGCTGACCGTCGGCACGGCCGGGTCGCACGTCGACCACTCGGCGGACCCGACGACGCTGCAGGACGTGTTCTTCCGCGTCGGCGGTGAGCTCGCCGGCAAGGCCACCACGAGCCTGGTCGTGAACAGCGACGACACGATCGTCGACCACACGTGGGCCTGGCGCGCCGACCACGGCAACCCCGGAACGGTCGGCTGGACCACGAACACCGCTGATACCGGTGTGCTCGTCAACGGCGACGACGTGCTCGCGACCGGCCTGTTCGTGGAGCACTACCAGAAGTACCAGGTGATCTGGAACGGCCAGCGCGGGCGGACGATCTTCTTCCAGAACGAGATGCCCTACGACGTGCCGGACCAGGCGTCGTGGAACGCGCCCTCGGGCGTCGCCGGGTACGCGGCCTACAAGGTCGGGGCGAACGTGACCTCGCACGAGGCGTGGGGCCTGGGCAGCTACTGCTTCTTCGACACCAACCCCGCCGTGTCGAGCTACCACGCGTTCGAGGTGCCGACCGCGCCCGGCGTGCGGTTGCACAGCCTGCTCACGGTGTCGCTGAACACCCGGGGCAGCATCACGCACGTCGTCAACGACACCGGCGCGGCGACTCCGTCCGGCACGGTGCCGGTGAACGTGGTCAGCTACCCGTAGCGGCGCGCGACGGGTACGAGGGCTCTTCGCCGGCGTCGCTCCGGCGAAGAGCCCTTTGTCGTCGGCAGATGCCGGCGGTGTCGAAACGCCCTTCGGCCGTTCGTGTAACGGGTGACGAGAGGGAAGGATCGAGCCATGAAGCAGTACCTGCTCAGCGTCTACCAGCCCGACGGACCCACGCCGTCGGCCGCACAGCTCGACCGGATCGTGGACCGGCTGGACGCGCTCAACGCCGAGATGAAGGCCGCCGGCGCGTGGGTCTTCTCCGGTGGCCTGCACGCGCCGGGTTCGGCGACGGTCGTACGCGCCAAGGACGGTGACCTGCTGATGACCGACGGCCCGTTCACCGAGGGCAAGGAGCACCTGGGCGGGTTCACGATCGTGCGCGCGCCGGACCTCGACGCCGCGCTCGGCTGGGCCGGGCGGCTCGCGGAGATCACCACGCTGCCGGTGGAGGTCCGGCCGTTCCAGGGCGAGGCCTGAGCGTGTCCACTGTGGACGCGCTGGACCGGGTGTTCCGCGCCGAGTACGGGCGGACCGTGGCGGTGCTGGTGAAGGTGTTCGGCGACGTCGACGTCGCCGAGGAAGCGGTGCAGGAGGCCTTCGCGGTGGCCGCGAGCCGCTGGCCGGCCGACGGGCTGCCGCCGAGTCCCGCGGGCTGGCTCGTGACCACGGCTCGCCGCCGGGCGCTGGATCGCCTGCGCCGCGAGGCCTCGCGCGCCGACCGGCACGCGCAAGCCGCCCTTCTGCACGCCGGCCCGGAACCGGTCGAGGAGGGCCCGGTGCGTGACGAACGGCTCCGCCTCGTTTTCACCTGCTGCCACCCGGCGCTCGCCCAGCACGCCCGCGTCGCGCTCACCCTGCGGCTGCTGGGCGGCCTGACGACGGCCGAGATCGCCCACGCGTTCCTCGTGCCGGAACCCACGATGGCGCAGCGCATCTCCCGCGCCAAGGCCAAGATCCGCGACGCCGGCATCCCCTACCGCGTTCCCGCCGACGCCGACCTGCCCGCCCGTCTCGGCGCCGTGCTGGCCGTGGTGTACCTGGTTTTCACCGAGGGCCACACGGCGACGTCCGGTGCGTCGCTGGACCGCCCCGACCTCGCGGCGGAGGCGATCCGGCTGGGACGAGTGCTGGCTTCGCTGATGCCCGACGAGCCCGAGGTGCTGGGGTTGCTGGCGCTGATGCTGCTGGTCGAGGCACGCCGTCCTGCCCGCACGGGTCCCGGCGGCGCGGTGGTGCTGCTGCCCGAGCAGGACCGGGGCCGGTGGGATCGTGCGCTGGTTTCCGAGGGGCAGGACCTCGTGCGCCGCTGCCTGCGCCGCGACCGGCCCGGACCGTACCAGCTGCAGGCCGCGATCAACGCCGTCCACAGCGACGCGGCCACCGCCGGCGAGACCGACTGGGGGCAGATCGTGCAGCTGTACGACCACCTGCTGCTCCTGACGCCGACGCCCGTGGTGGCGCTGCATCGTGCGGTGGCCGTCGCGGAGGTCGACGGGCCCGAGCCGGCACTGGCTCTGGTGGACGCCCTGGATCTGGACGGCTACCACCTGCGGCACGCCGTCCGGGCCGACCTGCTGGCACGCGCGGGCCGTCGCGGCGAGGCGGTGGCCGCGTACGACCGGGCAGTGGAGCTCACGGAGAACGCCGCCGAACGGGCCCTGCTGGAACGCAAACGAGCCGGCGTCGCCGAGAACTAGGCGCACGCCAACGCCGACCGCGGCGGGTCGACGAGCGCTCCGGTCGCGCCGATACCGGCGGACGGCTTCAGATCGAGTCCACAGCGCAGCACCGAAGTCGACGCTGCTCAGCGGCCGGAGCGCGCACCGCATGAGCGGTACCGACCGCGCCGGTGCGACCGAGCGCTTCCGGTTCGCTAGGCGTGGCGGACCGCATGCAGGGCGGCTCGGCGCCAGACCGCGGCCGTCATCGGGGCCACGAGCGGGCGGGCGCCCGGCACCGTCATCGGGTAGAGGTCGGCCGCGGCGACCGTGATGTCCCAGGCCGGCAGGGCGAGCTGGTGGGCCCAGGTGGCCTCGACGATGGTGCGGATGGCCTCGTCGCCGCCGGTCGTCAGCGCCGGGGCCAGGGCCGCGCGGGCGGCGGGGGTGAGGGTGTGACCGGCGAGGAGGCGTTCGGCTTCGCGGCGGAGGCGGGTTTTCGCGGCCGGGACGGAGAGGTCGTGGGCGGGGCTGTCGGCGTAGACGTCGCGGGCGAGGTCGCGCACGAGGGCCTGGCGGTCGGCGCCGGCGAGGACCTGTTCGACGAGCTCGGCGCGGGCGTCGGCGGTGCAGTAGATGCCGAGGTCGCGCACCACGTCGGCGGGGTCTCCTGCGGGGTGGACGAGGTTGAGCAGCGCGTAGCGGCCGAGTTCGGTGCGCAGGCGCCCCGGTTCGCGGGCGGCGGGGTCGCTCGGGCCGACGAGCTCGGTGAGGCGGACCGGCACCGGCAGGTCCGCGAGCGGGCCCTGGTCCCCGGCGGGAGCGACGACCAGCAGCAGCGAGTCGGTGCAGCCGGCGCAGTGGTCGGCGATGCGGCGCAGCTGCGGGGTGGCCGTGTTCCACTGGAAGTACCACAGCGCCCGCAGCGTCACCGGGGTGAGCCGCACGCGGCGGGCGCCGACGACGCGGAAGCCGTTGTCGGCGAGCCAGTCCATTGTGGACATGATGCGGCGGGCGGCGATCGCGTCGGGTTTGAGCAGCAGCAGGCCGTGGCCGCTCGCGAAGCGTCCGACGTCGCCGGTGAGGGCGCGCAGGTGCTCGAGCGACTCCTGGAAGTAGGTGTCGGCCGCGTAGCGGGCGCGCTTGTCCGCGTCGCGGGTCAAGGCCTCGTGCGGCCGCTGTCCGTCCTTCTCGTGCCCGTTCATGGCATCCGCTCCCTTCCGGGTGGTGACCAATGTCCCAGTGCGGGACCGGGGAAAACCCCAGAGCCGGGTGCGCTCGCTAGACTCGGGCGGCGATGCGACGATTCCGGTGGTGGTGGGGAGCCCTGGTGCTCGCCTGCGTGGCTGTGCTCGCGGGCTTCTTCGCGTTCTCCGGCCCCGGGCTCAAACCCGGCCAGCCGCTGCCGCGCAAAGGGCCGCCCGGCACGGGCCCGCTGACGGTGGTCGCGATCGGCGACAGCACCGTGTCCGGTGAAGGCGCCGGCGCGTACACCCCCGACACCGACGGCCGCAACGGCGACTGGTGCCACCGGTCGGCCAACGCGTTCGTGCAGAAGGTCCGCATTCCGGACGTCACGGCGCGGGTGAACCTGGCGTGTTCGGGGGCGCCGGCGGAGCAGGTGTCGCTGGGTGGCGTGAAGCAATGGGGTGAGCCGTCGCAGGCGCAGCAGCTGGCCGCGGTGGTGAAGAACCACCGGGTGGCCGCCGTGGTGATCGCGATCGGCGCCAACGACGACCCGAAGTTCTCCACGCAGGTGTCCGACTGCTTCAAGGCGTGGTTCACAGTGGGCGCGCCGTCGTGCAACGTGGCGCTGCGGCAGACGTGGAAGTCCAAAGTGGACGCGATGGTGCCGAAGGTGGTCAACGCCGTCGGTGATGTGAAGAAGGTGCTGGCGCAGGCGGGTTACGTGCCGGCCGACTACCAGCTCGTGCTGCAGTCCTACGCCACGCCCGTGGCCACCGACGTCCCGCCGGGGTTGCAGAACCTCAACGGCTGCCCGTTCCGCACCGACGACCTGCAGTGGATCTCGACCACGGGCATCACCACGCTCTCGGCGGGTCTGAAACAGGCCGCCGTGCAGTCCGGCGCGCGGTTCCTGGACCTGGCGCGCGCGGGTGAGCACCACGAGGCGTGCAGCGGCGGGGCGAACCCGGCTTCGGAGTGGTTCACGCGTCTCACGCTGCACCTGAGCGATCTGGGCCAGGCGGACCGGGCACAGCACGCACTGCAGGAGTCGTTCCACCCCAACGCCGCGGGGCACGCCGCGATCGCCGACTGCCTGTCGGAGTTCCTTGCCGGGCGCGACGGCAACGCCGCGTGCCTGTCCGGGCCCGACGGCAAGCTCCACGCCGTGCCCGAGGTCGCCAACCGCTGACCCGGCCCCGCTCTAGAGGTCGAGCGCGGCCCGCAGTGCGACGTCGATCTGTTCCTGCACTTCCTGGTCGATCTCGGCGATCCGCTCGTCGAACCACGGCCGGTACAGCCGCGTCAGGTTGAGCGTGGACACCCAGTACCGCGCGTCGATCGCGACGCCCAGGATGTCCTGCGGGTCGCGGTCGAGCAGTTCGGTGCCGAGCAGCCAGGGCCGCTCGGACTCGTTCACCCCGTCCGACGACAGGAGCACCACGGTGCGTTCCCGCGCCGGTTCGGTCGGGGGGTGGTACGTCCAGACTTCACCCCTGCGCACGCATGTCCTTTTCCGCCGCCGTCCGTTCCACCTCGTCCGCCTCGGCCGCCGGCGCGGTCGGCGCCTGCTGCGGGGTGTAGCCCGTGCGCACCGCCTCCCGCCGGGCCGCCTTGGACAACCAGGACGAGACCGAGATCCCGTGCGCTTTCGCAGCTCGTTCGGCGAACTCGAGCGCACCACTGTCGAGAGAAAGGGTGACCTTACGTGTTGCCATACCTTTTATCGTACCAGTGGTCGGGCCCGCAGGTGGTTCACGCGATCGCGACGGCCTGCACCACCCGCAGCCTGCCGTCGGCCAGGCCCCGGGTGAGGTTGGCGGCCTTCGCCGCGAAGCCTGGCACGAAGATGTGCAGGCCGAGCGGGTTCGGCGGCTGCGCCAGCACGGCCCGCATGACCCCGGCGGCGGTCTCGGTGAGGTCGGTCCAGTGCGCCACGGTGAAGCCGGCCGATGCCACCATCTCACGCAGCGCGTCGGGGCCGGCGAGGTGGCTGTGGGCGGGTTCGTCGGCCCAGGGCAGCGGGTAGTCGAGCGGCTCGGCGGTGCCCGCGGTGACGTCCCAGATCGCCAGGCGCCCGCCTGGGGCGAGAACGCGGTGGGCTTCACGGTAGAGCGCGGGTTTGTCGGCGACGTTCATCTGGACGTGCTGGCTGAACACCACCGTGAACGCGGCGTCGGGAAAGGGCAGGTCGGTGACGTCGCCGTGGCGGACGTCGATCGCGGGCAGGCCGACGAGGTCGTCGAGCCACCGCGCGGTGGCGCAGTACTCGGCGGTCAGATCGACGGTGCTGACGCGGCAGCCGTGGCGGTCGGCGAGGAAGCGGGACGTGCCGCCGATGCCACTGCCGGCGTCGAGTACCGCATCGGCCGCGGTCACGGCCGCCAAGTCGGCCAGCGCACCCGTGGCGAGACGGCCCATGGTGTGGAAGTCCTCGAGCGTGGCGAGGTCCGCGGGCGCGAGGTGGTCGAGGTCCTTGCCTGCGGCCACGAGCGCCTGCTCGATGGCGGCTCGGGACAGGCCGGTCGCGTAGTGGGTGTCGATGTCGGTCATGAGCCCGCCTTCCCCAGCAACAGTATCTCAAAGATAGTATCTGTAAGATAGCTTACGTGGAGACGGAAAGCCGGACCTACGGCCACTACTGCCTGCTCGCCCAGAGCCTGGACCGGCTCGGTGATCGCTGGACGCTGCTGATCGTGCGCGATCTGGTGCACGGCCCGCGCCGCTTCACCGATCTCGTGGCCGCGCTCGGTGGCATCACCCCCACCACGCTGACCCGGCGGCTGAAGGAGCTGGACCGCGACGGCATTGTCACCGCCGATCGCGAACCGGGCCGGCGCGAGGTCTGGTACCGCCTGACCGCGGCCGGGCAGGATCTCGTGCCGACGCTGGAGCAGCTGGCGCTGTGGGGCCTGCGCAACGCACCGCGACCGCCGGCGCCCGGTGAGTCGACGCATCCGGAGCACCTGCTGTGGGCGGTGCGGATCATGCTCGACGACGTCGGTGCCGTGATCGAGCCCGCGCGCTGGCTGGTGCGCGTGGACGAGAGTTTCGTGCTCGCCTTCGACGGCGTGCGCTGGACGTTGAACCGAGGCGAAACCGCCGGCCCGGACGTCACCGTAACGGCCACCCGGGAGGCGCTGGCGAAGTTCCTGACCGGTCCGCCCGCGGCCCGTGAAGGCGGGTTCGACGGCGTTTCGCTGGCCGGCGAGCCGGCCGCGGTCCGCACGATGCTCGACACGATCGCGGTGTTCCCCCTGGGCCGAGACCAGACGGCCCGGTGAGTGGTGCTGCCCCGCCGTCACAGCGGCGGGACAGCACCACTCGGGATCACAACGTCGGTGAACGCCCCTCGAACGGCGTCGACAGCACCACCGTCGTGCGGGTCGAGACCTTCGCCGCCTCCCGGATGCGGCGCAGCAGGTCCTCCAGCCCGAGCGGGGAGGCGACCCGCACGAGCAGGATGTACGACTCGTCGCCGGCGACCGAGTAGCAGGACTCGATCTCCGTGATGTGCTGGATGCGCTGCGGGTAGTCGTCGGGGGCGGCCGGGTCGTTGGGGGTGAGCGAGATCAGCGCGGTGAGCGGGAGGCCGATCTGCTCGCCGTCGAGGCGGGCGGTGTAGCCGAGGATCACGCCGCGCTGTTCGAGCCGCCGCACGCGCTGGTGCACGGCCGACACGGACAGCCCCACGCGTTCGGCGAGGTCGGTGAAGCTGCGCCGGCCGTCGGCGGCGAGCTCCTGCACGATGGCCTGGTCGAGTGGCTCGAGGGGGCCGCTCATGCGTCGAGCACGACGAGGTCGTGCGGCCGCGTGTTCACGGCCTCGACGCCGGTCTCGGTGACCACGACGATGTCCTCGATGCGGGCGCCCCAGCGGCCCGGCTGGTAGATGCCCGGCTCGACGCTGAACGCCATGCCCGGCTCCAGCGCCAGGGTGTTGCCGGCGATGATGTAGGGCTCCTCGTGCACGTCGAGGCCGATGCCGTGGCCGGTGCGGTGGATGAAGAACTCGCCGAAGCCCGCGGCGTCGATCACCTCGCGCGCGGCGGCGTCGATGGACTCGGCGGTGGCGCCGGGGCGCACGGCGTCGACCGCGGCCTGCTGGGCCTGCTGCAGCACCGCGTAGGTGGCGGCCACGTCGGCGTCGCGGGGTTCGCCGACCGCGTAGGTGCGGGTGGAGTCGGAGTTGTAGCCCTCGGGCAGCGGGCCGCCGATGTCGACCACGACCACGTCGCCGCGTTCGATCACGCGGTCGGAGACGTCGTGGTGGGGGCTGGCGCCGTTGGGGCCGGAGCCGACGATCACGAAGTCGGCCATCGTGTGGCCTTCCTCGACGATCGCGGCGGCGATGTCGGCGCCCACCTCGGCCTCGGTGCGGCCGGCGCGCAGCCACTCGCCCACGCGGGCGTGCACGCGGTCGATCGCGGCACCCGCGGCGCGCAGCGCGGCGATCTCGGCGGCATCCTTGCGCATCCGCAGCTCGCGCACGACGGGACCGGCCAGGGTCTGCTCGGCGTCGCCGAGCGCGGCGCGCAGGGCGAGCACGTGCAGCGCCGGGGTGAAGTCGCTGACGGCGACACGGCGGGCCTTGCCGAGCCGGTCGGCCACGAGCCGGTAGGCGTCGTCGCCGTCGACCCAGGTGAGGACCTCGACACCGAGCTCGGCGGTGGGCACGTCGGCGTAACCGGGGGCCTCCAGCTTGGGCACGACGAGCGCGGGCACGCCGTCGGCGGGCACCACGAGAGTGGTGAGGCGCTCGAACGAGCCGCCCGCCTGGCCGAGCAGGTAGCGCAGGTCGGAGCCGGGGGCGATGAGCAGGGCGTCGGTGTCCGCGGCGGCGGCCGCTTTCGCTGCGCGGTCGAGGCGGGCGCGAAGCGCGGCGGCGTCCGGGGCGGGCGTGTGGAGGGATCGGCGCGACATGCGGCTGAGCCTAGTACCGGCCCGCGCGGGCACCCGTCACCCGGGCGGGGCCGGAGTTTCGAACAGCGGCGGCAACGCCGTGAGCATCAACGCGGACCAGACCACATGGGTCAGCAGCGGCGCCTGGATGCCACCGGTGGCGCGCCGTTGCAGCCCGAACAGGGTCCCCATCACGATCGACGCAAGCACCAGCGCCGGGTTGCGGGTGGCCACGGTGGACAGTGCGTAGACCGCCGTCGAGGTCGCCACCGGCGCACGGGTCACGGAGCTCTGCAGGGAGCCGCGGAAGAAGACCTCCTCGGCGGCGCCGGTGATCAGCGTCGTCGCGTAGACGGCGGGCCCGGAACCGCGGTGGGCGTAGGCGAGCACGCCGGCGATCGCCCGCGACAACGGCGGGATGCGCCGGGCGACGAGCGCGCCGCCGTAGAACACGCCGAACGCGCCCACGGCGACCGCCACCGGCCCCGCGACCGGATGGCACGAGGTGCCCCGCGGGGGCGGTCCCGCCGCCAGGCCACCCGCGATCCAGGTGGCGGCGACGGCGCCCGTGCGGCCGTGGAAGCGGGCCGAACCGGGTGGCGTCGAGAGCGACCAGCCGAGCAGGCCGGTGCCGGCCGCGGTGACCAGCCCGAGCAGCGAGCGCCGCATCACGCCGCCCGCACGCGTTCGGCCAGCGCCGCCAGCGCCGCGGAGTCGAAGTCCATGGGTTCGAACGGTACGACTTCGCGGATCGCCGGGTCGCGCACGACCACCTCGTTGGCCATGGAGTCGATGAGCGTGCGGCCGGTGGCCACGTCGACGTCGGTCACCAGCGCGAGCCAGTACGACGACAGGCGCGGTGAGAGCAGCGGCACGGGCACGATCAGCGGGCGGCGCCCCTCGATGCGGGCCAGCCGGCGGAGCATGTCCAGGTAGGCCAGCTGTTCGCTGCCGCCGATCTCGAAGGTGCGGCCTTCCGCGGCCGGCGCGTCGAGCACGCCGACGAGGTAGCGCACGACGTCGGCGATCGCGATCGGCTGGGCGCGGGTGGCGGCCCAGCGCGGGGTGATCATCGCGGGCAGGTGCTCCACGAGCTGGCGGGTGATCTCCCACGAGATGCCGCCGTGGCCGACCACGATGCCGGCGCGCAGCACGGTCACGGGCACGCCGGTGCCGGCGAGCAGGTACTCGACCTGACGGCGGCTGCGCAGGTGGGCGGACAGGTCGTCGGAGTCGTCGCCGAGGCCGCCGAGGTAGACGATGCGGCCGGTCCCGGCGGCGCGCGCGGCGAGGGCGAAGGCGCGGGCCGCGGCGGCGTCGCGGCGTTCGAAATCGCGGGCGTCGAGGGCGTGCACCAGGTAGTAGGCGGCGTCGACCTCCGCGAGGGCCGTTGCCAGGGAGCGGCTGTCCTCGACGTCGCCGTGCACGGCGGTGCCCGCCCCGTGGTAGTTCGCCGGGTTGCGGGTCATCGCCCGCACGTCGTGGCCCCCTTCGGCCAGCGCCTCGGCGAGACGGCTCCCGACGAACCCGGACGCCCCGGTGACCAGTACCCGCACGCGGCACTCCCCCTTCTCCCTGTTTCCCGCGGGGGTACCCGGGACGGGCCGGTGGAAACCGGGCGGCGCGTCAGGCGGGGTGGTGTGCGGGTGGACGTGGCAGGCTGGGCGCGTGACCGGACCACTCGCCCTCCTCGACTCCGCGAGCCTGTACTTCCGCTCGTACTACGCGCTGCCCGACTCGATGACCGCGCCCGACGGGACGCCGGTCAACGCCGTGCGCGGGTTCACCGACACGCTCGCGCGCATCCTCACCGACCGGCGCCCGTCACGGCTGGTGGCGTGCCTGGACGCGGACTGGCGGCCGAAGTTCCGCACCGACCTGCTGCCCAGCTACAAGGCGCACCGGGTCGCCGTGCCGGGGCACGGCGAGGGTGAGGCCGACGTGGAGGAGGTGCCCGACACGCTCACGCCGCAGGTGCCGATGATCCTCGACGTACTGGCGGCATTCGGGTTCGCCACAGCGGAGGCGGCAGGCTACGAGGCCGACGACGTGATCGGCGCGCTGGCCACCCACGAGCAGGACGCGCCGGTCGAGGTCATCACCGGTGACCGTGACCTTTTCCAGCTCGTGCGTGCGACGCCGACGCCGACGTCGGTGGTGTACGTGGGCAAGGGCTGGGCGAAGGCCGAGGTGCTGGGGCAGGCCGAGATCGCCGAGCGGTACGGCGTGCCGGCCGACCACGCGGGCCCCGCCTACGCCGACATGTCCGCGCTGCGGGGTGACCCGTCCGACGGGCTGCCGGGCGTCGCCGGGATCGGTGAGAAGACTGCGGCGAAGCTCATCACGCAGTTCGGGTCGCTGGAGGAGCTGATCGCGGCCTCGCAGTCGGGTGACTCGCGGCTGCCGCTGAAGACGCGGCTGCGCCTCAAGGACGCGGCCGACTACCTCGCCGTGGCCCCCACCGTGGTGCGGGTGGCCGTGGACGCGCCGGTGGTGCAGTCCGGTTCGGACGCCGTGCCGGTGAGCCCCGCCGACCCGGACCGGGTCGCGGAGCTCGCCGAGCAGTGGAACCTGGGCCGCTCGGTCGAACGGCTGCTGGCGGCGCTGCCGAAGGCGTGAGCGCGGCTCAGAAGTACGTGCCGCACCACGGCCGCGTGTCGGTGGCGAAGAGCATGTCGGCGCGGTCGAGTGCCGCCGGGTCGACCGCGGTGATCCGGCCGGCCTGCGCGAGCGTCGAGGCCCGCCACTCGCCGAGGTAGAGCATCGCCAGGCTGTCGGCGTCGAGGCGCAGGTCCGCGTCGGCTTCGGTGCGCTCGGCGCCGTCCGGACCGACGCGGTAGCGGCCGCGGTTGGCCGGCAGCAGCCGATCGTCCACTTCGAACACGACGGGTTCACTCGGGCCGTAGGTGCGGGCGGTGAGCGCGCCGGCGACGTCGACCAGCCGCAGCCACAGGTCGTCTTCGATCTCGGTGGTGCGGGCGCGGCGCGGGTCGGTGAGCAGCACGGACAGCGGCTCGTCGACCGGACGGAAGCGGGAGGTGACGGTGGCGACGAGGTCGATGGAGAGCAGGAACCGCCACAGCGCGTTGATCGCCTCCGGGGTCGCGCCGTGCACGTCGCGGACCTCCAGCAGCACACCGTGTTCGGGGTCGGCGGCAGTGGACTGGTCCACGCTCTTGAACATCGCGAACGCGTCGTCCGCACCGTTCGGTCCGGTGTGGACGGCCACGCGGTACCCGCCTTCGCGGCTCAGACGGCGGTTGAGGACGACGGGCCACCAGACGTCGGGGCGGGCGATCATGCCCGGCCGGTGCAGCCCGATCCGTTGGTACAGCGCGGGAAGCTGCGCGCGGGCCTCGTCGGCGTCGAGCAGCCGGACGGCGCCGCCGGCTTCGGCGCCTTCGCGCAGCCGCGCGGGGTGGTCGATTCGGACGGTGGCTCCGGAGGTGGCGATGCCGTAGCCGAAGCGGCCGTAGATCACGGCTTCGCTGGCGTGCAGGCAGGCCAGCGTGGTGCCGCGTTCGGCGAGGTCGTTCAGCTGCGCGGTCATGAGTGCGGTGACGACGCCGCGGCGGGTCCAGTCGGCGCGCACGCCGACGCCGTCGACCGCCGTGGCGGGCAGGACCGCGCCGCCGGGGACGGCGATCGTGGTGGCGAACCCGCTGGTGATCCCGATCGGACGGTCGTCGGCGAACGCAGCGAACTTGCCGGGCCCGGCCCAGGAATCGCCGATCTGCGCCCACGTCTCGTCCGAGACCACGGGGCTGTGCAGTGCTTGCCCGAGCAGGTCGAAGGTGGGCCGGCGCTCGTCGTCGGTGATCGGGCGTACCACGAAGTCGGTCATGGCGCGATCCAACCAAGCCCGCGCCGCGGGTGCCACGCGTTTTATTTCGGGGCGTCGACGGTGTAGTCGCCCGCGGTGCCGGTGACGGTGATGGGCACGTGTTTCTGCTCGCCCGCGATGTCGACGACGCACTGGAAGGTGGAGCCGTCGGTCACGGCCTGGCGGTCGGGGCAGCTGACCTCGCCGACACCGTCGATCTTGTAGGTGTCGGCGAGGATCTTGGCGACGGCGGCGTCCATGGCTTTCGCGTCGAACACGCGGCCGGGCCCGGTGGCCGACGCCGGCGTCGCACCCGAGCTCCCCGGCGAGGTGCCGGAGGGTGCCGTGGCGGACGGTGTGACCGTGACGGTCTTGACGGGCGCGGCCGGGTCGGGCTTGGTCGAGCAGCCGGTGGCGAGCAGCATTCCGAGACCGCACAGCCCCAGCACCAGCATCAGCACGGCGCGCATTCCCGCTCCTGTCCCCCGATGCCCGGTTCAGGGCCCTTGGTCAAGGTCAGAAGAAAGTACCGCACCACGACGCCCGGCGCGTGCCGAACAAGGTGTCCACGTGCGACACCGCGGCGTCGTCGAGGACTTCGACGCGGCCGGTGTCGGCCAGGGCCGAGGCACGCCACGCTCCGAAGTAGAGCATCGCGAGCGAGGTGACGTCGAGACGCAGGGCGGGGGCGGCGTCGGTGCGCTCGGCGCCGTCGGGGCTGATGCGGTAGCGGCCGTCGTTGGCGGGCAGCAGCGGGTCGGTCACTTCGAGCACGACCGGTTCGCCGGGGCCGTAGGTGCGGGCGGCGAGTGCGGCGGACGCGTCGATCACGCGCAGCCAGGTCTCGTCCTCGACGCCCTTGACCTTCACGGCGCGCGGGTCGGTGAAGAGCAGCTCGACGGGTTCGTCGAGCGGGCGGGCGATCACGGAGATGTCGTCGACGAGGTCCACCGACAGCAGGAACCGCCACAGCCCGGCGAAGGCGGCGGGGTTGGTGTAGTGGAACTCGAACACGGTGAGTTTCTGCCGGTCGGCGTCGCCGCGTTCGACGTGGTAGACGAGGTAGCCGTCGACGCCGTCCGGGCCGCGGTGCACGGCGGTTTCGACGGGGCTGTCGGAGCGGCGGGCCTGGTTCTCGTTCATGGGCCAGTAGTGCGCGGGCCGCGTGATCATGCCGGGGCGGACGGTGCCGGTGGCGCCGTAGAGGTCGGGCCAGTGCAGCACGGCCTGGTCGAGGCCGAAGACGGTGATCTCGCCGCCAGCCGGTGCTTCCGGGCGCAGCCGCGCGTGGTGGCGGTCGACCACGAGATTGCGGCTGAGGGTCGAGACGCCGTAGCCGTAGCGGCCGTAGATCGCGCCTTCGGTGGCGTGCAGGGACGCCAGCACGACACCGCGCTCGGCGAAGTCCTGCAGCTGCGCGGTCTGCAGCGCGCTGAGCACACCGCGGCGGGTGCGGCCGGCGCGGACGCCGACACCGGTGACGGCCGCGAGCGGCACGCGCGCGCCGCCGGGGAGGAGCACCTCGTGGTCGGCGGCGCGCACGGTGCCGATCAGCTCGGGGTCGAACGCGGCGAACACGCGTGACTCCTGCAGCGCCTTGCTGATCCGTTCCCACTCCTCGTCGCTGCCGGCCTTGACGTGCAGCGCGCCCCGGAACAGGTTCCAGGCGGCGCGCTGCTCGTCGGCGGAGGACAGGAGCCGTACGGTGTGGTCGCTCATGCCGGGGATCATCCTGCGGCCCGCCGGGTGCGGGCCACTGATTTACCCGGCGTCACGGTGCACACCCGGTCACTGGGCGGCGGGCGGCGAGACCTCGTAGTTGCCGTCGCTGCCCTTGACGGTGATCGGGACCTGCTGCGGCTTGCCGTTGATGGTCGCGGTGCACTCGAACTTGGCGCCGTCCTCGACCTTCTGCTCGGCCGGGCAGGTGACGCCGCTGACGCCTTCGATCTTGTAGGTGTCGGTCAGCAGCTTCGCGACGTCGGTCTGCATCTGGGTGTTGTTGAAGACCTCGGTCTTGAAGAAGCCGGGGGCGACGAACCCGAGGATCGCGACCACGGCCACCACGACGATGAGCGCGCCGATGCCGATGAACAGGCCGCGCTTGGACTTCGGCTCGTCACCGGGGTCGCCGACGGTCTGGGTGACGGCGGTGGCCTGGCCGTAGTCGTACTGGTTGCCGGCGGGCTGGCCGTAGGGCTGCTGGGCCTGCGGGCCGGTCTGCGGCTGGCCGTACAGCGGCTGCTGCTGCGGGCCGCTCTGCGGGTACC
The DNA here is from genome assembly GCF_040704195.1 of Amycolatopsis sp. NPDC047767. Taxonomy (NCBI): domain Bacteria; kingdom Bacillati; phylum Actinomycetota; class Actinomycetes; order Pseudonocardiales; family Pseudonocardiaceae; genus Amycolatopsis; species Amycolatopsis sp. NPDC047767. The sequence continues at coordinate 93,018 of NZ_JBEYSJ010000002.1, forward strand.
CGCCGCCGGGCTGCCCGTACTGCTGGGGCGGCTGCTGCCGGTTCGGGTCGTACGGCTGGCCGTACTGCTGAGGCGGCGGCTGCTGGCCCCACTGAGGCTGCTGCGGCGCTTGGGGCTGCTGCGGCGGCTGCTGGGGGTAGCCGCCGGGCTGCTGGCCGTATTGGGGCTGCTGCTGGGGCTGGACCCACTGCGTCGGCTGCGAGTCGTAGGGCTGCTGGGGCTGCTGGCCGTACTGCTGCGGGTTGTAGGGCTGCTGTTGCTGCTCCTGCGGCCCGCTCGGCGGGTAGGCGCCGCCCGGCTGTTGCCCGTATTGCGGCTGCTGCCCGTACTGGGGCTGCTGCTGCGGGTCGTTGCCGCCATACGGCGTGCTCATCGTTCGCCTCCGCCTTGATTGCCTGGGGCAGCGCCCTCCTGGTGAGGGGTCGCTGCCCACGGTGTCGAGCGCGATCCAACCACAGGTCCGGGCCGAGCACACGCGTCCACGCGCACCCTGTCCGAGCGGTAACCTCGGCCTGCCCGCGAACGCCCTGTGGCCGAGACCTGTGGTTCAGGCAAAACAGTCACGCCCCGCCGGCCGCGACGACGCCGCGGCGCAGGGCACGCACGGCTTCCGCGGCGGCGGCGCCGACCGGGTCGGCTTTGCCGAGGACGTCACGGATCTGGTCGAGCAGGTCGATCACCTGGCGTGACCAGCGGACGAAGTCGCCGGCGGACAGTTCCTGGCCGTTGGTCTCGGCGGCGGTGAGGACCTTCTCGAGCGATTCGCCGCGGGCCCACCGGTAGACCGGCCACGCGAAGCCGGCGTCGGGTTCGCGGGTGCGGTCGAGGTGGTGGCGGCGTTCGTCCTCGGTGAGGTCGACCCACAGCTTCGTGGTCTCTTCCCAGGCCTTGGGCACGGAGCCGCCGGGCAGGCGCGGCTCCCCCGCCGTGTCGCGGCGGGCCTCGAACACGAGCGTGGAGACGACGGCGGCGAGCTCGGCCGCGCCGAGGCCTTCCCACACGCCGTGACGGATGCACTCGGCGGCGAGCAGGTCGGACTCGCTGTAGAGGCGGGCGAGGCGGTGGCCGTGTTCGGTGACGCGGTCCTCGCCGGTGCCGGGGCCGAGGTAGCCGCGTTCGCCGAGCAGCGCGAGGATCCGGTCGAACGCGCGGGCGAGGGAGTGGGTGGTGGCGGCGACCTTGCGTTCCAGCTGCTCGGTCTCGGTCTGCAGGCGCTGGTAGCGCTCGACCCAGCGCAGGTTGGCCTCGCGTTCGGCCAGCCCGTGGCAGGGGTGGGCGCGCAGGGCGCGCTGCAGGGCGTTGAGCTCGGCGTCGTCGCCCTGGCTGGTGCGGCGGCGCTGACGCCCGGGCAGCGAGATGCCGGAGTCGCGCAGGGCCGAGGCGATGTCGCGGCGGATCTTGGGCGACCGCAGCTCGACGTGCTTGGGCAGGCGGATGCGGCCGAGCGGCTCGACCGGGGCCGGGAAGTCGGCGACCGACAGCGGCCCGGACCAGCGGTCCTCGGTGACGACCACGGGCCGCGGCTCGCGAATCGGGTCCAGCCCCGGGTCGACGACCACGGCCAGGCCCGCGCGGCGCCCGGCGGGCACGGCGATCACGTCGCCCTTGCGCAGCTTCTCCAGCGACTCCGCGGTGCCGGCGCGGCGGGTGGCGGTGTTCTGCCGGGACAGCGTTTTCTCGCGGGCGGAGATCTTGGCGCGCAGCTCGACGTATTCGAGCATCTCGTCGAACTCGCCGGTGACGGCCTTCGCGTAGCCCTTGAGGGCTTCCTTGTTGCGCTCGATGCGCCGGGCGGTGCCGACCACGGACCGGTCGGCCTGGAACTGGGCGAACGACTGTTCGAGCAGCTCACGGGCGGAGTCGGCGCCGACCTGGGCGACGAGGTTCACGGCCATGTTGTAGCCGGGCCGGAACGACGAGCGCAGCGGATAGGTGCGCGTGGAGGCGAGGCCGGCGACCTGCTTGGGGTCCACGCCGGGCTGCCACGCGACCACGGCGTGGCCCTCGACGTCGATGCCGCGGCGCCCGGCGCGGCCGGTGAGCTGCGTGTATTCGCCGGGGGTGAGGTCGACGTGGGCTTCGCCGTTGTACTTGACCAGCCGCTCGAGGACCACGGTGCGGGCGGGCATGTTGATGCCGAGCGCGAGGGTCTCGGTGGCGAACACGGCCTTCACCAGGCCGCGCAGGAACAGTTCCTCGACGGTTTCCTTGAACGCGGGCAGCAGGCCCGCGTGGTGGCCGGCGAAGCCGCGTTCGAGCGCTTCGCGCCACTCCCAGTAGCCGAGCACGCTCAGGTCGCCCTCGGGCAGGTCGGCGGTGCGCTCGGCGACGATGCGGCGGATCTCCTCCACCTGTTCGGGTCCGTTGAGCCGCAGGCCGGAGCGCACGCACTGGGCGACGGCGGCGTCGCAGCCAGCGCGGGAGAAGATGAACACGATCGCGGGCAGCAGCCCGGCCGCGTCGAGGCGTTCGACGACCTCGACGCGCGAGGGCGGGCGGAAGCGTTGCGGGCGGGGCGCGCCGCGGCGTCCTCCGCGGTTGCCGCGCAGCGACGCGGGGGCGAAGCGGCCGAGCTCTTCGGCACGGCGCAGCAGGCCGGGGTTGATGCTCAGCTCGGCGTTGGGGTCGGCTTCGTCCTGGCCGGCGAACAGGTCCATCAGGCGGTTGCCGATGAGCATGTGCTGCCACAGCGGCACGGGCCGGTGCTCGTCGACGACGACGGTGGTGTCGCCGCGGACCTCGACGAGCCATTCGCCGAACTCCTCGGCGTTGCTCACGGTGGCCGACAGCCCGACGACGCGGACGTGTTCGGGCAGGTGGAGGATCACTTCCTCCCAGACGGCGCCGCGGAAGCGGTCGGCGAGGTAGTGGACCTCGTCCATCACGACGTAGCCGAGCTCGGGGATGGCGGAGCTGCCGGCGTAGAGCATGTTGCGCAGGACCTCGGTGGTCATCACGACCACCTGCGCGTTGCCGTTGATGGAGGTGTCGCCGGTGAGCAGGCCGACGGCGTCGCTGCCGTAGCGGGCGACGAGATCGGCGTACTTCTGGTTGGACAGTGCCTTGATGGGCGTGGTGTAGAAGCATTTACGGCCTTCGGCGAGCGCCAGGTGCACGGCGAACTCGCCGACCACGGTCTTGCCGGCGCCGGTGGGCGCGCACACGAGCACGCCGTGGCCGTCTTCGAGTGCCTCGCAGCCGCGGACCTGGAAGTCGTCGAACTCGAACGACACCTCGCCGGCGAAACGCGTCAGCTGGGGGTACTTGCCGCGGCGGCGTGAGACCGCATAGGCCTCGGCCGGGGAAGGTGAAGGGCTAGTGGCCACCCCGTCAGGGTTCCACACGGCACCGACAGTCCGCACGCGGCGTGCCGACCGGGGTGTGGCCGTGGGGTTACGGGGCGACGACGGTGAGCGCGCCGGGCACGCAGGTGGCGGTGACGGGGGTCGTGCCTTGGGATTCGCCGTCGGCGTAGGCGGGCCAGCCCGGTGCTGTGCCGGTTTCGCTGCCCGTTTCGATGCTCAGCTTCCGGGTGCGGAGGGTGCGGACGGCGGGGTGGTCGAGGTGGGCGCCGGTACGCAGGCCGGGCAGCAGGCGCAGCAGTTGCAGGCGGCCGGCGGCGCCGATCACGGTGACGTCGAAGAGCCCGTCGTCCGGGGTGGCCCGGGGGCAGATGGGGACGCCGCCGCCGTAGTAGGGGGTGTTGCCGACGGCGACGAGGGTGGCGTCGAGCTCGACGGTGCCTTCGTCGGTGTGGAGGGTGACGGGGCGGGGGCGGAAGGCGGCGAGTTCGGCGAGGATCGCGACGTCGTAGCGGCGGGGTCCCGACGGCCGGCGGAGGCGGTTGGCGCGGGCGTTGACGGCGGCGTCGAAGCCGGAGCACAGGACGGTGGCGAACCAGGCGCCGGCCGCCGTGCCGCCGTCGATGCGGCCGAGGTCGAGGCGGCGGCGGGTGCCGGCGCGCAGGGCTTCGGCGAGGGTGTCGGCGGAGGCGAGGGCGTCGGGTGGGGTGCCGAGGGCGCGGGCGAAGTCGTTGCCGGTGCCGCAGGGGACGAGGCCGAGGGCGACGTCGTGCTCGGCGCAGAACTGCACGCCTTGGTGGGCGGCGCCGTCGCCGCCGAGGACGATGAGCACGTCGAGGCCGTCGGCGTGGGCCGACCGCATGAGGGCACGGGATTCGTCGACGCTGGTGGCGACGAGGACGTCCAGCCGGTCCACGGCGGGGCGCAGCCGCTCGGCCACGGTGTCCGCGATCCGGGCGGCCGCTCCGTGGCCGGAGGCCGGGTGGACGGCGAGTGCCGCGTTGAGCCCCATCCGCTGGGGTCTAGGTGATGTCGTCGGTCGAGTGGCCGCGCGGCGCGGTCGCGGGCTCGTCTTCCTCGACGGTGCTGGGCGTGTAGTCGAACGGCGCGGCTTCGTCGTCGTCGAGCTTGTCCCAGCCCTCGTCTTCGCGGATCTTGTCGCGCTTGCGGTCGTGGAAACGCGTGATCTGGATGGCGATCTCGAACAGCACGGTGAGTGCGGCGGCGAGGCCGAGCATCGAGAACGGGTCCGACCCGGGGGTCGCGAACGCGGCGAACACGAACAGCGCGAACAGGATGCCGCGGCGCCAGCGCCGCAGCTGCTGGTATTTCACGACGCCCACGAGGTTGAGCATCACCACGATGAGCGGGAGCTCGAAACTGACGCCGAAGATGATCAGCAGCGACAAGATGAACGAGATGTACTTGTCGGCCGTCAGTGCGGTGACGAACTGATCCTGGCCGAAGCCGGCGAGCAGGGCCAGCGCGTGCGGCACGAGGAAGTAGGCCAGCACGGCGCCCGCGGCGAACAGCAACGATGCGAAGCCTACGAAGGTGAGCGCGTACTTGCGCTCCTTCGAGTACAGACCGGGGGCGATGAAGGCCCAGAACTGGTACAGCCAGAACGGCGAGAGGAGCACAGCGCCCGCGGCGACGCCGACCTTCAGGCGGACCATGAAGATCTCGAACGGCTGTGTGGCCAGCAGCCGGCAGCCGGTCTGGTCGCCACCCAGCCGCTGCGAGGCCGGGATGGCGCAGTACGGCCCGTTCATGATCTGGCCGAGCGACGGGATCGGACCGAGGTGCTGTTCGAACCAGATCCAGCCGAAGATGCCGCCGATGACGATGAACAGCAGGGCGAACCCGAGCCGGCGCCGGAACTCGTAGACGTGCTCGATGAGCGTCATCGTGCCGTCGGGGTTTTTCCGGCGGCTGCGGCGGCCTCGCTTGGTGCGGCCCGCGCCTGTGCCGTTGGCGGCTTCCGCCACTGGTCGTTCCGTTCTCGTCGTAGCCCGCCGGAGCGCGCTGGGTGTTCAGCGCGCTCCGCGGACCGGGGACCGGGTGGTGTGGTCGGGCCTCAGCTGGCGTTCTTCTGCGGCTGCTCGGTGGCGGCCTGCTGCTTCTTCAGCTCGTCGAGCTGGCGCTGGAGGTCGGCGACCTGCTGGTCCTGGGCCGGGGCGGTGGCCTGCGGGAGCTGGCGGGTCTCGACGTGCTCGGCCTCGTCCTTCTGCTCGCCCGTGAGGTCCTTGGTCTCGGCCTTGAAGATCTTCATGGACTTGCCGATGGAGCGGGCGGCGTCCGGAAGCCTCTTGGCCCCGAACAGCAGAACCACGACGAGCACCAGGATGATGATGTGCCACGGCTGCAGCGCGTTCATGGCGGTGGCCTCCTTGTTTCTTTAGTCGTTGCCGATGTTACTGGTTTCCGGTGCGTCGCGGCGCTGCGCCACGGCCACGCGAAGTGCTGCGGACCGGGCGCGGAGCAGTCCCGTCCGGTCCTGGGTGTTCGTAGCCACCATGCTCAGGGTGCGGCGGAACTGGCGCAAGACTCTGATCGTCCGTACTGCCAGGAGGATCAGGACGAGCAGGCCCGCCGCGAGCACTACGTAAGTGGGCAGGTACGACACGTGGGTTACCTTAACGGCCGTAGGTTGACGGTAGGTGACGGGATCGGGCCACGGCGTCGGCCGCTCGCCGTCGAACCGCGTCAGCCAGTGTGACAGGGCTCTCCACCTGCGCGTCTCCGGCCAATCCGAGGACCAAACGGACCATCCAGGACTCGTCCGCATAGCGCATCCGGATGCGGAGCCGGCCACCGTCGAGCTCCGCGAGCTCTTCGCACGGGTAGTACTCCGCGACCCAGCGCGCGTCGGGGTCGAGCACGAGCTCGGCCTCGCACTGGTCGGGCCGCGCGGAGAACACGCCGTCGGAGAGGTCGGTGGGCCGCGCGTGGGCCGGGGGCGCGGCGGGTTCGTCGAGCACGGTCAGCTCGTCGATGCGGTCGAGCCGGAACAGCCGCACGTCCTCGACGCGGCGGCACCAGGCTTCGAGGTAGCCGACGGCCTGCACGATGAGCAGCCGCATCGGGTCCACGGTGCGTTCGGTCATCTGGTCCTTGGACGCGGTGTAGTAGCGCATCCGCAGCGCGCGTCCGGCCTGCAGCGCGGCCGCGACCTCCTCACGGGTCTTCGCGGCGCGCTTGCCCTCGCGCACACCGCCGCCGACCACGACACCGGCCGGCTGGGCCTGGCCCGCGGCGGCCTCGATCTTGGCGATGGAGCGGCGCACGGCGTCGCCGTCGACCACGCCGGGGGTGTCGGCGAGCGCGCGCAGGGCCACGAGCAGGGCGGTGGCCTCGCTGCCGGTGAGGCGCAGGGGGCGGCTCATGCCGGCGTCGTGGGTGACGACGATGGTGTCGCCTTCGAACGACAGGTCGATGAGGTCACCGGGGCCGTAGCCGGGCAGGCCGCACATCCACAGGAGCTCGAGGTCCTTGCGCAGCTGGCGCGGGGTGACGTCGAAGTCGTGGGCGGCCTCGTCGATGCGCACGCCCGGGCGGGCGAGCAGGTAGGGCACGAGCGCGAGCAGGCGCGGCATGCGTTCGGTGGAGCCGCTCATCGGCCGCTCCCCTGCTCGGCGCGGGCGAGGACGGCTTCGAGGCGGTGCTGCACGGATTTGGCGAGCACGTCGGGTTCGAGCACGAGCACGTCGGGTCCCTGTGCGGCGATCCAGTCGGCGGCCGACTCGGGGAAGAACAGGCCGATCTCGATGAGGTCGCCTTCCTCGCCGTCGATCGTGTCGCGGCCGACGACCTCGCCGCGGCGGCGCACGCCCGCGGCGCGCCCGTCGGCGACCCACAGGCGGGCGGTGGTGACGGGGCTGGCTTCTTCGCTGCCGCCGGTGACGGACACGAGCTGCAGCAGGTTCACGCCCTCGGGCCTGACCACCGCGCCCGGTTCGCCGATCGGGGTGACTTTGCCGGTGACGCGGGAGAGCCGGAAGCAGCGGGTCGCGCCGCGGTCGCGGTCGTGCCCGACCACGTACCAGCGGGCGCGCCAGGACACGACGCCCCACGGTTCGAGCTCGCGCATGCGGCGTTCCGGGGATCCGCTGCGGCGGTATTCGAAGCGCACGGCCTGGCCGCTCTGCACGGCGGCGAGCAGCGGCCCGAACGCCGGTTCGGCCCGCACGCGGGGTTCGATCACCGTGGGTGCCTGGTCGTCGACCTCGACGCCGGCGGCGCGCAGCTTCACGAGCGCGCCCTGAGCCTGCCCGGTCAGCTCGGGCGAGTCCCACAGGCGCACGGCGAGGCCGACGGCGGCCGCTTCGTCCGGGGCCAGGTCGATCTCGCCGAGCTCGTAGTCGCGGCGGGCGATGCGGTAGCCCTCGACGGGGTCGAAGGCGGAGTTGCGGCCGGTCTCCAGCGGGATGCCGAGCTCGCGCAGCTCCGTTTTGTCGCGTTCGAACGTGCGGAAGAAGGCCTCGTCGCTGGCCGCGTCGGCGTACCCGGGGACGATGCCGCGGATCCGCTCGGCGGTGAGGTACTGCCGGGTGGACAGCAGGGCGAGCACGAGGTTGACCAGCCGTTCGGCGCGTGCGGTGGACACCCGTACAACCCTAGCTCGCCTCGTCCGCCCCGATCGTGAGGTTCCCCGAACGCGTCGCGGCCCTAGCCTGGAACCATGGCTGAACGTGTACTGATGGTGACCGGAGCGTCGCGCGGGATCGGGGCGGCGACGGCCAGGCGGGCGGTCGCGGCGGGGTTCCGGGTGGCGCTCGTGGCCCGGAAAGCCGAGGCCCTGGCCCCGCTCGTGGCCGAGTTCGGCGACGAAAACGCGCTGGCGCTGGCCGCGGACGTCACCGACTGGCCGAGCGTGTCGGGCGCGGTCGAGGCGACGCTGGCGCGGTTTTCGCGGCTGGACGCGGCTTTCGCGAATGCCGGGATCGGCATGGGCGTGTCGTTCTTCGGCGACGGTGGCGCGGAGCCGGAAGAGTGGCGGGAACTGGTGCTGACGAACGTCTACGGTCCGGCGCTCACGGCGCGTGCCGTGCTGCCGGCGTTGGCGGGCACGAGCGGTCATCTCGTGCTGACGGGTTCGGTCGCCGGCCGCTATCCCCGCAAGGGGAGCCTGTATTCGGCGACGAAGTGGGCGGTGAGCGGGCTGGCGGCGGGGATCCGGGAGGAAGCCGTGGGCACGGGGGTGCGGGTGACGCTGGTGCAGCCCGGCATCACCGACACCGACATCCTCACCGACGAGCAGCGGCGCAAGCCGAAGCTCGAGGCCGACGACGTCGCCCGCGCGGTGCTCTACGCGCTGGAGCAGCCGCCGACGGTGGACGTCAACGAGATCATGGTGCGCCCGACCGGCCAGGTCCTCTAACGCTCCAGCCGCGCGACGCGGCCCCCGGTCCCGCTGGCCCAGCAGGCGCCGAGGGGTGTGCAGTCGACCGTGTCGAAGCTGCCGGTGTCGAACGGCGTCCAGTGGCGGCCGCCGTCGGGGCTGAGGTCGCTGCCGCCGGGGCCGACAGCGATCACCGACCCGCCGAGCCACGCGAGCCCGGAGCGGTAGCCCGCCGGGTACTGCGCCGGCGTGCGCCAGGTGCGGCCGCTGTCACCGCTGAGGGCGACGGCCGGGCCGGGGGCGGTGGGGTCCGCGAAGTCGCCGCCGATCGCGACGCCTTGCCACGGCGTGCGGAACGCGAGCGCGAACACGCCGGCCGACGCGCTGCTGGGTAGCGGGGTGTCGGCGACGGTCCAGTGGTGCCCGGCGTCGCCGCTGTGCAGCACGCGGGCGCGGGCGCCGCCGCCCATCGCGAGCCACGCGTCGAACGGCCCGGAGGTGGCCACGCACTGCCCGCTCGCCGCGAAGCCCGCTTCGCCGGGCAGGGCGGGCGGGAACGCGCTGTCGGGGATCTGCCGCCAGGTGCGGCCGCCGTCGGCGGTGGCCTGCACGCGGAACTTCCCGTCGACGGGGTCGCTCATCGCGAGGCCGCGCCACGGGTCGAAGAAGGCGAGGCAGTCGTAGAACGCGGCCGGATCGGAGTTGGTGAACGTCTGGCGCCAGTGCCGGCCGGCGTCGTCGGTGCGGTAGACCCGCGAGTCCCCGCCCGGGCCGATGGACAGCACCACGGCGTGATCGGCGTCGAAGGCTTCGATGTCACGGAACTCCAGCGTTTCCGTGCCGGGCGGCCCGACGGGGCTCCACGTGCGGCCGCCGTCCGTGGTGCGCAAGACGGTCCCCTGCGTGCCGCTGACCCACGCCACGCGCCCGCTGACGGCCGAAAGCCCCCGGAACTGCGCCGTGACCCCGGTCGGCGTCAACCGCCACGACGGGAGCCGCTCAGCCGCGCCCGCCACCCCACCGGCCACCAGCGGCAGCACCGCGCCCAGCAGAACCACCAACGCCCGCACGACCCGCATGCGGCGATCTTGCCGCACCCGGACGGCGACTTTCGTCGGGAACGCCGACAGGTCCCCCGGCGAGCGGCGCTGTCCGGCCGCGTCCGCCGGAAATGCCCGAGGGCCGCCCCGCGTGGTGCGGGGCGGCCCTCGAGCGCTGCGGTCCTGGCCGGTTACAGCGAGCTGATCAGGCGTTCCACCCGCTCGTCGACCGAGCGGAACGGGTCCTTGCACAGCACGGTGCGCTGGGCCTGGTCGTTGAGCTTGAGGTGGACCCAGTCGACGGTGAAGTCGCGGCCCGCGGCCTGGGCGGCGGCGATGAAGTCGCCGCGCAGCTTCGCGCGGGTGGTCTGGGGCGGGGTGTCCTTGGCGGCCTCGATCTCGCCGTCGTCGGTGACCCGCTTGACCAGGCCCTTGCGCTGCAGCAGGTCGAAGATGCCCCGGCCGCGGCGGATGTCGTGGTAGGCGAGGTCGAGCTGGGCGATGCGGGGGCTGGAGAGGTCCAGGTCGTGCTTCGCGCGGTAGCGCTCGACCAGGCGGTGCTTGATGGCCCAGTCGATCTCGGTGTCGATCTTCGCGAAGTCCTGCTGCTCGACGGCCTCCAGCGCGCGGCCCCACAGCTCGACCACGCGCTCGTTGGCGGGGGTGGAGCCGTTCTCCTTGAGGTGCTGCACGGCGCGGGCGTGGTACTCGCGCTGGATGTCGAGCGCCGAGGCCTCGCGCCCGCCCGCCAGCCGCACCTGGCGCCGGCCGGTGAGGTCGTGGCTGATCTCGCGGATCGCCCGGATCGGGTTGTCGAGGGTGAAGTCGCGGAACTGCACCCCGGCCTCGATCATCTCGAGCACCAGGTTCGCCGACCCGATCTTGAGCATCGTGGTGGGCTCGGCCATGTTCGAGTCGCCCACGATGACGTGCAGGCGCCGGTAGCGCTCGGCGTCGGCATGGGGCTCGTCGCGGGTGTTGATGATGGGCCGCGAGCGCGTGGTGGCGCTGGAGACGCCCTCCCAGATGTGCTCGGCGCGCTGCGAGAGGCAGTACACGGCGCCGCGCGGGGTCTGCAGGACCTTGCCCGCGCCGCAGATGAGCTGGCGGGTGACGAGGAACGGCAGCAGCACGTCGGCGATCCGGGAGAACTCGCCGGCGCGCGTCACGAGGTAGTTCTCGTGGCAGCCGTAAGAGTTGCCCGCGGAGTCGGTGTTGTTCTTGAACAGGAAGATGTCGCCGCCGATGCCCTCGTCGGCCAGCCGGCGCTCGGCGTCGACCAGCAGGTCCTCGAGGATCCGCTCACCGGCCTTGTCGTGCGTGACCAGCTGCGTGAGGTCGTCGCACTCGGCCGTCGCGTACTCGGGGTGCGAGCCCACGTCGAGGTAGAGCCGGGAGCCGTTGGACAGGAAGACGTTCGACGAGCGTCCCCAGGACACGACCCGCCGGAAGAGATACCGCGCGACCTCGTCGGGCGAGAGCCTGCGCTGACCGTGGAAGGTGCACGTGACCCCGAACTCGGTCTCGATGCCAAAGATCCGCCGCTGCATCCCACCAGAGTAGGCGCTGCACCCCCTTGAGCGGTGCGCCGTTCGGGCGGCGACACGCGGTCGGTACGTTGCGGGTGGTGAGAAATCGCGCGAATCTGGCTACGGCGCAGCGCGGCCCACGCCGCACGGAGAAGAGGTCGACGACGGTGTTGCACCAGCTCAGCCGCCCGTTCCGGAAGGTGGGGCGCACCGATCGGGCCCTGATCCGCCGGAGCGCGGCCCTGCCGAAGACCCGGGCCGACGATGTTCTCGGCTGGCTTTCGAAATCCGCGAACAAGTCGCGTCTGTGGTGGGTCGTGGCCGCCGCGCTGGCCTCCCGCAAGGGTGCGACGCGCCGGGGAGCGCTGCGGGGGATGGTCGCGATCGCCGGGGCGAGCGCGGCCGCGAACCTGCTCGGCAAGCCGCTGTTCCCCCGGCGGCGCCCGGCCGAGGACGAGGTGCCCGAGCACCGGCGGCTGCGCAAGCGGCCCACGTCGTCGTCGTTCCCGTCGGGCCACGCGGCCTCCGCGGCCGCGTTCACCACGGCGGTCGCGATGGAGTCGCCGAAGGCCGGGCTCGTCGTCGCTCCGCTGGCGGGAGCGGTCGCGTACTCGCGGGTGCACACCGGGGTCCACTGGCCCAGCGACGTCGGCGCGGGCTTGGTGATCGGCGTCGGGGTCGCCGCGCTGACCCGGCACTGGTGGCCGTTGCACCCCGACGTGCCCGGCCGCACCGCGCACACGGCCGAAGCGCCGGAGATGCGTGACGGCGAGGACATGCTGGCCCTGGTCAACCCGCACTCCGGCGTCGACGGCCAGGACCCGACCGAGGACGTGCGTTACGCCTGGCCCAAGGCGACGCTGCTCTACCCGGACCCGAGCCGGGACCTGCGTGAACAGCTCGCGGCCGAGATCGACGCCCGCGGCGGCTCCGTGCGCGCTCTCGGCGTCGCGGGTGGCGACGGCACGGTCGCCGCGGTCGCGTCCGTGGCCGCCGAACGCGGCCTGCCGCTCGCGCTCATCCCCGCGGGCACGCTCAACCACTTCGCGCGCGACGTCGGCGTGCGGTCCATGCCCGACGCCGACGCGGCCACCGAAGCCGGCAACGCCGTCGGCATCGACCTCGGCGAGGTCGAGGTCCACGGCGCGGGCGAGCCCGAGCACCGCTGGTTCGTGAACACCGCGAGCCTCGGCGGCTACCCCGAGATGGTGCGGCTGCGCGAGAAGCTGCAGCAGAAGCACCCGAAGTGGCCTTCGGCCGCGCTCGCGCTCGCCCGGGTGCTGCGCCGCGCGAAGCCGCTGCCGATCCTGCTCAACGACGAGCCCGCCGAGGTCTGGCTGATCTTCGTCGGCAACGGCACCTACTCCCCCAAGGGCTTCGCGCCGTCGCGGCGCCCGGCGCTGGACACCGGCCTGCTCGACGTGCGCTACCTGCGGGCCGACCTGCCCTACTCCCGCGCCCGGTTCCTGCTCGCGATGGTGACCAACAGCCTCAACGCCAGCCACGTCTACCAGCAACTGGACCTGCCGGAGCTGCGCGTGAAACTCCTCGACGGCAACCGCCGCGTCGCCACCGACGGCGAGGTCGGGCCGCTCGGCAACGAGTTCACCTTCCGCTCCCGCCCGAGCGCCCTGACGATCTACCGCAACCCCGACAACCGGGCTTGACCTGCGCTTTACCCGCTCACAGCGAATCCACAGCGGCTCATCCCTAGCGTGATCACGTCAGGTGCGGGCGACCCTGCCCGCTTCCGTTCACGGCGGGGACTTTCGTGCGCTTTTCCTTTCGCGGTGCCGCGCGCCCGGCGGTGCGGCCGTGATGCCGCAGGCCGCCGTCGACCCGGTGCTGCCGTCCGACATCACGGCGCAGGCGCGTGACCTCGGTCCGCTCGAGTCACCGGTGATCTGGCTGACCGCCGCCGGCGCGGCCGTCGCCGTGCTCGCCGTGACCATCGCGCTCTGGCACCACCGGCGCGCCCGCCGCTGGGGAACCGGCGGCACCGTGGTGCTCCTCCTCCTCGCGGCCGTGACCGCGGTGAACAGCTACGTCGGCTACGTCCGCACCCCCGACGACCTCGGCCGGCTCTTCGAACGCGGCTCCGGCGCGGCCGACGCCGTGGGGATGCTGCTCGACGACGGCGCCGACGAACCCGACGCGCCCGCCGGCTCCACCGATTCCACCGATTCCTCCGCCCAGCACCGTCCCGCGGTCGTCAACAGCGGGCAGCGCATCGACGTGCTCAGCCTCCCCGACCCCGCCGACGCCGTGCCCTCGGGCGAGAACTACGTGATCCTGCCGCCCGGCTACGACGACCCGGCCAACGCGGGCCACCGCTACCCCGTCGTGTACCTCATCCACGGCTACCCCTACGGCGGCCCACGTGACTGGCTCACCTCCGGCGCCGCCCCGGACGCCCTGCGCGACCTCGAAGCCGACCACGTGATCGCCCCGATGATCGTGGTCAGCGTCGACCTCACCGCCGGCGTGCCCAGCAAGGACTGGGAAGGCCTCGACGTCCCCGGCGGGCCGCAGCTGGAGACCTACCTCGCGAAAACCGTCGTCGCCGGCGTCGACCACCACTACCGGACCCTGGCCGACCGCCGCCACCGTGCCCTCGGCGGCATGTCCGGCGGCGGGTTCGCCGCCCTCAACACCGGCCTGCACCACCTCGCCGAGTTCGCCACCCTCGTCATCGCCCTGCCCTACGACGACCTCAACGACTCCATCGGCATCCTCGACGGCCACCCCGGGGCCATCGCCGCCAACACGCCACGCCGCTACCTGCCGACGATGACGTTCACCGCACCGATCTCCGTCCTCCTCGCCGCCGGCACCGGCGCACCCACCGACGTCGCCACCGCCCGCCGCATCGCCGAAGCGCTGCACCGCCGCGGCCAGGAAGCCGTCGTCCACACCGAACACGGCTTCAACCACACCTGGCACACCGCCCGCGCGACCCTGCCCTACCTCCTGGCCTTCGCCGACCAGAACTTCCGCAGCCCCACACCGACGTCCTGAACCGGCCGTCCAAAGCAGGACCGGCAAAAGCAGGCCCGTCACAAGCACAGTGGGCCGCCCGGAAACCCGGACGGCCCACTCGCACAACGCGCGTCACTCCTTGGCGGAGTCACCACCCGAGTCACCCTCGGCCGGCTTCTCGGCCTCGTCCTTCGCCGGCGGTTCGGGCAGCAACGCCTCCAGCGCCGCCCCCGTCAACCGCCGGAACGCCCGCCGCGGCCGCGCCCGGTCCAGCACCGCCACCTCGAGCTTGATCTGGTCCGGCGGCGTCGCCCCGTTGCCGTTGCCCGACGCCGCGACCGTCGCCCGCAGGCCCTCGATCGCCGTCGCCAGCGCCGTCGCCAGATCGTGCTCCGGGTCCACAGTGTCCTTCAGCTTCGTGCTGATCGGCTCCGTCTGACCACCCATCACCACGAACGGCGACTCGTCGAAGATCGAGCCATCGTAGGTCAGCCGGTACAGCTGGTCCTCCGACTGGTTCGCCCCGACCTCGGCGACACACACCTCCACCTCGAACGGCTTCAGCTGCTCGGTGAAGATGCTGCCCAGCGTCGCCGCGTAGGCGTTCGCCAGCGCCCGCGCGCTCACGTCACGCCGGTCGTACTGGTAGCCCTTCAGATCCGCGTGCCGGATCCCCGCCACCCGCAGGTTCTCGAACTCCGAGTACCGGCCCACCGCGGCGAACCCGATGCGGTCGTAGATCTCCGACACCTTGTGCAACGTCGCCGACGGGTTCTCCGCCACGAACAGCACCCCGCCGGAGTACTTCAGCACCACCACGCTCCGGCCGCGCGCGATGCCCTTGCGCGCCAGCTCGGAACGCTCCCGCATCAGCTGCTCGGGAGAGGCATACAACGGCATCGTCACGGTGTCGGCTCCACGTTCTCCGGTGTACCGGCGGTAGAAGGTTCAGCGTTCGGGAAAGTCACCGGCGATCAGCTCGGCCGGTGGTGCGTGCGCTCGGCGCGGCCGGCCACCACGGCCTCCGCCACCGCCGCCGTCTGCTCCGACGGCAGCTGCACCGCACCGGTCTCGGCGGTGATCGTCACGACGCTCGGGAAAATGCGCCGCACCAGGTCCGGCCCACCACTCGCGGTGTCGTCGTCCGCCGCGTCGTACAACGCCTCCACGGCCGCCCGCACCGCGGCGTCCACATCCGCGTCAGGGTCGTACAGCTTCTTCAGCGCCGACTTCGCGAACAGCGAACCCGAACCGACACCCGCGTACCCGGCGTTCTCCTCGTACCGCCCACCGGCGGCGTCGTACGAGATGATCCGGCCGGCGCGCTTCGCGTCCTCGGCCTCCAGGTCGTAGCCCACGAACAACGGCACCACGGCCAGGCCCGCCATCGCCATGTCCAGGTTGGCCTTCACCATCCCGGCCAGCTTGTTCGTCTTGCCGTCCAGCGACAGCGACACACCCTCGATCTTCTCGTAGTGCGCCAGCTCCACCGCGTACAACCGGACCATCTCCACGGCCAGGCCCGCGGTCCCCGCGATCCCCACCGCCGAATACTCGTCCGTGACGTGCACCTTCTCGATGTCCCGGCTCGCGATCAAGTTCCCCGACGTCGCCCGCCGGTCACCCGCGATCAGCACACCCCCGGCGAACGTCAGCGCCACGATCGTCGTCCCGTGCGGCACCGCCAGCTCACCCGCCCCGGACGACGGCACCCGCCGCGCCGGCAACAGCTCAGGCGCCTGCGCCCGCACGAAGTCCGCGAACGACGACGAAGCCGGCGAGAAATACGAAGCGGGCAGGCCGGGTCCCGAAAAACCCGCCCGAGGGAAGGTGTTGTCCATACGTGTTCTTGGTTCCCATCTGTATCGGCTGAAGAAACAACGCTGAGGCCGCGTGCCGAAGCCACGCTGTGGCGAACTCTGCCGCGCAGTATGTCGCTCCGCACCGCCGCCGGCTCGGTGGACACTCCTTCGACGACGCTCCCGGTACGACACCGCGTGCAACGGCACGCCAACCGACAACCGCCCCCGGAAACCCGAGGGCGGCTACCGGCCGCGAACGACTACTCGCCGCCCTTCTGCACGTAGGCGCGAACGAAGTCCTCGGCGTTCTCCTCCAGCACGTCGTCGATCTCGTCGAGGATCGTGTCGACGTCCTCGCCGAGCTTCTCGCGCCGCTCCTGGCCCGCCGCTCCGGTGGCTTCGAACTCCTCGTCGGAGTCCCCACCGCCGTGCTTCTCGATCTTCTCCTGCGCCATATCGCCTCCCGGTGTGGCCGATGATTCCTAGCCTACCCAGCAGCCCCGACATTCGGGGCAACGCCGCGGTCCCGATCAGCCCCGTGCCGATCCGGACTAGTCCGAACCGGTGATCGCCTCGACCAGCTCCTCGGCCGTCGCCGCCGCGTCCAGCAACTTCCCGACGTGCGCCTTCGTGCCCCGCAGCGGCTCCAGCGTCGGGATCCGCACCAGCGACTCCTTGCCCACGTCGAAGATGACCGAATCCCACGACGCGGCCGCGATCGACGTCGCGTACTTCTCCAAGGCCCGGCCCCGGAAATACGCCCGGGTGTCCGACGGCGGAGTCGTGATCGCCGCCTGGACCTCCTCCTCCGTGACCAGCCGCTTCATCGAACCCCGCGTGACCAGCCGGTTGTACAGGCCCTTCGCCAGCCGCACGTCCGAGTACTGCAGGTCCACCAGCCGCAACCGCGGCGCACCCCACGCCAGCTGGTCCCGCTCCCGGTACCCCTCCAGCAACCGCAGCTTCGCCGGCCAGTCCAGCCGGTCCGCGCACTCCTGCGGATCCCGCGCCAGCGCGTCCAGCACCTCGCCCCAGACCCGCAGGACCTCCTTCGACGCCTCGTCCGCACCCGTGCGCTCGAGGTTCGCCGACGCGACTTCGTGGTAGGCGAACTGCAGGTCCAGCCCCGAGAACTTCTTCCCGTTCGCCAGCTCGACCTTCACCTTCAACGTCGGGTCGTGGCTGATCTTGTGCACCGCCCGCACCGGCTCGTCCAGCTTCAGCTCGTCGAACCGGATCCCCGACTCGATGAGATCCAGGATCAGCGCCGTCGTGCCCACCTTCAGGTAGGTCGAGTACTCCGACAGGTTCGCGTCACCGATGATCACGTGCAGCCGCCGGTACTTGTCCGCGTCCGCGTGCGGCTCGTCGCGCGTGTTGATGATCCCGCGCTTGAGCGTCGTCTCCAGGCCGACCTCGACCTCGATGTAGTCCGACCGCTGCGACAGCTGGAACCCGGCCTCTTCACTCTGCTGGCCGATCCCGACCCGGCCCGACCCCGTCACCACCTGCCGCGACACGAAAAACGGCGTCAGCCCGGCGATGATCGCGGTGAACGGCGTCGACCGCGAACACAGGTAGTTCTCGTGCGTGCCGTAGCTCGCACCCTTGCCGTCCACGTTGTTCTTGTACAGCTGCAACGGCGGCTGACCCGGCACCGACGCCGCCTTCAGCGCCGCCTCCTCCATCACCCGCTCGCCGGCCTTGTCCCAGATCACCGCGTCCCGCGCGTTCGTGACCTCGGGCGCCGAGTACTCCGGGTGCGCGTGGTCCACATACAGGCGCGCACCGTTCGTCAGGATGACGTTCGCCGCACCCAGGTCCTCCACGTCCGGGTCGTGCCCCGGCCCACCAGGACCCGTCAGGTCGAAGCCCCGCGCGTCGCGCAACGGCGACTCCACCTCGTAGTCCCACCGGGCCCGCCGGGCCCGCGGAATGTCAGCAGCCGCCGCGTAGGCGAGCACGACCTGAGTCGAGGTGAGCACCGGGTTCGCCGTGGCGTCCCCGGGCACGGCGATGCCGTACTCGACTTCGGTTCCCATGATCCGACGCATACCCGACACCCTACGGGGTAAGGCCGTGCGACGATGCCCCCATGCCAGGCAGTGACGAACTCGTTGCCCTCTATGACCGCGCCGGCCACGTCGTGGGCCAGGCACCCCGCTCCCGCGTCCGCGCCGAAGGACTGTGGCACGCCGCCGGCGTGGTGCTCCTCCGTTCGGGCGACGGCCAGTCCGTGTACGTCCACCTCCGCACCGCGGACAAGGACATCTTCCCGTCCACCTGGGACTGCTGGGCCGGCGGAGTCGTCGCCGCGGGCGAAACCCCCGCCGACTGCGCCCGCCGCGAGCTCGCCGAAGAGCTCGGCGTCCACGGAGTGGAACCGGAACCCCTGTTCACCAAGATCTACGACCAGGGCACCGTCCACTGCCACAACTTCGCCTACGAAGTCCGCTGGGACGGCCCCATCCGACACCAGGCCGAAGAGATCGTCGAAGGCCGCTGGCTTCCCCTGACCGAACTGCGCGCCTGGGTCGACGACCCCGAAAGCCCCTTCATCCCCGACGGCCGCGAAGGCGTCCAGGAATGGTTCCGCCGCTACGGCTGAGCAACCAGCTTCGCCACGACCTTCGGCAGCAACCGCTTCGCTGCGTCCGCCGCCCGCGCCGGCGTGCTCGCCGCCACGCTCAACGCCGACACCAGCTCACCCTTCGCCAGCAGCACTGTGCAGGTCGACCCGTCGCACCACGCCCGCTGCTGCGAAACACCCGGCTGCGGCGGAATGGCGAGCACCTGACCGGCACAGTCCGCACCGGACACCACCTCCGCGCCCGACCCACCCGCGTACGCCGTGACCTCGTGCGTGATCCCCGAACCACTCGGGTACACCCAGCTCGCCGAGCGCCGCTCCCCCTGAGCCAGCCCCGACAGGCACCCCGACGCCTTGCCCGGCCCCGGAGCCACGCCCTCCTCCGCAACGTCCTCATCGGACAGCAGCGCGGCCGAAGCCGCCGCAGCGGCCAGGATCCGGGGATCGGGCGAGGGAGACGCGGGAGTGCTCGGCGGCGCGGCAGGCGGCGGAGTCACCGCCGCGGACGACGTCGCGTCACTCGTCGGCGTCGGATCGTCGTAGTACGTCTCGAGGTTGTTGGGCCGGTTGCCACACGCGGTCGTGAGCCCTACGAGCGCGACCGCCGCCACCGCGAGCACCTGCCGATGACGCACCTGCCGCCCCTCCGGAAGATCCGAGAACCGCGGCCCACCCACGGGCCCGCGCTGCAGCGAGGGTAGTGCAGGCCCTCAGTCCCACCCGAGGTGGGACCGGTGCCGCCAGTACTCCTCCGGCGCCTCGGCCAGACCCGCCAGCTCGGCCACCTGGTCCGCGGTCAGCGAAACCCGCGGGGCGGCCAGGTTCGACGCCAGCTGCGCCGTGCTCGACGGACCCACCAGAGCCACCGAAACCCAGTCGTTCGCCAGCACCGCGGCCACCGCGACCGCGTCCGCACCCACGCCGTGCGCGGCAGCGATGCGCGCGAGGGACTCCGGCGCCTCCACGACCAGACGGCCGTTGGCCAGCGTCTCCTTGACCAGCACCCGTTTCCCCGCCGCATCGGCCTCCGCCAGCGCCTCACCGACCGACGGCTCCAGGACGTTCCAAGTGGACTGCACCGACGAGAACACCGGCCGCCCCGCCGCTTCCAGCTCGAACGCCCGCCGCACGGCGTCGGCCTGCGCCGGCCCGGATGTCGAGAACCCGACCTCGACGCCCTGGTCGGCCAATCCCGCCAGCGCATCGATCAGCGCCGCGTCGGAGAACAGCGGACTGTCCACAGTGAGCGAATGCACCTGGTACAGGTTCACGTGGTCGCCCAGCAACGCCCGCGTCTCGGCCCACTGCTCGGCGAACCGCGCGGCCGAGTGCTCCTTCACCTCGTGCACGGGCGCGTCGAGCCGCCACTCGCCGACGTAGCGGTAGCCCCACTTGCTCGACACCGTCACGTCCGTGTGGCCGGTCTCCGCGAGCCAGCTCGCGAGGAAGTCCTCCGCCAACCCGTAGGACCGCGCGACGTCGACCCAGCGCGCCCCCGCCGCGTAGGCCGCGTCGAGCACCTCGTGGGTCGCGGCGCGCATCGCCGGGACGTCCCGCGTCCCCGGCAGCTCCCGGCCCAGGTTGATGTACGCGGGCCGGCCGAGAGCGGCGAGCCCGACCGCGATGCGCTCCATTCGGTGTCCTTGTCTGTGCTGTTTCTCGGGTGGTGAGTGAAATGCGTTGCCGGCCGCGGATTTTTTCGACCCCAGGCCAGCTGTATAGGTCGTTATACAGTTTGTTTGTGCCGGAGGATGGCCAGCCATTGTCCGGAGTTCTGGGCTTGTCGGTGGAGTTTTTCCAGGCGGGCGGCGGGTGCCCGGACGTAGCCTTTGCCGAAGACGGGGGCGATCTGGCGGAGGCTGGCGCCCTCCTCTCGGGCGGCGAGCAGGGCCCAGTCGGACGCGTCGGCGCAGGCGGCGGACGCGCGGCGCAGCTCCCCCAGCAGGTCGATGAGGTCGTTGGCGTTCAGCTCCCCCGCTTGGACGGCGGCCGCGGTCGTCTCCAGCCAGGTGAGGACGTCGGCTTCGGTGATCGGGGCGCGCGGGCGCGGGGTGTCGTCGGTGCTCACAGCCGGGAAGTATAGGGCGTTATACACCGAACTTCAGTGACATGACCGAAAACCGCTGGCCTCGCGGCGTGGCGGGCCCGTTGACTGGCCCCCGGGAGTCAGTCGATCAGGAGGGTCATGACCGGGCGGTTCGGTATCGGTGCGCGATTCGTCGCGCTGGCGGTGGTGTGGGGCGCGAGTTTCCTCTTCATCAAGGTGGGCCTCCAGGGCCTCTCCCCCGCTCAAGTCGCGCTGGCGCGCGTCGGCTTCGGCGCGCTGGCGCTCGCCGTGGTCCTGGCGGTGCGGCGCCGGCCCCTCCCCCGTGATCCCGCGCTGTGGGGCCATCTCGCGGTGGTGTCGGTGCTGCTGTGCACTGCACCGTTCCTGCTCTTCTCCTGGGCCGAGCAGTACATCCCCTCCGGCCTGGCCAGCATCTTCAACGCGACCACGCCGTTGCTGACGATGGTGTTCGCCGCGGCGGCGCTGCCCGCGGAGCGCCTGACCGCGCCACGCGTGGCGGGGCTGCTGCTCGGGTTCGCCGGCGTGCTGACGCTCGTCGGCGTGTGGCAGGGCGTGGACCTCTCGCACGAGCTCACGGCTCAGCTGGCCTGCCTGGGCGCCACGACGTGCTACGGCGCGGCTTTCGTGTACCTGCGCCGGTTCGTGTCCCCGAAAGGCGCCGATCCCGTGGTCGTTGCTTTCGGGCAGGTCGGGTTCGCCACGGTGCTGCTCCTGGTGCTGGCGCCCGTGGTGGCGAGCCAGCCGATGCACCTGAGCGCCGCCGTGGTGGTCAGCATGCTCGCGCTCGGCGTGCTGGGAACGGGGATCGCGTACGTGTGGAACACACGCGTAGTAGCGGCCTGGGGCGCCGCCCACGCTTCGTCGGTGACTTACCTCACACCGGTGGTGGGAGTGGCGCTCGGCGTGCTCGTGCTGAACGAACCCGTGCACTGGAACGAACCCGTCGGTGCGCTCCTCGTCGTGCTCGGAATCCTCGCCTCACACGGGAAACTCGCACGTCGCGCGGTGCGGGTTTCAGACGAGAACGTGGGGCCACCGGCGAACCGGTAGCCCCACGTTCCGAATCGGATCCCTTACAGGTACTGACCCGTGTTCGTGGCGGTGTCGATCGCCCGCCCCGAATCCTGGTTCTTGCCGGTGACGAGCGTGCGGATGTAGACGATCCGCTCGCCCTTCTTGCCGGAGATCCGGGCCCAGTCGTCCGGGTTCGTGGTGTTCGGCAGGTCCTCGTTCTCCGCGAACTCGTCGACGATCGCGTCCAGCAGGTGCTGCACGCGCAAGCCGGGCTGCTGGGTCTCCAGCACCGACTTGATGGCCGACTTCTTCGCCCGGTCCACGATGTTCTGGATCATCGCGCCCGAGTTGAAGTCGCGGAAGTACAGGACTTCCTTGTCCCCGTTGGCGTAGGTCACCTCGAGGAACCGGTTTTCGTCGCTCTCCTCGTACATGCGCTCGACGGTGTGCTGGATCATCGCGTCGAACGTGGCCTTCTGGTCCCCGCCGAACTCCGCCAGGTCGTCGGCGTGGATCGGCAGGCCTTCGGCCAGGTACTTGGAGAAGATGTCCTTCGCGCCTTCGGCGTCCGGACGCTCGATCTTGATCTTCACGTCGAGCCGGCCCGGCCGCAGGATCGCCGGGTCGATCATGTCCTCACGGTTGGAGGCGCCGATGACGATGACGTTCTCCAGCCCTTCCACACCGTCGATCTCCGACAGCAGCTGCGGCACGATCGTGGTCTCCACGTCGGAGGACACGCCCGAGCCACGGGTGCGGAAGATGGAGTCCATCTCGTCGAAGAACACGATGACGGGAGTGCCCTCGGAGGCCTTCTCCCGAGCCCGCTGGAAGATCAGGCGGATGGACCGCTCGGTCTCGCCGACGAACTTGTTGAGCAGCTCGGGACCCTTGATGTTCAGGAAGTAGGACTTCCCGTCCGCCTTGTCGCCCCGCGCCTGCGCGACCTTCTTGGCCAGGGAGTTGGCCACCGCCTTGGCGATGAGCGTCTTCCCGCAGCCCGGAGGCCCGTAGAGCAGCACGCCCTTCGGCGGCCGCAGCTGGTACTCCTGGTAGAGATCGGCGTGCAGGAACGGCAGCTCCACCGCGTCGCGGATCTGCTCGATCTGCCTGCTCAGGCCACCGATGTCCTCGTAGCGGACGTCGGGCACCTCCTCCAGCACCAGGTCCTCGACCTCGGCCTTCGGCACGCGCTCGTACGCGTACCCGACCTTCGAGTCGACGAGCAGCGAGTCGCCCGGCTTGAGCGGCTGCTCGGCCAGCGGTTCGGAGAGCAGGACGACCCGCTCCTCGTCCGCGTGCCCCACCACGAGAGCGCGGGGAATGCCGCCCTCGTCCTCGGGTGCGAGCACCTCACGCAGTGCGCACACCTCACCGGTGCGCTCGAAATCGCCGCCTTCGACGACGGTGAGTGCCTCGTTGAGACGCAGCGCCTGACCACGGCGCAGCGACGAGATCTCCACGGCCGGCGACACCGAGACCCGCATTTTGCGGCCCGCGGTGAAGACGTCCACCGTGTTGTCCTCGTACGAGGTGACGAAGACCCCGTAGCCGCTCGGCGGCTGGGCCAGCCTGTCGACCTCTTCGCGGAGGGCGAGCAGCTGACCACGCGCCTCGCGCAGGGTCTCGACCAGTTTCGTGTTGCGCTCGGTGAGCTGGCTCACCCGTTCGGACGCCTCGGCGAGGCGCTGTTCGAGAACTCGGTTCTGCCGCGGCGAATCGGTGAGTTTGCGACGCAAGAGCGCCACTTCCTCCTCGAGAAAACGGATCTGCCGGGCTTGTTGTTCCGCCGTAAGCCCAGCTCCGCCTGTTGCTGAAGGGTCGGCCTCCTCGCGCCGACCTCCGGGAAGGTCATGATGCATCGGGCACCTCCTCGGAGTGCTTTTCATTCCACGGTACCGGCGATCACCGACAAGAAAAGGCCTTTCCGCATCACAAGATCGGCGCGTCGCGATTTCCGTACCCGCTCAGCACGGTCGTCACAGATGCGCAAGCGGCCGATTCGGTGCCCGGACACCGGAGGCCGTCACGCCGTGTTCCACCAGGCGAAAGCGAGCACGGGGCAGGTACCCCGGGGACCCCGCCACCAACCCTCGTTTCGCCGGATTCCGGCCTGAGCGCACGGATCCCGGGCGGCCTGGCTAGCATCCCCCGGGGTTCACCTCACCCGGTGGCCAGGTCGGCACGCGAAGGAACGCTAGGGGGCACCACACATGACCTACCCGCCGCAGCAGCCCGGTGGTCACGGCCAGCAGGGCGGTGGCTACGGAGGTTACGGGCAGCAGCCGAATCCCTACGGACAGTCCCCGCAGGGCCCAGGTCAGCCCCAGTCCGGCCCCCAGCAGCAGCCCGGCTACCCCGGCGGGCAGCCCTACGGCGGGCAGCAGCCGAGCACCTGGCCGCCGCAGAGCGGGTACCCGCAGTCCGGTCCGCAGCAGCAGCCGGGCTACCCGGCGCAGCAGCCCCCGTCCTTCGGCCGGCAAGATCCGTATGCCCAGCCGGCGCAGTTCGGACAGCAAGATCCCTATCAGCAGCAGGGCGGGCCCCAGCAGTACGGGCAGCAAGATCCGTACCAGCAGGGCGGAACGCAGCAGTTCGGGCAGCCCGAGAGCTTCTCGCAGGGCGGTTTCGGCGATCAGTACGGCCAACCGGGTGGTTATCAGTCCTTCGGCAGCTACACCGAGCAGCCTCCGAAGAAAAAGAAGACCGGCCTGATCGTCGGGATCGCCGTCGGCGTGGTGGTCGTGGTGGGTGCCGCGATCGGTCTCGTCATCGGGCTTTCGGGTGGCGACAAGGGCAAAACCGACACCGCGGCTCCGCCGGCGCCCCCGGCCGTGACCGGCCAGGGTGGCGGCGCGCCGAACACCGGCACCCCGAGCCTCCCCCGCAGCTCCGCCCCGTCCACCGGCTCGTCGGGCGGCACCGACGCGCCTGCGCCGGGCGGCACGCAGAGCGCGCAGGAGCTGTTCCAGGCCGCCGCGGCCGACTTCAGCAGCGGCGACGGCTCGGCGCTGGCCGGACTGGCGTGCCGCAGCCTCTACAACGGCGGCGCCGTGGACATCCCGAAGACCGACGTCCAGCTCACGGGCGCCGCACAGGAGAACGGCGACACTGCGTCCGTGCGGTACAAGGCCACGCAGGGTACGAAGACGGCCAACGGGACGATGACCTCCAAGCGCGAGGCCGGCGTCTGGTGCCTGGTCGACGCCCAGGCGGACAAGCAGTGAGACCCCGGCGGTGAGTGGCAGACTCACCGCCGGGCTCGTCGTGCTCGGCGCTCTCGTGGCCGGCGCGGTGCTCGGCCTGGTGCTGGTCGCACCGGCCGGGCCGTCGGCGCCACCGCCGCCCGTGACTTCGCCGCCGACGCGCGTTCCCACCGCTTCCCCACCAGCGAGCGACGCGGACGTCGCCGCCACGGACGTGCTCGCCAACGCGATCGTCGACGCCATCAAGCGCGGCGACGCCACGGAGTTCGGCCGGCTCACGTGCGAACCACAGACTTCCCAGGCCCTCGCCGACCTGCAGGCCAAGTGGGACGCCGCGGGACCGCTCACTGTGACCCTGGCAGGGCCGCCGGACGTGGCCGGCGATTCGGCCGGCGTCACCGTGCACGTGGAAGGCGCGGGCGGGCGCAAGGACACGCCGTTCCCGATGCACCGCGAAAACGGCCGGTGGTGCGTGCCGGGCTAGACCTCAGCCCTTGCCCTTCGCGGGCCGGCGCGACACGCGCGGGGACACCGTTCCGTTGGCGAGGCGGCGAGCGGTGAGCAGGAAGGCCGTGTGCGCCACCATCCGGTGGTCCGGCCGCACCGCGAGGCCGACGACGTGCCACGGGCGCATCAGCGTCTCCCACGACTCCGGCTCGGTCCAGCACTGCTGTTCCCGCAACGACTCCGTCACCCGGGAAAGCTGTGTGACGGTCGCCACGTACACCGTGAGCACGCCGCCCGGCACGAGGTGCGCGGCGACGTTCGGCAGCTGGTCCCACGGTGCGAGCATGTCGAGCACGACCCGGTCGACCTCACCGGTGTGCGTGGCCAGGTCGGCGACGGTGAGCGTCCAGTTGTCCGGCTTCTCGCCGAAGAACTTCACGACGTTGCGCTCGGCGTGCTCCGCGTGGTCGTCGCGGATCTCGTAGGACGACACGTGCCCAGCCGGGCCGACGGCGCGCAGCAGCGAGAGCGTCAGGGCGCCCGAGCCGGCGCCGGCTTCGAGCACGCGGGCGCCCGGGAAGATGTCGCCCCACATGACGATCTGCGACGCGTCCTTGGGGTAGATCACCTGGGCGCCGCGCGGCATGGAGAGCACGTAGTCGGGCAGCAGGGGGCGCAGCGCGAGGTAGTTGCTGCCGCCGGCCGAGGTGACCACGGAGCCCTCGGGGAGCCCGATCAGCTCGTCGTGCGCGAGCGCGCCGCGGTGGGTGTGGTACTCCCCGCCCTCGGCGAGCGTGAGGGTGTAGTGCCGGCCCTTCGAGTCCGTCAACTGAACCCGGTCTCCTGCGCGAAACGGTCCGCTGACCGACAACTTCTTCCTCCACCTCACACGCGAAACGCTGGCGTCAGATCCTCGCAGGTCGTCCGCGTGGGTCGCCGGTCGGGTGCACTCTCAGTGAGCGTGGCGGCCGCGCACGAGCGCGGCCCGGAGGTCTTCGCGGCGTAGCACCCCGGCGGGGCGGCCCTCGTCGTCGACCACGAGGAACTGCCACGCGGGGGTTTCGCGCACGCGTTCGGCGATCTCCTCCCCCGGCTCCGAGGCCAGGAGCACCGTCTCGGCGCGGATCGGCTCGGCCGCGAGCTCCGCCGGGGCGTGCGGGTGGGTTCCGGCCAGCTGCTCGGCGGCCTGTTCGTCGAGCAGCCCCGCGGCGACCCCGTCGGCTCGGACGAGGACGACCCCGCGGCCGGCCGAGGCGGCGAGCGCGTCGGACACCGGGCTTTCCGCGGGCAGCTGCAGCACGGGCCGGACCAGCTCGGTCAGCTCGAGGCCGTCGGGCCAGCTGCGCCGGGCTTCCGCCGCGAGCTCTCCGCGGGCACCGAGGATCACGAACCACGCCGTGACCACGCAGACTCCGAGCCGCAGCCAGCGGTCCTCGCTCTGGGTCGCCAGGCCCCACAGCGCCCACACGATCAGGCCGGTCGCCACCACCGCGCCCCCGGCCACGGCGGCGCGCGTGCCCTTGGCACGCAACCCCGTCGCGGCCCACACGCCCGCGCGCACGAGACGGCCGCCGTCGAGCGGCAGCCCGGGGAGCAGGTTGAACACACCCACCGCCAAGTTCGCCACGGCGCACTCCGCGACCAGCAGCCACACGGCCCCGTCCGGCGGCACGGCCAGCATCAGCAGGGCGCAGAACCCACCCAGCACCAGCGACACGGCCGGCCCCGCCGCGGCCACCAACCCCTCCTGCCCGGGCCGGCGCGGCGTCCGCGCGACCTCGGACAGCCCACCGAGCAGGAACAGCCGCAACCGCCGCACGGGAATCCCCAACCGCAGCGCCACCAGGCAATGCCCCAGCTCGTGCGCGAGCACCGACAACCCCAGCAGCACCGCGAACGCGGCCGCCAGCAACCACGACGTGGGCGTCGACGCCTCCGGCAGCAACCGCCCCACCAGCGGCGCGTACAGCACCACGATGATCAACGACCCGATCCACCACGACGGCGCCAGCAACACCGGCACCCCGGCCACCCGGAACAGCAACAGCCCGCCGTCGCCGGGCGTGACGCGCCGGGACGGCCCGGCACCGTGCTGTCGGGTCGCGGCCATGCGGGCAAGAGTAAAGGGCAGGGTGTGGGAAGCGGGTGATCTGTGTTGTTTGCCCCGGCTCCGCCGGGGCGTGCGAGATCGCCTGGAAGCCGGCTTCCCGATTGTGCGGTCGGATCGGCCGGGGGCCGATCGCACCGCACAATCGGGAAGCCGGCGCGATCTCGCTGGTGGGTCGACTGGGCGTGGTGAGCTGGGTGGGAACGTGCGCTTGGTCGGGGGCCGGGAGTGTCGGGGTTGGTGGTGACACCGGGCGCGTCCGGTGCGTCGGGCTCGGCGGCACCGGGTGCGGTGGGGCGGTGATGAGGCAAGGGTGGCGGGCCTGGTCGCGAGATCGGGTGAGTCGGTCTTGGGTGCGAGGCCCGGGCGTGTCGGCCTCGTCGCGAGTCCCAGGCAGGTGAGGTTTGGTCGCGGGCCGGGGGTGTCGGACATCGCCGCAACGCCACGCATGTCGCACTGCGCCGCGAGACCCAGGCAGGTCGGCCTCGTGTCGAGCCCCAGCCATGTCGGGTTTGGCCGCGGGCCGGCCATGTCGGACTTCGTCGCAAGGCCACGCATATCGGACGGCGCCGTGAGTCCCGAGCATGGCGGGCTTCATGGCAGGGGCCAGCCGTGCGGGACTTCGTCACAAAGCCATGCGCGCCGGACGGCGCCACGAGATCGAGGCATGTGAGCTCCGTCGCGAAACCCGCCGTGCCGGACTTTGTCGCGAGACCCGCCGGGCTCCGTCGCCGGGGCGGCCGTGCCGGAATTGGTTTCGAGACCCGGACGGGTCGGGCCTGTTCGCGCGACCGCGTGGGTCGGGTTTCGGCGCAAGGCCCACTCGTCGCGAGGGTCGTCGTGAGACCCGGGTGTGTCGGGATTGATGGGGAGGGCCGGGCGTGTCGGGCTTCGTCCCGAGGCCGTGCAGGTGGGGCTTCGGCGCCGGGCCGCCGTGTCGGACTTGGTCAGGGGGCCCGACATGGCGGGCTTGGTCGCGATGCCCGGATGTCGGACTTGCACGTGGGGTCAACCGAGTCGGACCTCGTCGCGAGGCCGGCGTGGTCGGTTCGGTCGTGGGCTGGGCGTGTCGCAGTTGGTCCTCGGGCCGGCGTGCCGGAATTGGCACTCGGCCCGCGAGTCGGATCTCGTCACGGGGCCGGGCGTGTCGGGATTGATGTGAAGGCTCGGGCGTGTCGGGCTTCGTCGCGAGGCCGCGTATGGCGGGCTCGGTCATGGGACCGGGCGAGTCGGCCCTGATCAGAAGGTCCGGCGTGGACATGGTCGTGGGTTCGGGCATGGCGGGCTCGGTCGGAGGATCCGGCGCGGCGGGTCTAGTCGTGGGGCGGCGCGCGGGGCTTCGTCGCCGGGGAAGGCGAAACACGCCTTGCGCTCGGAACCAGCCGTGGTGCCCCCGCGCAGCCAACCTGATCACGTCAACCCACCTCCTCCGCGGCGACCACCTCGCGACCGCACCGTCCCCACCCATGGTCACCCCGGCAGCGGGGACCCGGCCGCGAGATCGCGCCGGTGTTTCGACTGGGCGGTGCGATCGGCGCCCGGCCGATCAGACCGCCCAGTCGAAACACCGGCTTCACGGCGATCTCGCCGCCTCGGCGGAGCCGAGGCAATCAAATCCTGTCGGTGCCCGGCGTTACGCTCTGACCATGCCCGACACCGCTACGGTCACCACCCCACCGGGAAACGGTGACGCGCCCGTCCGCAGGCGGCCGGCGCTGTCGCCGTCACGTGCCAGCGATTTCAAACAGTGTCCGCTCCTCTACCGATTCCGGGCCGTCGACCGGCTGCCCGAGGTGCCTACGAAGGCCCAGGTGCGCGGGACGCTCGTGCACGCCGTGCTGGAACGGCTGTTCGGTCTGCCCGCGGGTGAGCGCGTGGCGCCGCGGGCGAAGGATCTGCTGGCGCCCACGTGGGCGGAGCTGTCGGCCGCGAGTCCGGAGTGGACCGAGCTGTTCACGGACGCCGAGGAGGGCGAAACCGACAAATGGCTGGCGTCCGCGGAGAAGCTGCTCGACGCGTACTTCGAGCTGGAGGACCCGCGCCGGCTGGAGCCGGAGGCGTGTGAGCTGCACGTGGAGATCGAGCTGGGCTCGGGGGTGCTGCTGCGCGGGTACATCGACCGCGTGGACGTGGCGCCGACGGGCGAGATCCGCGTGGTGGACTACAAGACCGGGGCCGCGCCGCGTGAGATCGGCGAGGCCAAGGCGATGTTCCAGATGAAGTTCTACGCCGTGGTGCTGTGGCGGCTGCGCGGCATCGTGCCGCGACAGCTGAAGCTGATGTACCTCACCGACGGCCAGTCGCTCGCCTACACGCCCGACGAAGCGGAACTGGTGCGGTTCGAGCGCACGCTGGAAGCCATCTGGCAGGCGATCCTCAAGGCGGGCAAGACCGGCGACTTCCGGCCCAACCCCGGCAAGCTGTGCTCGTGGTGCGACCACCAGGCCCACTGCCCGGAGTTCGGCGGCACGCCGCCGGAGTACCCCGGCTGGCCGGAACCCGACGCGGGTGAAGAGACCGCGCTGGACCGGGCGGACTGATGGCCGACGCGTTCTACGTCCCGCTCGGCGACGAGCGGTACGCCGCGACCGAGCACACCAGCGGCCCCTGGGCGCCCGGCGCGCAGCACTTCGGCCCGCCGTCGGCTCTGCTCGCGCGCGGGCTGGAGCGGCTCCAAGCGCCGCACCCGGCGCTGATCGCGCGCGTCACCATCGAGATCCTCGGGCCGGCGCCGGTCGCGGAGCTGGACCAGCGGTCGTGGATCGAGCGGCCGGGCCGGTCGGTCGAGCTGCTGCAGTCGGAGCTGTCCGCGGACGGCAAGCTGATCGCGCGGGCCAGCGCGTGGCGCATCGCGACCACCGACACCACGACCGTCGCGACCGACGCCGGTCCCCTGCTGCCCCCGGCGGATGCGGGCACGGAGACGACGTTCCCCGCCGACTGGCGCGGCGGTTACCTCAACGCCGTCGAGTGGCGGGCCGTGCGCGGCAGCATCTCGGCGCCGGGCCCGGCCGCGGTGTGGGGCCGGCAGCGGGTCCCGCTCGTCGACGGCGAGGAGCCCACCGGGCTGCAGCGGCTGTTCGCGGTCGCGGACTCGGCCAACGGCGTGTCCCACTTCCTACCCACCGATGACTGGTGGTTCATCAACTCGGAGCTCACCGTCCACCTGCGCCGGGCGCCGGAGGGCGAGTGGATCGGACTCGACGCGGTGACCCTGGTCGGGCCGCACGGCGTCGGCACCGCCACGAGTACCCTGCACGACGGCTCCGGTCCGGTCGGCACCGGCGCGCAGGCTCTGCTCGTCCGGCCACGACAGGCCGGGGGCGGATAACCGCGCGCCCACGCCCCGGATCCAATAACCTTCGCGGAACGACCGACAAGGGAGCGCTCCGGCATGCAGATCACCTCGGTGGTCAACCAGAAAGGCGGGGTCGGCAAGACCTCACTCAGCGTGGGCACGGCTGCGGCGTTGGCCGAACGCGGCCGGCGCGTGCTGCTGATCGACCTCGACCCGCAGGGGCACGCCACCACCGAGATGCTCGGCCTGGCCGAGGTGTCCGGTGACGCACCCACGCTCGCGAAGGCGCTCACGAAGCTCTGGAAGGGCCCGATCGAAGAGCTCGCGGTGCCGCATCCGCGCAGCAACCTCGGCCGCGGCGGCGCGTTCGACGTGATCCCGACGTCGCCGGGCATGTTCGACCTGATCCGCCGGCTGGACTCGTTCCGGGTGCCCGGCTGGCAGCTCGCGCGCGTGATCCAGTTCGCGAACTACGACCACGTCGTCATCGACTGCCCGCCCGCGCTCGACGTGCTGACCAACAACGCACTCGCGGCGTCCCACGGGATCCTGGTGCCGGTGCAGCCGGACAAAACGAGCATCCGCGCGCTGCGGCTGCTCGCCGACCAGGTGCGCTACGTGGAACAGACCACCGGCCGCACGCCCATCGCGTGGTACGGGATCGTGCCGGGGCTCTACCGTCGCCCGATCTCCCACTACGCGGCCGCGGCTCTGCAGGAGATGTACAACTTCGGCGTGCCGATGCTCTCGCACGTGCCCCTCGGCGTCGTGATGAACGAGGCCGCGGCCAACGGCGTACCCGTCACCACCTACGCGCCGGAAACCCTGCAGGCCCTGTCGTTCCGCGAAATCGCCGGAACCCTCGACGGCTACCTCGCTCAGAACCTCGGCCCCACCGAGGTCCCGGCCGACGACGAGTTCGTCTTCGAGGACTTCATCTCCGAAGTCGCGATGACCCGCAACGCCAACGACAACGGCGCCCGCAAAAAACTGTATGACCTGATGCCGAAGCGTCCAAACAGGCCGCGGTGAGCCGCAGCATCCAGTGTAGACAGACAAGAGGGCGCCTCCCGCAACGGGAAGCGCCCTCGTCCGTCGTTCGGTTACAAGCGGCAGGAGCGGATGTCGGAGGCGAGGATCGCCTTGGCACCGACCTCGGCCAGTTCGTCCATGATCTGGTTGACCTTCTTGCGCGGCACCATCGCGCGCACGGCGACCCAGTCCTCGTCGGCCAGCGGGGCGACCGTCGGCGACTCCAGGCCCGGGGTGATGGCGATGGCCTGCTCCAGCAGGGTGCGCGGGCAGTCGTAGTCGAGCATCATGTACTGCTGCGCGAACACCACCCCCCGCAGCCGGGCGGCCAGCTGGCTCTTCGCCTTCGCCGAGTCGCTGCCCGCGCGCTGCAGCAGCACGGCTTCCGACACGCAGATCGGGTCGCCGAAGGCCACCAGGTTGTGCTGGCGCAGCGAGCGGCCGGACTCGACCACGTCGGCGATCGCGTCGGCGACGCCGAGCTGGATCGAGATCTCGACGGCGCCGTCGAGGCGGATCACCTCGGCCTCGACGCCGTGGCGGGCCAGGTCCTCGCGCACGAGCCGCGGGTACGAGGTCGCCAGGCGCTTGCCCTGCAGGTCGGCCGGCTTCCAGTCCTGGCCGGCCGGGGCGGCGTAGCGGAACGTGGACCCGCCGAAGCCCAGCGCGAGCATCTCGTCGACCGGCGCGCCCGAGTCGAGCGCGAGGTCGCGGCCGGTGATGCCGAGGTCGAGCTCGCCGGAGCCGACGTAGATCGCGATGTCCTTGGGACGCAGGAAGAAGAACTCGACCTCGTTGACCGGGTCGAGCACGGTCAGGTCCTTCGAGTCATGTCGCTTGCGGTAGCCCGCCTCGGAAAGCATCTCCGCCGCCGCCGCGGCGAGGGCTCCCTTGTTAGGCACGGCAACACGCAGCATTTCGCTCTCTCCTCGATCTCCGGTGCGCGAACGCGTCACAGGTAGCGGTACACGTCCTCGGTCGAGATCCCCCGGCCGAGCATGAGCACCTGGACCCGGTACAGCAGTTGCGAGATCTCCTCCGCGAGGCGGTCGTCGGACTCGTGCTCGGCGGCGATCCACACCTCGCCGGCTTCCTCGAGCACCTTCTTGCCCTGGGCGTGCACCCCGTCGTCGAGGGCGACGACGGTGCCGGACCCGTCGGGACGGGTGCGGGCGCGCTCGGCAAGCTCCGCGAACAGCTCATCGAAGGTCTTCACGGTCTGCAGATCCTTCCATCCCGCACGGGCGGGCGCTGCCCCGGGTGACCCCGATGCCGCAGGGGTCACACTCCCGGCAGCAACGCGGCCAGCGCGGCCACGTCGACGCCGGCGAGCGACTCGCGGAACACCCGCCGCGTCCCGGCCGGGACCGCCACGTCGTTCGGGATCACGAGCACCGCGCAGCCGGCGCTCTCGGCCGACTGCGCGCCCGGCGGCGAGTCCTCCACCGCGACGCACCGCTCCGGCGGCACGCCGAGCAGCTCGGCGGCCTTGAGGTAGGGCCTCGGGTGCGGCTTGTTCAGCCCGTCGACCTCGTCACCGCACACCGTGACGTCGAAGAACTCGCGGCCGATCGTCTGCAGCGCCAGCTCGGTCAGCGCGCGCTCGGTCGAGGTGACCAGCGCCGACGGGATGCCGGCGGCCTTCACCGCGGCCAGCGTTTCGCGCGCACCAGGGCGCCACGGCAGCGCGTCGTCGAACAGGCCCGCCGTGCGCCGACGGATCCACGCGCCGGTCTCGGCCACCGACTCCGGCGTGACCTCCCGTGCGGTGACCTCCAGCAGGTAGGTGGCCGTGGCGTCCATGTTGGACCCCACGAGCGTCATCCGCTGCTCCTCCGACAGCGTGCCGCCGAGCGCTTCCGCGCACTCGTACAGCGCGACGTCCCAGAGCTTCTCGGAGTCGACGAGCGTGCCGTCCATGTCCCACAGGACGGCGCCCAGTCCGTCCGAAGAGGACGGTGCAGTCACGGTTTTCTCCTTGTCGGTGCTTCGGCGGGTGGCCGGACGGACGGCCGCGGAGCACCGGGCACGAATCCGCCCCGAAAGTGTGGGCTTGCGCCGCGCCGGCGACGGCCCCGGACCGTCCACCGGGGGGACCGGGCACGACGACGGGCCGGATCGTCTCCAGTATCCCATTCGCATCGCACCGCCGGGCGCGGGCGCCGCGCCCCGCCCGCAGGGCTGTGAGCTGCGACTCCCCGGCGCGTCCCGCACACCGGGACCCGGCCGCCGCGCGCGGGCGGCGATGGTGACGGCGCGCGGTCGGACATGCTGCACAGGTTACGGGCGAAGGGTCGTAGGCTGGGAAGGTGAGTGAGCCAGTCGAGGAGACCCAGCGACCCGGAGACCCGGATCGCGCCCGCCCGGAATCGAAGCGCCCCCTGATGGTGGTGGCCTTCGAAGGCTGGAACGACGCTGGTGACGCGGCCAGCCGCGCGATCGAGCATCTGCAGCTCAACTGGGACGCCACCCCGCTGGCGGAGCTGGAGCCGGACGACTACTACGACTTCCAGGTCAGCAGGCCGACCATCAGCATGGTCGACGGCGTGACGCGGCAGGTGGAGTGGCCGACCACGCGCCTGTCCATCTGCCGGCCCGAGGGCCTCGACCGCGACGTGGTGCTGGTCCAGGGCCCCGAGCCGAACATGCGCTGGCGCGCGTTCTGCGCGGAGCTGCTGGAGCACATCATGCAGCTCGACGTGGACACGGTCGTCGCGCTCGGCGCGCTGCTGGCCGACACCGCGCACACGCGGCCCGTCCCGGTCACCGGGACCGCCTACGACAAGGACACCGCGAGCCGGTTCCGCCTCGAGCTGAACAACTACCAGGGGCCGACCGGGATCGTGGGCGTGCTGCAGGACTACTGCGTGCAGGCCGGCATCCCCGCCGTGTCGATCTGGGCGGCCGTGCCGCACTACGTGTCGCACCCGCCGTCCCCCAAGGCGACGCTGGCGCTGCTGCACAAGCTCGAAGACGTCCTCGACGTCGAGATCCCGCTGGGCGCGCTGCCCGAGCAGGCCGAGGAGTGGCAGCGGACCGTCAGCGAGATGGCCGACGAGGACGAGGAGATCAGCGAGTACGTCCGCAGCCTCGAAGAGCGCGGCGACGCCGAAACCGACTTCACCATGGAGGAGGTCTCCGGCGACAAGATCGCGGCCGAGTTCGAGCGGTACCTGCGCCGGCGGCGTCCGGGCCAGGAGGGCGGGGGCTTCGGCCTCCGCTGAGCCGCCATCCGGCCGGAGGAGGCCCTTGCCGCACTCGCGGTCGGGGCCTTTCCCGTCTCGAGGCTCGGTTCAGCGACGCCAGCGGGCCGCGAACGCGCGGGCCGGGTTCGAGACCAGCATCGCCTGCACCACGTCTTCGCCGAGAGCTCGGACGAGCCGGGGTCGCAGCGTCGTGAGCAGGTACGGGATGCCGGGGCCGCCGCCGGAGGACAGCCTCGCCGCGGCGGTGGTCGTGTCGCCGCCGAGGAGCAGCTGGCCGGTGTGACCGGAGGTCGCGAGCTCGTACAGCAGGTCGGTGAGGCGCCAGTCGGTGGCGTGGTTGGCGCGCGACGGGCCGTCGAAGCCCAGGAAGACGCCGGTGTCGGCGACCTCGCGCAGCACCCGCAGGTCGGGGTTGCGGTTGAGGTGGCCCAGGATCACGCGCGACGGCGGCACGGCCAGCTCGCCGCACAGCAGGTCGGCGACCTCCCGGGCCGCGGTGCCCAGCTCCAGGTGCACGGCGATCGGCGCGCCCGTCTCCTGGTGTGCCTGCGCGGCCGCGACCATCGTCCAGCGGGCGTGCCGGTCGACGACGTGGAACGCGCCCGCCACCTTGATCAGGCCGGCGCGGGGTCCGGTCCGCCCGGCGTCCGGGTCGTCACCGGCCGGGATGCCTTCGAGCAGGTCGGCCACGAAGATCTCGGCCAGTCGGTCGGAGACGCGGTCGAGGACTTCGGCCGGGTAGTGCTCGGCGCGGTGGAAGCCCGTCGCGGCGACGACGTGCACGCCGGTCGCCTCCGAAAGCGCGGCCAGGTCGGCCGCGCGACGGTTGAGGCCGAACGGTGTCCACTGGACCACCGCGCGCCCGCCCGCCGCCGCGAAGGCGCGCAGCTCGGCGTTGGCGGCCGCCGCGTCGTCGAGCTCCTGCCCGGCGAGCTGCCGGGAGGCGAAGAACAGGTGGTCGTGCGCGTCGCACACCTCGAGCGACGAGGGCGTGATGTCACCGAGGACGGTGCGGACCCGCGGTTCCCCGGTCACGCCGTCAGCAGCTTCCGCAGCGGCACGGCCCCGCGGGCGCGGCGGCTCCACTCGCGCGGGTAGCCGAGCGACACCTCCTCGAACCGCACGCCGTCGGCCGACGTCGTGCGCGGGATGTGCAGGTGGCCGTACACGGCGAGCTCGGCACGGTAGCGCAGGTGCCAGTCCTCGGTCTCCGTCGTGCCGCACCACAGCGCGAAGTCCGGGTAGTGCAGCGGCGCGGTCGGGTGGCGGTGCAGCGGCCAGTGCGACACGAGGATCGTGCTGTGCCCGGCCGGGATGGCGTCGAGGCGGTCGGTGCTGACCTTGAGGCGGTCGGCGCACCAGGCCTGGCGGCTGGGGAACGGGTCGGGGTGCAGGAAGTACTCGTCCGTGCACACCACGCCGTTCTCGCGGGAGATCGCGAGCGCCTCCTCGATCGTCTTGCCCTCGGCGGCCGGGGTGCGCCAGCTGTAGTCGTAGAGCACGAACAGCGGCGCGATCGTCAGCGGCTTGGCGGCGTGGTCCCACACGGGGAACTCGTCCTCGGGGGTCAGCACGTCGATCTCCCGGCACTGCTCCACGAGGAACTCGTAGCGGGCCTGGCCGCGCAGCTGGGACTCGTCCTTCGGCGTGGTCCACAGCTCGTGGTTGCCCGGCACCCACACGACCTTGGCGAACCGCTCGCGCAGCGTGGCGAGCGTGTCGCGGATGACGGACGAGCGTTCGGCGACGTCACCGACCACGAGCAGCCAGTCTTCCGGCGAATCCGGCACGACGCGGTCGAGGATCGGCCCGTTGCCCTCGTGGGTCACGTGGAGGTCGCTGGTGGCGAAGAGAGACGGCACTCCTCCACCGTAGCCATTTCCCGACCGGCAGATCGCCAGAACCGCCCCTTACGCCACCCCAGCAGCACCAGCCCGGCCACGACGTAGATGCCGGCCTGCACGTCGAGCAGCACCGCAGGACCGGACACGGCCACCAGCGCCCCAGCGAGCAGCGCCCCGGCGGCCTGGGCCGCCGCGACCACGGCGAACACCGTGCTCAGCACCCGGCCCGCGCGGTCGGGCGCCGCCACGCTCTGGACGTGCGCCAGCAGCCCGGCGCCGGTGACCACGGCGGGCCCGCCGGCCGCCGCGAACAGGCCCACGTAGAGCCCGAGCGCGGTCGTGAGGGCCGCGGCGTTCCAGATCAGCGCCGACACCAGTCCGGTCGCGAGCGAGCCCCACGCGAGCAGCGTCGCGCCCGCCACGCGCCGGGCGAGCGTCGCCACGGCGAAGCCCGCCGCTAGCCCCCCGATCGCCTGCACGCCGCGCAGCAGCCCCGCGTCGGCCTCGCTGCCACCGAGCACGTCCAGCACGAAGACGACGAACAGCACGAGGAACATCCCCTGGGCCACGGACACGAGCACGGTCGCGATCCCGGTGGCCCGCAGCCGCGGGTCCCGCGTGAGCTCCCGCAGCCCGGCCAGCCACGCGGCGACGACCGGCTCCCGGCGCGGCTTCCGGGCCCGCGGCGCCGCCGGACCCGGGAACGGGCGCGCGAGCAGCACCGCCGCGACGGCCAGCGCGCCGAGGTACCCGAGCACCACGCGGTCCAGCCC
Source organism: Amycolatopsis sp. NPDC047767 (assembly GCF_040704195.1). Taxonomy (NCBI): domain Bacteria; kingdom Bacillati; phylum Actinomycetota; class Actinomycetes; order Pseudonocardiales; family Pseudonocardiaceae; genus Amycolatopsis; species Amycolatopsis sp. NPDC047767. The sequence continues at coordinate 130,596 of NZ_JBEYSJ010000002.1, forward strand.
ACCCCAGCCGAGCAGCACGCCGCCGGCCCAGCCGCCCGCGAGCCGGGCGACGCTGCCGTTGACGCTCATCAGGCCGTTGGCGCCGGTCACCTCGGCGACCCCGACCAGCTCCGGCACCAGCGCGTTGCGCGCCGGTTCGAATACCGACGCCAGCCCCGCCTGCGCGGCCATCACCAGGTACACGAGTGCGACGGGGATGCGGTCGCCCGCGAGCAGCGGCAGCGCGACCACCGCCTGGCCGACGCACACGGCGGCGAGCACGACCCGGCGGTCCCACCGGTCCGCGACGACCCCGGCGACCGGGCTCAGCAGCACCGCCGGCAGCAGGCCGAGCACCACGCTGAGCGCCGTCGTCGCGGCCGAGCCGGTGGTCGCGAAGAGGAACACCGGCAGCGCGACCTGCAGCATCCACTCGGCGGACTCGCCGAAGAACGCGGCCAGCCACAGCCGCACGAACGCGGGCACGCCCAGCAGCTGTCTCACGACACCGGCTCCCCGTCCAGCCCGAGCCGCAGGAACGAGCGCAGGCCGACGTGTACCGGCAGCGCCCCGTCCGGCGCGTCTTCGCGGATGGCGCCGACGTACGGGCGGACCAGCGCGTCGACCGCCTGCAGCAGCCGGTCGAGCTCCGCCGGCGTGACCTGCAGCGTGTACGAGCTGAACCCACCCACCGCGCGCCAGGCCGGGTCGAGCGTTTCGAGGGAGTCCAGGTAGCGCCGGGTGAGGTCCTGTTCCTCCGCGAGCTGGGTGCCCACGACGGCGAGCTGCGCCCGGTTGAGCGCCGGGTCGTCCCCCAGGTCGCCGAAGTCGAGGCCGACCTGGAGGGCGCGCCAGGGCCGCTCGCGTCCGTCGGTGGCGTCGGCGCGTTCCACGAGGCCGTGCTGCGCGAGCCGGCGCAGGTGCCAGCTGCAGTTGGACGCGGTGGAGCCGACGGCTTCGGCGCATTCGCTCGCCGTGCGGGGCCCGACGGCCATCAGGTGGTGCAGCAGCGCCGAACGCAGCGGGTGCGCCAGCGCGCGCAGCAGCTCGGCGTCGTCGACGCGTTTGCGCGGCGGCAGCTCGGCCATCGGTCCTCCGATTATCTAAAAGGCTTCTTTCGAAACTCCCCTTTCAGAGTTGCAGCCGCCTGACCTGCTGTCAACGGGCTTCGCTACCATCACGGACAGTTACTGCTTCGTGCAGTCGTTGTCTCCACCAGCCACTCCCGCGCCGAGGACGGTCCGTTGCCCCACCAGCGAGAACTCGCCACCGCCGCCGCGCTGGCCCTCCCCCGGTTCGTGAGCGCGACGGTCCGCTTCCACACCGCGGTCGCCGACCGGCTCGGCGTGACCCCGGCCGAGCTGCACTGCCTGCAGCTCGTGCACAGCGGCGCCACCGACTCCCCCACGGAGCTGGCGCGGCTGCTCGGGATGACCACCGGCGCGTTCACGCGGATGCTCGACCGGATGGAGCGCGCCCGGCTCGTGGAGCGCGCACCCGACCCGGCCGACCGCCGGCGGCTGCGCGTGCGGGCACTGCCCGACCGCATGGCGGAGCTGACCGAGCTCTACGCCCCGCTCGCCCAGCGGTTCGGCGAGCGCCTGGCCGGGTTCGACCGCCGCCAGCTCACCGCCCTGGTGTCGTTCCTGACCGACGGCGAGACCGCCGCCGACCTGGCCACACAGCAGGTCGAGGAGGCCGCGCGGCCGCCCCGCGAAATTCGGGGTTGACTAACCCTACTGGTGTTGCGTTAACCTCCTCCCATCATGGACAACTGAGCCCAGCCCTTTCCCGCACCGAGGCAGCTCCCGGTCGAGCCCCGCTCCCGCGAGCCACGAGTCCCGTCGGGGAACCCGCTTCACCCACCAGGGCCGGTGATCCCTCATGTCTTTGTCCCTCATAGCCACCGACGTCGTGTTCGGCTACGGCGCCAGGACCGTCCTCGACGGCGTCTCCCTCACCGCGTCGGCCGGGCGCCGCCTCGGGCTCGTCGGCGAGAACGGCACCGGCAAGTCCACGCTGCTGCGCCTGCTCGCGGGCCTCGAACAGCCGCGCTCGGGCGAGATCGTGCGCGGCGACGACGTCGGCTTCCTGCTGCAGGAGCTGCCGTTCCCGGCGTCGGCGACCTTCGCCGATGTCCTCGACCACGCGCTGGCCGACATCCGCGCGGCCGCCGCGCGGCTCGACGCGCTCACCGCGGCGATGACCGACCGGCCCGACGACGCGGGCGTGCTCGACGAGTACGGGAAGCTCCTGGAGTGGGCGCAGGTCCACGACCTCTGGGACGCCGACCGCCGCGCCGAGCTGGTGTGCGACGGGCTGGGTCTCGGCGCGCTCGGGCGCGACCGGCGTCTCGGCGAGATGTCGGGCGGGCAGCGGTCGCGGCTCGGGCTGGCGGCGCTGCTCATCCGCCGCCCCGCCACGCTGCTGCTCGACGAGCCGACCAACCACCTCGACGACACCGCGATGGAGTTCCTGGAGCACCACCTCGCGGAGCTATCCGGCATCGTCGTGCTGTCGTCGCACGACCGCGTGTTCCTCGACGCGGTGTGCACCGACATCGTCGACCTCGACCCGGCGCCGGCCGACCGGCTCGTGGGCGGGGCGACGCGCTACGGCGGCACCTACAGCGACTACCTCGACCACAAGCGGGCCGAACGCGCGCGGTGGGAACAGCGCTTCGCCGAAGAGCAGGACGAGCTGAAGGAGCTGCGGGAGTCGGTCGCGGTCACGGCGCGGCGGGTCGCGCACAACCGCGCGCAGTCCGACGGCGACAAGAGCCTCTACAACTTCAAGGGAGGGCGGGTGCAGAAACAGGTGTCCCGCCGCGTCCGCAACGCCCAGTTGCGGCTCGACGAGCTCGAACAGGACCAGGTGCGCAAACCGCCCGCGCCGCTGCGGTTCCGGGCGCGCCTCACGGCCGCCGCGTCAGGCGAAGGACCGGCGATCTCGGTGCGGGACCTGGACGTGCCGGGCCGGCTGGCCCTCGACCGGCTGGACGTGAGCGGCACGGCGCGGCTGCTCGTGACCGGCGGCAACGGCGCGGGCAAGTCCACGCTCCTGTCGGTGCTGGCCGGCCGCCTCACCCCCACCGGCGGGTCCGTCCACTTCGGACCCGGGCTGCGGGTGGGGCTCCTGGAGCAGGACGTGGTGTTCCCCGATCCGCAGCGCGTCGCCCACGAGGTCTACCGCGCCGCGCTAGGGGACGACGCGCCACCGTTGTCCCGCTCGGGCCTGCTGTCCTCGCGCGACCTCGGCCGGCCCGTCGGCGAGCTGTCCGTGGGCCAGCGGCGGCGCCTCGCGCTGGCCGTGCTGCTCGCGGACCCGCCGGACGTGCTCCTGCTCGACGAGCCGACCAACCACATCTCGCTCACCCTCGCCGAGGAGCTCTTCGCCGCCCTCGACGACGCCCCGGGCGCCGTCGTCGTCGCTTCTCATGATCGATGGCTGCGCCGTCACTGGCACGGTGACCACCTGGAGCTGATGGCCGCCGAAACCGTCGCTGTATAGGTCGTTATACAGATGCTGCCGGCCCGGGAAAGTCCCGGGCCGGCAGCGTTGGTCAGCGGTTGACCGTCAAAGGGAGATGCCCAGCAAGGCATCGACGGCGAGCTTGATCAATCCGGGAGCCGCGGTGTCCTTGCCGTCTCGGCGAAGGGCTTCGGTGGCCCAGGCGTCGATGGCCGTGAGGGCCTGAGGGGTGTCGAGGTCGTCGGAGAGGTGGTCGCGCAGGCGGGCGAGGGTTTCCGTCGCGTCGGGGCCCGCGGGGAGCGCCACGGCTTCGCGCCAGCGGGCCAGGCGTTCCTGCGCCTCGGTCAGCAGCGCGTCGGTCCAGGGCCGGTCGTCGCGGTAGTGGCCGGCGAACAGAGCGAGCCGGATGGCCGAGGGGTCCACGCCGTCGGCGCGCAGCCGGGAGACGAACACCAGGTTGCCTCGCGACTTGGACATCTTCTCGCCGTCGAGGCCGATCATCCCGGCGTGCACGTAGTGGCGCGCGAACGGGTGCTCCCCCGCCGCCGCCTCGGCGTGCGCGGCGCTGTACTCGTGGTGCGGGAACCGCAGGTCCGAACCACCGCCCTGCAGGTCGAACCCGAATCCGAGCCGGTTCACCGAGATCGCGCTGCACTCGATGTGCCAGCCCGGCCGCCCGGCGCCCAGCTCCGACTCCCACGACGGCTCGCCCTCCCGCGCGACCCGCCACAGCAGCGCGTCGAGCGGGTGCCGCTTGCCCACACGGTCGGGGTCACCGCCGCGCTCGGCGAAGAACTTCGCCATCGTCTCTTCGTCGTAGCGCGACTCGTACCCGAACCGGCCGCTCGCCGCGTGGTCGAAGTACACGTCCGGATACTCCGGGTCGTCCACCCGGTAGGCGCTGCCGTTGGCCACCAGCTTCGCCACGACCTCCACGATCTCCGGGATCGCCTCCACCACGCTCACGAACTGCCGCGGCGGCAGCACGCGCAGCGCCTCCATGTCCTCGCGGAACAGCGCCGTCTCGCGCATCGCGAGCACCACCCAGTCGTCGGAGTCACGCTCGGCGCGCTCCAGCAGCGGGTCGTCGATGTCGGTCACGTTCTGCACGTAGTGGACCTCGTGCCCGTTGTCCCGCCAGATGCGGTTGACCAGGTCGAACGCCAGGTAGGTCGCCGCGTGGCCGAGGTGCGTGGCGTCGTAGGGCGTGATGCCGCAGACGTACATCCGGGCGGTGGGACCCGGAGCCGTCGGGCGGATCTGCCCGGTCGACGTGTCGTGGAGCCGAAGCGGGCGGGGCGTGCCCGGCAACCGGGGCACGTCGACGGAGGTCCAAGTCTGCATGACTCGACTGTAAACGGGACGGCCGTCCCCTTTCCCACCCGGTGAGAAATCGAACGTTGTGACCTTGGCCCGGCTCCGCCGGCGCGATCTCGGGTGGTGGTCGCTGCCGGCGGAGCCGGAGCCGGGTCAATCCCTTCGGTTGCGGAGGTAGTCGCCGACGACGGCGGCGCCCAGGCCGTCGAGGTCGGGGGCCACCACGCGGCCGCCGGAGCGGCGGGCGATGGTGTCGACGAACGCTTCCAGCCGCGGGTCCTCGCCGAGGCGGAAGACCGTGACCGAGGCGCCCATCTTGGCGATCCGGTCCACTTCGGACAGTGTCTTGTAGATCGTGCGCGGGTCCGGCGGGTAGTCGAACACCGCTTCACCGTCGGGTTCGAGGTGGGCGGTCGGCTCGCCGTCGGTGACCATCAGCACCACGGGCTGCGCGTCGGGGTGGCGGCGCAGGTGCTGGCCGGCCAGCAGGAGCGCGTGGTGGGCGTTGGTGCCCTGCTCCCACGTGCCCTCCAGGCCCACCAGCTCCGGCAGGTCCACCTTCATCGCGTAGCGGCCGAAGGTGATCAGCTGCAGCGCGTCGTTGCGGAAGCGCGTGCTGATCAGCTGGTGCAGTGCGAGCGCGGTGCGCTTCATCGGCAGCCAGCGGTCCTCCTGCACCATCGACCACGACGTGTCCACCAGCAGCGCCACGGCCGCGCGTGAGCGGTGCTCGGTCTCGACGACCTCCACGTCCTCGACGTCGAGCGTCACCGCGCGCGAGCCGAGCGACGTCGAGCGCAGCACCGCGTTGCGGACCGTGCGCGGCACGTCCCACGGCTGCATGTCCCCGAACCGCCACGGCCGGCTCGAGCCCGTGGGCTCCCCCGCGGCTCCGGCGGACTCGGTCTCCCGTTCGCCGGTCTTGCCGCGCAGCGAGTTGACCACATCGGACAGTGCCGTCTCGCCCAGGCGCCGCAACGCCTTGGGCGACAGGCGGAGCGTGCCGTCGGCCGCGCGTTCGAACAGGCCTTGCCGGCGCAGCTCACGCTCCAGTTCGGACAGTCGCTGCGCGTCGACACCGGCGTCGGGACCCAGCTGGCGCTGCAGCGCGTCCATGTCGATGTCCTCGAGCCGGGCGCCCGGGTAGGCCTGGCCCAGCTGCTCGGCCAGCCCGTCGAGCTCCGCGAGGTCCTGCATCGCCTGCGCGCCCTCGCCCATCCCCAGCGGGTCCTGGCCGCGGAAGCGCTCCGAGCCCTGCCAGTCCTCCCCCGGCCGCAGCGCCTGCAGCGCCGCGTCGAGCGCGGACAGCTGCTGGGCGATGCGCGGGTCGCCGAACGCCTGCTGGGACAGCTCCATCAGCTCGGCACGCTGCTCGGCCGACATCGAGTTCATCATGCGCTGCGCGGCGGCCGACCGGGCGGCCAGCGCGTCGATCAGCTCCTCGACGTTGCGCGGGTTCTCCGGGAAGAACTCGCCGTGGCGGTTCATGAACTCCGCGAACCGCTCGTCGATGTCGTCGGCACCCTGCGCGTGGGCCTGCAGCAGCGCGTTGAGGTCGGACAGCATCTGGTTGACCTGCTCGACGTCCTCGGGCCCGGCGTTCTGCAGCGCCTGCTTCATGCCCTGGAACCGCGCGTCGAGCGCCTCGCGGCCGAGCAGGTCGCGGATCTGCTCGTACTTCTGCCGGCCCTCCGACGAGCGCCAGTCGTACTCGCTCAGCTCACGCACGGCCGCGGCGGTGCCCGGCGGGAGGGCGTCGAGCTGCGCCTCGCGGAAGCGCGCCTCGTCGTCCGGGTCCGGGAACAGCTCACGGCGCTCGGCGGTCAGCGCCTCGCTCAGCAGCTGCTGCACCTCCTGCAGCGTGCCGTCGAGCCGGTGGCGGCGCTGGATCTCCGAACGCCGCTGCCACAACCGCCGCGTGAGCTCGTCGAGCCCCGACGTGCGCTCGGTGCCGCGGCGCAGCAGCTCCTCCAGTGCCGAGCGCGGCGACGCGCCGGCCATCACCTCGCGGCCGATCTCGTCGAGCGCGTCGCGCAGGTCCGCCGGCGGCGCCAGCGGGTCCGGCCCGTCGTGCCACGGGCCGTAGGAGTACCCCTCGGGAATGAGCGGCATTACTGGCCGTACACCGTGGTGTTCTCGTCGGAGTCCTTCGCCAGCCGACGGGCGAGGAACAGCGACTCCAGGGCCAGCTCCACCGCGGCCGCGATGCGACCGGCCGGCTCGTCGGAGGACACCCCGGCACGCTGGGCGACCTCGTGCAGCACCGGCAGTTCCGGCAGGGCCGCGAGCACGTCTCGGGCCGGCACGCGCTCGCCGGTGGCCACCAGGTGGCCGTCGGCGACGGCGTCGGACAGCGGACGCAGGTCCAGTCCGGCGAAGCGCTCGCGAGCGGTCTCGGCGACGGCCCGGCGCATCAGGTGCACGAGGTGCTCGACCTCGCGGCCCTCTTCGCCCGGCTCGAACTCGATCTTCCCGCGCAGCACGGCGGGCACGGCTTCGAGGTCGACCGGCCGCGCGACGGCCGGGGCCTCCCCCGTGAGCGCGGCGCGGCGCAGCGCCGCGGCGGCGACGGTTTCGGCGGCGGCCACGGCGAAGCGCGCCGACACACCGGAGCGCTGGTCGATCACCGGCGATTCGCGCAGGTTCCGCACGAACCGGGCCAGCACCTCCAGCAGCGGCTCGCCGACCTCGGCGACCAGGTGCGCCTCCTGCTTCACCACGGCCACTTCGGCGTCGACGTCGAGCGGGTAGTGCGTGCGGATCTCCGCGCCGAAGCGGTCCTTCAGGGGCGTGATGATGCGGCCGCGGTTGGTGTAGTCCTCGGGGTTCGCGGTGGCGACCAGCAGCACGTCCAGCGGCAGCCGCAGCGTGTAGCCGCGGACCTGGATGTCGCGCTCCTCCATCACGTTGAGCAGCGCGACCTGGATGCGCTCGGCGAGGTCGGGCAGTTCGTTGATCGCCACGATGCCGCGGTGGGCGCGCGGGACGAGCCCGAAGTGGATCGTCTCCGGGTCGCCCAGGCTGCGGCCCTCGGCCACCTTCACCGGGTCGACGTCGCCGATGAGGTCACCGACGGACGTGTCCGGCGTCGCGAGCTTCTCGGTGTAGCGCTCGCTGCGGTGGCGCCACGCCACGGGCAGGTCGTCGCCCAGCTCCGCCGCGCGGCGGATCGAAGCGGGGGTGATGGGGTCGAGGGGGTGCTCGCCGAGCTCGGAGCCCTCGATGACGGGGGTCCACTCGTCGAGCAGGCCGGCGAGGGTGCGCAGCAGGCGGGTCTTGCCCTGACCTCGTTCGCCGAGCAGGACGACGTCGTGGCCGGCGAGCAGCGCGCGCTCGAGCTGCGGCAGGACGGTGCGGGAGAAGCCGACGATGCCGGGCCACGCGTCGCGGCCTTCACGAAGGGCGGCCAGCAGGTTGTCGTGGATCTCCTGCGCGATGGGGCGCGGGGTGTACCCGGCGGCGCGGAGCTCGCCTGCGGTACGGGGAAGTGAGTCTGGGACAACGGTCACGGCATCGACGCTACTTACCGTTTCGGCGTACGTCGACGTGGAGCGACTCCAGCGTGGGCGATCGTCCACGAAGTGTGGGCTACCGGTAAAATAGGGCGTCGTGTGCCGTCCCAGTGCGACCCTCGCCGTCTGGTCCTCCGCGTGGCTCAACGGAGCCGCGGCTTCCGATGATGTGCTCGACGCCCTCGCTGCCTGGGGCGAAGCGCACGACGTCGTCGCGGCCGACGCCCCCGCCGCCGAAGCTTTCGAGCTCCCGCTGGCGTTCCACCGCGCCGCCACCCCGGTCCAGCTCCTCATGGCGCTGCGCGCGCAGGGCGTGAAAATGGCCCAGCTCGTGCTCCCCGTGCCCGGCGACGTCCGCGGGCTCGGCGGCGGCGGCCCGTTCGCCGAAGCGGCGCTGCGCTGCGGTGACGCGGTGGTGCTGACCGAGCTCGGCTTCGGCCTCGTGCCCGAGCCGATCGCCGAGGGGCTCATGCGCTGGACGGTCTACTCGGTGCCCACCCCGGTTCCGCTGGAGTACCAGTCGCTGCCCGACGCCGAACACGGGCTCACGGACGCGATCCGCGCGAGCGCGGGTGCCTTGCAGGCCCTCGACGTGGCCAGCGACCGCCCCGGCGTGCGCGCCGAGCTGTCGGCGCACCTGCGGTCGCGGCCGCAGGTCGAGTGGCCGGCCGGCACGCCCGCGCGGGCGCTGCGAGTGTTGCAGCGCGCGGAGGAGATCTCGGCGATCCTGGCCATCGCACGCACCGACGACCCTGGTGGCGCGCTGTCCGCTTCGGCCGCCAGCCGCCGGGCCGAAGCGCTGCGGCCGCTGTCCGACGCCGTGCGCACGGCTCGGACGGCGTCGGTCAACGAAGCGGTGCGGGTGTTCGCGGAGCAGGCCGACCGGCAGCCGTGAGGTTCCCGGCGGTGAGTCGATCGCCAGGAACCTCGGCTCAGCCGAGAGCGAACAGCGAGGTTTTGCCCGCGTTGCCCGGTTTTCCCGGGCAACGCGGGCTTTTCAGCTCAGCGGGCGGGACGCTTCGCGGGCTCGCAGCACCCGATCGAACAGGGCGCGCCGTTGACCGAGCAGCCGCCGGCCGGGAAGGGCGAGAGCTTGCGGGCCGGGGCGCCGGAAACGTGCTCGCGCACCAGTTCCACGACCAGCTCGGCGAAGCGCGGGTCCACGTCGGGCGTCGCGGCACGGGCGAAGGCCATGCCGTGTTCGGCGGCGCGCTCGGCGGCTTCGTTGTCGAGGTCCCAGATCACCTCGAGGTGGTCCGAGACGAAACCGATCGGGCTGACGACCACGGACTTCACACCGTCGGCGTGCAGCGCGTCGAGGTGGTCGACGATGTCCGGCTCCAGCCACGGCACCTGCGGCGGCCCCGAGCGCGACTGCCAGACCACGTCGTACTCCGCGATGCCCGCCTCGGCGGCCACGAGCCGCGCCGCCTCGGCGATCTGGCGGGAGTAGCGCCGTCCCCCTTCCGCGGGCGGGCCGGACGCGACGTCGGCGCTCACGGGCACGGAGTGCGCGGTGAAGACCGTGCGCGTGCCGGGCCGGTCGCCGAGGCTCGCGTGGGCGGCGCGCACCGCGTCGGCGACGGCGGAGACGAACAGCGGGTGATCGAAGAACTGGCGCAGCTTCACGATCTCCGGGGCATCCGGACCCACGGCTTCGCGGGCGCGCACGATGTCCTCGTCGTACTGACGGCACGCGGAGTAACCGCCGTAGGCACTGGTGGGGAACGCGAGCACGCGCCGCACGCCGTCGGCCTTCATCCGCGCCACGGTGTCCTCCACCATGGGCTGCCAGTTGCGGTTGCCGAAGTACACCGGCAGGTCGAGCCCCTCGGCCGCCAGCTGCTTCTCGACGGCCGCGATGGCCGCACGGTTGAGCCGGTTGATCGGCGACACCCCGCCGAAGTGCTGGTAGTGCTCGGCGACCTCCAGCAGCCGCTCGCGCGGCACCCCGCGGCCCCGGGTGACGTTCTCGAGGAACGGCATCACCTCGTCGGGCCCCTCCGGACCGCCGAACGAAAGCCATAACAACGCGTCGTAACCCACGGTGTCCATCTTGCCCCTGTGGCGGCGCCCACGACGGAGCGGGCTCATTGTGTACCGAGCTATCCAAAACCTGGTACGGTGTGCTCATGCCCAGGCCACGCGAGTTCGACGAGACCGAAGCCCTCGAAGGCGCCATGAACGCCTTCTGGGCCCACGGTTACGAGGCGACCTCGACGCAGGACCTCTGCGCCGCGACCGGGCTCGGGCGCAGCAGCGTGTACAACACCTTCACCAGCAAGGAAATCCTGTTCCGGCGCGCGCTCGAGCACTACATCGAGCTCGGTGTCCGCAGCCGGGCCGCCGTACTGGAAGAAGCCGACGACGGGCTCGACGCGATCCGGCGGCTCCTGGCGTCGGTGATCGACGACGAGCTCACCCACGGCCGCCGCGGCTGCCTGGTGGTGAACACCGTGGCCGAGTTCGGCACCGCGGACCCCGAGATCGCGGCGCGCGTCGAGGCCGACACTGCCGCACACCTGGCCTCACTCGCCGAATGCGCCCGCGTCGGCCAGGCCGACGGCAGCATCACCCGCGACCGGGATCCGCGCGACATCGCGGAGTTCGTGCACAGCACCGTGAGCGGGCTGCGGCTGATGTCGCGCCGCGGCGCGCAACGCCCGGCCATGACGGCGGTGGCCGACATCGCCGTCGCCGCGCTCGCCCGCCGCTGACCTCACCCCCGACCGCGCCACCCTCTCCCCCTTTTTCACCCTGGCATCAGCGCCGATGCGTCACGGGCCAGTTTTGTACCAGACGATCCAATACCAGACGATCCTCAAGGAGAGACGAACCGTGCCTTTGGCCGTCTTCGTGCTCGGGCTCAGCATCTTCGCCCTCGGCACCTCGGAGTTCATGATCACCGGCCTGCTGCCCGGGATGGCGGCCGACCTCGGCGTCAGCATCCCCGACGCCGGCCTGCTCATCTCGGCGTTCGCCGTCGGCATGGTGGTCGGCGCACCGCTGCTGGCCGTCGGCACGCTCAAGCTGCCCCGCCGCACGACCCTGCTCGCGCTGCTCGTGGTGTTCGCCGGCTCGCACGTCGTCGGTGCGCTCGCCCCGGGCTACGGGCTGCTCTTCGCGACCCGCATCGTGAGCGCATTGGCCTGCGCCGGATTCTGGGCCGTCGCCGCGGCGACCACGGTCTCGCTCGTCCCCGCCGCGCGCCGCGGCCGTGCGCTCGCGGTGCTGGTCGGCGGCCTGACGCTGGCGAACATCGCCGGCGTCCCCGCCGGCACCCTCCTCGGCCAGCACGCCGGCTGGCGCACCGCGTTCTGGGCCGTCGCGGCGCTGACCGTGCTGGCCGTCGTCGGCGTGCTCGCGTTCGTGCCGCGCACGGTCTCGGACTCCTCGGCGCTGCGGGTGCGGACCGAGCTGCGGGTCTTCCGCAACGGACGCGTGTGGCTGGCACTGGGCGTGATCGCGCTGACGCAGGCCATGGTCTTCGCGACGTTCAGCTACCTCGCGCCGTTGCTCACGACGACCGACGGCCTGCCGTCTTCGTGGGTCCCGCTCGTGCTGGTGCTCTTCGGCGCCGGCGCGCTGATCGGCATCCTCGCGGGCGGCAAGCTCGCCGACGCCCACCCGTTCGCGACGCTCTACGGCAGCCTGGCGCTGGCCGTCGTCGCGCTCGTCGCGCTGGCGGTCACCTCGGACGTGGCGGTGGCCGTGACCGCGGTCCTCGTGCTCGGCGCCGCGGCGTTCGCGGCCAATCCGGCCCTCAACGTCCGCGCCTACTCGGTCGCGGGCGGATCGTCCACTTTGGTCGGCGCCAGCACGACGTCGGGCTTCAACGTCGGCAACACCACGGGCCCGTGGGTCGGCGGGGTCGCGATCAACGCGGGTCTCGGCTTCCCCAGCGTCGCCTGGGTGAGCGTGGGCCTCGGCGGGCTGGCGCTGGCCGCCCTGACGTTCGCGCTGCGCCTGCAGCGTTCGGACGACGCCCGCTCGCCACGCCGTCCGGCGCTCTCCCCCGACGAGCCGGTGGCCCAACCCGCCGCGCAGTGAAACGGTGAACGGCTCCCGCGAACACATCGCGGGAGCCGTTCACCGTAAGGGAAGAAACTCAGATGCCGAGCGCGTGCACGCCGCCGTCGACCATGATCATCGAGCCGGTGGTGGCGGGCAGCCAGTCCGACAGCGCGACGCAGACGGTCTTGGCCGTCGGGTCCGGGTCGGAGCTGTCCCAGCCGAGCGGGGCGCGGTCGTTCCAGCCGTCTTCGAGCTCGTTGAAGCCCGGGATCGACTTCGCGGCCATGGTCTTCATCGGGCCGGCGCTGACCAGGTTCACGCGGATGCCGCGCGGGCCGAGGTCGCGCGCGAGGTAGCGGTTCACCGACTCCAGGGCCGCCTTCGCGACGCCCATCCAGTTGTAGGCCGGCCACGCCACGCGCGCGTCGAAGTCCATGCCGACGATCGACGAGCCGCGCGAGAGCAGCGGCAATGTCGCCACGGCCAGCGACTTGAACGAGAACGCCGACACGTCCACGGCGATCTTCACGTCGTCGCTCGGCGCGTCCAGGAACGGCGCGCCCAGGCAGGTCTGCGGGGCGAAGCCGATGGAGTGCAGCACGCCGTCGAGGCCGTCGACGTGCTCGCGCACGCGGTCGGCCAGCGAGTCCAGGTGCTCGGAGTTGGTCACGTCGAGCTCGAGCACCGGCGCCGGCTTCGGGAGGCGCTTGGCGATCGTCTTCACCAGCGAGAGGCGGCCGAAGCCGGTGAGCACGACCTCAGCGCCCTCTTGCTGCGCGATCTTGGCCGCGTGGAACGCGAGCGAGGCGTCGGTGATGACACCGGTGATCAGCAGCCGCTTGCCTTCGAGCAGTCCGGGCAACGGGTTCCTCCAGGTCTCGGGTGATGTCGCTAGGGGTGGTCGCGAAAAGTCGGCAGGTCAGTGGCCGAGGCCGAGGCCGCCGTCGACCGGCAGCACCGCGCCGTTGACGTAGGCGGCGTCGTCCGAGGCGAGGTAGCGCACGGCCGCGGCGATCTCGGCCGGCTCGGCGTAGCGGCCGGTGGGCACGTTGGCGAGGATCTCCTTCTTGCGGTCCTCGCCGAGCGCGTCGGTCATGTCGGTGCGCACGAAGCCGGGCGCGATCACGTTGGACGTGATGTTGCGCGAGCCGAGCTCCCGCGCGAGCGAGCGCGAGAACCCGACGAGGCCGGCCTTCGACGCGGCGTAGTTCGCCTGGCCCGCCGAGCCGGAGAGCCCGACGACCGACGAGATGAAGATGAACCGGCCCCAGCGGGCGCGCAGCATGCCGCGCGACGCGCGCTTGGCGACCCGGAACGCGCCGGTGAGGTTCGCGTTCACCACGCGCTCGAACTGCTCCTCGCTCATGCGCATCAGCAGCGTGTCGTCGGTGAGCCCGGCGTTGGACACCAGCACCTCGACGGGGCCCTGGTGCTCCTCGACCAGCTTGAACGCGGCGTCGATCTGCTCGGCGTCCGTGACGTCCGCTTCGACCCCGAAGAGCCCTTCCGGCGCGCCGGAGCCGCGGTGGGTGACCGCCACCTGGTGGCCCTGCTCGGCGAGGTCCCGGGCGATCGCCAGACCGATACCCCGGTTGCCGCCGGTGACCAAGACCGACCGTCCCACTGCACGTCTCCCTCTGCTCGGTGTCCCTGTCGCGAACGCGTGGGGACGAGGCTATCGGCCGCGCGCGGCGTCGCCGCACCCGGCGCCACCTCCGCGTCCGGGCCGGGCGCGGAAGTCCAGAGCGGAGGTTAGGGCGCGGCGCGCCGGTCCGTTTGCGCTGACCAGAGGGTTCCTACAAACCGGGGGAAGGCCGGGCGTGCGATCCGCACAAAACGTGATCAGGATCGCCGGTCCCCGGGCCCTCCGAGACGCTCGGAACTCGCCTAAGGACAGGTAAGGAACAGCGCCGCGACCTTGCCGCGCGCGTGCTCCGGTGGTCACCGTGTGTCGCGACACAGGAGGTCAACGATGACTACCCGGATCCCCACCCCGGCGACCCGCGAGGGCGAGCGGCGAGTCGTCGGCAACGTGCTGCGCGGCTCCATCGGCAACCTCGTCGAGTGGTACGACTGGTACGCCTACTCGGCGTTCACGATCTACTTCGCCAAAGCGTTCTTCCCCGGCGGCGACGCGACGGCCCAGTTCCTCAACACCGCGGCCGTGTTCGCCGTCGGGTTCCTGATGCGCCCGCTGGGCGGCTGGCTGCTCGGCCGCTTCGCCGACCGGTTCGGGCGCCGCAGCGCGCTCGTGCTCTCGGTTTCGATGATGGCGTTCGGCTCGCTGCTCATCGCGGCGACGCCGGGTTACGCGGCCATCGGCGTCGCGGCGCCGATCCTGCTCGTGCTCGCGCGGCTGCTGCAGGGCCTCTCCGTGGGTGGTGAGTACTCGACGTCGGCAACGTATCTGTCCGAAGTGGCCACTCCCGGCAAACGCGGGTTCTACTCCAGCTTCCAGTACGTGACGCTCGTCGGCGGGCAGCTGCTCGCGCTCGGGCTGCAGCTGATCCTGCAGAGCGTGCTCACCGAGGCGCAGATGGGCGACTGGGGCTGGCGCATCGCGTTCGTCGTCGGCGCCGTCGCGGCCGTGGTGGTGATGGCGCTGCGGCGCAGCATGGACGAGTCGGCCAGCTACGAGCGCGTGGCCGCGGAGTCCGGATCAGGGTCCGGCAGGCAGGCCGGCGAACGCGGCACGCTGCGCACGCTCGTGAAGTACCCCAAGGAGATCGCGCTCGTCGTCGGCCTCACGCTCGGCGGCACGGTCGCCTTCTACACCTACGCGACCTACACGCAGAAGTTCCTCGAGAACACCGCCGGCATCCCGCGCCGCACGGTGACGTGGATCCTGTTCGTCGCGTTGCTCGTGTTCGCGCTCCTGCAGCCGGTGGCCGGGCGGCTGTCGGACCGGATCGGCCGGCGGAAGCTGCTGATGTTCTTCGGCATCGCGGGCACCGTTCTCACCGTCCCGATCATGACTACGATGGCACACACCAAACAGCCGGTGCTCGCCTTCCTGCTGCTGCTCGGCGCGCTCGTGATCGTCACGGGCTACACGTCCATCAACGCGATCGTGAAGGCCGAGCTGTTCCCCACGCGGATCCGCGCGCTCGGCGTCGGCCTGCCGTACGCGCTGACGGTGGCGATCTTCGGTGGCACGGCCGAGCTCATCGCGCAGGCGCTGAAGAAGGCGGGGCACGAATCCCTGTTCTTCTGGTACGTCGCGGGCTGCATCCTCGTCTCGCTCGTCGTGTACGGGACAATGCGCGAAACGTCGCGTTCGTCCGCACTGGAGCGGGACGAAGACTGACCGGGAGGACGGCCGTGCGCGTGCTGCTCGTGGAGGACGACACCGGGGTCGCCGGTGCGCTCGCCGAGACGCTGGACGCGCGCGGCCACACCGTGACCAGCGTCGGCCGCGGTGCCGACGCGCTGCACCGGCACCGCGAGGCCGACCTGCTGCTGCTCGACCTCGGCCTGCCGGACCTCGACGGGCTCGACGTGCTGCGCAAGATCCGCCAGGTCTCGGGCGTGCCCGTGATCGTGCTGACCGCGCGCGGCGACGAGCGCTCCGTCGTCCGCGGGCTGCGCCTGGGTGCCGACGACTACCTCACGAAACCCGTGCGGCTGGCCGAACTGCTCGCGCGGATGGACGCCGTCGTGCGCCGGGCGGGCGGGCGCGACACCCCGGCCGACGACGCCGTGGTGCGGCTCGAAGACGTCGAGATCGACCTCGGCGGGCGCCGCGTCCTCGTGGCGGGCCGGGACATCGGGCTGACGACGAAGGAGTTCGCGGTGCTGGCCGTGCTCGCCGCGCGGCCCGGCACCGCCGTGAGCCGCCAGCAGCTGATGGACGAGGTGTGGGGCGACGCGTACCTCGCCATCTCGCGGTCGCTGGACGTCCACATGACACAGCTGCGCGCCAAGCTCGACCGCCCGGGCCTGCTCACCACGATCCGCGGCTTCGGCTACCGGCTGGGCCGGGGCTGAGCGGTGCGCACCCGCCTGCTCGTCGTGCTGGTCGCGCTCGCGCTGCTCGTGGTGGCCGCGTTCGCCGTGCCGCTGCTGGCGAGCACCGCGGAGCAGCGCACGCAGCAGCTGGTGATCTCCCGCAGCAGCGACGTCGACCGGTTCGGCGTGCTGGCACAGCAGGCGGTCGACGCCCACGACCCGGCGGCCCTCGACGCCGAGGCCGAGCGGTACTCGGCGCTCTACGGCGAGGCCGTGGTGGTGGTCGACGCGCAGCGCGCGCCGCTGGTGCAGACGGGTGGGCTCACGGCCGCAGCGCCGGAGGTGCGTGCGCTCGTGGAGGCGACCATGCGCAACGAGCCGGCGCCGCGCGTCGAACGGCTGAGCCCGTGGTCGGCCGGGCCGGTGCTGTTCGCGCGGCCGGTGGGTTCGGGCACGCGGGTGGCCGGCGTGGTGGTGCTGCGCGCTTCCGTGGCCGCGGCGGCCGCCGACGTCGCCGCCCGCTGGAGCGCGATCGCGGCCGGGGCGCTGCTCGTGGCCACCGTGTTCGTCCTGCTGGCGGTGCTGCTGGCCCGGTGGATGGTGCGGCCGCTGGTGGAGCTCGAGACGGGTGTGCTGGCCGTCGCGGGCGGCCACCGCGCACAGGTGCCGGAAAGCTCCGGGCCGCGCGAGCTGCGGTCGCTGGCGGCTTCGGTGAACCGCATGTCCGATGCCGTGGCCGAGGCCGCCGACCAGCAGCACCGGCTCGTCGCGGACACCTCCCACCAGCTGCGCAACCCGATGGCCGCGCTGCGGCTGCGCGTCGACTCCCTCGCCTCGGCCGAGGCCGACCAGCCCGCGTACCGCGCGATCGTCGCGGAGGTCGAGCGACTCGAACGCATCCTCGACGGGCTCCTGGCGCTCGCCACCGCGGAGTCCACCGCCACCCGCATCGCCGCCGGCGCGGCGGACGAACCGGCCGACCTCGCCGCCGTCCTCGCCGAACGCGTCGACGCCTGGCGCCCCGCCGCCGACGACGTCGGGGCCACCCTGCTCCCCGGCTCTGGCCACGACGAACCGGTCCTCGTCCACACTCCCGAGGGCGAGCTCGCGCAGATCCTCGACGTGCTCCTCGACAACGCGGTCCACCACGCCGGCCGCGGCGCCACCATCTCAGCCGCGTGGGAGACCTCGCCGGGCGCCGCCACCCTCGTCGTCACCGACGACGGCCCCGGTCTGCCCGCCGCCGACCTGGCCCGCGCGACGGACCGCTTCTGGCGCGCCGGCGGCGACGGCGCGCCCCGCGGCACGGGCCTCGGCCTCGCCATCGCGCGCGAGCAGACCCGGGCCCGCGGGGGCACCCTCGAACTGCGCGCCAACGCCCCGCACGGGTTGCAGGTTCGCGTGACCCTGCCGGCGGTGACACCGTGACGATCACGCGCCGCACCGCGTTGCTCGGCGGACTCGGCCTCGCGCTGGCCGGGTGCGCGCCCGCGTATCGCGGCCCCGAGCGGTCCGTCACGATCGCCGCCGGGGAGGAGGGCGGGTTCTACCTGGCGTTCGCGGAGGTGCTCGCGGGCGAGGTGAGCCGGGCGGAGCCGCGCTTGCACTGCACGGCCGTGCCGACCGAGGCGAGTGTCGTGAACGTCGAGCGCGTCCGAGACGGAAAGGCCGACCTGGGACTGGTGCTCGCGGACGTCGCGCAGTCGGCGCTCGCGGGCCGGGCGCCCTTCCCCGCGCCGGTGCCGGTGCAGGCGCTGGGCCGGGTCTACGAGAACTACCTGCAGCTCGTGGTGCGCGCGGACGATCACCTCGCGCAGCTGCGGGACCTGGCCGGACGGCCGGTGTCCGTCGGCGCGGGCGGATCGGGCGCCGCGCAGCTGGGCGAGCGCGTGTTCGCGGCGGCGGGCGTGTCGGTGGTGGCGCAGCACTTGCCGCTGGCGGACGCCATCGCCGCGCTGCAGAGCCAGCGCATCGACGCGCTCCTGTGGTCCGGCGGTCTCCCCACCCCGGCGCTCGCCGAGCTCAACCGCACGACGCCGCTCGCCCTGCTGCCGCTCGCATCGGTGATCCCCGCGCTGCGCGCGAAGCACGGGCCGGTCTACGAACAGGTCCAGGTCCCCGCCGGCGCGTACGCGGGTGTCGGGGCGCCGGCGACGATCGGCGTGGCGAACCTGCTCGTCTGCGCCCCGCGGCTGCCTTCGGACGTCGCCGCGGCGGTGGTGCGGGTGCTCGCCGGGCGCGCGGCCGATCTGGTCCCGGCACAAGCCGTCGGGACGCAGTTCCTCGACGTGCGCACGCTCATCGGCACCCAGCCCGTGCCGCTGCACCCCGGGGCCGCCGACACGTACCGGGCGCTCCACGGCTGATCCGCGCTCGCTAGATTGGTCGCGTGACCCCACCGCGCCGACCGCTGGTCGAGATGCCCTTGCGCGTGCGCTACCACGAGTGCGACGGCCAGGGGATCGTCTTCAACGCGCACTACCTGGCCTACGTCGACATGGCCTCCTTCGAGGTCGAGAAGGCGCTGTTCGGCTCGCACGAGGCGTTCCTGGCCACGGGGATCGACGTGGTGGTCGCGGAGTCGAACCTGCGCTACCGCGCGCCGTGCCGCTACGACGACGACCTCGTGGTGTCGGTGTTCCTCACCCATCTCGGGACCACGTCGATGGTCTACGAGTCGGAGATCCGCCGCGGCGGCAAGCTCACCACCGAGGCGAAGATCCGCTACGTGTTCATCGACCCCGTGACCCTGCGCAAGACCGAGCCGCCCGCCGCCGTGCGCGACGTCTACGCGGCCCACCTGCCCGCACCCACCGCTTCCTGACGTTCGAGGTCCGGCCATGTTCCGCGTGCTCTTCTACCACCCCGAGATCCCGCCGAACACCGGCAACGCCATCCGGCTGGCCGCCAACACCGGCTGCGAGCTGCACCTGGTGGAGCCGCTGGGGTTCACGCTCGAGGACAAGCAGCTGCGCCGCGCCGGGCTCGACTACCACGACCTCGCCCGCGTCCACGTGCACGCGGACCTCGCCGCCGCGTGGCACGCGCTGTTGCCGGCCAAGGTCTACGCGTTCAGCGCCAAGGCCGCGCGCCTCTACACCGACGTGGCCTACGAACCCGGCGACGTGCTGCTGTTCGGCCCGGAGTCCGCCGGCCTGCCCGACGCCGTGCAGCACTCAGCCGAGATCACCGACCGGGTGCGGCTGCCGATGCTGCCCACGAGCCGCTCGCTCAACCTGGCCAACACCGCGGCCATCACGATCTACGAAGCCTGGCGGCAGAACGGGTTCGGCCTGCCGCCAGGCTGACGCCCGCTACGGGAGTCTCTGCCCGATCAGCAACGCGGCCGCCGCCCCGATCATCAGCACCAGGGTGCCGATCACGACCCACGGCTTGCTCGCGTCGGCGTTCTTGAGCTCGTAGCCGATCTGCTCGCCGAGGTCGGCGTAGACCTTCTTCAGCTCGTCGGCGCTGGCGGCCTTGTAGAAGTCGCCGCCGGACAGCCGCGCGATCTCCTTCAGGGAGTCGTCGTCGACCCGCACGTCCTGCGGTTTGCCCTCGATGTCGACCGAACCGTGGGTGGTGCCGAACGAGATCGACGAGATCGGCATCTGCGCCTGCTTCGCCGCCTGCGCCGCGGTGTACGCGCCGCGCGGGGCGTAGAGATCCTCCGGCACGGTCTGCTTGCCGTCGCTCATCAGCACGATGCGCGCGGGCGGCGGACCGTCGGCGCCGCCGACCACGGCCGAGAAGCTCTCGATCGACTGCATGGCCGCGAAGATGCCTTCACCGGTCGCGGTGGACTGCGCGAGCTTCAGGTTGTCGATCGCCTTCACCACGCCGGCGCGGTCGGTGGTCGGGTTGACCAGCACGGTCGCGGTGCCCGCGAAGGAGATCAGCCCGAGGTTCACGCCCGGGGTCATGTTCTCCGCGAACTGCTTGGCCGCGTCCTGTGCCGCCTTCAGGCGGTTGGGCGTGACGTCGGTGGCCTCCATCGACAGCGACACGTCGATCACCAGCACGACCGTGGCGCGGTTGCGCGGCACCTTCTGCTCGGCCGTCGGCCCGGCCAGGGCCACTGTCAGCACGAGTAGCGACAGCACGATCAGCACCGCCGGCAGGTGCCGGATCCAGCCCTGCGTCTTCGGCGCGACCTTGTCGAGCAGTTCCAGGTTCGCGAACCGCATCACGCGCTTGCGCCGCGCGCGCTGGGCGAGCACGTAGGCGACGGCGACGGCCGCCACCAGGATCAGCAGCAGGAACCACCACGGCGACGTGAACCCGGCCAAGCTCATGCGACACCTCCCGACCAGCGGCGCTTGCGGGCGACCACGAACCGCACCATGTCGGCGATCCAGTCGGAGTCGGTGCGCAGCACCAGGTGCGCCGCACCCGCGCGGCGCAGCCCGGCCGCGACGTCCTGCCGGTGGGCGTGCGCCGCGGCGCCGAACTCCTTGCGCAGCAAGGCGGAAGCGTGCACTTCGCGCTGTTTCCCTGTCTCCGGGTCGGCCAGGACGACGGTGCCCACGTCGGGCAGGTCCACGTCGCGCGGGTCGAGGACTTCGATGGCGATGAGCTCGTGGTGCCCGCCGAGCGCGCGCAACGGCCGCTGCCAGTCGGTGGGTCCCAGGAAGTCCGAGATCACCACGCCCAGGCCCCGCCGCCGCGGCGGACGGCGAAGCTGCTCCAGCGCGTCGGCGAGATCTCCCCGGACGCCTTCGGGCGCCCGCGGGGTCTCGGCCAGCCGCCGGATCAGGCCGCGCGCGTGGGCGAGCCCGCCGCGCGCGGGGATGCGGTTCACACCCTGGCCGTTGGACACGAGCGCGCCGATGCGGTTGCCGCCCCCGCCGGTGAGGTGGGCGACGGCGGCCGTCGCGCACACCACCAGGTCGCGTTTCTCGCACAGCGCGGTGCCGAAGTCGAGGCTCGCGGACATGTCCGCGACCACCCACGTCTCCAGCTCGCGGTCGGCCACCGTCTCGCGGATGTGCGGGGTGGTCGTGCGGGCCGTGACGGCCCAGTCCATCCGCCGCACGTCGTCGCCCGGCTGGTACGGCCGCGCCTCACCCGGCTCGGAGCCGGGACCCGGCACGAGGCCGAGGTGGTTGCCCTGCAGCAGGCCGTCGAGCCGGCGGCGGACGTCGAGCTCCAGCGTGCGCAGCCCCGCCTCCAGGCGGTCGCCGCGCAGCACCGGGGGCGCCCACCCGGGACGCTCGTCTTTCTGCGCCTTCCCTGCCACGCCGACTACCTGACGGGCGCGCCCGCCGGCACCGGCCCGGTCCCGCCCTGCGGCCGGGCCGAGACCTGCGGCAGGGGCACCGTCTGCAGCACGCGGGTGATGATGTGGTCCACGGGCACGCCGTCGGCCAGCGCGTCGTAGGACAGGACGAGGCGGTGGCGCAGCACGTCGGGCACCACGTCGACGACGTCCTGCGGCAGCACGTAGTCACGGCCGCGCACCAGCGCGAGCGCGCGGGCGGCGGCGATGATGCCGAGGCTCGCGCGCGGCGACGCGCCGTAGGACACCCAGCCCGCGACGTCGGCCAGGCCGTGGTCGTTGGGCGTGCGGGTGGTGAGCACGAGGCGGACCACGTAGTCGACCAGCGCGTGGTGCACGAACACCTGCGACGCGACGCCCTGCAGGCGCACGAGCTCGCTGGGGCTGAGCACCTCGTGGGGCACCGGCGGCGTGACGCCCATCCGGTAGATGATCTCGCGCTCTTCCTCGGCCGTGGGGTACTCGACCACGATCTTGAACAGGAAGCGGTCGCGCTGCGCCTCGGGCAGCGGGTACACGCCCTCGTTCTCGATCGGGTTCTGCGTGGCGAGCACGAGGAACGGGTCGGGCATCGGGAAGGTCTGGCCGCCGATCGACACGTGCCGCTCGGCCATCACCTCCAGCATCGCCGACTGCACCTTCGCGGGCGCGCGGTTGATCTCGTCGGCGAGCACGAAGTTGGCCACGACCGGGCCCAGCTCCACGTCGAAGCGCTCGGCGCCCTGGCGGTAGATGCGCGTGCCGAGGATGTCGGCCGGCACGAGGTCGGGCGTGAACTGCACCCGGGAGAACGACCCGCCGACCACCCGCGCGAAGGTCTCCACGGCCAGCGTCTTCGCGACACCGGGCACGCCTTCCAGCAGCAGGTGCCCCTTCGCCAGCAACCCGACGAGCATGCGCTCCACCAGCCGGTCCTGGCCGACGATGATGCGCTTGACCTCGAACACGGTGCGTTCCAGCAACTGGGCGTCCCGCGCCGGCGCGCCGGGCTGCTGCCCGTTCCCGCCCTCGGCGTAGCCGGGCTCGGTCACTCTGCCTCCTGTGGTTCTGCTTCCTCCGGGCTCGCCCGCGACCGTACTGCTTCCCGGTGGTCGAAGTCCGCGCGGCACGCTGGCCGTCACGGTAGCCAAGCGCATCAGCGGTGTGACAGCTGTGAAGACCGTGTCAGCGACGCCGGCGCAGGTCGCGCGGCGTGTCGTGATCGTCGGTTTTGACCGGTTCGACCTGCGGTTCGATGCAGCCGCGACCCTCCCCTGCCGCGGCGCGGGCGCGGGCAGTTGGTCCACAGTGGACTCCACCACGGCTTCCCCTGCACGTCAGCTCCGGCTTGTCCACACCGGACAGTCAATGGACGGCCCGCCGGCGAACGCGATCCCCCGCGTACTCCCCCGCCCACGCTAGCGTTCTCTCATGACCGACCCCCTGCTGGCCGCCTACGACGCCGAAGTGCGCACCGCCGAGCTGACCACACCGGAACCGGGCACGACCCTGGACCGCGACGCTCCCGTCACCCGCATCCTCGGCGCCCGGCGCGGTTTCGTGGCGGGGCCGCCGGACCTCGGCGTGGCCGGCGCTTCGCTGGACGCCCTCATCGCCCGCCAGGTCCGCTTCTTCGCCGCACGCGGTGAAGCTTTCGAATGGAAAACCCGCGCCCACGACCGTCCCGCCGATCTGCCCGACCGCCTGCTCGCCGCCGGATTCGCACCGGAGGAAACGGAAACGGTCCTCATCGCGCCCCTCGACGCGATTTCCCCCTCGGCTCCGCCCCCGCCCGACGTCACCATCCGCGAAGCCTCCGGCGACGCCGATCTGCGCCGCATCGCCCACCTCAGCGCCACCGTCTTCGGCAGTGACGAGGCCGCCGTCGCCCGCGACCTCCTCGCGCGCGCCCGCGCCGACCACGGCACGACGGTCCACGTCGTCGCCGAGTCCGCCGGGCACTTCGTCTCCGCCGCCCGCCTGGAACTCGTCGGCGGCACCACCTTCGCCGGCCTCTGGGGCGGCGCCACCCTCCCGGCCTTCCG
Organism: Amycolatopsis sp. NPDC047767; assembly: GCF_040704195.1. Taxonomy (NCBI): domain Bacteria; kingdom Bacillati; phylum Actinomycetota; class Actinomycetes; order Pseudonocardiales; family Pseudonocardiaceae; genus Amycolatopsis; species Amycolatopsis sp. NPDC047767. The sequence continues at coordinate 154,139 of NZ_JBEYSJ010000002.1, forward strand.
GGGCCGCGGCCTCTACCGCGCGCTCGTCGCCCACCGCGCCGCCACCGCCCGCACCCGCGGCGCCCGCTACCTCCAGGTCGACGCCCTCCCGCCGAGCCGCCCGATCCTGCAGCGCCTCGGCTTCACCGCCGTGACCACGACCACGCCGTACGTCTGGAGCCCGGCCTAGGCCGGCCCACCGCGGCCTCGACCTCGGCCGGCCGGCCGAGGTACCAGCGGTCGAACGTCATCCGGCCGTGGCCGTCGGCCTGCGGTCCGATCCGGCCGTCGCAGGCCTCGCCGTCGAACCACAGTGCGCCGCGGTCGGGGCCCGTCACCACGAGGAGGTCGTAGTGGCCGCAGCCCTGGTGGCTGAGCGGCAGGGTGCCGTGGGTGTCGGCCTCGTCGCGGGCATCGAGCGAGCGGGACAGCTGCGGCCATCGCTCCTGCGGGATCTTCGTGAAGTCCGGCCATTCGGCGTGGTGGAAGAGCTCCCATTGCGGAAACTCCGCCCGCAGGTCCACGGAGGCGCCACGCCGGTCGCCTGCGGCGAACTCCCAGCGCCGGCCGGACCGGCCGAAGCCCAGCAGCCCGTAACCCGGACCCGCCCCGCCGGCGCCGACCTCCACGAGGAAGCTGCGGTACGGCTCCGGCGAAAGTGCCCCGAACTGCTCCTCGATCGCCTCGACGTCGCGTTCGCTCAGCGGTGGAGCCGGCCGGAACCCGTGGGCGGTCGCGCCGAACACCGAGCGCGCTGCGCGCCGCTTCGCCAGGCGCGCCAGCCGGTCGCGGACGCCGTCCCAGGTCACGAGGGACGAGCGTAGGGCCTCAGCCGATCAGCCGGGTCGCGTACGGCATGATCCCGCCGTAGCGCACGGCCGTCACGCGGACGTACGAGCCGGACTGCGGGGCCTCCACCATCTGGCCGCCGCCGAGGTACAGGGCGACGTGGTGGATGCCGCCGGCGCCGCCCCAGAAGAGCATGTCACCGCGGCGCATCTGGGACAGCGGGACGCGGCGGCCGGAGGTGTACTGGTAGCCGCTGTAGTGCGGCAGGGCGCGCACGCCGGCGAAGGCGTAGATCATCAGGCCGGAGCAGTCGAAGCCGATCTTGCGGTAGTCGCCGTACATGTCGGCGACGCCGCCGTCGTGGATGCCGCGAGTGGGGCCGCTGCCGTTGCCGCCGCCCCAGGCGTACGGACGGCCCAGCTGCGAGAGCGCGCGGGCGATCACGGACTCGATCGACGAGCCCGCCGCGGGCGAAGGCCGGCCACCGCCGCCGGAGGAGGGACGGCCGCCGCCGCCCGAAGAATTCAACGCCGCCTGGCGGGCGCGTTCCTCGTCCTCGCGCTGCTTCTGCGCGAGCCAGTCCTGGTAGCGCTGGCGCTGGCCCTGCAGGCCGTTGACCTTCGACTGCGCCGCGTAGAGCTGCTGCTCGACCGAGCTCTTGCTCGCCTGCAGCTGCTGGTTCTGCGACGCCTGGGTCTGCTGCGCCTGCACGGCGTCGGCCTGGGCGGCGTCGGCGCCGCTCTTCGCCTGGCGCGCGGCTTCCTGCTTCTGCTGCGCGACGTCGAGGGCCTTGCGGGCGGCGGCGTCCTTGTTGGACTTGTCCGTCTGCGCCTGTTGGAGGCGGTCGAGCGCGTTGAGGCGCGAGCCGCCGATGGAGTCGAGGATCTGGGCGCGGGCCAGCAGGTCCTTGGGGCTGTCGGAGGTCAGGTACGCCGAGATGGAGCCGACCGTGCTGCCCTGCTCGAAGCTGGCCGCCGCGAACTCCTTGAGGTCCTGGCGCGCCTTCTCGATGGCGCCCGCCGCGGCATCGGCCTGCGTGCGCGCGGACTTCGCGGCGTCCTCGGCCTGGCTCGCGGCGTCCTGCGCCGACTGCAGGTCGACCAGAGCCTTCATGGCCTGTTCCTGCTTCAGCTCCACGTCGTCCTGCAGCGAGCTGAGCTTCTGCTCGGCCTGCGCGAGCTGGTTGGTGAGCTTGCCGACCTCGCCGGCCTTCTCGTTGGCCGCGGCCTTCGACGAGTTCAGCTCGGAGTCGCTCGGGTTGGGCGGGGGCGGCGGCACCGCCAGACCCGTGCCCGTTGCTCCGAACAGGACCACGAGAGCGAAGGAGCCGACAGTGAGACCACGCCGCAAGACCCGTCCACGCCGGACCACCACGACCCGCCACCTCCCGCTCACCAGCGCCTGCCAGCAGTGATCACACCGCGTGCCACTGCAGTCACACCACTATCACAAGCCTCAGGCGGAACTCACACACCGTAGACACCAATTCCCCTCATCGGGGGACCCCCGACGTTCGGCGTGTCCGAATGGCCCAGCTCACTCCGCGTGTCGTCTTGAAGTGAATACAGGACACGCGTACTGTTTGGGGCGACGGACGAGGTGTGCCATCCCGATTCCGGTCCTACGGTGGGGGTGCGCAAGACTCGGTCGCGGTCTTCCCGAGGACCGCGAAACACACACCGAACTGACCCGGGGCCCGCACCCGCGACGGCGCGGGTCCCCGCCACTGGAGTTAGACGTGACTGCACCTGCCAGCAAGGACAGCTTCGGCGCCAAAGACACGCTGAAGGTCGGAGACAACTCGTACGAGGTCTTCCGCCTGAACAAGGTCGAGGGCGCCGAGCGCCTGCCGTACAGCCTGAAGATCCTGCTCGAGAACCTGCTGCGCACCGAGGACGGCGCGAACATCACCGCCGACCACATCCGCGCGCTCGGCAGCTGGGACCCCAGCGCCGACCCGTCCATCGAGATCCAGTTCACGCCCGCGCGCGTGATCATGCAGGACTTCACCGGCGTTCCTTGCGTCGTGGACCTCGCCACCATGCGCGAGGCCGTCACCGACCTCGGCGGCGACCCCGACAAGGTGAACCCGCTGGCGCCGGCCGAGCTGGTCATCGACCACTCCGTGATCATCGACGTGTTCGGCCGCGCCGACGCGTTCGAGCGCAACGTCGAGATCGAGTACGAGCGCAACCGCGAGCGCTACCAGTTCCTGCGCTGGGGCCAGGGCGCCTTCGACGAGTTCAAGGTCGTCCCGCCGGGCACCGGCATCGTGCACCAGGTCAACATCGAGCACCTCGCGCGCACGGTCATGGCCCGCAACGGCCAGGCCTACCCCGACTCCTGCGTCGGCACCGACTCGCACACCACGATGGTCAACGGCCTGGGCGTGCTGGGCTGGGGCGTCGGCGGCATCGAGGCCGAGGCCGCCATGCTGGGCCAGCCGGTGTCGATGCTCATCCCGCGCGTGGTCGGCTTCAAGCTGACCGGCGAGATCCCGACCGGCGTGACCGCCACCGACGTGGTGCTCACCATCACCGAGATGCTGCGCAAGCACGGTGTGGTCAGCAAGTTCGTCGAGTTCTACGGCGACGGCGTCGCCTCGGTGCCGCTGGCCAACCGCGCCACCATCGGCAACATGAGCCCCGAGTTCGGCTCCACCGCGGCGATCTTCCCGATCGACGACGAGACCATGCGCTACCTCAAGCTCACCGGCCGCTCGGCCGAGCAGGTCGCACTCGTCGAGGCCTACGCCAAGGAGCAGGGCCTCTGGCACGACGCGTCCCACGAGCCGGTCTACTCCGAGTACATCGAGCTGGACCTCTCCACGGTCGTCCCGTCGATCGCCGGCCCGAAGCGCCCGCAGGACCGCATCGAGCTGTCCGACGCCAAGGAGTCGTTCCGCAAGTCGGTGCACGACTACGTGGAGGAGCAGCACCCGGCGCCGCACACCAAGGTCGACGAGACCATCGAGGAGACCTTCCCCGCGAGCGACCCGGCTTCGCTGTCGTTCGCCGACGAGGACGCCGTGCCGGTGGCCTCGGCCGCCAACGGCGCGTCGGGCCGCCCGTCCAAGCCGGTCACGGTGAAGTCGGACGAGCGCGGCGAGTTCGTGCTCGACCACGGCGCCGTGGTGATCGCCTCGATCACCTCGTGCACCAACACCTCGAACCCGTCCGTGATGCTGGGCGCGGCACTGCTCGCCCGCAACGCGGTGGACAAGGGCCTCACGGTCAAGCCGTGGGTCAAGACGTCGATGGCGCCGGGCTCGCAGGTCGTGACCGACTACTACAACAAGGCCGGCCTGTGGCCGTACCTGGAGAAGCTGGGCTACCACCTGGTCGGCTACGGCTGCACCACCTGCATCGGCAACTCCGGCCCGCTGTCGGACGAGATCTCGGCCGCGATCCAGGAGAACGACCTCACCGCCGTCTCCGTGCTCTCGGGCAACCGGAACTTCGAAGGCCGCATCAACCCCGACGTGAAGATGAACTACCTCGCGTCGCCGCCGCTGGTCATCGCCTACGCGCTCGCCGGCACGATGGACTTCGACTTCGAGCGCCAGCCGCTGGGCCAGGACACCGACGGCAACGACGTCTTCCTGAAGGACATCTGGCCGACGCCGCAGGAGATCCAGGAGACCATCGACTCCTCGATCACGCAGGAGATGTTCACCAAGGACTACGCCGACGTCTTCGACGGTGGCGAGCGCTGGAAGGCGCTGCCCACGCCCGAGGGCAAGACCTTCGAGTGGGACTCCGAGTCCACCTACGTCCGCAAGCCCCCGTACTTCGAGGGCATGCAGGCCGAGCCGGCGCCGGTCACCGACATCTCCGGCGCGCGCGTGCTGGCGAAGCTGGGCGACTCGGTCACGACCGACCACATCTCCCCCGCCGGTGCGATCAAGGCCGACACCCCGGCCGGCAAGTACCTCACCGAGCACGGCATCGATCGCAAGGACTTCAACTCCTACGGCTCGCGCCGCGGCAACCACGAGGTCATGATCCGCGGCACCTTCGCGAACATCCGGCTGCGCAACCAGCTGCTGGACGACGTGCAGGGCGGCTACACCCGTGACTTCACCCAGGACGGCGCCCCGCAGGCGTTCATCTACGACGCTGCGCAGAACTACGCCGCGCAGGGCACCCCGCTGGTCGTGCTGGGCGGCAAGGAGTACGGCTCGGGCTCGTCGCGTGACTGGGCGGCCAAGGGCACCTCGCTGCTGGGCGTGCGCGCGGTGATCACCGAGTCGTTCGAGCGCATCCACCGCTCGAACCTCATCGGCATGGGCGTCATCCCGCTGCAGTTCCCGGCCGGCGAGTCGGCCGCGTCGCTGAAGCTGGACGGCACGGAGACCTTCGACATCTCCGGCATCACCAAGCTGAACGACGGGGAGACCCCGCGCACGGTGCACGTCACCGCCACCAAGGAAGACGGCACCAAGGTGGAGTTCGAAGCCGACGTCCGCATCGACACCCCGGGCGAGGCCGACTACTACCGCAACGGCGGCATCCTGCAGTACGTGCTGCGCAAGATGACCAACGCCTGATCTAGCACTGCCTGACCAGTCTGGTCGGAACACACGCGAAGGCCGCTCCGGGACTCCCCCGGGGCGGCCTTCGCCGTTCGTGCGTCAAACCTGCGCGGCTTCCCAGCACGCCCTCGTCACCGACGATTCCGTCGGCAGGGCGCGACACCGCCTACTCCGTCTTGGTGAGCACCGCCTTCGCTAGCGCCGCGACAGCACGAACACCGGCAGCGGCCGCCCGGCCGCGACGCGTTCCATCTCGTAGCCCGGCCAGAACGCGAGCAGCTCGGACCACATCCGGTCGTACTCGGCGCCTTCGAGCTCGCGGGCCTTGACTTCCACGACCCGCGCGCGGATCCCGACTGTCGCTTTGGGATCCGCGCGCAGGTTGTAGGTCCAGGCCGGGTTGTTCGGCCGGCCCCAGTTCGAGCCGGTGAGCACGAAGTCGTCGCCGTGCGGGAAGTACAGCAGGTTCGTGCTGCGGGGCAGCCCGCTCTTGCGCCCGGTCGTGGTCAGCCGCAGGGACGGCAGGCCCGCGATGCCGACGAGGCTCACCCGCCCGCCGAAGAAGCGGTGCAGCTTCTGGTCGGTCCAGATGATGCCGCGCGAGAGCGTCATCACGAAGGGCCGGGTACCGAGCTTGCGAGCGAAGGGCTCGAGGGGGTTACGCACGAACAGATCTTGCCAAACTCACCCCGAACCGCTCCTGGGAGTCCGTCCACCAGCGCTCGACGGCGAACCCGGCGGCGGCCAGCTCCGCCTCGACGCCGGTACGGCGGAACTTCGCGGAGATCTCCGTGCGGATGTGCTCGCCCGCCGCGAAGCGCACCTGCAGGTCGGCGCCCGGGATGTCGACGGTGACCTCGCGCCGGGCCCGCAGCCACATCTCGATCCACTCGTCCTCGGCGTTCCAGTACGAGACGTGCTCGAAGGTGTCGAGGTCGAAGTTCGCCCCCAGCTGAGAGTTGATCACCCGCAGCACGTTGCTGTTGAAGGCGGCGGTGACCCCGGCCGCGTCGTCGTAGGCGCGCTCCAGCGTCTCGCGGTCCTTCACCAGGTCCGTGCCCAGCAGCAGCCACTCGCCCTCGTCGAGTACCTCGCGCACCGACCGCAGGAACGTGGCGCGTTCGGCGGGCAGGAAGTTGCCGATCGTCCCGCCGAGGAACGCCACCACGCGCGGCGAGGTGCCCGGCAGCAGGTTCAGGTGCTGGGTGAAGTCGCCGACGACACCGCGCACCTCCAGCTTCGGGTAGTCCGCCGCGATCGCCTCGGCGGCCTCGGCCAGCGCCGACTCCGACACGTCGAGGGGCACGAACGACTCGAGCGTGCCGTGCTCGGTCAGCGCGTCGAGCAGCAACCGCGTCTTCTCGCTCGACCCGGACCCGAGCTCGACGAGCGTGTGCGCGTCGGTGAGCCGCGCGACGTCACCGGCCCGCGCGGCGAGCACCTCACGCTCGCTGCGGGTCGGGTAGTACTCGGGCAGCTCGGTGATCTTCTCGAACAGCTCGCTGCCCTCGGCGTCGTAGAACCACTTGGGCGGCAACCACTTCTGCTCCGCCGTCAGGCCCGTTCGCACGTCCGCGCGAAGCTCGCCCGCGACGTCGCGGCGATGGCTTTCGAGATCCACATCCGTCATGAGGTGGTGCTCCGATCCAGGGTCAGGGGAAGCAGTTCGACGCCGGCCTCGGTGACGCGCACGGCGTGGTGCTCGGGAACGGGGGTCCAGGCCGGGTCCGGGTCGCACGGCTCCGACGCCAGCACCACACCGCCGGCCACGGACCGCACCGACAGCGCATGCGTCCACGTGGTGCCGATCAGTGTGGTGCCGTCGGTCAGCAGGAAGTTCAGCCGCGAACCCGGAGCCGCGGCCTCGACCTCGGCGATCAGGTCGGTGACCGCGGCCAGCGGGTCGGCTCCGTCGCGGAGCCGGGCGCGCAGCAGCGCCCACAGCAGCGCCGCGTCGGTGGGCGCCTCGAGCGTGAGCAGTTCGGTCACGTCGAGCGACCTCGCCAGCCCGGCCATCGAACCGGGCCAGCCGCGGACCACGCCGTTGTGGCTGAACAGCCACCGCCCGTCGTTGAACGGCGCCGCGGCCGCCTCGGTCACCGGCATCCCGGTGGTGCCGTTGCGGACCGCGGCGACGAACGCCGTGGTCGAGACCGCGGCGGCCAGCGCGGGCAGCGTCTGGTCCGTCCACAGTGGAGACGCACGCCGGTAGCGCTGCGGCGCACCACCGGGCTCGGGGTACCAGCCGAGGCCGAAGCCGTCGGCGTTGACCGAGCCGCCGCCGCGCATGTCCTGCGGCGCGTAGGACTGCACGAGCAGCGCGTGGGGCGCCGCGAACACGAGCTCGGCGGGCGAGACGGGCGCGCCGAAGTACGCGAGGTGCCGGCACATGCCGCTCAGCTCACCTCGCCGGGCCGGGGGTCACGGGCGCAGCGGAAGCCGGAGAAGATCTGCCGCCGGATCGGGTAGTCCCAGTTGCGGAACGTGCCGCGGATCGCCGCCGAGTCGGTGCCGAACGAACCCCCGCGCAGCACCTTGTACTCCGGGCCGAAGAACACCTCGGAGTACTCGCGGTACGGGAAGGACGCGAAGCCCGGGTAGCCGTGGAAGTCGGTGCTGGTCCACTCCCACACGTCACCGATCAGCTGGTGCACACCGAGCGGCGACGCCCCGGCCGGATACGCGCCTGCCTCGGCCGCGCGCAGGTGGCGCTGGCCGAGGTTGGCGTGGTCGGCCGTCGGTTCCTCGTCGCCCCAGGGAAAACGCCGCGACCGGCCCGTCTCCGGGTCGTGGCGCGCGGCCTTCTCCCACTCCGCCTCGGTGGGCAGCCGCTTGCCCGCCCACGCGGCGTACGCCTCGGCCTCGTAGTACGACACGTGCACCACGGGCTCGTTCACCGGCACCGGCTCGTGGACGCTGAACCGCGTGCGCCACCAGCCACCCGGCTCGCGGTGCCAGAACCGCGGCGCCGTGATGTCGTGGTCCTGCCGGTAGGCCCAGCCGGGCTCGCTCCAGAACCGCCGCTCGTCGTAGCCCCCGGACTCGAGGAACTCGACGTAGGCCCCACACGTGACCGCGCCGGTGTCGAGGAAGTACGCCGGCACGTCGATCTCGTGCGCCGGGCGCTCGTTGTCCAGCGCCCACGGCTCGGCCGTGGTCCCCATGGTGAAGCGGCCGGCCGGCACGAAGACCTCGGCGGGCAGCCGGCCCGCCCGCGCGGCCGGCGGCTCCGGCGCGTGCAGCACCGGCTCGCCCTTGCGCAGCTGGTGGGTGGCCAGCATCGTCTCGTCGTGCTGCTGCTCGTGCTGGGTGATCATGCCGAACGCGAACGCGCTCTCGGTGAGCCGGCTGCCCTCCAGCGGCGCGGTCTCCAGCACGTCGAACGCCTTCTCTCGGACCTCGCGCACGTACGCGCGGGCCTCGGCCGGGCCGAGCAGCGGCAGGGCCGGCCGGTCGGCGCGCGCGTGCTGGAACGCGTCGTAGAGGTCGTCGATGTCGGGGCGCAGCGGCTCACGCCCGCCCACGTCGCGGACCAGCCACAGCTCTTCCTGGCTGCCGATGTGCGCGAGGTCCCAGACCAGCGGCGACATCAGCTTCGAGTGCTGGCGGACCAGATCCTCGTCGTCGACGGCATCGGTGAGGACGACGCTGCGCGCCCGCGCCCGGGTGAGGGCCTCGGCCGCGTGGGCCCGCAGGTTCTGCGGGCTCAGGTCCAGCAGCGGGTTGTGCTCCGGGGTAACGCTCATCGCTCCTGACTCCTCGATCCGTTCACGCGTGTGCGCACGCTCTCGGTGATCTCAGTGATGGTTCCGGCCGGCAGGCCCGTGGTCGGCAGCTCGGCGATGCCGAGCTCCACGAGCTTGCGCGCGACGGCGGCGATGGCCTCGTCGCCCAGGCCCCGCGTCGCGGCCTCGACCCAGCGGCCCGCCACGGGCGCGCACAAGCGGCGCACCTCGTCCACTGTGGACGGACGGGCGAGCAGGGCCGAGACGACGGCGACCGGCGCCAGCCACTCGCCGGGTGGCTGGGCGTCGAGGTACCGGATCTCCAGGTACCCGTGGGGCCGCACCGGGGTGAACATCGTGGTGAGGTGGTAGTCGAGGTCCTCCGCCGTCGGACGGCGCAGCACCCCGGCCGCACCGCGGCCGTCGATCCAGTCGGCGAACGTGAGCCCGTCCGGCGCGTCCCACGGCCGCTCGCCGCGGGGCAGCACCATCAACGGCGTGTCCATCATCCGCCGCCCCCAGTCGGCGGCAGGGTCTGGACCGGGCTCGGCCGAACGGGTCCGGACCGGTTCGGTCTCGAGCACCGCGAGCCAGCGCGCGGACTCGAGGCCGGTGTCGCGACCGGCGTGCACCCGGGAGTTGGCGAACGCGGCGAGCAGCGGCGGCCCCATCACGTGGGCCGCCTCCCAGCGCGCGGCGACCTGGTCGGCTTCTCCTGTGTCCACGCAGATCTGCAGCCCGGCGGTGCTGCACATCATGGTGATCCCGCCTTCGCCGATCGGCTCGAACCGGCGCTCCATCGCGGCGTAGCGAGGAGTGCGCAGGGCGCGCCGGGGCGGGCGGTGGGCGTCGATGCCCGACTCGCCGAGCACGAGTCCGTGCCGGGCCAGCAGGCTGACGAGGTGGGAGAGGTCGGCCGAGACGGCTGCGTGCAGATCGGGCAGCGAGGCCTGAGGAAGAGCGGAGATCTCCACCTGGCACCCGGGCTCGAGGCTCACGGGAGAGCCTGCCGGAAGCGGGGTGGCCGGACTGTCGGGGCGCAGTGTCCGCGGGGTGTGCGGGCCGAGCGCCGTGGCCAGGACATCGGGGTCGAGGGGGCGGGCCGGGTCCTCGGCGTGGTGCACCGTGAACTCGAGTTCCACGCCCAGCAGTCTCGGTGGGCCGTGCTTGAAACACACCGAGGCGACGTACGCCTCCCCGGCCGCGCGGTCCGAAAGCACCCGCGCGGTGAGGTTCGACGCACTTCCGGACTTCTCCGGAAAATCGTGCACCGCAGTCATCGTTCGCCGTCCGAGTCAAGGAGGTCCGCGGGGTGGGACCTCTCGTCTTCGGACGCTACACGGAGGGTCTGACAAAATCAGGTGCACGCGAGCGCGCGCGAGATTCACAACACTCTCGTAAGGTCTCCTGACCTGGGTGTTTGTCCTGAAGTTCCCGCACGTTGCTCCGTCCGGATGATCACGGCAGGGCAGGTTCGGTGCCCAAACCGAGCTCCGCGGCGGCGGACTGCACGGCTCCGATCACGAGGTGCAAAGCCGGGCGCCGGATCTCCGTGCGCCGGTAGGCGATCGACACCGTGCGCAGCAGCGGCGTCGTCAACGTGACCACGTCGATGCCGGGCGGCCGCAGCAGCCGCAGCCCGAGGTCCGACACGAGCGTGACCCCGAGACCGGCGCCCACCATGGCCATGGCCGTGGACTGCTCTTCGACCTCGTGGTTGATCTTCGGCGAGAACCCGTGGCGGTGGCACGCCATCCGCATCGCCCGGCCGAAGTGCGACTTCGGGCTCGCGAGGATCCACGGGTGCTCGGCCAGCTCGTCGAGCGACACCGAACCGGCGGGGAACGCACCGGCGGGCACGGCCGCGTGCAGCCGTTCGATGGCCACCACCGCGCGCTCCAGCCCGTTGTCCCACCGCGTCGGCGCGTCGGAGTAGTCGATGACGAACGACAGGTCGAGCGTGCCGTCGCGCACCGCCTCCGCGGTGTCCTCGGGGGCCAGCTCACGCGTCTTCAGCTGGATCCCCGGGTACTCGGCGGCCAGCGCGGTCAGCGCCGAAGGCAGCAGCCCGGAGGCCACCGACGCCCACACCCCCGCGGTCAGGCGCGCGGACATCGAGCCCTGCGCCTCCTCGAGGGCGAGCGTGGCTCGCTCGACCGAGCCCAGGATCTCCTCGGCGTGCTCGGTCAGCAGCACGCCGAGCTCGGTCAGCTGCACGCGCCGGCCGAGCCGTTCGAACAACTTCGCGCCCACGTCCCGTTCGAGCTGCGCCAGCTGCTGCGACACGGCCGAAGCCGTGTAGTGCAGCGACACCGCGGCAGCTGTCACCGTCCCCCGGCGCCGCAGCTCCCGGAGCATCCGCAGGCGGTGCAACGAAAGCTCCATACAGGAACCCTAAACAACTTCGTGCAGCTTCGTTAACTGGACGCGAAGGCGGTCTCGACCGCACCCTCGAAAGCGGCGGCCGACGAGGGCCGCTCCTGACTCTTGGAGGTGAGTGGCCCGATGCTTCCGCAGAACGCCGAACCGTTGATGAGGCTGACGTGGACCGACCCCGTCACCGGCGCGCACGGTTACCTGGTCGTGCACAGCCTGGTGTCCGGCGTCGCCACGGGCGGCACGCGGATGCGGGCGGGCTGCACCATGGGCGAGGTCGAGGACCTCGCCCGCGGGATGGCGAACAAGACGGCCACGTTCAACCTCCCCGTCGGCGGTGCCAAGGGCGGCATCGACTTCGACCCCAAGGACCCCCAGGCCTTCGGCGTGCTCACGCGGTTCTGCGAGTTCCTGCGGCCGTGGCTCGACGCCAGCTGGGTGACCGCCGAGGACCTGGGCGTGCCGCAGCACCTCATCGACTCCGTCTTCGAGAAGCTCGGGCTGGAGCAGTCGTACCACGCCGCGATCCACCGTTCGGCCGATCCCGAGCGCACGCTGCGGCGGGTGCAGGCCGGGCTCAACGCGCCGGTGCCCGGCGGGCTGCTGCTGGGCGACGTGATCGGCGGCTACGGCGTGGCGCAGGCCTGCCTGGGCGCCGCCTCGGCGTGGGGTTGGGACGCGGCGGAGACGACCGTCGCGATCCAGGGCATCGGCACCATGGGCGGCGGCGCCGCGTGGTACCTGCACGAAGCCGGCGTGAAGGTCGTCGCCGTGGCCGACGCGGCGGGCACGCTCTACGACCCCGAGGGCCTCGACGTGCCGGCGCTGCTCGACCTGCGCGACCGCTTCGGCGAGGTGGACCGCTCCCGGCTGCCCGAGGGCGTCCGCACGCTGCCGCGCGAGGCGGTCGTGGCGACCGACGCCGACATCCTCGTGCCGGCCGCGATCTCCTACGCGCTGCGCGTGGACAACGAGAACCTCGTGAAGGCCAAGGTCGTGGTGGAGGCCGCGAACGCGGCGACGACACCCGAGGCCGAGGCGTCGCTGTCCGCTCGGGGGGTCGCGGTGATCCCGGACTTCGTCGCGAACGCGGGTGCCGCCGCGTGGGCGTGGTGGCTGCTGCTCGGCGAGGTGGGCGCCGACCCGGCGGACTCGTTCCTGCGGCTGCGCACGGAAATGCAGGCGAAGGTGGCGCTGCTGCTCGCCGAGTGGAACCTCGACCGCGTGCCGCCGCGGGTGACCGGCCTGCAGCTGGCCGAGACCACTCGCGCCGCCCGGGCGGCGGAGGCGCAGGCGAACGAGGGTGCGCCTGCCCTGCTCATCCCGTAACCGGCCGGAAGCCCGCAGGACCGGGGGTCGCGCGGTGTCCCGAGACGGGGCGGGGCACCGCGCGGGACTTCCCCGTGTCACACGGTTTCCGGAGGCTCAGGCCCGGTCGAGCACGCCGACGAGGACCTTGCCGATCGAGCCGGTGGCCGTCGTGTGCCCGGAGTCGCCGACGAGCAGCAGCTGCGCACCCGGCAGCGCCCGTTCCAGCAGCCACGGCGTGCCGACCAGGTTGCCGAGGTCGAGCGCGCCCTGGACCAGTGTCGCCGGGATCCCGGCGAGCCGGTGGGCGTCGCGCAGGATCGCGCCGTCCTCGCTGAAGCAGCCGTTGGCGAAGTAGTGCGTGACGAGCCGCGCGAACGCCAGCCGGTACGCGGGATCGGTGAACTGCGACGCCGCCGGTTCGATCGAGAGCATCGCGTCCTCCCACTCACACCAGCGGCGGGCGGCGGCTTCGTGGACGGCGGGGTCGGGATCCATCAGCAACCGGTGGTAGGCCCGGGCGAGGTCACCGTCGCGCTCGGCCGCCAGCACGCCGTCGCGGAACTTCGCGAACGCCGCCGGGAACACCGCGCCGAGCCCGCGCGTGAGCAGGTCCAGCTCGGCCTGCCGGTCGGTGGCCAGGCCGAGGAGCACGAGCTCGCTGACGCGCTCCGGGTATCGCTCCGCGTAGAGGAGTGAGAGCGCCGAACCCCAGGACCCGCCGAACAGCAGCCAGGCGTCGATGCCGAGCGTGGTCCGCAGCAGTTCCATGTCCGCGAGCAGGTGCGGGGTGGTGTTGGCCGACAGGTCGGCGACGGGCTCGCCCGCGTGCGGCGTGCTGCGCCCGCAGCCGCGCTGGTCGAACAGCACCACGCGGTAGCGAGCCGGGTCGAAGTACCGGCGGTGCGCCGGCAGGCAGCCACTGCCGGGACCGCCGTGCACGACGAGGGCGGGCTTCCCGGCGGGGTTGCCGCACTCCTCCCAGTACACGGAATGGCCGTCGCCGACGTCCAGCATGCCGGTGCGGTACGGGCTGATCTCGGGGTGCAGTCCAGGCACGGCACCTCCTTTCCTCGACGAAGCGTTCCGGCGAGTCAGAGCAGATCCGCGGCCGGCTCCCGCAGCGCGCGGCACAGCTGAGCGGGGGTGGCGGGGCCGAGATGGATCACACCGACGTCCAGCATGCCGGTGCGGTACGGGCTGATCTCGGGGTGCAGTCCAGGCACGGCACCTCCTTTCCTCGACGAAGCGTTCCGGCGAGTCAGAGCAGATTCGCGGCCGGCTCCCGCAGCGCGCGACACAGCTGAGCGGGGGTGGCGGGGCCGAGGCGGATCACACCGACGTCCAGCATGCCGGTGCGGTACGGGCTGATCTCGGGGTGCAGTCCAGGCACGGCACCTCCTTTCCTCGACGAAGCGTTCCGGCGAGTCAGAGCAGATCCGCGGCCAGCTCCCGCAGCGCGCGACACAACTCCGCGGGAGTGGCGGGGCCGAGGCGGATCACGGCGTCCGCGCCGGTGCCGGCGGTGTGGCTGAGGTAGCGGCCCCAGTCGGTGTCGGCGTAGTGCAGGGGTTCCGCCACGCACAGGCGGCGGCCGACCTCGTCGCGGCGGGCCGCGTAAAGCTCGCCGCTGCCGTGGACCGGGCGCTGCACGAGGCCGACGACGTCGGCCAGCTCGGGCTCCAGCGGGTAGGCGTCCTCGCCGCGGCGCGCGGCGTCGGCGAGGTCGGAGACGCGGACCGACCGAGGGACGCCGCCACCGGCACCGACGGCCGGCAGCTGCTCGACAAGGGTCTCGACCAGCCGCTGCCGGTCGATCTCCTGCACGCCCACGTGCTCGCCGTCGGACACGGCGAGCACTGCCTGCAGCCCGCTCGCGGCGACGAGCACACCGTAGGTGCGCCCGCCCGTGGCGACCCAGCCGTAGTACTCCTCCGCCGGCCGCGACAGCAGCGGCAGCCAGTCGAGGAAGTCGACGGTGGCGCGCCCGCGCCGGTCGACGAGGCCCGCCACGGCGAGCGCGTCGTCGACCCGTTTGGCGGCCTCCTCGCGTTCGAGGTCCGACAGCCACACCGGTTCGGGGCGCAGCGTCACGTGCAACGAGCCGACCTGCTCGCGTTCGGCGAGCGCCGCGAGTGCCTCCAGCGGCACGTCGACCCGTCCGGCCACGGCCGTCACTCGCCGATGACCGGCGGGATCGTCCGCTGGTCGGTGCCGAAGAGGGCGTCGGGATCGGGCTCGACGAGGAAGTCGGGCCGGCGGTGCTCGGCGTCCTCCTCCTCTTCCCCGCGGCGGCCGGCGGCACCCGCGGGTCCCATCGCCGTTCCGCGGCTCGCCGAAGCACCACGAGCGGCGGCCGCTTCTTCGGCCGCGACGGCGTTCAGGCCACCGACGCCCGACCGCGTGCCGGCACCGCCCCGCAGTGCCCGGCCTTCCGCCGCACCGCCTTCGCTGCCGGTCCCGCCGCCGAACCGGCCGCCGGACGCACCCCGGCCCGGGGTGCCGCCGGAATCGCCGCCGATGAAGCCGGTCGGGCCGGACGTCGGGCTCTGGCCGGGATCGTTCGGCAGGAACGCCGTGCCGCCCCGGGTGGCGGTCGGGTCCGGCAGAGTCGAGGTGCCCGGCGGGACCACCGTGTTCGTGCCGCCGGTACTGCTCTGCGTCGTGGTCGTGTCCGTCGGGTGGTGTGTACCACCGGTACCGCCCGGATCGCCGGTTCCCCCGGTGCCACCCGGGCCGCCGGTGTGACCGGTGCCGGTGTGGCCGCCCGTGATCACCTGATCGCCGGTGCCGTGGAACCCGGTGGCCGAGGTGCGCCCGCCCGTCCCGGTGCCCGTCGTCCCGCCGTGCGTCGTGCTGCCGAGCGACCCCGGGATGCTCACGTGCCCGGGCGGCGGCGGGGTGGACAGCCGGATCGCCGCGCCGTCGGACTGCAGCGTGCCGTACTGCGTCGGCAGCACCGACTTCGTGCTCGTGGTGACGCCGTTGTACTGGTCCATCACGCGCACGTTGGTGTCGTTGGCGGCGTTGTACTTGTTCAGCTTGTCCTGGTACGAGTTCTGGTCGTGGGCCGCCATGAACGGCCCCGCGATCGGGATCGCCGCCTTCAGCCCCGTCGTCCACGGGCTCGGCTTGTCCGGCTTCGGCGGCACCTCGACCACGGCGTGGCTCGAGTCCTCGAAGCTGCTCGCCTGCATCTCCACCGACGCGTTGGTCATGTCGAGCGGGTCGGCGGTGTCCGCGAACGCCTTCTCCAACGGACCCGCGCCCGCGTTGGCGGCGTCGGCGCCGTTGCCCGTCCAGGACTTCGCCATGCGGTCCTGGAGGTCCTTGATGCTCTGCGCCCGCTCCAGGTACGCCGACGACAGCTCCTGCACCTGCGTGGCCGCGGTCCGCAGCCCCGAGGTGTTGCCGGTTCTGAAGTTCTCGTAGATCTGCTTGCCGTCCACCTAAGCCCCCTTGAGTGTGCCGACGACGGCGCCCGCCACGGTTTCCGCGACCTGGCACGAATCCTGCTCGCCCTGATAACCCTGGGCCGCGGTGGCGAACGCGAGGTCGTCCGCGAGACCCACCCACAGGGTGCAGTTGCCGCGCGCCCTGCGGTCGCTGAGATCGCTGAACACCGCGGGGTGACCGGCCACCGAGGGAGCGGGGTCCACGAAGCCGAGTTGCCCCGCGTCCTTCGCGCGGTAGACGCCGGCGAGGCCGCCCATCCCCTGGTCACGGTTCCCCGTGCCGATGATGATCTGGACGCTGAGCCCTTCCGCACCGATCTGCCAGCCACAACCGGGCCCTGCCTCGGCGAACGGCCCGGTCACGGTCGCTTCGCCCGGCGCCGGATAACGCAGCCCGGCCAGCACGCTCTCCGGCACGAGCGCGCACGGTTTGCCCAGGTATGCGGCCGGATCGAGCGGATCCGCCACCTTCGGTGCACGGGCGTCGGGAGCGGTGCCCGAGGCACTGCCCAGGGCCGGCTCCGCGGTACCCGCGGTGGGTGCCGAACACCCGGCCGCCATCGCGGCGACCACGAGCGCGGCGCACGCCGCCCTCGTGCCGGTTGCCCTCATCGTGCCTGGCCGAGCTCGGCGTTCGCCCGGTCGGTCGCCACGGTCTTGTCCTTCGCCGCCTTCAGCTTCTCGAGGTAGCCCTGCACGTACTGGCGCATCGAATCGTTCTGCTCCTGCAGCGCGCGCAACGAGTCGCCACCGGTGGTGGCGTAACCACTGCTGGCGGGATCCTTGCCGGGAGCTTTCAGCGCCGTGACGATTTCCGTGATCTTGCGGCCGTCGGCCGTGATCTTCGTGAGCTGGTCTTCCCACAGCCCGATCACGGTGTCCAGCTCGGCGGGCTCCATCTCGAAGGAACCGCCACCGCCCCCGCCGCCGTAGACCGGACCGCGGCTCGAGACGTCGCCGAAGACGGTTTGGGCCGCACGGCCCGCTTCGCCGATGATCAAGGCCCGTTCCTCTCCCCAGTCTCACTCACCGTGATGGCGCACAGCGTAGCCACCGGCCACGTCCGTGTCAGCAGAACGTGGCCGAGGTGAGACGAAGAAAGAAGCGGGCCGGTTCCGGCGACTCCACGTCACAGTACGTACGTACGGATTGCGAGAACCCCGTCCCAGATGTCAGGATTCCAGGATGCCACGGGTCAGCCAGGATCACCTCGACGCACGCCGGCGCCAGATCCTCGACGGTTCTCGCGTGTGCTTCGCCCGCTACGGCTACGAGGGTGCCACAGTCCGCCGCCTCGAGGAGGCGACGGGCCTGTCCCGCGGAGCCATCTTCCACCACTTCCGCGACAAGGAGTCGCTGTTCCTCGCACTCGCCGAGGACGACGCCGTGCGGATGGCCGACGTCGTGGCCGAACAGGGCCTGGTGCAGGTCATGCGCGAGCTGCTCTCCGGCGACAGCGAGCACCCCGCCGACTGGCTCGGCACGCGGCTCGAGGTGTCGCGGCGGCTGCGCACCGACCCGGAGTTCCGCGGCCGCTGGGCCGAGCGCTCCGAACAGCTGACCACCGCCACGCGCGAACGGCTCATGCGCCAGCGCGAGGCCGGCAACCTGCGCGACGACGTGGACGTGGACGTGCTCACGGCGTTTCTCGAGCTGGTGCTCGAAGGCCTGGTCTCCCACCTCGCGATGGGCCTGCCCGGCGACGACCTCGGTCCCGTGCTCGACCTGGTCGAGGAGACCGTCCGGCGGCACCGGCCCGGGACCACCCGCTAGTCGCTCACACTGCGCGGCCGGCACTTTCGTGTTGAATGTGGCCGTGGAGATCCTCGACGCGCACGGACAGTCCCTCGCCCTCTTCGACCGGGCCGTGCACGACATCGGACCCGGTGACTGGGCTCGCGACACGCCCTGCGCCGACTGGTCCGTGCGCGACCTCGTGAACCACCTCGTCGTCGAGCAGCTGTGGGTCCCGCCATTGCTCGACGGGGCCACCCTCGACGACGTCGGCGACCGATTCGACGGCGACCGGCTCGGCGACGACCCCGTCGCCGCCTGGGAGACGTCGGCCGCCACGGCGCGCGAAGCGTGGCTGGTGCCCGGCGTGCCGCAGCGCGCCGTCCACGTCTCCTTCGGACTGATCCCGGCCGAGGAGTACGGCTGGCAGATGTCCATCGACTTCGCGGTGCACGCGTGGGACCTCGCGATGGCGCTCGGCAAGCCGAACCCGATCCCGTCGGACCTGGCGGCCCGCCTGCTGGAGGTCGTGCGCCCGTGGGTCGACGACTGGCAGGGCATCGGGCTGTTCGAACCGCCGGTCGCGGTCGGGCGCTCCGCGAACGACGCGACGCGGCTCGTCGCGCTCCTGGGCCGGCAGCCGCGCTGAGCCGCGCCGCTTCACCCGGCTGTCACCCGTCCGGCGTCCGGAACACGTTAAGATTGTCGGCATCGTCGCAGTACAAGCCGATTCCCTTACTAGGAGTGACTCCACACGTGCGCGCCGCGCAATCGCCCGGTGACAGTACCGGGCCGGGTCGAAAACCCGGCTGCCCGCTAGCGTCCACCGCCACCGCCCCCTCCCGTGGCCCCTCCCCCGTCCCGGACGGTGCGGCATGACCCACGTCCTGCTCTCCGTGGCCGGTGTGCTGGTCTTCATCCTCCTCACGATCGGCACCGGCCTCGCCGTCGCCGCCGAGTTCTCGCTGACCGCCCTCGAGCGCAGCACCGTCGACGCCGACGTGCGCCAGGTGGGCGACCGCCGCTCGCTGTCGGTGCAGAAGGCGCACCGCACGCTGAGCTTCCAGCTCTCGGGTGCGCAGGTCGCAATCACCCTCACCACGCTGATCACCGGTTACCTCGCCGAGCCGCTGATCGGCGAGCTCGTGCGGCCGGTCTTCGACGCGGTCGGCCTGTCCGAGGCCGTCGCGGCCGGCGCGTCGATCGCCGTCGCACTGGTGCTGGCCACCTTCCTGTCGATGA
Organism: Amycolatopsis sp. NPDC047767; assembly: GCF_040704195.1. Taxonomy (NCBI): domain Bacteria; kingdom Bacillati; phylum Actinomycetota; class Actinomycetes; order Pseudonocardiales; family Pseudonocardiaceae; genus Amycolatopsis; species Amycolatopsis sp. NPDC047767. The sequence continues at coordinate 173,281 of NZ_JBEYSJ010000002.1, forward strand.
TCCTCGGCGAGATGGTGCCGAAGAACATCGCGATCGCGCGCCCGCTGCGCACGGCCCGCGCGGTGACCGGCTACCACTCGCGGTTCTCCGCGCTGTTCCGCTGGCTCATCACGCTCATGAACAACAGCGCCAACTTCGTGGTGCGCAAGTTCGGCGTCGAGCCGCAGGAAGAGCTCCGGTCCGCGCGCTCGCCGCAGGAGCTCGGCTCGATCGTGCGTTCCAGCGCCGAGAGCGGGAAGCTCGACACGTCCACGGCGGAGCTGCTGGACCGCTCGCTGCGCTTCGGCGAGCGCACCGCCGACGAGCTCATGACCCCGCGCGTGCAGGTCGAGTCCCTGACCGTGGACGACACGATCAACGACCTCATCGACATCTCGCGTCGCACCGGCTTCTCGCGATTTCCCGTCTACCGCGAGGACCTCGACGACGTGCAGGGCGCAGTGCACGTGAAGCAGGCCTTCGCCGTGCCCGGCGAGGAGCGCGCGACCGTCCGCATCGGCTCGGTCATGCGTCCCGTGCCGACCGTGCCCGAGTCGCTCTCGGGCGACGACCTGCTCAACCGCCTGCGCGACTCCCGCTACCAGCTCGCCATCGTCGTCGACGAGTACGGCGGCACGGCGGGGCTGGTGACGCTGGAGGACGTGGTCGAGGAGATCATCGGCGACGTCCGCGACGAGCACGACCACCGCGAAGCCCCGGCGTCGCAGCAGGTCGGCTCCGACAGCTGGCTCGTGTCGGGCCAGCTGCGCTCCGACGAGGTCAGCGAGGTCACCGGCTTCCGCATGCCCGACGGCGACTACGAGACGATCGCCGGCCTGATCCTCGAACGCCTCGGCCGCATCCCCGCCGAGGGTGACGCCGCCGTCGTCGACGGCTGGCGGCTCACCGTCACGAGCATGGACCGCCACCGCATCGCCGAGGTCGAGGTGCGGCCCGTGGAACCCGGCCCGGCCCCGAACACCGACCAGGACCCGGCCGCCGCGCGGAAGAAGAACGCCACGCCGCGGCCGGTCACCGAACGCGAGGTGGTCGCGTGAACGACTGGCTGAACATCGCCCTCGTCGTGGTCCTGCTGCTCGCCAACGCGTTTTTCGTCGGCGCCGAGTTCACCCTGATCTCCTCGCGTCGCGACCGCCTGGAAGCGTTGCTGGACCAGGGAAAGACCCGCGCGAAGATCGTGATCAACGCCAGCCGGCACGTCTCGCGGATGCTCGCGGGCGCGCAGCTGGGCATCACCATCTGCTCGCTGCTGCTCGGCCGGCTGGGCGAACCCGCCGTGGCGCACCGGCTGTCCGGGTTCTTCGACCTGTTCGGTCTGCCCCAGCAGCTGCTGCACCCGATCTCGTTCGCGATCGCGCTGGCGTTCATCACGATGCTCCACGTGCTGATCGGCGAGATGGTGCCGAAGAACCTCGCCATCGCCGAGCCCGAACGGCTCGCGCTGTGGCTGGTGCCCGCGCACGTGGCGTGGGTGAAGCTCGCGAGCCCGGTGATCTGGTTCCTCAACCTGGTCGCGAACTCGTTCCTGCGCCTGGTGAAGGTGGAGCCGAAGGACGAGCTCGAGACGGCCTACACCTCCGACGAGCTGGCCGAGCTGCTCAGCGAGTCGCGGCGCGAGGGACTGCTGGAACAGTCGGAGCACCAACGGCTTTCGCAGACGTTGTCGTCGGTCGCGAAGACGGTGTCCGACGTGCTCGTGCCCACGGAGCAGCTGACCACCCTCCCTTGTGGACCGACGCTCGGCGACGTGGAGCGCGCGGTGTCCTCGACCGGGTTCTCGCGGTTCCCGGTCTGCACCGACGACGGCATGCTCACCGGCTACATCCACGTGAAGGACGTGCTCGACCTCGTCGGCCAGAGCGCCGACACGAGCGTGCCGGACTCGAAGACCCGGCCGCTCACCGAGCTGCGCGCCGACGCGCGGCTCGACGTGGCGCTCTCGGCCATGCGCAAGGAAGGCAGCCACCTCGCACGGGCGCTCGACGCCGCGGGCAAGGCGGTGGGCGTCGTGGCGCTGGAGGACCTCGTCGAGGAGTACGTGGGCACCGTGCGCGACGGCACGCACGTGACGGCCTGACCGGGCCGCGGGGCCGGGTCAGGCCGTGACGGCGAGCAGCCGCTCGCACTGCTCGATCAACCGGCGCCGCAGCGGGGCGCCACGCTCGGCGAACGCGCGCTGGGCGGCGGCGTACTCCTGCTTGCCCTCGGCCGTCTCGATCCGCACGGGCTCGTAGCCCAGGTCGGCGAGGTCGTAGGGCGAGGCCCGCATGTCGAGCACCCGGATGTCGCGAGCCAGCTCGAAGCAGTCGGCCACCAGCTCGGACGGGATGAGCGGCGCGAGCCGGAACGCGTGCTTGTAGAGGTCCATGCCGGCGTGCAGGCACGCCGCCTGTTCGAAGGCGGGCCGGTCGTGCGCGGCCGGGCTCAGCGTGTTGAGCGGGCGGGCCGCGGCGGTGAAGAAGCGGAACGCGTCGAAGTGCGAGCACGCGATCCGGTGCGCCCGCACCACCCGGTCGGTCCCGGTGGCCCCGAGGCGCAGCGGGTACGTCGCGTGCCGGACCCGGTCCTCGGTGAGCCCGTAGACCATCGCCCACTCGTGCAGGCCGAAGCAGCCGAAGTTCGCCGGCCGGGCCGCGGTGGCCGCCAGCAGCGCGTGGATGCCGTCGATGCGCTCGCGGCGGGCCACCACGTCCGCGGCCGCGACGGGCTCCGGCCCGCCGGCCAGTGCGACGCCGTAGCCCGGCGACCACCGGCGCAGCTGGGTCGGGCGGAACGAGTAGTACGTGAACAGGAAGTCGTGCACCGGGTGCTTCACGCCGTCTCGGCGGCGGGCCAGGTGCTCGCCCACGAGCTCGTCGACGCGCGCCTCGTGCGCCGCGGCCCGGGCACGCCACACCGCCTCGTCGAGCGCGACGAGGCCGGTCGGCGATTGAGCGGGCGGCACCCGGTCAGGATACGGCGGGCATTCGGCGGAGCCGCCGGTGGGCGAACGGCAGAAATGCCGTACCGCGGAAGCGGAACACCCCGAATCGCCGATCCGCCGAATTCGAAGCCCGCGCACCCCGCTTTCGCATTCGGCGGAAAGGCTTGGTCCGGCGTGGAGCAATCGCCTTTTTGGCCATCGGATAAATACGCCGCCACGGCACCGAAAGGCGGCGTCGGCCCCACGTTCAGGTGAACCGGACTCCCGGAAATGCTGGTCAGAGAAGAGCTTCCGGCGCCGGCTGAGCTGTTCGCGTCGCTTTTCCGGGCGCACGGGTGAGGCCGGTTCATCGGCACACCCCGACGATCTACGATTTTTCTTCGACCAGGAAAACCTTTCCTGGAAATCTTTCCCGAACGGATCGAGGACCATTCATGCGAAGACGCGCGCGCGTGCGCCGCCTCGGGCTGTCCGTGCTGCCGCTGTTCCTGGTGGCCGCCGCGTTCCCCTCCTCGGCGTCGGCCGATCCGGCGCCGGCGACCACCGGGTCGACCTTGACGAAATCCGTCCACGGGGTGTCGTCCCCGGCCGGCCACGGCGACACCCCGACCTGGGTCGTCGCCTACGACGACCGCGCCACCACCGCCGGGCCCGCCACCATCACCGACCCCGTCGGCGCCGGACAGACTTACCAAGCCGGATCGCTGCACGTGCCACCCGGCTGGACCCCGTCGTGGTCGACCGACGGCAGCACCTTCACCACCACCGAACCCGCCTCGGGCACCGTCGCGGTGCGGGCGGTCGACCCGCGCTCGGGCCCCGACGCCACCTCGATGTCCGGGGTGCTCACCCCACCCGTGCAGGCGGTCGCCACCGCGACCGGAGGCGACGGGTTCACCCCGATCCTGCAGCGCACCCCGAGCGGCGCCCTGCAGGCCTGGAACGTCTTCCACCACCTCGGCGCGACCGTGCCGAAGCTGGTGTGCAGCGACCTCGGCACCGGCGGGCGCTGCCCGGGCGGGACCTGGCCCAAGCCGCTGAACACCACACCGGGACCGCTCGGCACCGGCGCCACCGGGGACATCGCCTCCACGCTCACCCCGCAGTACGTGCGCGACCCCGCCAAGAGCTCCACGGTCTACTACCCCGCCGTGACCGCCGCGTCGATCGGCGTGGGCTGCCTCGACCTGGCCGCGGCGGCGAACTGCGGGTACTGGCCGCTCCTGGCCACCGGCGGGGCGCCGTCGGCCGTGAACAGCCTCGCCGGGCTGGTCGAAACCGGCGGCAACCTCTACGGCGTGGCCACCACCGGCGCCGTCGTCTGCTGGTCGCTCTCCACGCACGCCGCGTGCGCCGGCCAGCCGTACGCGCCGATCGTGCGCCCGAGCGGTGACCGCCCCGGTTCCGGGGATCTCATGTACGGAGCCTTGGACGTCGTGGCCGGCAAGGTCTTCGCGTCCTCGTCCTACCCGGGCCTCGGGCAGCCGGAACTGGGCTGCTTCGACCCGGCCACCAACGCGGCGTGCGCGGGCTGGGCGAGCCCCCGCCCGACCGGACCCGCCGGCAACTACACCTACAACGCCTACACCGCGTTCGGCACCGACGGCACCACGGCCGGTGTCTGCTCGACGACGAACGGGACCACCGACGTCACCACGTGCTTCACCGTCGCCGGCGCACCACTGGCCACCCCGGCCACGATGGCGAACCTGCCGGCCAACGTGCTGGCGTTCAACCCCGAGGTGGTCATCGACCCCGCCGGTCACCAGCGCAGCTACCTCCCGGTGTGGGGCGGCCCGTACGCGGGCGCGACGTTCTGCCACGACTGGACCACCGCGACGGCGTGTGCCGGGCTGCCCGTACCCGTCACGCACCCGACGGTGGGCGCGACCCGGGACTACGGCTACAGCTTCGACGCCCCCACCGGCTGCCTGATCGGCCTCGGCGACGCCGGCGTGCTGTTCTCGATGGACCCGGCCACCGGCGCGTCTCCGTGCCTGCGCTCCGGTGCCCAGGTGACGCTCGAGCCGGGCGAGTTCTACTGCGACGGCGGCAGCGGCCACGTGCAGGGCTACGGCGTGGCGCGGCTGACCGGCATCACGCCGGCGAACGTCGACCTCACCGCCTCGCGGGTCACCGTCCTGGACCAGGACGGCGCGGTCGTGGCCAACCCGGGCTTCGCCCCCGACGGCTCGGTCGACCTGAGCGGGGTGTCGGCCACCGCCCACACCTCGCTTACGGTGACCACCACGCTCGTGCTGAAGAGCTCCGCCGACTTCACCGGCGGCAACCAGCCGCAGCTCGTCGTCGACTTCACCGGTGACGCGCCACAGGTGTGCTTCCGCGCGGCGATCTCGACCGACTGCAGCGTGAGCGGCGTGTCCGACACCGCGACCGGCACCGACCCGGCCGGGACGTTCACCTCCAACACGGTGGCGCTCCCGGTCGCACCGGGTGCGGCCTGCACCCCCGTGGTGAGCGTCGAGAAGGAGATCTGCACCTCGGCGAGCGCGGCGAAGTGCGGGCCGGGCGGCTCGGGACCCTGGGCGAAACAGGCGCCGGTCGGCGTCCTCGGCCTGCTCGACGCCACGGCGTACTGGCGGATCACGGTGACCGACCACGGACCGGTGGGGATCAGCGGCACGCACGTGGTGGACAGCGTCGAGCCGTCGTGCCAGGCGGCGGACGCGTTCTCGCTGGAACCCGGCCAGTCGAAGCAGGTGTACTGCGCCACCCACGCCCTGCTCAACCTGTTCCCGATCACCAACCAGGCCAAGGTGAGCTACACCCCGGCCAACGCCCCGGCCGGGACCCCGCCGTCGCACTCGGCGTGGTCTTCGGCCAAGGCGTGTTCCCTGTTGTGCCTCCTGTGAGGCGCGTTCGGTGAGCCGCTGATCAAGTCCGGCCCGCGGCGGGGTATTTTCTACACCTCGTCGCGGGCCGGACCCGTTCCCGCCACGGGCTCGGCCGGCTCGCGCTCTGCCGATTCGCGCGCTGCCGTCACCTGCTCGGCGGCATCCGGTGAATTGTGTACAGACCGTGCAACTCTGAGTCATAATATTCACCCAGGGTCGCTAACCTGTTAGAGTGATAACGGTTTGATTGCATAGCAGCGCGTGTGCGCACATCTCGAAAGGACAACGATGGGGCGACACACACTGGCCGAAGAGCCGGTGCCGCACCCTCTCGATCCGCCGAAGCGCCAGCAGGGCCGCAGCGAGACGACGGGCTCACACCGCATCGTCGCCGCGAAGGCGCCGCGCCGCCGGATCGCCAAGTGGCCCATCGCCTGTGCCGGGCTCGTCGTCCTGGTCGCGCTCGGCGTCTTCGGCTGGAACTGGGCCGACAGCGTGCTCAACAACCGCGCCGAAGCCCAGGCTGCCAGCTGCGGCGGGAACCGGACCACCGTCAGGCTCGTCGTGACCCCGCAGGTCGCGAAGCCGGTCGAGGCCGCCGCGAGCCGCTGGGACGCCGATCTGACCCCGGTGCACGGCGCCTGCTTCCAGGTCAACGTCACGACCAAGCCGTCCTCGGTGGTGCTCGACGCGCTGACCGGCAAGACCGACCTCTCGACCATCGGCGGCCTGCCCGACGGTTGGATCCCCGAGTCGTCGTACTGGGTCACGCAGCTGACGAACGCCAAGCCCGAGCTCATCGGCTCGCCGGCAATGCCGATCGGCTCGGGCCCGCCCGCCGACTACCCGTTCGTGGGCCTCGCGGCGGCGTCCGTCGGCGGCACGGCCACCGACGAGAACCAGCAGCGCGCCACGCAGAGCTTCCGCGCGTTCCTCAAGGAGCCCGCCCAGCTGGCCGACTTCGCGGCCGCCGGCATCCGGGCGTCCTGACCCGCGGCTTGGCGTAACGCCGGAACGGCCGGTCCCGGGAACTTCCGGGGCCGGCCGTTTTCGCGCGCCGGGCGGCGCGGCTCAGCCGAAGGTGTCGGGGTCGGCGCCCGTGCGGGTGCCGTTGTCGAGCTCCGCCAGCGCCGCGAGGTCGTCGTCGGCGAGCTCGAAGTCGAACACGGCGAAGTTCTCCCGGATCCGCGCCGGCGTCGCCGACTTCGGGATGGCGATCGTGCCCATCTGCAGGTGCCAGCGCAGCACGAGCTGGGCGGGCGTCTTGCCGTACTTGGCCGCGAGCGCCGTGATCACGCGCTCGCCCAGCAGCCGGCCGCGCGCGAGCGGGCTCCAGGCCTCCGTGGCGATGCCGTGCTCGGCGTGGAACGTACGCAGCGGCAGCTGCTGCAGCCAGGGGTGCAGCTCGACCTGGTTCACGGCCGGGACCACGTCGGTCTCGTCGAGCAGCCGGCTCAGGTGGGTGATGCCGAAGTTCGACACGCCGATCGCGCGCACCCGCCCGTCGCGGTAGAGCTGCTCCAGCGCCCGCCAGGTCTCCACGTACCGGTCGCGGCGCGGCTGCGGCCAGTGGATGAGGAACAGGTCGATCCGCTCCAGGCCGAGCGCGGCGGCGCTGTGGTCGAAGGCGCGCAACGCGTTGTCGTACCCGTGCTGGTCGTTCCACAGCTTCGTGGTCACGAAGAACTCGTCCCGCGGCAGGCCCGAAGCGCGGATGGCTTCACCGACCTCGGCCTCGTTGCCGTACATCGCGGCGGTGTCGATGCTGCGGTAGCCGGCTTCGATCGCGGCGCCGATCACCTTCCCGGCCTGCGCGGCGCGGACCTGGTACACGCCGAAGCCGAGCTGCGGGATGGTGACGGAGTTGTTCAGGGTGAGCAGGGGCGGGTTGGCCATGAAGGCGGATCCTCACTGCGGTGTCCTGGGGTGACCGCTCCGATCCTTCCACTCCCCCGGCCCGGGGGCTCGGCACCCCGCCGCACGATCCAGCGGTCCTGCTCAGGTGCTCGCCCGGGCCCGCAGGTACGCGGCCGTCTCCGGGTTCGCCGGGTAGAAGGACTCGATGACCAGCTCGGCGAGCGTGACGTCGAGCGGCGTGCCGAACGTCGCGACCGTGCTGAAGAACGTGAGCTCCGTGCCCCGGTGGAGGTAGCGCAGCGGGACGAAGATGTCGCCCGGTCCGGGCACCTCGACCTCGGGCACCAGCTGGTCGCACGGGTACTCCCGCAGCTCGGCCAGCAGCTCGGCGAGCCCGGCGTCGGCCGTCTGCTCGACCTGGCGGCGCAGGCGGCCCAGCAGGTGGGCCCGCCACTCCCCCAGGTTCAGCACGTTCGGAGCCATGCCGTCGGGGTGCAGGGTCGCGCGCAGGACGTTCACGGGCGGTGTCAGCAGCTCCGGTGCCACACCCTCGACGAGCACACCGAGGCTCGTGTTGGCGTCGACGAGGTTCCAGCCGCGATCGACGACGGCCGCGGGGTACGGCTCGTGGCCGGTCAGCAGCTGGCGGACGGCGTCGCGCACGGCCGTCAGCTCCGGCGCCCCCAGCTCGGTCTCGCCGTACGCGGGGGCGTAGCCGGCGGCCAGCAGCAGCCGGTTGCGTTCGCGCAGCGGCACTTCGAGGTGCTCACCGAGGCGCAGCACCATCTCGCGGCTCGGCTTGGAGCGGCCGGTCTCGACGAAGCTCAGGTGCCGCGTGGAGATGTCCGCGGCGATCGCCAGGTCGAGCTGGCTGATGCGGCGCCGGTCGCGCCACTCCCGCAGGAGTTCGCCGACCGCGCGCCGTGCGGGGGCCTTCACCGAAGTCGTCACGCCCCCGACGCTACGGGTCCGCTCGCGCTCAGGCCATTACCTCGCGGGTAATCGCCGGAGGCGGCATGCGTCGGGTGCGGTGATTACCTCCGGCGTAATCGACGAACCGCGCCCGGCGCAGCAGTCTTGGCGGCACCAGGACGGCGAACCCGTTGTCCGCCAAGCAAAGGGAGCTTTCCCGTGTCCGACGTGACGAGCACTGTCGAGCAGTACATCGCGATCTGGAACGAGACCGACGCCGAGCGCCGCCGCGCCCTCGTCGCCGAGGTTTTCACCCCCGACGCGTCCATGACCGATCCCCTGGGCTCGGTGACCGGCCACGACGGCATCGACGGGTTCATCGGCGGCGCACAGGCGCAGTTCGCCGGGCTGACGTTCAGCCTGCCCAAGGCGCCCGACGCCCACCACGACCTGGCGCGGTTCCAGTGGTACCTCACCGCGCCGGGCGCCGACGAGCCGCTCGCCATCGGGTTCGACGTCGTCGAGCTGGCCGACGGCCGGATCGCCAAGGTGCACGGGTTCCTGGACAAGATCCCGGGCTGAGGTCGTGGGGCCGGAGCCACGGCGGACCCGTGAGCGGACGGGTCCGCCGTGGCTCCACAGTGGACGGCCGAGTCGGCGCGGATCACCGGAAAGGCGCATCCACGGCGGGAAAACCGGCGGCCGCACGAGACCGGGACCGCTGCGCGGCCCGCCGGAAAAGATCGTGATCCGGAGGTCTGAACCACCCGGCCCCGGCCCGGTGAGCATCGGGTCCGAGGTCCTCCCCACTCTGTCCGTACCCCGTGGGGCGCCTGAGAGTTTCACCCGCGTGGATACGCGGGTTTGCACCGTCGGCGGAACCGGCTGGTGGTGTCCAGCGGGCCCACTTTCCAGAGGCGTCTCGTCCGCGCGGTCCAGGGTGCCTGAGAGGTTCCGGGGAGGACTTGCTCCTTCGGCGCCGAGCTCGTGGATGCCGGCTCGGTCTCTCCCGCGCGGGTTCGTCGACCGCGCAGTCAGGATACCTCGCCCTCGCGGGCGGTGATCACCCGGTGCGGCGGGAGTTGCGGCGCTGGGTGAGTTCGTCCGGGACGACCGATTCGATCACGCCGCCGTCGGCACGTTCGGCGGGGAACTCGTGGATCGTGCCGCTGATCTCCTGCATCGCGCCGCTGACGGCGATGCCGAACACACCCTGTCCGCCCTGGAGCAGATCCACGATCTCCTCCGGCGAGGTGCACTCGTACACCGTGGTGCCGTCGGAGAACAGGGTGACCTTCGCGAGGTCGCGCACGCCGCGCACGCGCAGGTGCTCCACCGCGACCCGGATGTTCTGCAGCGAGACCCCGGTGTCCAGCAGCCGCTTCACGACCTTCAGGACGAGGATGTCCTTGAACGAGTACAGCCGCTGCGAGCCCGAACCGTGCGCGGTGCGAATGCTCGGCGCGACCAGCTTCGTCCGGGCCCAGTAGTCGAGCTGGCGGTACGTGATCCCCGCGATCTGGCACGCGGCGGGGCCGCGATAGCCGACGAGCTCGTCCGGAAGGGAGGCGTCGGGGAACAGCTCACCCTGCTCGCCATCGGCGGCACGAACGGGCGGCCTCTCCGGACTACCAGCCTCGACCACGCAAGCCTCCCTTCGCCCGACCTGGCGGCCGGCGAACGACACCGGTCGAGCCCAGGAGCGGGACCGGCCGGGGAGAACCGCCACGATCGTGCTCCGGTCGGAGAATCACATCGTGGCGATTTACCGCCTTCGACGGTAAGGCCGCGCCGCGGGCCGGTCAACGCGACGCGCGGCGCACCTCAAGCTCGTCTTGAGCCTTTGGTCCGTTCGCCGTACGGGTTTGACACGTTTTACTCAGCCGAGTAACTTATTACTCATGCGAGTAAACTTCGACACGCAAGCAGAGCTCGGGCTGAGCGTCACGGAGGCGACGACCCGGGCGCAGATCATCGCGGCGACCATCGCGACGATCGCCGAGCACGGGTACGCGCGCACCACGTTCGCCAAGATCAAGGAACGCGCGGGGCTGAGCAGCACCCGCATGATCTCCTACCACTTCGCGAACAAGGCCGGGCTCATGCAGGCCGTGCTGAGCACGGTGTCGGAGACGAAGGCGATGTTCCTGCAGGACCGCAGCAAGGCCCTCGACCCCGGCGACCGGCCGGGCAACCTGCGGGCCCACATCGAGACGTCGGTGGCGTTCCTGCGCGACTACCCGGAGTGCGTCCGGGTGCTCGCGGAGCTCTCGGCCAACGCAGACGACGCGGACGGCTGGTCGATGACCTCGGTGCTCGTGGACCAGATGCGGGTGGGCGGTGTGCAGCGCCAGCTCAAGCAGGGTCAGGACGAGGGGGTGTTCGGCGCGTTCGCGCCGGAGGTGATGGCGATGTCGATCGCGCAGGCCATCGACGGGGTGGCAGCGGCCTACGCCGCCGACCCGTCGACCGACCTCGACCGCTACGGGCGGGAAATCGCCGACCTCTTCGAGAGGGCGACCGCTGCGAAGCAGTGAAATCCGGAAACAAGGCGGGAACGTGGTGTGCGGCCGCGTTCCCGCCGCCGGCGGCTCAGGTGTCGGCGCCGCGGAAGTCTTCGGGGGACACGGAGTCGAGGAACTCGCGGAACTTCTCGACCTCGTCCTCCTGCTCGTCCGGGATGATCAGGCCCGCCTCCTCCAGCACCGCGTCCACGGCGTGGATGGGGACCCCGATCCGCAGCGCCAGGGCGACCGAGTCGCTGGGACGCGCGGACACCCGGATGTCGCCGTCGAAGACGAGCTCGGCGAAGAAGGTGCCTTCCTTCAGGTCCGTGATCACGACCTGCTCCAGCTCGCGGCCGAGCGCCCCGATGACCTCTTTGAGGAGGTCGTGGGTCAGGGGCCGGGCGGGTCGTACTCCCTGCTGCTCCAAGGCGATGGCGGTGGCCTCGACCGAGCCGATCCAGATCGGCAGGTAGCGCTCGCCCTCGGTTTCCCGCAGCAACAAGATCGGCTGATTGGCGGGCAGCTCCACCCGCACACCGACGACGCGCATCTCGCTCATCGGGTTTCGCCTCCCTCTCGTGCACACGGGCTGCAGCGCTTGCGACGTACTCGCGCCGTTGGGTTCGACGCTACCCGTCATCCGGGCGCTGTGCTCGCTAGTGGCGGACATTCTCGGTTCGCTGCACCGCAAACCGACTCTCACGGTACGGCATACGGTGCCGAACATTCAGTCATTGACATGTGACGCACACCGGTGTTCGGCCCGTTACGTCCGGTTCAACCACCGGTGACTCCCCGGATCCCCGCTTTCACGAGGAGCGTGTGGAGCGTGACGGACAGCGCGGCCAGCTCCCGGACCACCTCGTCGGCCCTCGCTTTCGCATCCGCGTCACGGTGGCGATACACGGGGGTCACGATCTGCTCCAGCAGGCCGACTTCGCGGTCGGCCGCTGCGCGGAAGGCACGCAGATGTCTCGGCTCGATACCGAATTCGGTCATCGCCTTCACCGTGCGCGCGATCAGCACCGCGTCGGGACCGAAGAACCCCGCCGCACCCGGCCGCACGAGCCCGTACTGCTGCAGCTCGGTGAGCGTCGCGGCGGTGATGCCGGCTCGCGCCAGCAGCTCCTCCTGCGTCAGCCGGATCTCGGGACCGGTCTCGAAGTCGTCGGCGTCGGGCAGCCCGCCGGTGTCGGCCGGGTCGAGCGACACCAGCTTCCGCGGCAGCCGCGGCGCGGGCGCGGCGGGCTCCGCTCCGGAGTCCGCCGCGTCCAGCTGTTCCTTGATGACCTTGAGCGGGAGGTAGTGGTCCCGCTGCGCGGACAGCACGAAGCGAAGCCGCTCCACGTCCGCCGGGGCGAACTGCCGGTACCCCGAGGGCGTGCGGCCCGGCCGGACCAGGCCTTCCGCCTCGAGGAACCGGATCTTGGAGATGGTGACATCGGGGAAGTCGCCGCGCAGCTGCGCCAGGACCGCCCCGATGCTCAACCCGTCGCGCCGGGCCTCCGAACGACCGGGCTGCCCGGCCGCCGTCACTGTGCCCCCTGGCCCCCGTGCCCCGGGCCCGTCAGGAAGACCAGGCGGAACTTCCCGATCTGCACCTCGTCGCCGCCGGCCAGCACGGCCTGGTCGACCGGCTCGCGGTTGACGTAGGTGCCGTTCAGGCTGCCGACGTCGATCACCACGAACTCCCCGCCCTCACGCCGGAACTCGGCGTGCCGGCGGGAAACGGTGACGTCGTCGAGGAAGATGTCGCTGTCGGGGTGCCGGCCCGCGCTCGTGGTGTCGCGGTCCAGCAGGAAGCGCGAGCCCGCGTTGGGGCCCCGCTTCACGACCAGGAGGGCGGAACCCGGGGGCAGGGCGTCGACGCCCTGGACCGGTGCCTCGGCAGCCGGTGCGGACTCCTGGCCTTCGACATCGGCCAGGAAGTCGGCCCGGAAGACAGAGGTCCGCTCCGGAGACTGCTCCGGGGGAACGCCGGGCCCGTCGTTCGTGCTCACCTGAGCTCTCCTCTACACACAATGTTGCCTATGACCAAGAACGTGTAGCTGCCAACGTACCGTGCCTGATCGGTTCGGGACCCCGGGGCTCCCCCTTCGGCGGGCGGAACCCCCGGGCCAGGCCGAACCCGCCTCAGCCGGTGATGAGCGCCTGGTACGCCTCGGCTTCGAGCAGGGCGTCGAGCCCCGCGGGGTCGTCGAGGCGGATCTCCACGAGCCAGCCCTCGCCGTACGGGTCGGAGTTGATCAACTCGGGCGAATCGGAGACCGCGGCGTTCACCGAGACGATCTCGCCGTCGACCGGTGCGAACAGCTCCGAGACGCTCTTGGTGGACTCCACTTCGCCGAAGACGTCGCCCGCGTCGACGTGCTTGCCGACCTCGGGCAGGTCGACGAACACCACGTCGCCGAGCTGGTCCTGGGCGTACTCCGTGATGCCCACGCGGACCAGCGCACCCTCACGCGTGGCCACCCACTCGTGTTCCTCGGTGTAACGCAGCTCTTCTGGAGTGGTCAACGCCCCTCCCCTTCCTCGAACCGACTTCGTCGCGGGCAGTCTTCCATCACCGGCTGCGAAGCGCGCGCACCGCCTGCACGACGTAGAGCGCGCCGGACCAGACGTAGAGCACCCCGCCCCAGACCATGAAGGCGTAGGCGATCGGCCGGGCCACCACGGCCACGGTCGAGCCGCCCTGCGTGAGCAGCAGGAACGGGAAGGCGTACATGAGCACGAACGTCGCGCCCTTGCCGATGTAGGTCACCTCGGGCGGCGCGAACCCGCCGCGGCGCAACACGAGCACGCAGATCGCCAGCACGGCCTCGCGCAGCACGAGCGGCACGACGACCCACCACGGGATGATGTCGCGGATGAGGAACGCGACCAGCGTCGCGAGGATGTAGAGCCGGTCGGCCGCGGGGTCGAGCAGCTGGCCCAGCCGCGACATCTGGTCGAGCCAGCGGGCGAGCTTGCCGTCGAGCCAGTCGGTCAGCGCCGAGAAGACGAGCAGCGCGAGCGCCCAGCCGTCCTCCTTCGGGCCGAGCAGCAGCCAGAGGAACACGGGCACGCCCGCGAGCCGCAGCAGCGACAGGAGATTGGGGACGTTGAACGCCTGCCGCAGCAGGGAAGGCTCCGTCTTGGGCTCGGGGACCGTGGTCACCGGCTCAGCCTAGAGGTGCGGACCGGCACCGACGCCGGTGGTCACGCGGTCGGGTCGCGGGTTCGTGGCGCGCGACCCGACCGCGGGGCTGTGAGGGGAAAAGCGGCGGCGCTCAGCCGGCGCGGCGGTGGCTCCAGCCGCGGCGCTGCAGCTCGGCGTTGCTGAGGCGCTCGGGGCGGCCGCGGTCGTCGTTGCCGACCCAGCGGGCGCGGCCGGCTCGGCCTTCGAGGACGTACGGGCGGCCGCAGCACCACACGACGCTGCAGGGCGCCGTGGGCGGCGTGGCGGGCCGCGCGGTCGGGTCGGTGAGGTCGGACGCGGACGGGGTGCCGGGCTCGGTGGCCGTTTCGGTGGTCATGCTGTGCGGTGCTCTTGTCTCTCGGGGTCGGCGGGTGATCGGGGACGGGAACGCCCTGGGCGCTCCTCACGTATTTCGGTCCGAAGGCGGCGGACGTTAACGACCGCCGCGAAGATTCGTCCGATCGGTGAGGAAGGAATTCGCGCTGTATCAGTGCGTTAACACCAGCTTAACCGTCCACAATAGACTCCCCGCCGGGGGAGCCCGCCGAGGCGGAAGCCCCGGTTCCGGTAACCTCCGCCCGCCGCGCCGGGTGTCGGTGCGGGTCACGGCGCCGGAGGCGGGCCAGAATGCCCGGAAGGACCCCTGGCGAAAGGACCCCGGTGCCCCCGTCGAAGCCCGCGTGGCGGCCGCTGCTCGCGGCCTGGCTCGTGCTGCCGGCGCTCGCCGCCTGTTCGGGCGAACCCGAGCCCCGGGCGGCGGTACCGCCACCACCGTCCGCGACCACGGCGCCGCCGACGACCTCGTCGGCGCACTCGGTCCCTCCCCCGCCGCCTGAAACGACGCAGGCGCCGTCGAGCACGCGTGCGAAGGCCCCGAGCAGCACGCCCGCCGTTCCGGGGTCCTGCGGCACCGTCACGGCCGCGAGCGGGCTGACCTTGTACGTGTTCGACAGCCGGGCCGGCGGGGTGCCGTGCGCCGAGGCCATGGCGCTCGTGCGCGACTTCCACGCGAAGATCGCCGGCCGGCAGGGCACCGGGTCCAACGACGCCGTGAACGACACCGTGTCCGGCTGGCTGTGCACCTCCGGCCCGCCGGCGGCGCAGGGCGGCACCACGTGCAGCAAAGGCGAGCAGACGGTGTTCGCGGCCGTCGTCCCGTCGGAGTGAGGCGGACGGGACGACGGCCGCGCGACCTCAGGCCTTGAGGTCCGGGAAGTCGTCCTCGCGGTACTCGCCCTCGGGCCGGGTGTTCTCGTGCTCGCGCCCGCGCAGCTCGACGCGGCGGATCTTGCCGGAGATCGTCTTCGGCAGCTCGGCGAACTCCAGGCGCCGGATCCGCTTGTACGGCGCGAGGTGCTCCCGCGCGTACGCCAGGATCGCGCGGGCGGTGTCCGCGGTGGGCTCGTGGCCCGCGGCCAGCACGACGTAGGCCTTGGGCACCGCGAGCCGGATCGGATCCGGGGCGGGCACCACGGCGGCCTCCGCCACCGCTTCGTGCTCCAGCAGCACGCTCTCCAGCTCGAACGGTGAGATCCGGTAGTCCGACGCCTTGAACACGTCGTCGGTGCGCCCGACGTAGGTGATGTAGCCGCGTTCGTCGATCGAACCGACGTCACCCGTGTGGTAGTAGCCGTCGCGGAACGCTTCCGACGTGCGCTCGTCGTCGTCCGCGTAGCCGACCATCAGGCCGACGGGCCGGTGCGCGAGGTCGAGGCAGATCTCGCCCTCACCGGCGCGCTCGCCCGTGACCGGGTCGACCAGCGCCACCACGAAGCCCGGCAGCGGCCGGCCCATCGAGCCGGGAACCACGGCCTGGCCGGGGGTGTTGGCGATCTGCACACTGCTCTCGGTCTGGCCGAACCCGTCGCGGATGGTGACGCCCCAGGCCTTCTCGACCTGTTCGATCACCTCGGGGTTGAGCGGCTCGCCCGCGCCGACCACCTTCTGCGGCGGGGTTTTCAACGCTGTCAGGTCGGCCTGGATGAGCATGCGCCACACGGTGGGCGGCGCGCAGAAGCTCGTGACCCCGCAGCGGTCCATCTGCGCCATGAGCGCCGTGGCGTCGAAACGCGTGTAGTTGTAGAGGAACACCGTCGCCTCGGCGTTCCACGGCGCGAACACGTTGCTCCACGCGTGTTTCGCCCAGCCGGGCGAGGAGATGTTCAGGTGCACGTCGCCCGGCTCGAGGCCGATCCAGTACATTGTGGACAGATGCCCGACCGGGTAGGACACGTGCGTGTGCTGCACGAGCTTCGGCTTCGCCGTGGTGCCCGAGGTGAAGTACAGCAGCAGCGGGTCGGCCGCGGCCGTCACGCCGTCCGGGGTGAAACCGGCCGGCTCGGCGTATGCGGTGGCGTAGGCGTGCCAGCCTTCCACCGGCTCGCCGACGGCGATGCGCGTGTAGCCGCCCGCCACGTCGGCGAACTTCGGGGCGTCGGCCGAGCGCACGACCACGTGCTTGGCCTTGCCGCGCTCGACGCGGTCGGCGAGGTCGGCCGGCCCGAGCAGCGTCGAGGCCGGGATGATCACGGCGCCGAGCTTGATCGCGGCGAGGATCGTCTCCCACAGCTCGCCCTGGTTGCCCAGCATGAGGATCAGCCGGTCGCCGCGCGAGACTCCGAGGCGGCGCAGCCACGTGGCGACCTGGTCGGAGCGGGCGGACATCTCCGGGTAGGTCCAGCGGTTCTCGGTGCCGTCCTCCTCGACGATCCACAGCGCGTACCGCTGCGCGTTCGCCGGGTCGCGGGCCACCACGTCGAACCAGTCGAGCGCCCAGTTGAACTCCGCGGGCCGCGGCCACGCGAACTCCCGGACGGCGGTGTCGTAGTCCTCGCGGTGGGACTGGAGGTAGTCCCGCGCCTCCCGAAAGACCTGGTGGGCCTCGCCGGCCCGCTGGTTCCCCGAAGCGCCATTGCTCACGTCGTGCTCCCTCGTGCTCGCGTACGTGCCTGTTCTACTCGCCCTTGAACTCGGGCGCGCGGCGCTCCATGAACGCCTGCACGGCCTCGGCGAGGTCCTTGCTCGGGAGGAACGCGGAGTTCCAGGCCGCGACGTAGCGCAGGCCCTCGGCGACCTGGCGCTCGGTGTTGGCGGCGAGCACCTGCTTGGTCCCCTGCACGACCAGCGGCGGGTTCGCGGCGATGTCGGCGGCGAGCTTGCGCGCTTCGGCCAGCAGGGTCTCCTGGTCGGGATAGACGTCGTTGACCAGGCCGATCTTCTCGGCGCGGGCGGCGTCGACGTCCCTGCCGGTCAGGGCGAGCTCCCGCACGTGGCCCTCGCCGACGATCGTGGCGAGCCGCTGCAGGCTGCCGAGGTCGGCGACGATCGCGACCTTCACCTCGCGCACGCTGAATTTCGCGTCGGCGCTGGCGAGGCGCACGTCGGCCGCGCTGATCACGTCCACGCCGCCGCCGATGCACCAGCCGGACACGGCGGCGATCACGGGCTTGCGGCACTCGGCGATCGAGCTCACGGACTCCTGCAGGCGGCGGACTTCGCGGTGGAAGTCGGTGCGCGGGCCGGCCAGCGCGTCGCCGGCCAGCATCGGGGCCCAGCCGCCCATCATCGCGGGCAGGTCGAGGCCGTAGGAGAAGTGCGCGCCGCTGCCGGTGAGCACGATCGCGCGCACGCGCGGGTCGGCGTCGAGGGCGGCGAAGACCAACGGCAGCTCACGCCAGAAGTCGGGGCCCATGGCGTTGCCCTTCGCCGGGCCGAGCAGGGTGACTTCGGCGACGGGGCCGTCGAGGTCGACCTTCAGCGAGGCGAGATCGGGCAGGGAGTCGGCAGGTGCGGTCATGCCTGTCATCTTGAACCATCCGGTTGACGCTGTGCCAATTCGGTCGCGGGATGCTTTCCTGGGATGGACACGAGAGATCGAAGCGGCCCTCGACCACGAGAGGAAGGTGGCGCATGAGCCCGGCCCCCGTTCTTGCCGTCGACGACCTGCCGGCGGATCCCCCGCCGGCGCGCCGCTCGCGCCCGATCGAGCTGTCCGGCTCGTTCACCTGCGACGGCCAGCGCCTCGCCTACACCGAGTACGGCTCGGGCGAGCGCGTCGTGGTGCTGATGCACGGCATCATGTTCACCCGCCGCATGCACGCGCCCCTGGCCCGCCGGCTCGCGCGCTCGGGCTTCCGCGTGATCACCCTCGACCTGCTGGGCCACGGCGAATCCGACCGGCCGACCGAGTCGTGGCGCTACTCGATGCCGGCGTTCGGCGAGCAGGCCGTGGCACTGCTCGACCACCTCGGCCTGGACGACGCCGTGCTGGGCGGGACGTCGCTCGGCGCGAACGTCGCGCTCGAGGTGGCGGTCGCGCAGCCGGCCCGCGCCCGCGGGCTGGTCGTGGAAATGCCGGTGCTGGACAACGCGATCGTCGCCGGGCTGCTCACGTTCGCCCCGCTGCTGTTCGCCGCGCGCTTCCTGCCCGTGACCGTGCGCGGCGTCGCCCTGGCGGCCAACCTCGTGCCCCACGGCAGCCAGTGGGTCGACGTCGTCACCGACACCCTGACCCAGCAGCCCGCGCCGATGGCCGCGCTCCTGCACGGCGTGCTGTTCGGCCGGATCGCGCCGCCGAAGTCGGTTCGCCGGGCCATCACCACGCCCGCGCTGGTGATCGGCCACGAAGGTGACCCGATCCACCCCTTCGGCGACGCCGACACCCTGGCCGCGGACATGCCGCGCGCCGAGTTCGTGCAGGCGCGCAGCCCGGTCGAGCTGCGCTCCGACCCGAAGCGCCTGACCTCGGCGATCACCGACTTCGCCGAGCGCTGCTACGAAAGCTGACGCGTCACTTCGCCAGTCCGGCCACCGGGCCGAAGACGATCACCGCCGGCGGCCGCACGCCCGCGGCGGCCGCTTCTCCGGCCACCTGCCCCAGCGTGGAGCGCAGCGTGCGCTGCGTCCGCATGGTGCCGTCCTCGACGATGGCGACCGGCGTGTCGGCGGGACGGCCGCCGTCGAGCAGCGCCGAGGCGAACTGGGGCAGGCGTTCGACGCCCATCATCAGCACGATCGTGCCGCGCAGGCCGGCCAGCAGCGACCAGTCGACCAGCGAGCGCGGGTCGCCGGGGGCGACGTGACCCGAGACGACCACGACCTCGTGGGCGACCCCGCGGTGGGTCACCGGCACGTCGGCGACGGCGGGGACCGCGAACGCACTCGTGATGCCCGGGACCATGGTGACCGGCACGCCCGCTACGGCGCAGGCCAGGACCTCCTCGAACCCGCGGCCGAACAGGTAGGGGTCGCCGCCCTTGAGCCGGACGACGAACTTGCCCTCCTTGGCCTTCTCGATCAGCGTGCTGTTGATCACGTCCTGGCTCGCGGCGCGGCCGTACGGGATCTTCGCGGCGTCGACGACCTCGACCTCCGGCGCGAGCTCGTCGAGCAGCTCACGCGGGGCGAGGCGGTCGACGACCACCACGTCGGCGCGCGAGAGCAGCCGGCGCCCGCGGACGGTGATCAGGTCCGGGTCACCCGGGCCGCCCCCGACCAGGGCGACGCCCGGCAGCTCGGTGTCGGTGTCCCGTGGCGCGCGGCCGTCGATGACGGTGCCGGCATGCAGGGCGTCGAGGATGCTGTCGCGCACGGCGGCCGAACGCAGCGGCTCACCGCCGGACAGGACACCGAACAGCAGCCCGCCGTGGCGGCCCGAAGCCGGGGTCACGGCGCTGCCGGACTCCCCCTCGTCGGCACGCACGCAGAACACGCGCTCGCGTTCGGCCTCGGCGCACACGGCGGCGTTGACCTCGGGGTCGTCGGTGCAGGCGAGCGCGTACCAGGCGTCGGCGAGGTCGCCCTCGGCGTAGCGGCGCTCGTGCCAGACCAGCTCGCCCGCGTCGGCCATGGCACTCACCGACGGGGTGGTGTGCGGCGAGACCAGCTCCACCCGCGCGCCCGCGCGGATGAGCCTCGGGAGGCGGCGCTGGGCGACCGAGCCGCCCCCGACCATCACGACGCGGCGGCCGGCGAGCTGGAGTCCGGAGAGGTAGTGCGGGTCGTCCATAGCCGGAAAGTCTGCCTGCCGCGCTCGCTCAGCGCTGCAGCAGGGCCAGCAGCCCGGTGTTGCCGAACATCGCCGCCGCCTCGACCGCCGACGGCGTGCCCGCGTGCGGATCGGCACCACCCGCCACCAGCGCCTTCACGACGTCGGGCTCATCCTTGAACACGGCGCCGGCGAGCGGGCTCTGGCCCCGGTCGTTGACCCGGTTCGGATCCGCGCCGCGCGCCAGCAGCGCGGCCACCGTGTCGACGTGCCCGTGGTACGAGGCGAGCATCACCAGGGTGTCGCCGCGGTCGTTGGCGAGGTTCGCGGGGATGCCGGCGTCGACGTACGCGACGAGGCGTTCCGTGTCGCCCTCGCGCGCCATGGTGAACACGCGGGCCCACAGGTCGAGCTCCTCGTCCGACGGCGTCCCGGAAGCCATGCGCCGAGTCTGGCACGCCGGCTCCCGGGACGCCGGTTCGTCAGCCGCGCGCCGAGTTGGGGTACGGCAGCAGCGCCATCTCCCGCGCGTTCTTGATGGCCGAGGCCACCTGCTTCTGCTGCTTCGGCGTCAGCCCCGTCACGCGGCGGGCGCGGATCTTGCCGCGGTCGGAGATGAAGATCCGCAGCAGGTCGACGTCCTTCCAGTCGACTTCGGTGATCCCCCGGGTGTGCAACGGGTTCGCCCGCTTGCGGGGCGCGCGTTCGTGCTTCGGCATCCGGCTCACCAGCTCGACTTCGAGACGCCGGGCAGCTCGCCGTTGTGCGCCATCTGCCGCATGCGCACGCGCGAGAGGCCGAACTTGCGCAGGTAGCCGCGCGGGCGGCCGTCGGCGGTGTCGCGGTTGCGGATGCGCGTGGCGCTCGCGTCGCGCGGCATCCGCTGCAGCGCCACCACGGCGTCGGCCTTGTCCCGCGCCGACGAGTGCGGCGAGGCGATCACGGCCTTGAGCGCCCGCCGCTTCTCGACGTAGCGGGCGGCGATCACCTTCCGCTGCTCGTTCTTCGCGATCTTCGACTTCTTCGCCATCAGCGCTCTTCCTTGAACTCGACGTGCTTGCGCGCCACGGGGTCGTACTTGCGCAGGACCATCCGGTCGGGGTCGTTGCGCCGGTTCTTCTTCGTCACGTACGTGTAGCCGGTGCCCGCGGTGGACCGCAGCTTGATGATCGGCCGGACGTCGGTGCTCTTCGCCATCTAGAGCTTCACCCCCTTCGCGGCCAGCTCCGCGACAACCGCGTCGATCCCGCGCTTGTCGATCGTCTTCATGCCCTTCGCCGACACCTTGAGCCGCACCGTCCGGCCGAGGCTCGGCACGAAGTAACGGCGGGTCTGCAGGTTCGGCTCCCAGCGCCGTGAGGTGCGGCGGTGCGAGTGCGAGACCTGCTTGCCGTAGCCCGGCTTGCGGCCGGTGACCTGGCACACGGCTGACACGGACCCTCCCGAGTTGATAGTGATATTCGTTTTCAATTACGCTGGCCACCGTACCCCGTCCCGTCGACTGGAGCTTCAGTGACCCCACACCCGCGTGTCCCGCTCGTGCTCGTCAGCGGGCTCGCCGCCGAAGGCAACGACGAGCTCGCCGAACTGCTGCGCCGCGCCGGCCCCGGCGTCGCCGTGGTCCACCACGACCTGCGGCAGATCGGCAGCGGCATCGTCCGCAGGCGGATCCGCCTCGGCCCCCGAGACCAGCTCACCGCGCTGGAGCTCGCCCACGGCTGCGTGAACTGCACGCTGCGCGAAGACCTCCTGCCACTGCTTCGCAGCCTCGCCCGGCGGCCGGAGGTGGACCGGATCGTGCTGCGCCTCGACGAGGCGATGGAGCCGGAGCCGGTGAGCTGGGCGATCGCCAACGTGCTGGTTGGCGACCGGCCCGTGAGCGACGACGTCGAGATCGAGGCCGTGTTCACCACCGTCGACCGCGCCACCTGGCTCGCCGACGCGTCCGGCGACGAGCTGCTCCTGGAACGCGGCCTGCTCGGCTCCCCCGAGGACGAGCGGAGCGTCGCGCAGGTCGCGCTCGCGCAGGTGGAGTTCGCCGACGTGCTGGTGCTGGCGGGCGAGGTGCCCGACGCGTGGTGCGCCGCGAAGACCGCCGCCGTGCTCGACCGCGTCGCACCCTCGGTCCCCCGCGTCGTCCTGAAGGGCGCGAACGCCGGGCTGCTGTTCGCCGCCGTGCCCGCGGACTCGCGGCGCGGCGAGGTGGTCGACCTGCACGGCGCGCTCCTGCGGGGCCAGCCGCCGCTGCACGCCGACTGCGGGATCGAGGTCCTCACGTTCACCTCGCAGCGGCCGTTCCACCCCGAGCGCCTCCACGAGGCGATCGACACGCTGCTGGGCGGCGTGATCCGCACCCGCGGCCGCGCGTGGGTCGCGAGCCAGCCCGACATCGCGTTCTGGCTCGAGTCGGCCGGCGGCGGCCTCGCGATCGGGCACGCCGGCCCGTGGCTCGCCTCGCCCGACGGCCCCGACTGGGCCGACGTCTCCGCCGAGCGCCGCACGCTCGCGTCGCTGCGCTGGCACCCGGTGCACGGCGACCGCGCGCAGGAGCTCGTGGTGGTCACGGACCTGGTGCCACCCCGGGAAATCGAGGACGCACTGCACGCCGCGCTGCTCACCGACGCCGAGCTGGCCGAGGGAGAAGCTGCCTGGCGCAGCTACCCCGACCCGTTCGGCGAGTGGCACGAGGACCCGTGCGAGACGACCGAGACCGACGAAGAAGACGAAGAGCGGCACGTCAACGCCGCGAACCGGAAGGAAGACCCGCAGTGAAACCCGGCATCCACCCCGACTACCACCCCGTGGTGTTCCGCGACTCGGCCACGGGCGACGCGTTCCTCACCCGCTCCACCGTCACGTCCGACCGGACGATCGAGTGGAGCGACGGCAACACCTACCCGCTCGTGGTCGTGGACATCAGCTCGTGGTCGCACCCGTTCTGGACGGGCAACCAGCGGATCGTCGACTCCGCGGGCCAGGTCGAGAAGTTCCACCGCCGCTACGGCCGTCGCGAGAAGGGCGGTGCGCGCTGATGGCCGTGCCGAAGCGGAAGAAGTCCCGCAGCAACACCCGCGCGCGCCGGGCGCAGTGGAAGGCGGCGGTGCCCGACCTGGTGCCGATCACGGTCGACGGCGAGCGCAAGCTCGTGCCGCGCCGCCTGATCAAGCACTTCCAGCGGCTCGACCGGTGAGCGTGCCCGTCACCGTCCTGTCGGGGTTCCTCGGCGCGGGCAAGACTACGCTGCTCAACCACATCCTCGCCAACCGCGAAGGCCTGCGGGTGGCGGTGATCGTGAACGACATGAGCGAGGTCAACATCGACGCCGCGCTCGTGCGCGACAGCGTTTCCCGCACCGAGGAGCGCCTGGTCGAGCTGACCAACGGCTGCATCTGCTGCACCCTGCGCGAGGACCTGCTCGACGAGGTCGCGCGCTTGACCGCCGACGGGCGGTTCGACCACGTGCTCATCGAGTCGAGCGGCATCTCCGAGCCGATGCCGGTCGCCGCCACGTTCTCCTTCCCCGGCGACGACGGCACGCCGGCGCTGTCCGGCGCGCGGCTGGACACGATGGTGACCGTCGTCGACGCCGTGAACTTCGGCCGCGAGCTGGCCGGCGGCGACTCGCTGGCCGAACGCCGCCTGGACCAGTACGAGGGCGACGAGCGCACGGTCAGCGACCTGCTCGTGGACCAGGTCGAGTTCGCGGATGTGCTGCTGCTCAACAAGACCGACCTCGTCTCCCCCGCCGAGGCCGGCCGGCTCGCGGCGGCGCTGCGCCGGCTCAACCCGGGCGCCGACGTCGTGACCGCGGAGTTCGGGCGGGTGCCGCTCGGGCGCGTGTTCGGCACCGGCCGCCACGACCCGCTGCGCGCGCAGCAGGCTCCGGGCTGGGTCGCGGAGCTCAACGGCGACCACGTGCCGGAGACCGAGGAGTACGGGATCTCCAGCGTCGTGTTCCGCGCCGGGCGGGCGTTCGACCCGGTGGCGCTGTGGGATTTCGTCACGACCCGCCTCGACTCGGGCGAGTTCGGCACCGTGCTGCGCTCCAAGGGGTTCTTCACGCTCGCGTCGCGACCGGGCGTGCTCGGCCTGTGGTCGCAGGCGGGCGCGGTGGCGCGGTTCGAACCACAGGGCGTGGCCGAAGCGCCGCAGCAGGAGCTGGTCTTCATCGGCGTCGGGCTCGCCGGCGACCCGCTGCTGGCCGCGCTCGAGGCCTGCCTCACCGACGAACCGGTGGCAGCGGACCCCTTCCCCGAGTGGGAGCCCGTGCACGTCCACTGAGGACAGACGGTTTCGAAGGCCGCGCGACCCGCGTCACAGGTCGCGCGGCCTTCGTGTTCCCGGGAGTTCCTTGATCGTTCACCACCCGGCGTGATCATGCTGTTCGGGCCGGGTCCACGCCGGACACACCCCCGTCTGAACTGGGCGATTCGGTGCGGTTAGGGGTGTTTCGCGAAGGTTGATCAACCCAGGTTTATCAGTCTAGGTTGATTAATGTGCCGGATCGGATCAGCAAGGATCTCGTGGAGGCCGCCGCCGACCTGAGGGTCGCGCTCGGGCGGCTCGTGCGGCGGATGCGGCAGGGCTACGTGGCCGGCGAGGCCACGCTTTCGGAGAGCTCCGTACTCTCGCGGCTCGACCGCGACGGGCCCTCGACGCCCGGCTACCTGGCCGAGCAGGAGCGGGTGAAGCCGCAGGCCATGGGCGTCACCCTGGCCGGGCTCGTCGAACGCGGGCTCGTGAGCCGCAGCCCCG
Source organism: Amycolatopsis sp. NPDC047767 (assembly GCF_040704195.1). NCBI lineage: Bacteria > Bacillati > Actinomycetota > Actinomycetes > Pseudonocardiales > Pseudonocardiaceae > Amycolatopsis > Amycolatopsis sp. NPDC047767. The sequence goes on from NZ_JBEYSJ010000002.1 coordinate 198,254, forward strand.
ACGCCGCCGACGGCCGCCGCGTCCTGATGTCCGTGACGGCGACCGGCCGAAAACTCCTGACCGACCGGCGTTCCCTCAGCACCCAGCGCGTCGCCCAGGCCCTGGCCGGCGGCTTCAGCGCCGAGGAACGCCACCGACTGCTCGAGGTGATCCCGTTGCTCGAACGCCTGGCGGACGAACTGTGACGACCACGGCCACCAGCCGCGGCGACCGGTACAAGTGGGTCGCCCTCTCCAACACCACTCTCGGCGTGCTCATGTCGACCCTCGACGGGTCGATCGTGATCATCTCGCTGCCCGCCATCTTCCGCGGCATCGGGCTCGACCCGCTCGCGCCGGCCAACATCGGCTACCTGCTCTGGATGATCCTGGGCTACCTGCTGGTGTCCGCGGTCCTCGTGGTCACCCTCGGGCGCCTCGGCGACATGTTCGGCCGCGTGAAGATGTACAACGTCGGGTTCGTGATCTTCAGCGTCGCCTCGGTGGCGCTGTCGTTCGACCCGTTCCACGGCGGCCAGGGCGCGCTGTGGCTGATCGGCTGGCGCATCGTCCAAGCCGTCGGCGGGTCGATGCTCACGGCCAACTCGGCCGCGATCCTCACCGACGCGTTCCCGCGCGAACAGCGCGGCATGGCACTGGGCATCAACCAGATCACCGCGCTGGCCGGGCAGTTCCTCGGCCTCGTCGTGGGTGGTCTGCTCGCCGAGATCGACTGGCGCGCGGTGTTCTGGGTGAGCGTGCCGTTCGGCATCCTCGGCACCGTGTGGTCGATCCGCAGCCTGCGCGAGATCGGCAAGCCGCGGCGGGCGCGCGTCGACTGGGGCGGCAACATCACCTTCGCCCTCGGCACCGGCGTGCTGCTCGCGGCGATCACCTACGGCATCCAGCCCTACGGAAACGCGGCCACCGGCTGGGGCAACCCGTGGGTGCTCGGCGGGATCGGCGCCGGCGTGCTGCTGCTCGTGGTGTTCGGCGTGATCGAGTCGCGGGTGAAGGACCCGATGTTCAAGCTCTCGCTGTTCCGGATCCGGGCGTTCAGCGCGGGCAACCTCGCGGCGCTGCTCACGGCGATCGCGCGCGGCGGCATGCAGTTCATGCTCATCATCTGGCTGCAGGGCATCTGGCTGCCCCTGCACGGCTACGAGTACGAGAAGACGCCGCTGTGGGCGGGGATCTACCTGCTGCCGCTCACCGTCGGGTTCCTCATCGCGGGCCCGGTGTCGGGCTACCTGTCCGACCGGTTCGGCGCGCGGCTGTTCTCGACCGGCGGGCTCGTGCTCGTCGCGGCGGCGTTCCTCGGTCTGCTGGCGCTGCCCGTGGACTTCTCCTACCCCGTGTTCGCGGCGCTGCTGGTGCTCAGCGGGATCGGGCAGGGCATGTTCTCGGCGCCCAACACCTCGGCGATCATGAGCAGCGTCCCCGACCACCAGCGCGGGGTCGCCTCCGGCATGCGCTCGACGTTCCAGAACTCCGGCACGGCGCTGTCGATCGGCGTGTTCTTCTCACTGATGATCGCGGGGCTGGCCGGTTCGCTGCCGGCCACGCTCACCGGCGGGCTGCAGGCCCACGGCGTGCCCGCCGACGTCGCGGCGACCGTCGCCCAGCTGCCGCCCGTGAGCACGCTGTTCGCGGCGTTCCTCGGCAGCAACCCGGTGGCGCACCTGCTCGGCCCGGGTGTCCTTTCCGGACTGTCGCCGAGCGACTCGGCGGCGCTGACCGGCAAGGAGTTCTTCCCGCAGCTGATCTCCGGCCCGTTCCACAACGGACTGGTCACCGTCTTCACGGCGGCCGCCGTGATGGCGCTCGTCGCGGCCCTCGCCTCGGTGTCGCGCGGCAAGCGCTACTTCCACCCCGACCTCGCCCCGCGCGCGGGCGAGCAACGCAGCACCCCGGACAAGGAGAACGGATGAACGACACGCTCACCGCCGGCACCGTCACGATCACCGGCCACGGCGGTGACGAGATCGAGGCGTATCTGGCGCGCCCGCTCGACCCCGCTCCGCGCGGCGGCGTCGTGGTGATCCACCACATGCCCGGCTACGACCCGGCCACCAAGGAGATCGTGCGCCGCTTCGCCGCCGAGGGGTTCTCGGCGCTGTGCCCGAACCTGTACTCGCGCGAGGCGCCGGGCGCGAGCCCGGACGACGCGGCCGCGACCGTCCGCGCCAACGGCGGCGTGCCCGACGAGCGCCTGGTCGGCGACGTCGAGGGCGCGGCCGCGTACCTCAAGAACCTGGACAACGCCAACGGCAAGATCGGCGTGATCGGCCACTGTTCCGGCGGCCGCCAAACGTTCCTCGTCGCGTGCTCGACCCAGGTCGACGCGGCCGTGGACTGCTACGGCGCCTTCGTGGTCAACGAGCCGCCGGCCGGCATGCCCGCGTCGATGAAGCCGCTGCTGGGCCTCGCGCCGCAGCTGTCGGCCCCGCTGCTCGGCCTCTTCGGCGCCGACGACCAGTACCCCGGGCCCGAGGAGACCGCGAAGCTCGCCGCCGAGCTCGACCGCCTCGGCAAGGAACACGAGTTCCACACCTACGACGGCGCCGGCCACGCGTTCTTCGCCGTCGACCGCCCGAGCTACCGGCCGGAGGCCGCCGTGGACGGCTGGGCCAAGATCCTCGACTTCTACGGCCGGCACCTCGCGGCCTGACCCCGCCCTTCAGGAAGGACGTTTCCCATGTGCACCTACCTCACCGAGAAGTTCGCCGTGGAGGGCAGCGGCAAGAGCGCGACCGGCTGGCACAGCGTCAACGAAGCCACCGTCTACGTCGACCACCCGACGCACGCCCGCTTCGCCCACACCGTGAACATCGACTTCCGCAACCCGGCGATGGGCCCGGCCGCGCGCGTCGCGCTGGAACTGACCGAAGAGGACGCCCTCGCCCTCGCCGACGCGATCCACACCGCCCTGGCCTCGGCGCCGGCCGGCTTGGCTTCCCGCAACCAGTAGGCCGCACCGGCTGTCCCGGGTCGATGCCCGGGGCAGCCGGTCAGGGTGTGTACAGCGCGCCCAGGAATTCCAGCAGCAGGCGCTCCCGCAGGGGTTCCGCCGCGGTGGCCAGGAGCGCGTTGATCGGGGCCATCCGCTCGGGCAGGCCGGCGTCGCCGACGAGGCCGGCGGCGGTGAGCAGGCCCGCGAACTGGTCGGCCGTCAGGGTTTGCGGGTCGAGGGCCGCCACGAAGGCGGCCACGGCCGGGTCCACCGGGGTCGGGCCGGTTTCGCGGGCCGCGGCGACCGAGGTGGTCAGGTCGGCGAGGAACGCGGCCTCGCTGCCGTGGTTCGCGGCCGTGATCGTGAGGTGCAGGTTCAGCGGCGAGTGGCCGTGGGCGAACTGCGGCTGCACGTACCAGCCGCGCACCTTCATCTCGTCCGCGACGGTGAACAGGTCGAAGCCGTCGTCCGCGGCCGTGAAGGCGATCAGCGTCGAGTCCGGGTCGCCCAGGATGCGCAGGCCCGCGACGGCCGAGACGCCGGCGCGGATGCGCGCGACCGCCGAGCGCGCCACCTCCGCGAGACGCAGGTAGCCGTCTTCGCCCAGGTGGTTCACCACGGCCCACGCGGCCGCGAGCGGGCCGCCCGAGCGCGTGCTCTGCAACGTCGGGTTGAGCATCGTGTAGCCCGGCCAGGCCGCGCTGGCGAAGTAGTGCGTTCGGCGCAGCTCGGCGTTGGCGTGCAGCAGCACGGAGACGCCCTTGGCGCAGTAGGCGTACTTGTGCAGGTCCACGGAGATGCTCGTGACCCCCGGCACGCGGAAGTCGAACGGCGGCACGTCGGCACCCAGGCGAGCGAAGTACGGCAGCACCCAGCCGCCGATGCACGCGTCCACGTGCATGCGCACCCCGCGCGAAGCCGCGGCGGCCGCGATCTCCGGGATCGGGTCGACCACACCGTGGGCGTAGGACGGCGCGCTCGCCACGACGAGCACGGTCGACTCGTCGATCGCCGCCGCCATCGCGGAAGGCACCGCCCGGAAGGTCTCCGGGTCCACCGGCACCACGATCTTGCGCAGCCCGAACAGGTGCGCCGCCTTGTGGAACGCGGCGTGCGCGGTGTCGGGCAGCACGATGCTCGGCGCGGTGATCTCCGGCCGGGCGTCGCGCGCGGCCAGCACCGCGAGCAGGCACGACTCCGTCCCGCCGGACGTCACCGTGCCGACGGTTTCCGCCCTGCCGCCCAGGAGCCCGGCCGCGCGTCCGACGAGGTCGTTCTCCAGGCGCAGCAGGCTCGGGAACGCCGTGGGGTCCAGCCCGTTGGCCGACGACGCGAGCGCGTGCGCGGCCGCCGCGATCTCGTCCACTTCGGACAGACCGCTGTCGTAGACGTAGGCGAGCGTGTGCCCGCCGTGCGTCGGCAGGTCGCCCGCGCGCAGCTCCCGCAGCTCGGCCAGGACGTCGGTCACCGCTGCGGCTCCACCGGCCGCGGCTCGAGCACCTTGCGGCGCAGCAGCGGGATCGCCAGCGCGATGAGCACGGCGGGCAGCACCGAGGAGCCCACGGTGATGGCCGTGATCGCCGACGACGGCTGCGCGGTCGTCGCGTCGGTGCTCGACACGTAGCCACCGGCCTGCAGCACCAATCCGAACAGGCCCGGGCCGAGCGCCAGCCCCAACGTCTCCGAGGCCGTCCACACGCCGGCCGTGATGCCCGCGCGGGTCTCTCCGGTGCGTTCCTCTTCGGCGCTGATGAGGTCGGGCAGGATCGCCAGCGGGAACACGGAGATCCCGGCGTACCCGATGCCCGCCAGCGCCACGAACACCATCGTCACCGCGAACGGGATGTCCTTGGCGAAGAGGATCCCGAGGAGACCGACGGTGAAGGAGACCGTCGCGATGCGGAAGCCCACGAGCTTGCCCCAGCGCTTGCCCAGCCGCGGCCACAGCGGCATCGTGATCAACGCCGGGCCGACGAAGCCCACGAACAGCACCGTGCGATAGCTGGGGTCGCCCAGCACGTGCTCGGCGAAGTACGGGATCGCGGCGAGCACGGTGCCGATGCCCAGCGCCTGGATGAAGTACGAGCCCATCAGCCAGCAGAACGGGCGCCACTGCGCGATCGTGCGGATCAGCTGCTTGAAGCTCACGGCGTTCGGCCGCAGCGAGCCGACGGGCGCGCCGCGCAGACCGAAGTAGACACCCAGGGTGGCGAGCAGGATGATCACGGCCATCACCAGGCCCATCACCCGGTAACCGGCCACACCTTCGAGGATGTCGGTGATCGCCGGGGCCGCGCCGCCGGACACGAGGATCGCCACGGCCAGCACGCCGATGCGCACGCTGGTGAGCTTCGTGCGTTCCTCGGCCGAGTCCGTGAGCTCCGCCGGCAGCGCGTTGAACGGCACCTGGAAGAACGCGTACGCGGTGGCACACAAGAAGAACACGATCACCACGTAGGTCGCGTCGATCGCGGGCTTGCCGAACCCGGGGTGCGCGAACAGCGCGAAGAACAGCACCGCGACCCCGACGCCCCCGCCCAGCAGGAACCGCCGCCGGCTGCCGGTGCGCACGAGGTCCGCGTCGGACATGCGGCCCGCGATCGGGTTGAAGATCACGTCCCAGGCTTTCGGCACGAACACGATCACGCCGGCCGCCGCGGCGGGCACCGCCATCGTGTCCGTGAGGTAGGGCAGGAGCAGCAGACCCGGCACGGTGCCGAAAGATCCGGTGACGAACGAGCCGAGCGAGTAGCGGAAACGCGTCCGGCGGGGCAGCGGCGCCAAGGGTCCTCCTCGAGGGCGGTCCGACGAACGCAATGCCTAGTGGATCTTCGCCGTTCCCCGGTAGTGGTCGGGGGGAATCGTGCCACCGTCGTAATGCACCGCGAGTACCGGGCCGACCTCGCCCCGTGCCCTGCTCACGACAGGGCTTCGGCCACCTTCGTCAGCGATCCCGCGTCGCCGCGCAGCAGCAGCGTCGTGACCACTGTGTCCTCCCAGGCAGCGAGCTCCTCGCGGATCTTCGCGGCCGGGCCGACGAGCGAGGTGTCCTCGACGAGCGACGTCGGGATCGCGGCGACGGCCTCGTCCTTGCGCCCCGCGAGGTAGAGCTCCTGCACCTTGTCGGCCACCTCCTCGTAACCCAGGCGTGCGAACACGTCGTGGTGGAAGTTCACGGCCTTGGCGCCCATGCCGCCGATGTACAACGCGAGCGCCGGCTTGATCCAGCTCGCCGCTTCCTCCACGTCGTCGTGGACGATCACCGGCACCGACGCGGGCACCTCGAAGTCCTCGGGCTTGCGCCGGGCACCCGGCCGGGCGAACCCCTCGGCGAGAGCCTTGCGGTAGAACGCGTCGGCCTTGGGCGAGAAGAACAACGGCAGCCAGCCGTCGCAGATCTCGGCCGACAGCGCGACGTTCTTCGGTCCCTCGGCCGCGAGGTAGATCGGGAGGTCGGCGCGCAGCGGGTGCACGGTCGGCTTGAGCGCCTTGCCCAGCCCGGCACCGCCCTGCAGCGGCAGCTGGTAGAACTGCCCGTCCAGCGTCACGGGCGCCTCGCGCGCCAGCACCTGCCGGATGATCCCCACGTACTCGCGCGTGCGGGCGAGCGGCTTCGGGTACGGCTGGCCGTACCAGCCCTCCACCACCTGCGGGCCCGATGCGCCGAGCCCGAGCACGAACCGGCCGCCGGAGAGGTGGTCGAGCGTCAGCGCCGTCATCGCGGTGGCGGTGGGCGTGCGCGCGGACATCTGCACGATGTTGGTGCCGAGCTTCACGCGGCTGGTCGACGCGCCGGCCCAGGCGAGCGGGGTGAACGCGTCGGAGCCGTAGGCCTCCGCCGACCACACCGAGTCGAACCCGAGGCGCTCGGCCTCGAGCACGGCCTCCAGCGCGCCCGGCGTCGGGCCACTCCCCCAGTACCCGAGGTGATAACCCAGCTTCATGCAGCCCTCCGTGCTTCAGATGTTCGGCGAGTAGTGCTCGGGATTCCCGCGCTCCCCGACGGGCGGCAGGTTCCTCCGTGGAGTGTCGACCACGGGCGCGTCCGCGGCCACCGCACCCCTCGCCCGCCGCCAGCCGGCGCGCGCCCGCGGGTGGTAGCGGCGGTCGTGCGGCACGAGGGAGAACACCGCGTTGATCGCGCGCCCGGCGAAGCGGTGCCGGCGTTCGTCGCGAGCGGTCCAGGTGAAGCCGAGCAGGTCGCGGATCTCCGGGTCGTAGAGCCCGACCGTGAGCCACACGAACTGCTTCGCGATCACCGCCGAGACCGGCCGCCACAGCACGCCGGGCAGCCACGGCAGGAACGGCGGCTTCGCGATGCCGCGCAGATCCAGGACGTCGCGGGTGGCCTTGTTGTCCTCCAGCACCTCGGCGCACATGCGCTTCCAGTACCGCCGGAAGTCCTCCCAGGACTCGGGGACCGGCCGCATCGTCAGGTCGTACATGCGCCACCAGCGCACGTGTTCGTCGAACAGCCTGCGCTTGTCCTCCTCGCCGATGCCACCCATGAAGTTCTCGGCGATGAGGATCGTGCTGACGAAGAACGTGGCGTGGGCCCAGTAGAAGGTGTCCGGGTCGAGCGCGTGGTAGCGGCGGCCTTGCGCGTCGACGCCTTTGATCCGGTTGTGGTAGCCGCGCACTTCGAGCGCCGTCCGGTGGGCGCGCGGGCCGTCGTAGACCACGCCGCCGATCGGGTAGAGCGAGCGGAACAGCCGCTGCCAGCGTTCCTCGAAGAACCACGAGTGCTGCTCGACGCCGGCGCCGAGACCCGGGTGCATGTTCTGCATCGAGCCGGCCCACAGGGCGATCAGCAGCCCGCGCCAGTCGCCGAAGTAGCGCCACGTGAGCGAGTCCGGCCCCAGCGGTTCGGGTTCCTCCCCCGGCATGGCGGCTCCCTGCGATCGTGCCGATGAACTGACTACGCCTGTTGTCAGGTTAGGATGTGACAACAGGCGTGGTCAACTACGGGAGTGGGTATGCCGGGCCGCACGTGGGCGGGCACGACGCTGGACGATCGGAAGGCGGCGCGGCGGGACCAGCTGGTCGCCGCGGGCCTCGACCTGCTCGGCACCGAGGGCTCCGCCGCGGTCAGCGTGCGCGCGGTCTGCCGCCAGGCCCACCTGACCGAGCGCTACTTCTACGAGAGCTTCACCGACCGCGAGGAGCTCGTCGCGGCCGTGTACGAGCACGTCGGCGAGCGGGCGCGGGAAGCTTTGGTCGACGCGATCCGCGACGCACCCGATCCGCGGCAGCGGGCGGAACGCGCGGTGCGGGCGTTCGTGGCCCTCATGGTCGACGACCCGCGCCAGGGCCGAGTGCTGCTGCTCGCGCCCCTGACCGATCCCGCGCTGACCAGCCGCGGCCTGCACCTGCTGCCGGCCTTCGCGGCGCTCGTCGGCGAACAGCTCTCGCACGGCGACGAGACCGACCGGCAGCTCGTCTCGATCGGGCTGGTCGGCGCACTGAGCAACGTGTTCATCGCCTACCTCGACGGCACGCTGCGGGTGAGCCGGGACCGGCTCGTGGCCCACTGCGTCCGGCTGGTACTCGGGGCGGACGAGTTCGGCCACTGAGCTCATGCGGCTCGTTCCGCCCGCAGCCGCAACGCGATGTCGATGATCATGTCCTCCTGGCCGCCGACGTACCGCTCCGCGCCCACGCGGTAGAGGATCTCGTGCGCCGGCACGCCGTAGCGCTCCGCCGCGCGTTCGGCGTGGAGCAGGAAACTCGAGTACACACCGGCGAAGCCCTGCACGATCGACGAGCGGTCCATCACCGGCAGCCGGGTCAGGTACTTCTTCACGACGTTCTCGGCCGCGGCCATCAGCACGTCCTTGTCGACGCCGGTCGGAATCCCGAGCCGCTCGAACGTCGCCGCGAGCACCTCCGTCGGCGAGTTCCCCGCGCCCGCGCCGAGGGCGGCGAGCGAGCCGTCGATCTGCCGCGCGCCGGCCCGGTGGGCGAGCACGGAGTTGGCGACGCCGAAGCTGAGGTTCTGGTGCCCGTGGTAGCCGACCTGCGCGTCGTCGCCCAGCTCCGCGACGAGGGCGGCGACGCGGTCGGCCGCTTCTTCGAGGATGAGCGCGCCCGCGGAGTCGACCACGTACACGCACTGGCAGCCGGCGTCGGCCATGATCCGGGCCTGCTTCGCGAGGTCGTCCGGGGCCGACCGGTGCGCCAGCATCAGGAATCCCACGGTTTCCAGGCCGAGGTCACGGGCTGCACCGAAGTGCTGCACGGACACGTCGGCTTCCGTGCAGTGGGTCGCGATGCGGGCGGCGCCGGCGCCGAGGTCCGCCGCGGCACGCAGGTCGGTGACGGTGCCGAGGCCGGGCAACAGGAGCACGGCGATCTTCGCGTGCTTCGCCTCGTCGACGGCCGCGGCGATCAGCTCGCGTTCGTCGGTGCCGGAGAAGCCGTAGGTGAAGGTCGAACCACCGAGGCCGTCGCCGTGGGTCACCTCGATGAGCGGGATCCCGGCGTCGTCGAGCGCGCGGACGGTGTCGCGCACCTGGCGTTCGGTGAAGCGGTGGGCCATGGCGTGGCTGCCGTCGCGCAAGGTGGTGTCGACCAGTCGCACCGGCGGGTTCCCGGCGGGCTGGTTCCCGAGGGGCGCGCTCATGCCGTCACCAGTTCCGCGGCCACCAGGTCGCCGACGCGGGCCGCGGCGGCCGTCATGATGTCGAGGTTGCCGGCGTAGGTCTGCAGGTAGTCGCCGTTGCCCGCGACTTCGAGGAATACGCCGACGCGCGCGACGCCGTTCCACTCGGGACGCGGCGGATCGAACTGCGGATCGGCTTTGAGCGTGTAGCCGGGCACGTACCGGCGGACCTCGTTGACCATCCGGTGGATCGAGTCCGTGATCGCCGCGAAGTCCGCGTCGGGGCCGACCGCGCAGAACACGGTGTCGCGCATGATCATGGGCGGGTCCATCGGGTTGATGACGATGATTGCCTTGCCCTTGACGGCGCCGCCGACCTGTTCGAGCCCGCGCGCGGTGGTTTCGGTGAACTCGTCGATGTTCGCGCGCGTGCCCGGTCCGGCCGAGCGCGAGGACACGGACGCGACGATCTCCGCGTACGGCACCGGCGTCACGCGTGCGACGGCGTGCACGATCGGGATCGTCGCCTGGCCGCCGCAGGTGATGAGGTTGAGGTCGGGCACGTCGAGTCGCTCCGGCGGAGTCACGGCGGGGCAGGTGAACGGGCCGACGGCCGCGGGCGTCAGGTCGATCGAGCGGATGCCGGCCTCGGCGTAACGCGGCGCGTGCGCGAGGTGCGCTTTCGCCGACGTCGCCTCGAAAACGAGCTGCGGCAGTTCGCCTTGGCGCAGGAGCCAGTCGACCCCGTCCGCCGACGTCTCCAGGCCGAGCTTCGCCGCGCGGGCGAGCCCGTCGGACGCCGGGTCGACGCCGACCATGTACCGCACGTCGATCTTCTCGCTGCGCCGCAGCTTCGCGAGCAGGTCCGTGCCGATGTTGCCGGGGCCGACGATCGCTGCCGTCACCTTGCGTTCCGCCATGTTTTCCGACGGTCCTCGCCGCGGCGGTGCACACTCAACCCGTGCGTACCACTGGACGGAACGGCGCCGAAGGCCTCGTCGCCTCGCGCGTCGCGGCGATCCTGGGTGCCTTCCGCCCGGGCGACGACACCGTCGGCGTGTCGGAGCTGGCGCGGCGGACGGGGCTCGCGAAGACGACCGTGCACCGCCTGACCCGCCACCTCTGCGACACCGGCCTGCTCGAACCCGACGGCAGCGCGCTGCGGCTCGGGCTGCGGCTGTTCGAGATCGGCCAGCTCGCGATCCGCCGCCGCGGTCTGGTCGAGGCCGCGCGGCCGTCGCTGGCCGACCTGCGCGAGGCCACGCGCAACACCGTGCACCTCGCCATGCTGGAGGGCACCGAGGTGGTCTACCTCGACGTGCTGCGGGGTCCGGACGCCCCGGATGTGCCGTCGCGCATCGGCGGCCGCTTCCCGGCCCACGCCACCGGCGTCGGCAAGGCCATCCTCGCGTTCTCGCCGGAACCGTCGGTGGCACAGGTGATCGACGCCGGTCTCCCCCGCATCAGCCGGCGCACCATCACCGCACCGGGGTTGCTGCGCCGCCAGCTCGCGCGCGTCCGCGCCGAGGGCGTCGCGTTCGAACGCGAGGAGTCCGGCGTCGGAGTGGTCTGTGCCGCGAGTCCGCTGCTCGACGCCGCGGGCACGGCGGTCGCGGCGATCTCCATCACCGGCTGGGCGACGAGGATGCGCACGGAGCGTGTCGCCCCGGCGGTGCGCACGGTCGCGCTCGCGTTGTCGCGGTCGTTTGTCCAGACCTGAATGGCCTGAGCAGTCGGAAAAATTCGTGCTGCACAACGAGTTACGCCGGGGTTAGGCCGTTCGGATGACCTCCGGCGCACAGGTCTGGTCTCGTGATTCTCCGTAACTACGATCGTCCGGATGGCCCAGCAGAGCTGGGGGATCACGTTCCCGGGCCGGTCCCCCGCGCCGATTTCCCGAAGCCGCGGCGATCCCGCCGCGGCAGCCGGAACCCGCCTGCTGTCGCTCGATCTCCTCCTGGGCGTGCTCGCCCTCGCGGGCGGTCTGCGCGTGGTCTACCTCGCCGCGACCACGCCGGCGCTGCCCGGGGAAGCCACGACTGTCGCCCGCGCCTACGCCCTCGGCCACCTCACGGCGTTCGGTGGTTCGACCACGGCCGGCGTGAGCCCGTTCGGACGGCTCCAGCTCGCCGGGTACACGATGCTTTCCCACGCCTTCGACCGCGCGGCGACCCCGGCCGCCGCGGTGCGCGAGGCGATGGTCGTCGCCGCGGTGGTGACGACGGTGCTGCTGTGGCTGCTCGCCCGCCGGCTCGGCCTGCCGCGCTGGGCGGGCCTGCTCGCCGCGGTGCTGTTCGCCGGGTCGCCGCTGGCGATCGGGCTGCAGCACGTGGTGGTCGTCGAGCACCTGGCGGTGATGTGGGCGCTGGCCGGCCTGTGCCTCGTCGCCACTCCGCTCCGTGCCGCGAACGAAACCGGCGACCACAGTGGACCGGCGCCCCGCTCGCCCGGCGAGGACGTGCTGGGCGCGGGCTGCCTGTTGGCCTCCGTGCTGACCTCACCGCCGGCGTTGCTCCTGCTGCCCGCCGCGGGCTGGCTGCTGCTGCGCCGTTCCCCGGCACGGGCCGGGCTGGTCGCGGTGGTGGTGAACCTCGGCCTCGGCGTCGCCTTCGGCCCGCTGGCGGCGTGGTTACGCCCTGTCCTCGCCACGGGCGGCGAGCCGGCCCTGCCCCGGTGGCTGGTGTTCGACCCGGCGCTCACGGCGGTGTCGGTGCTCGCGTTGATCGCCGGTCTGTTCGTGGCGACGGTACGGCCGCTCGCGGTGTCGGGTTTGCTCGTGGCCGGTCTGCTCACGGTCCCGGATCTGCCGGCCACCGCGGTGCTGGCCCTGCTGCTGCCCCTCACGCCGCTGGTCGCGGCCGGGGTGGCGCACGCAGTGGTCGCGGCGCACCACGAACCGGAGCACCGGCACGCGCCCGCACGGCCCGCGGCCGGCGTCGCCGTGGGCGTGGTGGTCCTGACCGCGGCGTTCGGGCTGAGCTGGGCCCACGGATTCACCGCGCTGCGCCCCGGGCCCGCCGGCGCGGACCCGGCCGTCGAGGCCCGGACCTGGCTGCAGGCCAACGCGGCGGGCTCCCGCGTGCTCGTCGACGACACCACCTGGACCACGCTGGCGGCCGGCGGCTGGCCGACCGGGCTGCTCGTCACGGCGGCCGGCGCGAACCCGCCGCCCGACTGGGCCGCGCTCACCCCAGCGGCGCTCGCCCGGACGTCCACAGTGGACGCTCCCGACGCGGCGGCGGTGTTCGGCAACGGCGCGGGACAGGTCACCGTCGCCCGGCTCGGGCCGCCCGTGCTCGCGCCGGAGCAGAACGGCGAGAAGACCGCGCGGGCCCTCGCGGGCGCCGCGCTCACCAGGTCCGGACGCGTGAACTGCGTGCCGGAAACGCGGGCCGTGCTCAGCCGGGGCGATCTCGATCCCCGGCTGATCTCGACGCTGGCGGCGTTCGCGTCGCAGCAGCCGGTGCGGGTGGCGGCGTTCCCGCCCGTGCCCGGGGAAGACGCGGCGGGGCAGCCGCGCCGGCAGGTGCTCGTCACCGGCGCCGACGACACGGCCGCCCGCTTCTACGCCGGGCAGCGCGCCGTGTTCCGCCCGGCCTCGGTCGTGCGGACGGCCGGCGGCGTGCTCGTCACCTACCCGCCGTTCGCCCCGCCCGGCCTGCTCACCTCGTTCACCGCACCCTGATCCTCCGAAAGGTCCCTCCGATGCGTCTTCGAACCTTCCTGAGACCCGCCGGTCTCCTCGCGGCCGCCGGGCTGCTGCTGGGCACGATCGCTCCCGCCGCGGGCGCCGCCACCGGCCCCGGACCCGGCGTCGGCTGGATCCGTGTGGGGCACCTGTCGCCGGGGGTGCCGCCGGTCGACATCTACTTCGCGCCGTTCGGGCAAACCGAGAAGGTGGTGATCCGCAAGGCGGGCTACGGCGCCGTCACGCCGTACTCGTCGCTGGACCCGGGTCAGTACACGCTCTCGATGCGGCCCGCCGACGCCGCGCCGACGACCGCGCCCGCGCTCAGCGCCACGATCTCCGTGGAGCAGCAGAACGCCTACTCGCTGCTGGTGTTCGAGAACGGCCCGGACGGGACGCTGCACGGCAGCCTCGTGACCGACGACCTCACCGCGCCCGGTGCGGGCAAGGGCCGTGTGCGCGTGGTCGAGGGGTCGGCGGCACCCGCCCCGGTGACCGTCGGCGCGGCGGGCGGCATGGCACTCGCCACGAACGCGGCCTACGGCGACACGACGCCGTACGCCGAGGTGCCGGAAGGCACCGTCCCGGTGCAGCTGACGAGCGGCAGCGTCAAGGCGGACGCCGACGTCCCCGTGGCGGCCGGTTCGTCGACCACCTTGCTGGTGACGCAGGACAACGGCGCGCTGAGGGCGACCCCGATCTCCGACGGCGCCGGCCTGCCCAACCCGCCGAAGCTCGGCGTCGAGACCGGAGGCGGCGCCACCGCGTCCGGCGGCGACCACTCCGAACGGTGGTTCGCGGGCGGCGTCGGGCTGTTCCTGCTCGTGCTGGTGCTCACGCCGCTGGTCCGGCGGATTCGGGAAGGCCGTGCGCGCTGACCTGATCCGGGTGTGCTGCGCGGTCACGCTGGTCTGCGCCGCGTGCACGCCGGCACCGTCCACAGTGGTCCCGGCCGTGACGCCGGCCTCCGCTCAGCCCACCGCCACTGTGCCGACCTCGCCCGTTCCGACCGCGGGCAGTGTCGGACCGCTGCTTCCTTCGGCGGACGTGCGCCCGGTCCGCCTGACGATCCCGGCGATCGCGATCGACGTGCGCGGGCTGGTCCCGCTCGCCCTCGGCCCGGCGCACGAGCTGCGGGCGCCGGCAAGCTTCGCCGACGTCGGCTGGTACGCCGCCGGCCCGGCACCGGGTGATCCCGGGCCGGCGGTGATCGCCGCCCACGTGGACTCCCGGTCCGGGCCGGCGCCGTTCTTCCGCCTGCGCGAGCTTCGGCCCGGTGACGAGATCCGCGTCGAGCGCTCCGACGGCGCCGCCGCCCGCTTCGTCGTCGACGCCGTGCAGCGCTACCCGAAGGACGCTTTCCCGACCGACGCCGTCTACGGTCCCGCCCCGGGCGCCGCGTTGCGCCTGATCACCTGCGGCGGCGCGTTCGACGCCGCCGCGCGGTCCTATCGCGACAACGTGGTGGTCTACGCCTCGACCCGCTGGACCTGACCTACTGGGCCGCCGTCGCGCTCCGCTGCGCAAGCTCTTCCCGGAACCGCAGCACGGGCTCGCCGGCCAGGAGACCGCGCCGGGCCAGCGCCGGCCGCACGCCCTCGCCGAACCAGTACGCCTCCTCCAGGTGCGGGTAGCCGGACAGCACGAACTCCGAGACGCCGACCGCGTGGTACTCCTCGATGAGGTCGGCGATCTCCTCGTGGCTGCCGACCAGCGCCGTACCCGCGCCGCCGCGCACGAGGCCGATGCCGGCCCACAGGTGCGGGTGGATCTCGAGCCCGCGCGCGCCCGCGTCGAGGCGGCCGCCGTGCAACGCGACCATGCGGCGCTGGCCCTCGGACTCACTCGCCGCGAGTTGCGCCTGCGCCTGCGCGACCTGCGCCGGGTCGAGCGCGTCGAGCAGGCGCTGCGCTTCGGCCCACGCCTCCGCCGACGTGTCGCGCGCGATGGTGTGCAGGCGGACGCCGAACCGGACGGTCCGGCCCTCGGCCTCAGCCAGCGCGCGCACCTTCCCGATCTTCTCCGCGACCTGCGCGGGCGGCTCGCCCCACGTCAGGTAGACGTCGGCGTGACGCGCGGCCACCGGCAGCGCCGCGGGCGAGGAGCCGCCGAAGTACAGCGGTGGCACCGGATCGGGCGCGGCCAGCGTCGTCGCGCCCGCGACTTCGAGGTGCTCGCCGGAGAAGTCGAACGGACGGCCCGACCACACGCCGCGCACGATCGTGAGGAACTCGTCGGTGCGGGCGTAGCGGGCGTCGTGGTCGTGCCAGTCGCCGAAGCGGCGCTGCTCCACCGCGTCGCCGCCGGTCACGATGTTGAGCAGCACCCGGCCCGACGACAGGCGCTGGAACGTGCCGGCCATCTGCGCGGCCAGCGTCGGCGAGATGACGCCGGGCCGGAACGCGACGAGGAACTTCAGCCGGCGCGTCTCGCGGATCAGCGCGGCCGTGGTGAGCCACGCGTCCTCGCACCACGTGCCGGTGGGCGTGAGCACGCCTTCGAACCCGAGCTGCTCGGCCGCCCGGGCGATCTGGGCGAGGTAGTCGAGGTCGGCCGGTCGCTGCGCGGCCCGGCCCAGGGACTTGTTGGCGTGGAAGCGTTCCACGATCGTGCGGCCGTCGCCGCTCGTCGGCAGGAACCAGTGCAGTTTCAGGCTCATCCGTTGCTCCTCACGGCTTCGATGTCGGGCCCGTAGCGGCGGTCTGCGAACGCCGCGAAGTCGACCTTCCCGGGCAGGGTGCCGTCTTCGGTGAAGGCGTCGGCCAGCTGCTGCTCCGAGGCGACGACCGAGTCGTCGAGCGGGATCGGCTCGTCGCGGCCGGCGGACACGGCCTTCTCCGCCACCGCGGGTTCCAGGCCGGTCTCGGCGGCCCACGCCTTCGCCCAAGCGTCGCGGTGGGTGTTGGCCCACAGCTGCGCCTTGACCACGCGCTTCACGAAGTCCTGGATGGCGGAGTTGCGTCCCGGATCGGCGAGTGCGGCGGTGCTCGCGGTCTCGAACGCGAGCCCGTTGGAGCTGCCGCGGCCGTCGGAGAGCACGCGGGCGTGGGCGTCGAGCTGCGCCTGAGCCGTGTAGGGGTCCCAGATCGCCCACGCGTCCACCTGGTGCTGGGTGAAGGCCGCGTAGGCCTCGGACGGCTGCAGGAACGACAGCTTCACGTCCTTCGTGGACATCCCGGCGCGCTTGAGCGTGTTCAGCAGCTGCCCGTGGGCGGAGCTGCCCTTCGACACCGCGATCGTCTTGCCCCGCAGGGAAGCCACGTCCTTCAGCGGCGAGTCCGGCGGCACCAGGATGGCCTCGCGCTCGACGTTGCTCTTCGCGACGCTGACCACCGAGATCTTCGCCTTGGCCGCGGCCGCGAAGATGGGCGGCGTGTTGCCGACCCGGCCGATGTCGATCGCGCCGGCCGAGGCCGCTTCCAGCAGCGGCGGTCCGGACGTGAACGTGGACCACTCGATGCGGTAGGGCACGTCGGACAGCAGGTTCGCCGCCGTGAGCAGCGACTTCACCCCGCCTTTCTGGTCGCCGACGCGCAGCGTCACCTTCGCCAGGTCGGCCGCCGAAACGGGGGCGGGCACGGGCGCGGGGCCGGTCGCCGCTCCGGACGAGGAGCAAGCGGTGAGCCCGCCGAACAACAGCACCGCGGCTGCGGCGGCGCGGACGGTGTTACGCAGGTGCACCTTCGATCACTCCCAGGTCGGCCAGCACGCGTGAGCGCACGTCGGCGTGGTCGGTGGCCGTCCGCGGCCGCGGGTGGCCGAGGACGTGTTCGGAGACGATGCGGCCCTCGTCGAGGACCAGCACGCGGTCGGCGAGCAGCAGGGCCTCGTCGACGTCGTGGGTCACGAGCAGCACCGCGGGTTCGTGCGTGCGCCACAGCCGTTCGACGAGCCGGTGCATCGCCAGGCGGGTCAGGGCGTCGAGCGCGCCGAACGGTTCGTCGAGCAGCAGCAGGTCCGGTTCGCGCACGAGCGC
This sequence comes from Amycolatopsis sp. NPDC047767, assembly GCF_040704195.1. Classification (NCBI taxonomy): domain Bacteria; kingdom Bacillati; phylum Actinomycetota; class Actinomycetes; order Pseudonocardiales; family Pseudonocardiaceae; genus Amycolatopsis; species Amycolatopsis sp. NPDC047767. The sequence continues at coordinate 215,450 of NZ_JBEYSJ010000002.1, forward strand.
GCGGGCGAGCGAAACCCGTTGTGCCTCACCGCCGGACAGCGTCAGCGGCCAGTCGTCCTCGTGCCCGGACAGGCGCACTTCCTCGAGCGCCTGCTCGGCGACGCGGCGATCGCGCGAGTGGTTCCCGCCGGCGCGGCGCAGGCCGAGCACGACGTTGCGCCAGACCTTGCGCCACGGCAGCAGGCGCGGCTGCTGGAACGCGACCGACACGGTGCCCTCGACGTGCGCGGTGCCGTCGATTTCCGTGTCGAGCCCGGCGAGCACGCGCAGCAGCGTCGACTTGCCCGAGCCGCTCCGGCCGAGCAGCGCGACGAACTCGCCACGGCCGATCTCGAGCTCCAGTCCGTCGAGGACGGTCCGCTCGCCGAACCGTTTCGTCAGGTCGCGCACCGCGACCACCGGCGTCACGGGGCCAGCCATCGCAGCGCCCTCCGTTCCAGGAGCCGCACCAGCGCGTCGGTCACGAGGCCGAGGATCGCGTAGACGATCAGGCCGACGACCACGACGTCGGTGCGGAGGAATTCGCGGGCGTTGTTGATGAGGTAGCCCAGGCCGGCGTCGGCGTTCACGGTCTCGCCGACGATCAGCGCGAGCCACGCCAGCCCGAGCGACTGCCGCAACCCCACCAGTGCCTGCGGCAGCGCGCCGGGCAGGATCACGTGCCACAGCCGTTCACCGCGCGTGAAACCCAGTGCCCGCGCGGCTTCGACCAGCCGGGCGTCGGCCGTGCGGATTCCCGAGTGGACGTTCAGGTAGAGCGGGAAAGCGACCCCGAGGGCCACGAGCACGATCTTCGTCTCCTCGCCGATCCCGAACCACAGGATGAACAACGGGATCAGCCCGAGGAACGGCAGCGTCCGCAGCATCTGCACGGGCGGGTCGACCAGTGCCTCGCCCCAGCGCGACAGCCCGGCGACGATCCCGAGCAGCACGCCGACGACGGCGCCGAGCGCGAACCCCGCTCCGACCCGGCCGAGAGACACGACGAACGCGTTGCCCAGCTCGCCGGTGCGGGCGAGGTCGACCGCGCTGGTCAGCACCGTCCACGGGGCGCTGAGCTTCTCCGGTGGCAGCACGCCGGTGGAGCTCGCCAGCTGCCACGCGGCCACGAGCACGACCGGGCTGATCCAGCGCCGCAGGGAAATCCGGCGCCTGGCGGGTCGTTGCGCGGGCCTGGGCGGCCCGGTGGCTTCGGGTTTTCGGGCGCGCGTCAGCACACCCGTGGTGGAAATCGACACGGATTTCTCCCGGGTACGGGTTTTTGCTACGGGGAAAGGGGAAACGCTCAGCAGGAACGGCAGATCGCGCTCGCCTGCTGCCGGAGGTCGACGTGCAGGCGGCTCACGAGCAGCGCGCCGAGGTTCATGACCCGAGCTTCACCCGATCCGGCGGACCGCGTCAACAAAGCCCACGCCGGCTCCCAGGCACTGGAACCGGCACGGCGCTTGTGCCGCCTGTGCACGCCCGGAACGGCGCCGGCGATCCGAGGAGTGGGACGGCGTCAGGCGCCGAACATCCGGTGCCACTCGTCGAGCGAACGCGGCCGGAACACGAAGTTGGTGTCCTTCACGTGGGACAGCGCGGCCGACGGCTCGGCCGAGTACTGGTGGCCCGGGTAGACGACGGGGTCGCCGGGCAGCGTCGCGAGCCACTGGAGGCTGCGGTAGATCGCGTCGGCGTCACCGCCCGGGAAGTCGGTGCGGCCGCAGCCCTCGAGGAACAGCGTGTCGCCCGAGACGAGCCGGTCGCCGACGAGGAAGCACTGGCTGCCCGGCGTGTGGCCGGGGGTGTGCAGCAGCCGGATGTCGATCGCACCGACGCTGAGCACGTCGTCGTGGTCGTGCGCGCGCAGGTCGGTGCCGGACACGCCGGTCACGCGGCGGACCCACTCGGTCTCTTCGGTGTTGACGTGGATCGGCACCTGCTCGATCGCGAGCAGCTCGGCGATGCCGGGCAGCGAGAAGCCCATCATGTCGCCGCCGACGTGGTCGGGGTGGTGGTGCGTGGCGAGCACGCCGGTCAGGCGCATGCCGTCGTCGTGGAGCACTTGCACCAGGTCGCCCACCGCGTAGGCCGGATCCACGATCACGGCCTCACCCGACTCGCGGTCGCCGATCAGGTAGGCGAAGTTGACCATCTGCGTCGCGACCGGGTCCCCGACCGCGAAATCCCGGCCGGCGAGCAGTTGGCGGAAGTACAGCTGGTCTGCCATGGGCGCAGCCTATCGGCTCACTCCCCCACCTCACCGTCGGCCAGCTCGCGCAGCGCGTCGAGGTGCCCGACGTGGCGGGCGGTCTCCTGCACGACGTGGGCCAGCACCCACCGCACCGTGAACGCCCCACCGCGGCGCGTCCGGTCCCCGGGCGTGAGCCCCGCCAGCGCCGCCGCCGACCGCTCCCACTCCGCGCGGTAAGCGGCGACCACCGACGCCGGGTCGTCCTCGCCGGCGAGGTCCCAGCTCGGGTCCGCCGAACCCGCCCACAACGACGGCGCGTCGGCCCCACCGGCCTCGATCGAGAGCCACCACCGCTCGACGGCCGTCAGGTGCTTCAGCACGCCGAGCGCACTCATCCGCGGCCAGCTCGGCAGCGGTGCCGCGGCCGCCTGCTCCCGGCTCAGGCCCGCGACCTTGTTCACCGCGGTCGCCCGCAGGAAGTCCAGGAACCGCAGCTGGACGGTCAGCTCGTCGCCGCTCAACGGGTCGGGCCAGGCCCGCTCGGCCTTCGAACTCGTGTTCGACATGGCCGGCAGCCTACAACGCGGGGCATGGCATGCTGGCACCATGACCGGCCACGACGACCTTCCGGTCCTGGTCATCGACGGGTCCCGGTTCTCCGACTTCGCGGGCTTCACCCGCGAGTTCTCCGGGCTGCTCGACGGCTACCGCTGGCGAGGGAGTCTCGACGCGTTCAACGACGTGCTCCGGGGCGGCTTCGGCACCCCGGACGGCGGCTGGGTCCTGCGCTGGCTCGACTCACGGACGTCTCGGGCCGCGCTCGGTCACGAGGCGACGATCCTCCGGCTGACCGAGCTGCTCCGGACCTGCCACCCGTCGAACCGGCCCTCGATCGAGGCCAGGATCGCCGCCGCGCGGCGAGGTGCGGGCCCGACCCTGTTCGACGAGATCGTCGGCATCATCCGCAGCCACGGGCCGGGCGGTCGCGAAGCCGAGGACCGCGTCCTCCTCGAGCTGGCCTGAGGGCGCCTCCGCCGGGGGAACGGCCTGACCTCCGTCACCCCGCCCGGAATAGGGTGACGGTCATGGTGTGGGGACTGCTGTGTGCGCTGCTCTCGGCCGTGGCGTACGGCGTCGCGTCGGTGATGCAGGCCGTGGCGGCGAAGGCGACGCCCGACGCGGGCGCGGGGGTCGACCCGCGGTTGCTGCTGCGGGTGCTGCGGCAGTGGAAGTACGTGGCGGGCCTGGGGCTGGACGTGCTCGGGTTCGTCGCGCAGATCGCCGCCCTGCACGTGTTGCCGTTGTTCGTCGTCCAGGCCACGCAGGCGGCGAGCCTGGCGGTGACCGCCGTGGCCGCGCGGGTGTTCGGCGTGCGGCTCGGGGCGCGCGAGTGGGCGGCCGTCGCCGTGGTGTGCGCGGGGCTGGCGTTGCTGGGTTCGGCGGCGCAGAGCGAAGGTTCGGACCAGGTGGGCCTGGGCTTCCGGCTGGCGCTCGCGGGCGCCGTGGTGGTGCTCGGGCTGGCGGGGATCGCGGCGGGCAAGGCCGGGCGCCGCGTCCGCACGCCGGCGCTGGGGCTGATCGCCGGGCTGTGCTTCGGGCTGGTCGCGGTGGCGGGCCGGGTCATCCCGAGTCTCGCCCCGCTCGACCTGCTGACCGACCCGGCGCTGTACATCCTCGCGGTGTCCGGTGGCCTGGCGATGCTGTTCTACGCCACGGCGTTGCAGCGCGGCAGCGTGACCACGTCGACCGCGATGATGGTGCTCGGCGAGACCGTGCTGCCCTCGCTCATCGGCGTCGTGCTGCTCGGCGACCGCACGCGGCCCGGCTTCGTCGTCGTGGCGATCGCCGGGTTCGTGCTCGCGGTCACCGCGGCGCTCGCGCTGGCCCGCTTCGGCGAGCCGGCGCCGATCGAGCAGCCCGTCTGAGGCTCAGCCGCGGTTGCGCCGCCACTGGTTCGACAGCAGCCACATCAGGTAGAGCCCGCCGATCGCGCCGGTCGCGATGCCGACCGGCAGGCCTTCCTCGCCGAACACCAGGCGCGTCACCAGGTCACTGGCCACGAGCAGCAGCGCGCCCATCAGCGCCGAGGACACCAGCGCCGGTTTCGCCGAGCGCGCCAGCCGTTTCGCCAGCTGCGGCGCGGCGAGCGCGACGAACGCGATGGGTCCCGTCGCGGCGGTGGCGATCGCGCACAGCGTCACGGCCACCGCGAGCAGTACCGCGCGGCTGCGCTCCACCGGCACCCCGAGCCCCTTGGCCGAGTCGTCGCCCATCTCCAGCAGCGCGAGCCGCCGGCCGTAGCCGAACGCGAGCGGCAGCAGCACCGCGACGGCAATCGCGACCGGCCAGATCTCGTCCCAGCCGCGGCCGTTGAGGCCGCCGACCAGCCACGCCTGCGCCGCGTACGCGTCCTGCAGCGAAGCCCGCGTGATGAGGTACGAGTTGGCGGCCGTGAGCATGGCCGCGACCCCGATGCCGACCAGGATCATCCGGAACCCCTGCAGCCCGCGCCGGTAGGCGAGCAGCCCGACGGCCAGCGCCGTGAGCACGCCACCGGCGAGCGCGCCGAGCGCCACCTCGCCGGAACCGCCGTGCGCCAGCACGATCACGAGCAGCGCACCGGTCGCCGAGCCCTCGGTGAACCCGATGACGTCCGGGCTGCCCAGCGGGTTTCCGGACAGGCTCTGCAGCACACCACCGCTCACCGCGAGCGCCGCGCCGACCAGGACCGCGAGCAGCAGCCGCGGCAGCCGCAGCGTGGTCACGATGAACTCCGTGCCCGCGTCGCCGAAGCCGAAGAGCGTCTTCACGACGTCGAGCACCGACAGCGGGTAGTCACCCGTCGTCATGCTCACGGCGCTCAGCCCGAACAGCACCACGGCGAGCACGATGCCCACCACCCACGCGCGTGGTGTCACGCGCAGCGAAACCCGCCGCGTCCGGACGGGACGGTCCTCGATCGCGGTCACAGGCGCGCCAGCTTCCGGCGCCGGCACAGCGCGATGAACACCGGCGCGCCGAGGAACGCGGTCACGATGCCCACCTGCAGTTCCTCCGGCGGGTTGAGGATGCGGCCGATCACGTCGGACCCGATCAGCAGCACCGGCGAGAGGATCATCGAGTACGGCAGCACCCACCGCTGGTCCGGACCCACCAGGATCCGCACGGCCTGCGGCACCGCCAGCCCGATGAACGCGATCGGTCCGATGGCCGCCGTCGAAGCCCCGCACAGCAGGGTGACCGCGATCGCGCCCAGGACTCGTGTGCGGCCGATGTGCGCGCCGAGCGCCTTGCCGGTCTGCTCGCCCAGCGCGAGCACGTTGAGCGGCCGCGCGAGCAGCAGCGCCAGCACGATGCCGATCGCGATGAACGGCGACACCTGCACCAGCACGTCCGCGCGCCGGCCGCTGAGCGAGCCGACGTTCCAGAACCGGAACTGGTTGAACGTGTCGGGGTCGATGAGCAGCACCGCGCCGATGTAGGCCTGCAGCACGGCGGTGAGCGCCGCGCCCGACATCACGAGCCGGTCGGGCGTCGCGCCGCCGCGACCCGCGGTGCCGAGCAGGTAGACCACCACCGAGGCGACGGCGGCGCCGAGGAACGCGAACCACACGTAGCCGAGCACGGTCGTGACGCCGGCGAACGCGATGGCCGAGACCACCGCGGCGGCCGCGCCGTTGTTCACGCCGAGCAGGCCCGGGTCGGCGAGCGGGTTGCGCGTGAGCGCCTGCATCACCGCTCCCGCAAGGCCGAGAGCTGCGCCGACGAGGGCGCCGAGCAAGGTCCGCGGCAGCCGCTGGTCGTGGATGATGACCGCGTCGGCGCTGCCGTCGTTGTGCCAGAGCACCGACCAGGTCGAGCCGAACGGGATGCTCTTCGAGCCCACCCAGAGGCTCACCAGCATGACCAGCACGAGCAGCGCGACAGCACACACCAGGCCGCCGCAGCGCAGGGTTCGGCCCCGCCCCCGGTGCGCGGGTGGCCCCGCCGCCACGGGTGGGCTGACGCTGACGACCACCGACACCTCCTGCGGACCGGGCACTCCTTCGCGGGCGGTTCTTAGACTAGCCTTACCTATCAAGACGCGGTGCAGGCGGCACGCTGGGCAGGTCGAGCGAAAGGGAGGGCGCCGGTGACGACGGCTGCAGCGACGACCGGGCGGGACGTGCTGCGGCGCGCGATCTCCGGACAGCGGGGGGCCGTGACGCTCTCCTCGATCCTCGCCGCCGCGCACCAGGGCGGCGAAGCTCTGGTACCCGTGGTGATCGGTGTGGTCATCGACCGTGCCGTGGCCGACAGCTCCGTGCTCACCCTGATCACCTGGCTCGGGGTGCTCGCGGTGGTGTTCCTGGTGCTGTCCTCCAGCTACCGCTTCGGCGCGCGGGCCGCGGAACGCGCGGCCGAGCGCGCCGCGCACGACATCCGGCTCTCGCTCTCCCGGCGCGTGCTGCATTCGCGCGGTGGCACCGAAACCGGCGCGCTCGCGGGTGAGCTGGCCAGCATCGGGACCTCGGACGCGCGGCGCGTCGGGATGATCAACGCAACGCTGCCGTTCGGGGTCTCGGCGCTGGCGGGCCTCGTGGTCAGCGCGGTCGTGCTGCTGCGGATGTCCGTGCCCCTCGGCCTGCTGGTTCTGCTCGGCACTCCCCCGTTGCTGTTGCTCGCGCACCTGATCGGCAAGCCGCTGGAGAAGCGCAGCGAGGTCGAGCAGGAGCGCGCGGCGCACGCGTCGGGTGTCGCGGCCGACCTGGTGGCGGGGCTGCGCGTGCTCAAGGGCATCGGCGCGGAACCGGCCGCCGTCGATCGGTATCGCCGCACCAGCCGGGATTCGCTGCTGGCCACCGTCCGCGCCGCCCGCGCGCAGGCGTGGCACAACGGCGCGCTGCTCGCGTTGACGGGCATCTTCATCGCGCTGGTGGCGCTCGTCGGCGGGAACCTCGCGGCCAACGGTGACATCAGCGTCGGCGACCTGGTCGCGGCGGTCGGGCTCGCGCAGTTCCTGCAGACCCCGTTCTCGATCTTCGCGTGGGTCAACGGCCAGTTCGCCCAGGGCCGCGCGTCCGCCGGGCGCGTCGCGACCGTGCTCAACTCGCCGCTCGCCGTGCCCGAGGGCACCGCTTCCCTGCCGGCGCCGGCCGCGGGCGGGATCGAGCTTTCCCGCGTGACACACGGAAAGCTGCGGGAGCTGGACCTGGCCGTGCCCGGCGGACAGCTGCTGGGGATCGTCACCGCGGACCCGGCGATGGCCACCGACCTGCTCGACTGCCTGGGCCGCTTCGCCGATCCCGGCACCGGCACGGTGCGCGTCGACGCGGTCGACCTGTCCACTGTGGACCCGGACCGCGTCCGGGAGGTGGTGCTCGTGGCCGCCCACGACGCCGATCTGTTCGAAGGAACCCTGGAGGAGAACGTGCGAGCGGGCGGTCCGGCGGTGCCGGACGGAGTGCTGGCGGCCGCGGCCGCCGACGAGGTGGCGAGCACGCTGCCGTCCGGCGCGGCCACGGCCGTCACCGAACGGGGGCGCTCGCTCTCTGGCGGGCAACGGCAACGGGTCGCGCTCGCACGGGCGCTGGCGGCGGACACACCGGTGCTCGTGCTGCACGACCCGACCACCGCCGTCGACACGGTCACCGAAGCCCGGATCGCCGACGGCATCGCCCGGCTGCGCCGCGGCCGCACCACGATCGTGGTCACGACCAGCCCGGCGCTGCTCGCGGCCACCGAGCGCGTGGTACTGCTCGACGAGGGGCGGGTGGTCGCCGAAGGTGAGCACGCCGGCCTCGTGCGCGAGCGCGCCGACTACCGCGCGGCGGTGCTTTCATGACCACCCGCGAACTGCTCCCGACCGCGGACGGGCACCGCATCCGCGCGGTACTGGGCGAACTGCTGCGCCGCTCGAAGGCGCGCGCCGCCGGGTCCTTCGCCTTCGTCGTGGCCGCCACGGCCGTCGGCCTGCTCACCGCGCCGCTGCTGGGCCGCGTCGTCGACATCGTCGCGCAGCACCGCCCGGCCACGGACCTCGTGACGCCGGTCGTGGAGCTCGTCCTCGTGGCGGTGGCCTCGGCGATCGCCACGGCCATCGGGACCTCGATGCTCGCCCGCCTCGGCGAGACGATGCTGGCGGATCTGCGGGAACGGTTCGTGGACCGCGCGCTGGGGCTGCCGCTGGAACAGGTGGAGAAGGCCGGTTCCGGCGACCTCACCACCCGGGTGACCAACGACGTGTCGGTCGTCGCGGAGGCCGTGCGCGAGGCCTTGCCGGAGCTGGGCCGGTCGGTGCTCACGATCGTGCTGACGCTCGTGGCCATGGCCGTGCTCGACTGGCGGTTCCTCCTCGCGGCCCTGCTCGCCGTGCCGATCCAGCTCCACACCGTGCGCTGGTACGTCCGGCAGGCGAAGCCGCTGTACGCGGCGCAACGGGCCGCGGTCGGCGCACAGCAACAGCAGCTGCTCGACGCGATCGGCGGCGCCAAGACCGTGCGCGCGTTCCGGCTGGCCGACGAGCACGTGGAGCGCGTGCGGCAACGTTCGGACGGCGCGGTTGAGCTGGCGTTGCGCGGAATCCGCCTGGTGACCCGGTTCTTCGGCAGGCTGAACCTCGCGGAGTTCGTCGGGCTCTCGGCCGTGCTCGCGGCCGGGTACCTGCTCGTGGGCGCGAACCTCGCGACGGTCGGCGTCGCCACCGCGGCGGCGCTGTACTTCCACAGCCTGTTCGGCCCGATCAACACCGCACTCGCGCTCGTCGACGACGCCCAGGCGGCCACGGCCGGCCTCGCGCGGCTGATCGGCGTGGCCGACCTGCCCGCGTCGGTCGAGCCGCGGCAGCCCGCGCGGCCGGTCGACTCGTCGGTGAAGGTCGGCGCGCTCCGGCACTCCTATGTGGACGGTCACCCGGTGCTGCGCGAGGTGGACCTCGACCTGGCGCCCGGTGAACGCGTCGCGCTGGTCGGCGCGAGCGGCGCGGGCAAGACGACGCTGGCGAAACTCATCGCCGGGATCCACCAGCCGGGCTCGGGTTCGGTGTCGCTCGGCGGCGTGCCGCTCACCGAGCTCGGCCCGGCCCAGACGCGGCGGACCGTGGCGCTGATCAGCCAGGAGGTGCACGTCTTCAGCGGCACGCTGGCCGACGACCTGCGGCTGGCGCGGCCCGAAGCGTCCGAAGAGGACCTGCGTGCGGCGCTCGCGACGGTCGGCGCGCTGGAGTGGGCCGAGGCGCTGCCCGACGGTCTGGACACGGTCGTCGGTGACGGCGGGCACCAGCTCACCGTCACGCAGGCGCAGCAGCTCGCGCTCGTGCGGCTCGTGCTGGCCGATCCGCCGGTGGCGATCCTCGACGAGGCCACGGCCGAAGCGGGCAGCGCGGGCGCGAAAACGCTGGAAGCAGCCGCCGCGGCGGCGCTGCAGGGACGGACCGGGCTCGTGGTCGCCCACCGGCTCACGCAGGCGGCGGCGTCGGACCGGATCGTGGTGCTCGACGCGGGCACGGTCGTCGAGACGGGCACGCACGACGAGCTGGTCGCCGCGGGCGGCCGGTACGCGACGCTGTGGGCCGCGTGGTCGGGGACGCGCCGGGTGCGCGACTCCGTAACGGAGTGAGGCTCGCCGCAGTGGACGGTGGTTGCATCAGCCAGGCGGTCTGACTTAGGTTAGGCAACCCTGATTACTAGTCCGACCAAAAGCAGGCCGCACCCCAAGCAGCACGCAACCGTTGCTACGAAGCCATTCGGCCGTGACGGTGGTCGGATTGGTACTGATCGACACCGTATCGAGAGCGACCGCAAAGGACCGACGATGGCCCGCTTCTCCCTCCTGTCCGCCGCGCGCGGGCGCGCCCGGACCGCCGGCGCGCTCGCCGCGGCGCTCGTGCTCGCCGGCACGCTCACGGCGTGCGGCTCCGACACCCCCGCCGCGCCGGGCTCGACCGGCGCGTCCGGCGCCACGGACCCCGGCGCGTTCCCGGTCACCATCGAGCACAAGTACGGCTCCACGACGATCGAGAAGGCGCCTCAGCGTGTCGTCACCGTCGGCCTGACCGAGCAGGACTCGCTGCTCGCGCTCGGCGTCGTGCCCGTCGGCACCACCGACTGGCTCGGCAACTTCCCCGGCGCCATCGCGCCGTGGGCCAAGGCGAAGCTCGGTAACGCTCCCCTGCCGACCGTGCTCAAGGACGCCGACGGGCCGCAGTTCGAGAAGATCGCCGCGCTGAAGCCGGACCTCATCATCGGCCTGTACTCCGCGCTCACGCAGGAGCAGTACACCACCCTGTCGAAGATCGCGCCGACGATCGCGCAGCCCAAGCAGTACAACGACTACGGCATCCCGTGGCAGGAGACGACCAAGACGGTCGGCAAGGCCGTGGGCAAGGCCAAGGAAGCCGACGCGCTCGTGACCGGCGTCGAGGACCAGTTCGCCAAGGCCCGCGCCGCGCACCCTGAGTTCGCCGGCAAGAGCGCGCTGATGGCCACCCAGTACGACGGCTACTTCGTCTACGGCAGCGAGGACCCGCGCTCGCGCATCCTCACGTCGCTGGGCTTCAAGCTGCCCCCGAACCTCGACCAGCTCATCGGCGACAAGTTCGGCGCGAACATCAGCGCGGAACGCACCGACCTGCTCAACGTCGACGCCCTGGTCTGGATCGTCGACACCATCCCGGGCGGCCAGGCGACGCTGGCGAAGGACAAACTGTACTCGGGATTGAACGTCGCGAAGCAGAAGCGCGAGGTCTTCATCGAGGACCCCAGCACCGACGGCAGCGCCACGTCGTTCGTCAGCGTGCTCAGCCTGCCCTACACGCTCGAGCGGATCGTCCCCCAGCTCACCGCCGCCGTCGACGGCAACCCGGCCACGGACGTGAAGCCCGCGGCCTGATCCCCCACGCACGCACAACGCCCAGCCGGGAGACGTCCTCCGGCCGGGCGTTGTCGTGTGGTGCAAGGGAATCCGGCGCCGCGGCAAGCACGGCACCTCGCAGCCCAACCTCCGCGCCGCGCTGAGAAGGCTCCCGTCGGTGGCGCGAAGTCCCGGCCACCCCGGCGCCTGGCCGAGCGGCCGCCGCCGACCTGAAACGCCGAACCGCCCGGCCGGAACGTCTCCGACCGGGCGGTTTCGCGTTGCCGCGTCAGGATTCCATGGCCTCGATGAGGGACTTCGGGCGCAGGTCGGTCCAATTCTGTTCGACGTAGTCGAGGCACGGCCGGCGGGCGTCGGGGCCGAAGGCGGTGGTCCAGCCGGCCGGGACGGCGACGAACTGGGGCCACAGGCTGTGCTGGCCCTCGTCGTTGACGAGCACGAGGTAGATGCCGTCGGGGTTCTCGAAGGGGTTGGTCATGGTGTTTTCCTTTCTCACTGAGAGTCGTCGGAGGCGTGGCGCACCAGGGCGCCCAGCGCGCGGAACCACGTTTCGGCCAGGTCGCGCACCCGCGCTTCGGGTGCGAGGGCCGCGGGCCACGACCAGTAGGCCGCCAGTGCGGCGCCGTCGGGCCGGTCTTCGGCGAGGGCGTTGACGGTCAGCGCGTGGGAGACGCGCTTGCCCGGGTCGGCGCCGAGGTCGGCGGCGTCGCCCTCGGGGGCGTACTCCCAGTCGCCCTCGCCGGCGTGGCCGAAGCGGCCCATGTAGTTGAACTCGATCTCCGGCGCGGGCAGCGCCGCGAGCTCGGGCCCGGTCACGGGGTTCAGGTGCCGCAGCAGCCCGAAGCCCATGCCCGCGAGGGGTGCGGCGTCCAGTTCGGCCCGCACGCGCTCCAGTGCGGTGCGCGCCGCCGGGCCGCCCGCCAGCGCGTCGGCGAGGTCGAGCTCTCCCAGGTCGAGGCGGACGGGCACGACGCTGGTGAACCAGCCGACCGTGCGCGACAAGTCGCCACCGCCGGCGAGCTCGTCCTCGCGGCCGTGGCCCTCGAGGTCGACGAGCGTCGCCGTGCCCTCGCCCGCGCCGTGGCGGCGGCGCCAGTCGGCCACCGCGAGGGCGAGGCCGGTGAGCAGCACGTCGTTCACGGTCGCCCGCAAAGCCGCCGGCACGCGGCCCAGCAGTGGGCCCGTCACCGCCGCTGGCAAGGTCAGCGACAGTGCCGCCAGTCCGGACTCGACGTCCAGTTCCGGATCCCGCGAACGCAGCAGCGGCAACGGATCGCCACCCGCGAGCACCGACCGCCACCGGTCCAGCTCCGCCGCGCGAGCCGGCTCCACCGCGCGCGCCGCGAGCGCCTCCGACCACCGCCGGAACGACACGTCCACCGGCGGCAGCTCCGGCTTCCGCCCGGCGGCCACGGCCTCCCACGCCGCCGCGAAGTCGGGCAGCAGGACCCGCCACGACACCCCGTCGATCACGAGGTGGTGCACCAGCACCAGCAGGCGGCCCCGCTCCGGACCCGCGTCGAACCAGGTCGCCCGCAGCATCGCGCCGGCGTCCGGGTCGAGCCGCGCTCGCGTGGCCAGGGCTTCCGCCGCGATCACGCGTTCCAGCTGCGCGCCCGCGAGCCCGCGAACGTCCACTCGCGACACCCAGCCCCGCACGTCCACCTGCTCGGGCACCCGCAGCGCCCACCGCGCGGGCTGCCGGTCCAGCCGCGCCCGCAACATCGGGTGCCGGTCGGCCACCGCGTGCAGCACGGCCGTGAGGCTCTCGCTCGTCACCTCCGCCGGCGTGATCAGCAACGCCGCCTGGTGGTACCCGGCGATCGGTCCGCCCAGCTCCCGCATCGCGTGCATGATCGGGGTCAGCCCGACGGTGCCGGTGCCGTCGTCGGACACGGACTTCGCCACGCCGGCTTCGGTGGCCACCGTCGCGAGCCCCGCGACCGTCCGGTGCCGGAAGATGTCGCGCGGCGAGATCCGCAGCCCACCGGCGCGGACGCGGGCCACCAGCTGCATCGCCACGATGCTGCCGCCGCCCAGCGCGAAGAAGTCGTCGTCGACGCCGAGGCCCGGCACGCCGAGCACCTCGCCGACCAGCGCGCACAGCTCGCGCTCCCGGTCGGTCGACGGCGCGCGGCCGCCGGCCTGGGCCGAGAAGTCCGGCGCGGGCAGGGCCGCGCGGTCGAGCTTCCCGTTGGCCAGCACCGGAAGCCGCTCCAGCACCACGAACGCCGCCGGGACCAGGTGCTCCGGCAGCGCCGACACCGCGTACTCGCGCAGCGCGGCCGCGTCCACCGGCGCGGCCGGCACCACGTACGCCACCAGCTGCTTCACCCGCGCCTCGCGCACCACGACCACCGATTGCGCCACGGCCGGGTGCCGGTCGAGCGCCGCCTCGATCTCCGCGGGCTCCACGCGGAAGCCGCGGATCTTCACCTGGTCGTCGGCTCGGCCGCCGAAGTCGAGCCGGCCGTCGGGCGTCCAGCGCGCGAGGTCGCCCGTGCGGTACATGCGCGTGCCCGGTTCGCCATACGGGTCGGCCACGAACCGCTCCGCCGTGAGCGCCGACCGGCCGAGATACCCGCGTGCCAGGCCGCCGCCGGCGAGGTACAGCTCCCCGGTCACCCCCGGCGGCACGGGCCGCAGCGAACCATCGAGCACATACGCGCGGGTGTTGGCCACCGGCCGGCCCACGAGCGGCCGTTCGCTGTCGGCGATCCGCGCGACGAGCGCGTCCACTGTGGACTCCGTCGGCCCGTAGAGGTTGACCGCCTCGGTCCCGTCCAGCTCGGCCAGCCGCCGCCAGAGCGCGTCCGGCACCGCCTCGCCGCCGACGCCGACCAGGGCCAGCGGACACCGGTCGCCCTCGACGAGCCCGGCGTCGGCCAGCTGCGTGAACAGCGACGGCGTGACCTCGATGAAGTCGAGTCCTTCGCGCCGGATCAGCTCGGCGAGTTGTTCCGGGTCGCGGCGCACCTCGTCGGGCACGACGTGCACGGCGTGGCCGTCGAGCAGCCACAGCTGCGGCTGCCACGACGCGTCGAACGAGAACGACCACGCGTGCCCCACCCGCAGGTGCTCGCGCCCGGTGCGCGCCACGGCCGGCCGGTGCAGCATCGCCCGGTGGCTGTGGAACAGGTTCACCAGCCCCGCGTGCGGCACCACGACACCCTTCGGCGTGCCGGTCGAGCCGGATGTGTAGATCACGTACGCCGGGTTCTCGGGCCGCAGCGGACGCAGCCGGTCGGCATCCGTCAAGTCCTCTTCGGACACCTCTGTCGCCAGAAGATCCGGCAGCAGCACAGTGTTGCCGAACTCGGGCAGGACCCCGCGGACGTCAGCGACGGTGACCAGCAGCCCGGGCCGGGCGTCGGCCAGCATCGCGGCGAGCCGTTCGGCCGGGTAGTCCGGGTCGAGCGGCAGGTAGCCCGCGCCGGCCTTGTGCACGGCGAGGATCGCCGGCAGCACGTCGGCCGACCTGGGCAACGCCAGCGCCACCAGCGTCTCCGGCCCGGCGCCGCGTTCGACCAGAGCCCGAGCGAGCCGGTTGGCGTGCGCGTTCAGCTCCGCATACGTCCACGTCGCCCCGCCGACGACCGCGACGGCATCGGGCGAGCGCCGCACCTGGGCCTCGAACAGCCCCGCCACGGTCGACGGCTCCACGGCGAGCGCGGTGGCGTTCCAGTCACGCAGGATCCGCCGCGACAGCTCGGCCGGCAGGACGTCGACCGTCCCGGCCGGACGGTCCACTGCGGACACCATCTCGCCCAGCAGCAGCTCCATGCCGGCGAGCAGGCGCTCGGCGTCCTCGTCGGTGAACAGGTCCGTGCGGTACTCGGCGGTGAGCCGGAGCCGTTCGGCCGGTTCGACCGCCCACGTCAGCGGGTAGTGCGTGGAGTCGCGGTGGTCCACGATCGTCGCCCGCAGCCCGTCGTCCGGGTCGTCCTCGGCACCGGGATAGCTCTCGAACACCACGAGCGTGTCGAACAGCTCGCCCAGCCCGGCCTCGCGCTGGATGTCGGCCAGGCCGACGTGCTGGTGCGGCAGGAGCGCGGACTGCTCCTCCTGCACACGCTCCAGCAGCGCCGACAGCGGCTCGGCCGGATCGTGGCGCACGCGTACCGGCACGGTGTTGATGAACAGCCCGAGCATCCGCTCCACGCCCGGCAGCTCCGGCGGCCGGCCCGCGACCGTGGCGCCGAACACCACGTCGGTGCGCCCGGTCAGCGACGCGAGCAGCAGGCCCCACGCCGTCTGGACCAGCGTGTTCACCGTGAGCCCGCGCTCGCGTGCCAGCTCCGTCAGCTCGGCGGTCGCTTCGCGGGGCAATTCAAGCGTCCGCTGCTTCGGCAACGCGGGGGCCCGATCCGGGTCCGCGGGCGCGAGCCGGGTCGGCTCGGCCAGCCCGGCGAGCGCGTCGCGCCACGCCGCCCGGGCCGTGGCCTCGTCCTGGTCCCGCAGCCAGCCCAGGTAACCGCGGTACGGCAACGCGGGCGGCAGCGCGCGTCCGGCGTAGAGCGCGGACAGCTCGGCCAGCAGCTGCGGGACCGACCAGCCGTCGAGCAGCAGGTGCTGGTGCGACACCACCAGCCGGTGGTGGCCGTCGGCGAAGCGCACGAGCAGGAACCGCAGCAGCGGCCCGGCGGTGACGTCGAACCGGCGGCGCTCGTGTGCGAGCTGCGCCTCCAGCGCGTCGTCCGAGACCTCCCGCCACTCGGGCTCGGCCGAGCGCGCGACGAGCGCGACCGGCCGCCCGGAGGCGAGGTACCGGTAGCTCGTGCGGAGGTTCGGGTGCCGCTCCAGCAGATCGCGCACCGCCTGCCGCAACCGGGACGCTTCGAGCGGGCCGGCGAGGTCGAACCCGAACTGCACCGTGTAGACGTCCGGGCCCTCGGTGTCGGCCGTGGCCAGGAACAGCAATCCCGACTGCAACGGAGTGAGCGGCCAGACCTCTGCCGCGTCGGCTGCGGTCGCCTGCAACTCGGCGCGTTCCGCGTCGGTGAGGTCGAGCAGCGACCGGCCGTCGTCCGACGACGGCGTGGCCGGCACCTCCCCCGCGACCTCGGCCAGCCCGGCCACCGTGCGATGGCGGAACACGTCCCGCGCGCCGAGCAGCAGACCGGCGGTCCGCGCGCGGGCCACGAGCTGCATCGCGACGATGCTGTCGCCGCCGAGGCGGAAGAAGTCGTCGCGCACGCCGACGCGCGGCAGCCCGAGCACGCCGGCCACCAGCTCCGCGAGCACTTCCTCGCGGGCCGTGGCCGGAGCGTCGTCGCCGGTCTCGAACTCGGGCGCCGGCAGTGCCCGGCGGTCCAGCTTGCCGCTGGGGGTGAGCGGCAGCTCGGCCAGCGGCACGACGGCGGCCGGGACCATGTGCTCGGGCAGCGTCTTCCCGACGTGGTCGAGGAGATCGTCCGTGGCCCCGCTCGCGACGACGTAGGCGACGAGCTGCCGTCCTTCGTGGACGATCACGCGCGCCTGCGCGACGGCCGGGTGCGTGGCCAGCGCGGCCTCGATCTCGCCGAGCTCAACGCGGAAGCCGCGGATCTTCACCTGGTCGTCGGCGCGGCCGAGGAACTCGAGCTCCCCGTCCGCCGTCCAGCGCGCGAGGTCGCCGGTCCGGTACATCCGCTCGCCGGGCGCGCCGAACGGGTTCGCGACGAACCGTTCGGCCGTCAGGCCCGGGCGCGCGTGGTAACCGCGCGCCAGCTGCACTCCGGACAGGTACAACTCCGCCGCCACACCCGGTGGCACCGGCCCCAGGTGGGCGTCGAGGACGTGGGTTCGGGTGTTCCATACCGGACGTCCGATCGGGACGCGGCCCGAGGGCGCCAGCCGCGCGGGTGCCGCGGTGACGTCGACCGACGCCTCGGTGGGCCCGTAGAGGTTGTGCAGCTCGGCGTCGAGGTCGAACCTCGCGACGAGGTCGGCGGGCAGGGCCTCACCGCTGCACAGCACGCGCCGCAGGCTCAGGCACGCGCGGGCACCCGGCTCGCCGAGGAACACCTCCAGCATCGACGGGACGAAGTGGACAGTCGTCACGCCTTCCCGCCGGATCAGGCCCGCGAGGTAGGCGGGATCCTTGTGCCCTTCCGGCTTCGCCACCACCAGCGTCGCGCCAGCCAGGAGCGGCCAGAAGAACTCCCACACCGACACATCGAAACTCGACGGCGTCTTCTGCAACACCCGATCATCCGCCGACAAACCGTACTCGTCCTGCATCCACAGCAACCGGTTCACAATCCCTCGATGCGGAACCACCACACCCTTCGGCCGCCCCGTCGAACCCGACGTATAAATCACATACGCCGGCGCGTCAGGGGCAACCCTCAACCCCAGGTTCGTGCTGTCGTAGCCCGACGCATCGACCGGGCCGTCCAGGACCACAGCTGGAGCCGCGTCGGCAAGCATGAAATCGCGCCGCTCCGCCGGGTAGTCCGGGTCCAACGGCAGGTAGGCCGCGCCAGCCTTGTGGATCGCGTAGAGGGAGACCACCAGCTCCAGCGACCGCGGCAACGACACCGCGACCACGGACTCCGGCCCGGCACCATGCTCGCGCAGCCACCGCGCCAGCTGATTGGCTCGCGCGTTCAGCTCCGCGTACGTCAGCGAGGCGTCTTCGAACACCAAGGCCGGGGCATCCGGCGTCCGGGTGACCTGCTCCTCGAACAGCTCCGGCAGTGTCGCCCCGGCCACGTCGTGATCCGTGGCGTTCCACCTCTTCTGCAGCGCCGATTCCGCGTCCGACAGCACGTCGAGCGACCCGACCGGCACCGACGGATCGGCGGCCACCTGCTCCAGCACCCGCACCAGCCGGGTCGCGAACGACTCCGCGGTCGCGCCGTCGAACAGGTCCGCGCTGTATTCGATCGCGCCGGCGATCGCACCGCCCGGCTGCTCCAGGAACCCGAACTCCAGGTCGAACTTCGCGACGTCCTGCGCCACGTCCTCGCGCACGACCTCCAGACCCGGCAACTGCGGCGTGTCCGCGCCCTCCGGCAGGTACACGACCATGGTCTGGAACAGCGGGTGCCGCGCCAGCGAACGCTCCGGTTCCGCCAGCTCGACCACCCGGTCGAACGGCAAGTCCTGGTGGGAGAACGCGGCCAGATCGGTCGCCCGGACCCGGCGCAGCAACTCGCCGAACGCGGGATCGCCGGCGAGGTCCGTGCGCAGGACCAGCGAGTTCACGAAGAACCCGACCAGGTCCGTGAGCCGCTCGTCCGTGCGGCCGGACACCGGCGCGCCCAGCGGGATGTCGGTGCCGGCGCCCAGGCGGTGCAGCAGTGTGGCGACGGCGGCCTGGCCGAGCATGAACATGCTGGTGTCGTGCTCGATCGCCACCGCGCGCAGCCGTGCCGTGAGCCCGGCCGGCACCTCGAACGTCACCGTGGCGCCGCGGTGGCTCGACTCCGCCGGCCGCGGCCGGTCGGCGGGCAGGTCCAGCTCGTCCGGCAACCCGGCGAGCACCTCGCTCCAGAACGACGTCTGGCTCTCCTGCTCGCCGTCGAGCATGGCCTGGTGCCACAACGCATAGTCCGCGTACTGCACCGGCAACGGTGTCCACTCGGGAGCGACGCCGTCGAGCCGGGCGCGATAGGCCGTCGCGAGGTCGGCGAACAGCGGCCCTTCGGACCACTCGTCGGTGACCACGTGGTGCAGCAGCACCAGCAGCACGTGCTCGTCCTCGGCCACGGCGAACACCCGCACGCGCACCGGCGGGGCCTCGTCGAGCCGGAACGGAATGTCCACTTCGGACCGGATCCGCGCGGCCACGTCGGTCACGCGCTCGACCGCGAAGTCGAGTGGCACGGCGCCGAGAGGCACAGCTGCGAGGATCCGCTGCGCCGGGACTCCGTCGTGCTCCTCGAAGACCGTGCGCAGCACTTCATGGCGGGTGACGACGTCGGCGAACGCCGCCCGCAGCGCGTCGAGGTCCAGCGCGCCCCGCAGCCGCCACGCGTGCGGCACGGAGTACGTCGACGTCGGGCCGTCCAGGCGGTAGAGGAACCAGAGCCGTTGCTGCGCCGCCGAAAGCGGCAGCACCTCCGGCCGGGTCGCCGCCACCAGTTCGGGCCGGTCCCCGGTCGGCGCGGTCAGCCGCTCGGCCAGCGACGCCACCGTCGGTGCCTCGAAGACGTCCCGCACGCTGATCTCGGCGCCCGCCGCGCGGATCCGCGACACCAGCCGCATGACCAGCAGCGAATGGCCGCCGAGGGCGAAGAAGTCGTCGTCGATCGACGGTGCCGGCACGGCGAGCACCGCCGCGAAGAGGTCCCGCAGCTCGCGTTCCCGGTCGGTCCGCGGCTCGCGACCGCCGGCCGTCGTGAACTCCGGATCCGGCAGGGCGGCGCGGTCCAGCTTGCCGTTGGGGGTCACAGGGAACTCGCCGAGCGGCACGACCACCGCCGGGACCAGGTGTTCCGGCAGGGTCTTCGCCAGCTCCGCCCGCACGTCACCCGGCGTACCGGTGAGGTAGGCGACGAGCCGCTCGTCCCGGGCCACCACCACGGCGCCGGTGACGCCGTCGAACGCGGTGAGAGCCGCCTCGATCTCGCCCAGCTCGACGCGGAAGCCGCGGACCTTCACCTGGTGGTCGACGCGGCCGAGGAACTCGAGCACCCCGCCTTCGGTCCACCGTGCGAGATCGCCCGTGCGGTACATGCGCTCCCCCGGCGCGCCGAACGGGCTCGCCACGAACCGTTCCGCCGTCAGCCCCGGCCGCACGAGGTACCCCCGCGCGAGCTGCACGCCGGACAGGTACAGCTCACCCGGCACGCCCGGAGGCACCGGCCGCAGCCGGGCGTCGAGCACGTGGGTGCCGGTGTTCCAGATCGGGCGGCCCAGCGGGACACCCGGGCCGTCGAACGGGCCGGTCGCCGGGAACGCCGTCACGTCGACCGATGCTTCCGTCGGCCCGTACAGGTTGTGCAGCTCGGCCGGGAGCAGCTCGGCGAACCGCGTCGCGACGTCGGACGGCAACGCCTCACCGCTGCACAACACCCGCCGCAGCCCGGTGCACCCCGCGGCTTCCTCCAGGAACAGCCGCAGCATCGACGGGACGAAGTGGACAGTCGTCACGCCTTCCCGCCGGATCAGGCCCGCGAGGTAGGCGGGATCCTTGTGCCCTTCCGGTTTGGCCACCACCAGCGTCGCGCCAGCCAGGAGCGGCCAGAAGAACTCCCACACCGACACATCGAAACTCGACGGCGTCTTCTGCAACACCCGATCATCCGCCGACAAACCGTACTCGTCCTGCATCCACAGCAACCGGTTCACAATCCCTCGATGCGGAACCACCACACCCTTCGGCCGCCCCGTCGAACCCGACGTATAAATCACATACGCCGGCGCGTCAGGGGCAACCCTCAACCCCAGGTTCGTGCTGCCGTAGCCCGACGCATCGACCGGGCCGTCCAGCACCACAGCTGGAGCCGCATCGGCAAGCATGAAATCGCGCCGCTCCGCCGGATAGTCCGGGTCCAACGGCAGATACGCCGCACCCGCCTTATGAATCGCGTACAACGCCACCACCAGCTCCAGCGACCGCCGCAACGACACCGCCACCACCGTTTCGGGTCCGGCGCCCTGCTCGCGCAGCCACCGTGCCAGCTGATTGGCTCGCGCGTTCAGCTCCACATAGGACAGAGCCGCGCCCTCGAACACCACGGCCGGCGCTTCCGGCGTCCGCGCCACCTGAGCCTCGAACAACTCGGGCAGCGTCACCGCCGGCACGTCGTGGGCGGTCGCGTTCCAGGACTCCAGGCGCGCCAGCTCCCCGTCGGCCACCACGTCGAGCGCCGCCACCGCGACCGAAGGCTCTGCCGTGGCCTGCGCCAGCAACGAGCCCAGCCGGGCGAGCAGCCGCCACGCCGACTCCGCCGTCCAGCGGTCCGCCGCGTATTCGAGCATGAGGGTGAGCGGCCCTGCGCCGGCCTCGTCGACGAGGGTGAAGTGCAGGTCGAACTTGGCCGTCGCGTGCCCGGGTTCGAGCCACGTGGTGGGCAGCCCGAGCACGTCGGGGTCACCGCCGGGCCGGTAGTGGTAGCCGACCATGACCTGGAACAGCGGGTTCCGGCCGGGCACGCGCGGCGGGTTCAGCGTCTCCACCACGCGTTCGAAGGGCACGTCCTGGTGCGAGAACGCGACCAGGTCCGCGGCCTTCACCCGGTCCAGCAGCTCACGGAACGTGGGCTCGCCGCTGAGGTCCGTGCGCAGCACCAGCGTGTTGACGAAGAACCCGACCAGGTCGTCGACGGCCGCGTCGGTGCGGCCGGCGATGGGCGCGCCGAGCGGCACGTCGTCGCCCGCGCCGACCCGGTGCAGCAGCGCGGCGACGGCCGACTGCAGCACCATGAACAAGCTCGCCCCGGCGTCCGCCGACAACGAGCGCACGGTTTCGGCGAGCGCACCGTCGAGCGGCAGCCGGACCTTCCCGCCGCGGCCGCTCGGCTGCGCGGGACGCGGCCGATCCGCCGGCAACGGGATCTCGTCGGGCAGCCCGCGCAGCACGCCGGTCCAGTACTCCAGCTGTTCGGGCTCCGCGTCGGCGAGGAAGTCCCGCTGCCACAAGGCGAAGTCCGCGTACTGCACGGGCAGCGGAGTCCACTCGGGAGCGTCGCCCCACCGCCGGGCCTCGTACGCGGTGCCCAGGTCGGTGAGGAACGGCCGGTCGGACCATTCGTCCGTCGCGCCGTGGTGCAGGAGCATGGCCACGACGTGGTCGTCGCCGCCGAGTCGCAGCACGTCCACCCGCACCGGCAGCTCGCGCGCCAGGTCGAAGCGCCGCTCCGCCAGCTCCGCGACGCGCGCGTCCACCTCGGCCTCGGTGCACGCCAGCACCGAAAACGGGATCTCCGGCGAGTCCAGAACGGATTGGTACGGCTCACCCTCGTGCTCGGCCAGCACCGTGCGCAGCACCTCGTGCCGGGCCAGCACGTCCCCGAGCGCCAGCCGCAGCGCCTCGACCTCCAGCGGCCCGCGCAGCCGCACGAACAGCGGGTACGTGTACGCCGCCGCCGTGGTGTCCATGCGGTCGAGCACCCACATCCGCTGCTGCGCGAACGACAACGGGATCCGCTCCGGCCGCTCGCGCGCGACGACGGCCGGCCTCGCCGGCGCACCCGTGCCCGCCCGGGCGGCCAGCTCCGCGGCGGTCGGCGCCTCGAACAGGTCCTTGATCGCCAGCTCGGCGCCGAGCTCGGTCCGCGCGCGGCTGATCAGGCGCGTGGCCAGCAGCGAATGCCCGCCGAGGTCGAAGAACGAGTCCTCCACACCCACGCGCTCGAGGCCGAGGACCTCGGCGAAGAGCTCGCAGAGCACCTCTTCGTCGCGCGAGGCCGCCGGCCGGCTCTCGGCCAGCGACACGGCGGGTTCGGCGTCGGGCAGGGCGCGGACGTTGAGCTTGCCGTTGTCGGTCAGCGGCAGGCTGCCGAGTGTCACGAACGCGGCCGGCACCATGTAGTCGGGCAGCTGCCGCTTCAGCTCGTCGCGCAGCACCTGCACCAGCTCGGCGCTGCCGCGCGCGGCGGTCGGGCTGTTCGCGAACCGCGTGAGGTTCGTGCCGGTCGCCGCGGGCACGTAGAGGCCCGAGACCGGCGCTTCCGCCCGGACGAACACGGCGTCGAACACCCCGTCGACGCCGGTCGACCACGTCGTGTGCACGGCGTAGCCCAGACGCTCGCCGAGGCGGTGCACGGCTTCGGGTTCGACGCCGTCGCCGGTGCCGTGGAAGCGATCGAGCACGTCGAGCAGCGGCGCGCCCGCGTCGAGCGCCCGCATGGCGGCGAACTCCGCGGCGAGCCGCGCGTCCGGAATCCGGCTGACGCGCAGCTCGTCACCGGTCAGCCGGCCCTTCAGCTGGGCGAGCGAGCCGACCTCGTCCCACAGCACGCGCGGGGCCTGCGCCACCGGCACCTCACCGGTGGCGTCCTTGGTCAGCACCACGTCGTAGCGATACCGGCTCAGCTCGTTGTGCAGCTCGGCCCGCTTCACGCGGATCCGCGCGCCGACGCCGGGCAGCGTGTGCGCGAGTGCCGTGAAGTAGTCCGGGTCGAGCAGCAGCTCCTTCTCCAGTGCGGCACCGCGTTCGATCGCGCGGCGCAACTGGGCGACGTCGGACGTCGCGTCGGCGCGCGTGAGCTGGATGGCGGTGTGGAACGACCGCGCCAGGCGCAGGTTCCGCACGTCGCCGACGAACAGCGAACCGCCGGGCGCGAGCAGGTCCAGCGCCGTGCTCAGCACCTGGGTGAGGTAGTCGACGCTCGGGAAGTACTGGATCACGGAGTTGATCACGACGGTGTCGAAGTGCCCGCGCGGCAGGCCACCGAACTCGTGCGCCGGCTGCGCCCGCAGCGTCACCTTCGCGGCCAGCTCCGGGTCTGCTTCCAGCTCGCGGGTGAGCTTCCCGATCACCGGCGCGGCGAGGTCGGTGCCCCAGTACTCCTCCGCGTGCGGCGCCAGCTGCCCCATCAGCAGCCCGGTGCCGACGCCGATCTCCAGGATCCGCCGCGGCGCCAGCTCCCCGATGCGCGCCACGGTCGCCGCGCGCCACTCCTGCATGTGCGCCAACGGGATCGGCGTGCCGTCGTAGCTGGAGTCCCAGCCGGCGAAGTCCTCGGTGACCAGCGCGGTCGGGATCTCGGTGTACTCGTCGGAGTAGATCTGCTGCCACTCGCCGACCTGGTCGGCTTCGGCGGCGTCGCGCTCGTCGCCGCTCAGCTCGGCCGGCACGACGTAGCCGACGAGCCGCTGCAGCCCCGGCGCCGACGGGTCCGGCCGCGCGATCACGGCCGCCTGCGCGACCTGCGGGTGCCGGGCCAGCGCCGTCTCGATCTCGCCCAGCTCCACGCGGTAGCCGCGGATTTTCACCTGGTCGTCGGTGCGGCCGAAGAAGTCGAGGTTCCCGGCGGGCCGGCGGCGCACGAGGTCACCCGTGCGGTACATGCGCGCGCCGGGCTCGCCGAAGGGATCCGCGACGAACCGCTCCGCCGTGAGCCCGGGCCGCCCGAGGTACCCCCGGGCCAGGCCGGTGCCCGCGATGTAGAGCTCGCCGGGCACGCCGTCGGGCACCGGCCGCAGCCAGTTGTCCACGAGGTACGCGCGGGTGTTCCAGATGGGCTTGCCGACGGTCGGGGTGGCGCTGTCGGTCGTGCCGCCGCCGAGGGTGTTGATCGTGTACTCGGTGGGGCCGTAGAGGTTGTAGCCGTAGACGCCTTCGGTGTCGCGCAGGCGGTTCCAGACCGATTCGGACACCGCTTCGCCGCCGAGCAGCACCAGCGCCGGTCGGTGGCTCGCCGCGTCGTCGCCGTCGAGCAGGCCTTCCTCGATGAGCAGGTGCGCGTAGGTCGGCGTCACGTTCACCACGTCGACGCGGTGGCGGTCGCAGTACGCCACGAGCGCGCGGGCGTCGCGGCGCAGCTCCTCGTCGCACACGTGCACCTCGTGGCCCTCCACGAGCCACAGCAGCTCTTCCCACGACATGTCGAACGCGAACGACACGGTGTGCGCGATCCGCAGGCGCCGCCCACCCGCCGACGCGATGGCCGGCCCGAAGATCGCCTCCTGGTGGTTGAGCTGCATGTTCGTCAGGCCGCGGTACGGCGTGACCACGCCCTTCGGCTTCCCCGTGGAACCGGAGGTGTAGATGACGTACGCGGGGTGTTCCATCCGGTCGGCCCGGTCGCGACCGAACAACGGGCGCTCGGCATCCACGAGGTCACCGCCGGACAACGCGGCGAGTTCGGCTTTCGTTTCGGTGCTGTCGAGCAGCACCCGCGGCAGGTCCTGCGGCAGATCCTGCGCGACGGCCGTGGTCGTGACCAGGCACAGCGGACCGGCGTCGTCGAGCATCAGCGCGAGGCGGTCGGCCGGGTAGTCGAGTTCGAGCGGCAGGTACGCGGCTCCGGTGCGCAGCACCGCGAACAGCGCCACGACCATGTCGATCGAGCGCGGCAGCCCGAGCGCGATCACGCGTTCCGGCTCGGCGCCGCGCGAAAGCAGCAGCCGCGCCATCCGGTTCACGGCTTCGTCCAGCTCCACGTAGGTCAGCGTCTGCTCGCCGAACACGAGCGCGGTCGCGTCGGGCGTGCGGGTGGCCTGGGCGGCGAGCAGGTCGGCGATGGTGTCCCCCACCACTGGGTGCTCGGTGGCCGACCAGATCTCCGCCAGCTCCCCACGCCGGTCGGCCGAAACCGTCTCCAGCGCGCCGACAGGTGCGGTCAGGTCGCCGACGATCTGCTCGACGAGCCCGGTGAACCGGCTCAGCAGCACTTCGGCCTCGTCGGCCGCGATCACGTCGTCGCGGTAGGACAGCGTCACGCGCATCGACTGCCCGGGCGTGATCACGAGCGTCAACGGGTAGTGCGTGGCGTCGACGTTCACGAGGCTCGTGATGCCGTGCCGGTGCCGCAGGCCGGCGTAGCGTTCGTCGCCGTCGGCACCGCGGAGCACGAACAGCGTGTCGAACAGCACGCGGTGCCCGGCCTCGCGCTGCACCACGCCGAGGCTCATGAACTCGTACGGCGTGAGGTCCATCCGCTCGGCCTGGATGCGGCGCAGCAGGTCGAGCACCGGCTCGTCCGGCACGAGCCGCACCCGCGTGGGCACGGTGTTGAGGAACAGGCCGATCGTGGTCTCGATGTCCGCCACGGCGGCGGGGCGCCCGGCGACGGCGGCGCCGAACACCACGTCCTGGCGGCCGACCATCGTGGACAGCACGAGCGCC
Source organism: Amycolatopsis sp. NPDC047767 (assembly GCF_040704195.1). Lineage (NCBI taxonomy): Bacteria > Bacillati > Actinomycetota > Actinomycetes > Pseudonocardiales > Pseudonocardiaceae > Amycolatopsis > Amycolatopsis sp. NPDC047767. The sequence continues at coordinate 241,201 of NZ_JBEYSJ010000002.1, forward strand.
CACGCGGCGTTGAGCACCGAGTTCACGGTGAGCCCGTGGCGGCGGGCCTCGGCACGCAGCCGATCGGTCAGCTCGGGCGTCAGGTGCGCGTCGAGATTGACCGGGGTGACGGGCTCGAGGCCCTGGGTGCCGGGACCGATCAGCGTCGGCTCGCTCAGCCCGGTCAACGCCGACCGCCACGCCGCCGCGGCCTCCTCGACGTCCTGGCGCGACAACCACTCCAGGTAGTCCACATAGGACCCACCGGCCGGGGGCTCGCCGCCCTCGTAGTGCGCGAAGAGCTGCTCGATGAACAACCACGCGGACCAGCCGTCCCACAGCAGCAGGTGCCGGTTGAGCACCACGCGGTCGCGTTCGGCGCCAAGGCGCACGAGCGTGATCCGGAACAGCGGCGGGTGGCCGAGGTCGAACCGGGTCGTCCGGTCGCGCTCTATCAGCTCGGCCAGCCGCCGCTCACGGTCCGCTTCGGACAGGTCGCGCAGGTCCACTTCGGTCACCGGGGGCGCGAAGCCGGCCGTGACGAACTGCACCGGCCCGCGCAGTCCTTCGCTGGTGAAGCCTGCACGCAGGCTGGGTGTGCGATCCGTCAGCGCGGCGCACGCGGCGCGCAGGCGGCCGGCGTCGAGGTGCCGGTCGAGGTCGATGGCCTCCTGGATCGTGTAGATGTCGATGCGCGACTGGTCGTAGCTGGAGTGGAAGAACAGGCCTTCCTGCAGCGGCGAGAGCGGCCAGATGTCCGACAGTGGCAGCGGGCTCAGCCGTTCGACGTGTTCGATCTCCTCTTGCGCCAGGTCGATCAGCGTGAGGTCGGACGTGGTCAGCCCGGCCGCGGCCACATCCGTCGCGGCGAGGTCGGCCAGTGCGGCGACCACGCCGTCGACGAAGTCCGGCGTGGCACCGGCGAAGGTGAGCGCGAGGACCGGTCCGTCCGGCGTGTCCTCGCAGACCGCACCGATGCGCAACGAGTGCGCCCCGGCGGGCGCGCCCGGGCCGGCCGCGAAGTCCCAGTCCTGCGTGCCCGACGGCACGCGGCCCGCGTACCGCAGCAGCACGTCGGCGCGGGCGAGCTGGGCGAACAAGGGTGCGGCCTGCGGGTTGAGGTACCGCAGCAGGCCGTAGCCGAGCGCGTCCGGAGCCGCGCGGACGAGGTCCTTGACCTGTTTGAGGTCCGTCGCGGTCAGCCGCACCGGAGCCGCGGTGTGCAGCGCGCCCACCGCGGCGGGTGTCCCTTCAGGACGGTCGAGCACGTCGACGATCAGCTCGCCGCCGGCTTGCGCGAGGGCGGTGAGCAGGACGTCGGTCACGTCGCCGCGCACCGACGCGGGCAGCTGCTCGACGAGGGCCCGGCTCTGGCCCGGCGGGAACCGCACGGTGCGTTCAGTCTGCGTCCCGGACCCGGGGACCGTCGCGGCGCCCGGCGCGAGCGTCGCGGCCCAGTACTCCAGGTCCGCCAGCAGCTCCGGTGCCTGCGCCCGCTCGGTGACGGCGCGGGCGTGGGTGCGCAGCGAGGTTTCCACCGCGGCGAACACTGGGGGGTGCCCGGCCTGGACCGCCGTCCAGGCCGTGGCGAGGTCGGCGGCGATCGTGGGCCACGACGGGGCGTCGACCAGCAGCGGGTGGGCCGTGAGCAGCAACTGGTCGCCGGACCGCACCGCCCGCAGCAGGATCCCGGCGTCAGCATCGAACTCGGTGGTGCCGTTATCGGCGGTGACATTCTCGGCAGTGGTGTTCTCGGCGAGCAGCACGTCGGCGGCGTCGACCGCGCCGGCCGGGCGCGTCTCGAGCGACCACAGCACGGACGCAACGCGGTTGCGCTTGAGCCGCAGCCCGTCGTGGTGGTCGAGCACCGCCTGCAGCGCGGCCGCGAGACTCTCGGTGTCCGCGTCGGCGGGCAGGCGCAGCCGGATCGACTCGGTGCCGCTGTCGCCGAGTTCGCGCAGGCGGTGCACCTCGGGCAGCAGCGGCACGTCGCCGACCCCGTCCGGATCGGGCACCGGCCCCTGCGTCACGGGCGCGCCGCCGAGGGCCGCCAGCGCGGCGGGCGTGCGGTGGGTGAACACGTCCTTCGGGCTCAGGTCGAACCCGGCCCGGCGAGCGCGGCTCGACACGCTGATCGACGTGATGCTGTCGCCGCCCAGCAGGAAGAAGTCGCCGTCGGCGCCGACCTCGGCCAGCCCGAGCGCGTCGGCGAAGATCGCCGCCAGGGCCGACTCGCGGTCGTCGCCGCGCTGCCCGGTCGCCGCCGGCGAGGCCACGACCGGCGCCGGCAGGGCACGGGTGTCGAGCTTGCCGCTCGGGGTCAGCGGGAACTCGTCGAGCACCACGAGGGCGTTCGGCACCATCGTCGCGGGCAACGCCGCGGTCAGCGCGGCTCGCAGTTCGTCGGTGTCCGCGGAACCGGCTGCGTACCCGACCAGGGCACCGTCGCGCACCACGACCGCGGCCGCGCGGACGCCGGGTTGCGCCGCGAGCACGGCCTCGATCTCGCCGAGCTCGATGCGGTTGCCGCGGATCTTCACCTGCCGGTCGGTGCGGCCCAGGTACTCGAGCTCACCGTCGGCTCGGCGCTGCACCAGGTCGCCGGTGCGGTACATCCGCGCACCCGGCTCGCCGAAGGGGTCGGCCACGAACCGTTCGGCCGTAAGCGCGGGCTGCCCGTGGTAGCCCTGCGCGAGCTGCACGCCCGCGAGGTAGAGCTCGCCCGCCACGCCGTCGGGCACCGGGCGCAGGCACGTGTCCAGCACGAGCAGGCGCGTGTTCCACACCGGACGTCCGATGGGGACAGTCGCTTCCGGACCGTCGCGGAACGGGAAGTACGACACGTCCACAGCCGCCTCGGTGGGGCCGTAGAGATTGTGCAGCGGCACACCGGTCAGCCGCCGCCAGCGCGCCGCGGCCTCGCCGGGCAGCGCTTCGCCGCTGGTGAACACGCGCCGCAGCGACGCGGCCCAGCGCGGGTCGCCGGTGACCTCGTCGACGGAGAGGAACGCGGCCAGCATCGACGGCACGAAGTGCAGCGTCGTCACGCCGTGGCTGCGGATCACGTCGGCGAGGTACGCCGGGTCACGGTGGCCGTCCGGCCGCGCGAACACCACGGCCGCGCCTTCGCGCAGCGCCCAGAAGAACTCCCACACGGACACGTCGAAGCTCGACGGCGTCTTCTGCAGCACGCGGTCGTCGGCACCCAGCCGGTGCTCGTGCTGCATCCACGCGAGCCGGTTCACGATCGCGCGGTGCGAGACCACGACGCCCTTGGGCCGGCCGGTCGAACCGGACGTGTAGATCAGGTACGCGGCGTCGTCGGGGCTCGCCACCGGGCCGGGCCGGTCGGCGACGTCCGGACCGTCGACCGGCACCTGCTCCGGGCCCGCCGGCACCTGCGCGGCCGTACCCGGTTCGATGACCACCAGCGCGGCCCCGGAGGACACGAGCATGTACTCCAGCCTCTCGGCCGGGTAGTCGAGATCGAGCGGCAGATAGGCCGCGCCGGACTTCAGCACGCCCAGCAGCGCCACCATCAGCTCGGCCGAGCGTGGCACGGCCACCGCGACCACCGCCCCGGGCCGCGCGCCGCGAGCCCGCAGGCGCCGGGCCAGCACCGCCGCGCGGGCGTCCAGGTCCGCATAGGACAGCCGCTCGTCCTCGAACAGCACCGCCGGCGCGTCCGGGGTCTCGGCCACGTGCCGCTCGAACGCCGTGAGCAGTGTCTGCTCCGGCACCGAGACGGCGGTCGCGTTCAGCTCCCCCAGCCGTTCCAGCTCCGCCGCCGAAACGAGGTCCACGTGTGCCACCGGCGCGTCCGGGGCCGCGGCGAACGCTTCGAGCACTCGCACGAACCGTTCCGCGAGCTGCTCGGCCGCCCGCGCGTCGAGGCGCGCCGCGTCGAACTTCAGGCCGAACTCCAGTGTGTCGCCCGGCGTGGCGATGAGCGCGACCGGGTAGTGCACCGCGTCGACGACCTCGACGCCGGTCACGCGCACCGCGCCGGCGTCGCCGTTGTCGCGCGGGTAGTTCTCGACCACGACGAGCGTGTCGAAGAGCTCCTCCTGGCCCACGCCGGCGATCCGCTGCAGCTCGGCGAGCCCGAGGTGCTGGTGGTCCAGCAGCGCGGCCTGCTCGTCCTGCAGCCGGCGCAGGAGCCCGGCGACGGTGTCGCCCCCGGTCCAGCGGACCCGCACGGGCAAGGTGTTGATGTACAGGCCCACGGCGTCCTCGATGCCCGCGACGCCGGGGTCGCGGCCAGACACGGTGCTGCCGAAGACCAGGTCCCCACGGCCGGTCAGGCGGCCGAGCAATAGGCCCCACGCCCCGTGCAGCACGGTGCCGAGCGTCAGCCCGTGCTCGCGCGCGAACGCGCCGACGCGGGCGGTGGTCGCCGCGTCGACGGCGAAATGCACCCCCGACGGACGCCGTGGTGCCAGCCCGGCGTAGGTGGTCACGAGCCGGGTCGGTTCCTCGATGCCCGCGAGCGCCGTCCGCCACGCCTGCCGTGCCGCATCGTGGTCCCGCGCCGCCAGCCGCCGCAGGTGCGCCGTCCGCGAGGCGGGCTCGGGCCGAAGCGGTTCGGTGGCGCCGTAGCGGGCGAGGATCTCGCGCACCATCACCGCGACCGACCAGCCGTCGGCCACGATGTGGTGGAAGGTCAGGGCGAGCCGCTCGCGCCCGACGAGCGTGGCGCGCAGCAGCGGCGGCCGGTCGAGGGCGAAGCGGCGCTCGCGGTCGGCGGCCAGCGCGTCGGCGGCGGCCTCGGGCGAGACCTCCCGCCACGGCAGCTCCGCGTGCGCCGCCACGACCTGGACGACCCGGCCGTCGTCGAGCTGGCGGAAACCGGACCGCAGCGACGAAAAGCGATCGAGGAGGTTCTGCACGGCGCGGCGCAGCGTGGGCGGGTCCACCGGCCCGGCGAGGTCGAAGATCTCCTGGACGGCGTAGACGTCGTCGTCCTCGTACGCGGCGTGGAAGAAGAATCCCTGCTGCAACGGGGTCACCGGCAGCACCTCGGCGTGCGAGGCGAGCGCGGCCGAGTCCGCTTCGGACAGCTCCAGCAGCGGCTCCGCCGTGTCCTCGGCGGTGGTCACTTCGCCGGCGCACGCGGCGAGTGCCTCCGCGGTGCGGTGCTGGAACACCTGCCGGGGCGTGATGGCGAGACCGTGCTGCGCGGCGCCGAGCACGAGCCGGATCGACGAGATGCTGTCGCCGCCGAGCGCGAAGAAGTCGTCGTCGGCGCCGGCCGACGGCACGCCGAGGACGTCCGCCATCACCGTGCACAACGCGACCTCGCGCGGCGTCCGCGGCGAGCGGCCCTGCGCCAGCGCCCCGAAGTCGGGCAGGGGCAGCGCGGCGCGGTCGAGCTTGCCGTTGGTCATGATCGGCAGGCGGTCCAGCGGCACGAACGCCGAGGGCACGAGGTAGTGCGGCAACGCCTCTTCGACGCGGCCGCGCAGGTCCTTCATCAGCGACGCCGGGTCGCGGTAGACCACCGGCACGTTGGCCAGGTGCCCGTCGGTCGGGCCGGTGTACGTCGCGGCCGGCTCCTCGCGCGACAGCACGAGGTCGAACGCCGTCGCCGTCTCCCCCGACCAGGTCGCCGCCGCCTGGTAACCGGCCGCGCCGGCCAGCTCGACCAGCACGTCCGGGTCCATGGCCGCGCCGGGAGCGGGCACCGGTTCGCCGCCCAGCGCCCGCAACGCCGTGAGGTCCGGGATGAGCCGCTCGTTCGGGATTCCGGTGACGCGCAGTGCCTCGAGCCGTCGCCGGCCGAGGTGGGCCGCGAACGCGCCGGACGAGCCCAGCTCGGCCCACGGCACCGCCGGGACTTCGCGCGGGGCCGCGGCTTCCGTCCGCAGCACGACGTCGTAGCGGTAGCGGCTCAGCTCGTTCTCGTACGTCGCGCGCTTCAGCCGGATGTCGGCCTCCGTGAACGCGGCGATCCGTTCGGGCAGCGCGGCGAAGAAGCCCGGATCGAGCACCAGCTCGTCCTCGCGGGCCACGGCCGCGTCGACCGCCGCCGGTGTCGCGTCCCCTTGCGCGGCCGCGACACCCGCTCGCAGCACGCGCTGGAGGCTCAGGTTCCGCACGTCACCCACGAACACCGAGCCACCGGGGGCGAGCAGACCCGTGACCTGCCGCAATACATTGAGGAGGTACTCGGCGCCGGGGAAGTACTGCACCACGGAGTTGATCACCACGGTGTCGAAATGGCCGGCCGGCAGGTCGCCCAGCTCGTGCGCCGGCCGCGCCCGAAGGTGCACCTTGCCCGCCAGCTCCGGCCGGTCGGCGACGCGGCTTTCCAGCAACCGCACCACTTCCTCGGACAGGTCCAGCGCCCAGTACTCGACGGTGCCCGGCGCGAGCTTCGACAGCAGCAGCCCGCTGCCCACGCCGAGCTCCAGCACGCGGCGCGGCCGCAATGCCCGAATCGAGTCCACAGTGGACTCACGCCACGCACGCATGTCGCGCAACGGCAGCGGCTCGCCGTCGTAACTGGAGTTCCAGCCGGTGAAGCCCTCGTCGAACGGGTCGCGGTCGGCGACCGAGTAGAGCAGCTCGTGCACGTCCTTCCAGTGGCCGACCTGCGCGGCCTCCCGCGCCGCGTCCCGGTCGGCGCCCGGCGCCTGCTCCGGCACCACGTACGCCACCAGCCGCCGGTCACCCGGCTTCACTTCGCGCGGCACCACGGCCACCCGCGCGACGCCGTCGTGCGCCGCGATCACCGACTCGATCTCACCGGGTTCGACGCGGAAACCGCGGATCTTGACCTGGTGGTCGGCGCGGCCGAGGAAGTCGAGGTTCCCGTCGGCGCGCCAGCGCACGCGGTCGCCCGTGCGGTACATGCGTTCGCCCGGCCCGGCGAACGGGTCGGCCACGAACCGCTCCGCCGTGAGCGCGGCGCGTCCGACGTACCCGCGCGCTAGGCCGCGGCCGCCGACGTACAGCTCGCCCTCCACGCCCGGTGGCACCGGGTTGAGCGCGGTGTCCAGCACGTAGCAGCGGGTGTTCGGGTCGGGGCGTCCGATCGGGATCGGCCCGGTCCAGTCCGCTTCCGCGGGCCACAGCGTGGAGTTCACCGTCGCCTCGGTGAGCCCGTACGCGGCGACCACGCGCAGATCCTTCGCCCAGCGCGCGATCAGCTCGGGCGGCACGGTTTCGGTGCCGACGATGAGCACCGCGCCCTTCGGCAGTTCGCAGTCGAACGGCAGCGCGGCCACCAGCGAGGGCGGCAGGATCATGTGCGTCGCGGCGTGATCGGCGATGCAGCCGGTGAGCTCGACGCCCGCGACGCGGCGGTGCGCCGGCACCACGATCACGCGCCCGCCCACGCACAGCGACATCACGAGGTCCCACACCGTCACGTCGAACCCGGCCGACGCGAACTGCACGACCCGGCTCTCGGCCGTGATCCCGATGCGCTCGGTGGCGGTGACGATCAGGCTGCCGATGCCGTCGTGCGAGAGCACCACGCCCTTGGGCTTGCCGGTGGAGCCGGAGGTGTAGATCACGTAGGCGGCGCGGTCCAGCCGCAACCCGCCGAGGTCGACGGGCCCGCCGTCGAGCGCGGCGAGCTCCGCGCGCACGGCAGGGTCGTCCAGCAGCACGACCTCGTCCACGGCGGGCAGCTGGTCCGCGGATTCCGTGACCGACAGGACGGCGCACGCGCCCGAGTCCGTCAGCAGGTACCGCAGGCGGTCCTCGGGCAGGTCGAGGTCCAGCGGCAGGTACGCGGCGCCGGACTTGAGCACACCCAGCAGGCCCACGACCAGGTCGACCGAGCGCGGCAGCGCCACCGCCACCACGTCCTCGGCTCCCACCCCGCGCGCGGTGAGCAGGCGCGCCAAGCGGTTCGCGGCGGCGTCCAGCTCGGCATACGTGAGCTGCTCGCCCTCGCAGACCACGGCGACGGCGTCCGGCTGCCGTGCGACGACGCGGGCGAACGCCTCGGGCCAGGTCAGTTCCGGCGCCTCGGTGGGGGCCGTCGCGAAGTCGGTCAGCACGAGCTGCCGTTCGCGCTCGGTGAGCAGGTCGATCGCCGCGATCGGACGGTCGGTGCTCGCGGCCATGGCATCGAGGACGGCGAGGAACCGGCGTTCGTGCTCGGCGAGCGTCTCGGGTGTGCCGGCGGCGGCGAACTCGAGCCGCAGGCCGCCGCCCGCGCCGGCGTCGTGGGCGGTGACGGCGAGGTCGGTCACGGGGCCGAGCGCGACGCTGTGCACCGTGGCCGTGGCTTCGCCGAACGAGACCGAGACCTCCGGCAGGAAATTGAGGCTCAGCCCGGTGAGCTCGTGCATCCCGCCGGTCAGGTTCTGCTCGCGCGCGAGGTCCTCGCCGCGGTAGCGGCTGTGGTCGAGCACGTCCGCGACCTCACGGGTGACCGCGGCGACCAGCTCGGCCGGCGTCGTCGAGGGCCGCGCGGAAACCCGCAGCGGCAAGAGGTTGGACAGCATCCCGGGCCGGTCGCGCAGCGCGGCGTCGGGCCGCGCCGCGACGGGCAGGCCGAGCACGAGGTCCTCGGCGCCGGTCACGCGGTGCGCGTAGGCGGCGAGTGCCGCGATCGCCACGCGCGACAGGCGGGTGCCGTGGTTCCCGGCGAACTTCCGCAGCGCGTCGGCGCGGGCGGCCGGCAGCGTGACCGACCGCCGGACCACCTCTCCCTCGCCCCCGGCCAGCCGCACCGGATCGGGCCGGCCGGCGAGCTTTTCGCGCCAGTACTCGCGATCGGCTTTCCGGGCGGCCGATTCCCGGTACTCGCGGTCGGCCGTCAGCAGCGGCGCCACACTCCAGTCCACAGTAGACTTGCCGCCGTCGTAGAGTTCCGCGGCCCGCCGGGTGAGCACTGCCTGGCCGTAGGCGTCGGTCACCAGGTGGTGGAACGTCTGCGCCCACCACACGCGGTCCGGTCCCAGCACCAGCACCGCGTGCGCGGTCAACGGCCCGCGCGCGAGGTCGACCGGCTCCGCCAGCGCCGCCCGCATCCACGCGTGCGCCGCGGCCTCGGGGTCCGGCTCGCCGGACAGATCCACCACGGGCACCTCGGCCGCGCACGGCGCCGGGTCCTGCCGCGGCACGCCGGTCTCGTCGGCCTCGACTGTCACGTGCAGTCCCTCGGCTTCACCGACCGCCCGCCGCACCGCGTCCGCGAGCCGCGCCGGGTCGAGGCGGCCGCGCACGTCGGCGTACCAGCCGATGCGGTACGCCGGGTCCGCGGGAGCGAGCGACTGCGCGAAGAAGACCCCGGCCTGTGCCGCGGTCAAAGGGGAACCGGGCACGACGCCGGTCATCCGGGAACCTCCACCGTTGACTGAAGCTGGACTGACTGGGCGCAGCGCCGTCAGCGCGTGCCGCTCACCGCGTACTCGGGCAGGTGGGCCACGGCGGCCCGGCGATCCACAATGGACTGCAGGATCTCGCCGACGCGCACCGCGGTGTTGGACAGCAGCGACGACGTGATGCCGTGCGTGTGCTCGGTGCCGCCCTGCAGGTAGAGCCCGCCGCGCACGGCGGCGTCGGTGGTGATGCGGTAGTCGCGCTCAACGCGCAGCCGGCCTTCCGCGTCCCGCCGGCAGCCCGCGGCGAGCTCCCCGAGCAGCGGCGTCGGGTCCGCGGGCAGGTAGCCGGTGGCGTAGACGACGGCGTCGGCGTCGAGCACCGCGCGCTCACCGGTGGTCAGCGATTCGACGGTCGCGCGCACGTGGGTGCCGTGGTCGGTCACGTCCACGGGCCGGGAGACGTTGAACAGCCGCAGCCGCTCCACGCCGAGCACCTTCTCCTGGTAGACGCGGCGGTAGAGGTCGTCGATCAGGTCGAGGTCGACCGCGGAGTAGTTCGTGGCGCCGTGGTAGCGCATCAGCCGGTCCTTCACGGGCTCGCTGGCGCTGTAGAAGTGGTCGACCGCATCCGGGTCGAAGATGCGGTTGGCGAACGAGCTGTCGTCGGCCGGGCTGTAGCCGTAGCGCGCGAAGACCGCGCATACCTCGGCGTGCGGGAACTCGTCGTGCAGCAGTGCCGCGGCCTCGGCCGCGCTCTGGCCGGCGCCGACCACCACGAACCGCTTCGGTTCGCTGCCGCGCAACCGTTCGACGCGCGGCAGCAGCTGGCTGTTGTGCCAGATCCGCTCACTTCCGCTGACGCCTTCGGGCAGGTTGGGCCGCAGTCCCGTGCCCAGCACGAGGTTGCGGGCGCGCAGTTCCACGATCTCGTCGCCGGACTTCGCGCGGACGTCGAAGAAGACCACCTCGTCGCCGTCGCGCACCGGCTCGACCGACAGGACCTCGCTGCCGTAGGACACGACGTCGTCGACCTTGGCCGCCGCCCACTCGAAGTAGTCGTGGAACTCGATGCGCAGCGGGAAGAGGTTCTTGTGGTTGATGAAGTCGACCAGCCGGCCCTTGGCGTGCAGGTAGTTCAGGAAGCTGAACTCGCTCGTCGGGTTGCGCATGGTCGCGAGGTCCTTGAGGAACGAGACCTGCATCGTCGCGGTGTCGATCAGCATCCCGCGGTGCCAGCCGAACCGCGGCTGGCGCTCGAGGAAGTGCGCGGTGACCGTGTCACCGGACCCGGGCGCGGCGTTGTGCTCGGTCAGCGCGATCGCGAGGGCGAGGTTCGATGGTCCGAACCCCACCCCGACCACGTCGTACACCGGCACCTGGCCATCGACCACTGCTCGTGACATGAAAGTCCCCTAGCGCGGCACTGCCGCATCTCGGTTCGGCTCAGCTCCGACTCAAAAAGCTCAGGAAACCCTAACCTAACTTAGGACAGGCTCAGCTAGTACCGTGTGGGTGATGTTCGTCCCCTCGAACGCGAAAGGGATTCGCCGATGCGCGTGGCCATGTTCGGCTACCAGACCTGGGGGCACCGCACCTTGCGGGCCCTCATCGACGCCGGTCACGAGGTCGTCCTCGTGGTCACGCACCCGAAGAGCGACCACGCGTACGAGAAGATCTGGGACGATTCGGTGGCCGAGCTGGCCGAGGCCCACGGAATCCGCGCCCTGCTGCGCAACCGCCCCGACGATCCCGAGCTGCTGGCCGAGCTGAAGGCCGCGGAGCCGGAGCTGATCGTCGCGAACAACTGGCGGACCTGGCTGCCGCCGGAGATCTTCACCCTGCCGCCGCACGGCACGCTCAACGTCCACGACTCGCTGCTGCCCGCGTACGCCGGGTTCTCGCCGCTGATCTGGGCGCTGGTCAACGGCGAGCCCGAGGTCGGCGTGACCGCCCACCTGATGAACACGGAGCTCGACGCCGGCGACATCGTGGTGCAACGCGCCGTGCCGGTCGGCCCGAAGGACACGACCACGGACCTGTTCCACCGCACGGTGGATCTCATCGAGCCGATCGTCACCGAGGCACTCTCGCTCATCGGGACGGGCACCGTGGCGCCGATCGCCCAGGACCGGTCGAAGGCGAGCTTCTTCCACAAACGCGCCCCGCGCGACAGTCTCATCGACTGGACGTGGCCCGCGCCGGACATCGAACGGCTGGTGCGCGCGCAGTCCGACCCGTATCCCAACGCGTTCGCCTACCACCGCGGTCTTCCGTTGCGGATCGTGCGCGCGTCGGTGTCGGCCGGGCACTACGGCGGCACGCCGGGCCGCATCTTCATCAAGGAGGGCGACGGCGTGGTGATCGTCGCCGGTCCCGAAGCGCGCCGCGGCCACTCCCCCGGGCTGCTGGTCGAACGCGTGCGCACGGAGGACGGCGCGGACCTGGCGGCGGCCGACTACTTCACGACGATGGGCGGGTACCTCACCGATCGGCCTTGAATGTGCGGATCGGGATTTCGCCGATCGGCTGAAACTTCCGGTGAGCCGAGATTGTCGGTGCGCCGGGTTACGGTGGCCGCAACCGTGACCCGGTGTGCCGGGCCCGACCACTGGAGGAACGCACCATGGCCACCCCGATGTCCGCCGAGCGCGCTCGCGCCTTCCTCGCGGAAGGCAACCGCAGCGCCATCTTCGTCACCGTCCGTGCCGACGGCCGCCCGCACGCCGTCCCCGTCTGGTTCGCCACCGACGGCGACGACCTGCTGGTCAACATCACCCAGGACAGCGTGAAAGGCCGCGCGATCGCCGCCTCGGCCGAAGTCGCGCTCACCGTGCACGACGACGTGGCGCCCTACAGCTTCGTCTCGGTCAACGGCACGGCCGAGATCGTCACCGACCCCACCCGCGTCCGCAGCGGCTCGGAGCTCATCGCGCGCCGCTACCTGCCCGCCGAAGGCGTGGACCAGTTCGTCGGCTACGCCACCTCACCGGGCAAGGTCCTCGTCGTGGTCCACCCCACGCACACCACAGGCGTCGACGCCGTGGCTGGCTGACGCGTCAGGACTCGGTGACTTTCCCGTCCGCCACTTCGAAGCGCCGCGTGACCGAGACGGCGTCGAGCATGCGGCGGTCGTGGGTGACGAGCAGCAGTGTGCCGGGGTAGCGGTCCAAAGCGGACTCGAGCTGTTCGATCGCGGGCAGGTCGAGGTGGTTGGTGGGTTCGTCGAGTACGAGCAGGTTCACCCCGCGCGCCTGCAGCAACGCCAGCGCCGCGCGGGTGCGCTCGCCCGGGGAGAGCGTGGCTGCGGGGCGCAGCACGTGCGCGGCTTTGAGGCCGAACTTGGCGAGCAGGGTGCGGACCTCGGCGTCGGGCAGCTCCGGGACCTCGCGCGCGAACGCGTCGGCCAGCGGGACGTCGTCGAGGAACAGCCGGCGCGCCTGGTCGACCTCGCCGACGACGACGCCGGATCCGAGCGCGGCGCTGCCCTCGTCGAGCGGCAGCCGGCCGAGCAGAGCCGCCAGCAAAGTGGACTTGCCCGCGCCGTTGGCGCCCGTGATGGCGACCTTGTCCGCCCAGTCCACCTGCAGGTCGACGGGACCGAGCGTGAACGGCCCGCGGTGCACGACGGCACCGCGGAGCGTGGCGACGACCGCACCCGCGCGCGGGGCCGCCGCGATCTCCATGCGCAGCTCCCACTCCTTGCGCGGCTCGTCCACCACCTCCAGGCGCTCGATCATGCGCTCGGTCTGGCGCGCCTTCGACGCCTGCTTCTCCGTGGCCTCACTGCGGAACTTGCGGCCGACCTTGTCGTTGTCGGTCTGCTTGCGCCGCGCGTTCTTGACGCCCTTCTCCATCCACGAGCGCTGCATCTGCCCGCGCGCCTCCAGCGCCGAGCGGGTGGCGGCGTACTCCTCGTAGTCCTCGCGCGCGTGGCGGCGCGCGACGGCGCGTTCCTCCAAATAGGACTCGTAGCCGCCGCCGAACGTGTTCACCTGCTGCTGCGCGAGATCCAGCTCCACGACGCGGTCCACGGTGCGCGCGAGGAACTCGCGGTCGTGGCTCACGAGCACCGTGCCGGCGCGCAGGCCGGTGACGAACCGCTCGAGGCGGGTGAGGCCGTCGAGGTCGAGGTCGTTGGTGGGCTCGTCGAGCAGGAAGATGTCGTACCGGCTCAGCAGCAGCGACGCGAGCCCGGCCCGTGCGGCCTGCCCACCGGAGAGCGAGACCATCGGCTGGTCGAGGTCGACGGCCAGCCCCAGCTCCGCCGCCACCTCGCCGGCGCGGTCGTCGAGGTCGGCGCCGCCGAGCGCGAGCCACCGGTCGAGCGCCGTGCCGTACGTGTCGTCGGCACCCGCCACGCCCTCCGTCAACGCTTCGGTGGCGGCGTCGAGCTCACGCTGCGCTTCGGCGACCCCGGTGCGGCGGGCGAGGAACTGCCGCACCGACTCCCCCGGCCGCCGCTCGGGCTCCTGCGGGAGGTGACCGACGGTGGCCGTCGGCGGGTTCAGCCGGACCTCCCCCGACTCGGGCGGCTGCAGGCCCGCGAGGGTGCGCAGCAGCGTGGACTTGCCGGCGCCGTTGACGCCGACCAGCCCGACGACGTCGCCGGGAGCGACGACCAGGTCGAGGCCGGAGAACAGGATGCGGTCGCCGTGGCCGGAGGCCAGGCCCTTCGCGACGAGTGTTGCGCTCATTTCCCCGCTGATTCTACGGGTGGCGCTTCCGGCCGACGACGCGCTCCCAGTGTGTCGAGTGTCGTCCCCGTCACTGAACGTGGGTAGCCTGGGCGGGTTACGTACCACGGAGCAGTGAGGTCGGTGAAAGCGATGGCGGAACCCGCCACGTCGGTCACGCTCGGCCAGCGCGCGAAGCAGCGGGAACCCCGCTCGGTGGCGCCGCGGCCGACGGTCAGCAGGCGCCGCGAGGTGAGCCACGCGAGTGCCCGGTCCCTGTTGATGACCGTGCTGGGCGAGTACGTGCTGCCCCGCGACCGTCCCGTGTGGACGTCCATGCTCGTCGAAGCGCTGGGCATGCTGGACATCGAGGAGAAGTCGGCGCGCCAGGCCCTCGCGCGCTCGGCCGCCGAGGGCTGGCTGGTGTCCGAACGCGTCGGGCGGCGCGTGCGCTGGTCGCTCACGCCGCCGGGCCGCCGCCTGCTCACCGAAGGCGCGGACCGGATCTACGCGTTCGGGCGCGAGGCCGTCGCGTGGGAAGGCCGCTGGCTGATGCTGATCGTGTCGGTGCCCGAGGCCAAACGCGACCTGCGCCACCGCCTGCGCACGCGCCTGACGTGGGCCGGGTTCGGCTCGCCCGTCGCGGGCGTGTGGGTGAGCCCCGACCCGAGCCGGCAGCACGAAGCGCAGCAGATCGTGGCGGAACTGCAGCTCGACGCCCAGGCGATGTCGTTCACGGCCGCGTACGGCGAGGTCGGCGAGCAGGAGAGCATGGTCGAGCGGTCGTGGGACCTCTCGGAGCTGACCGACCGCTACGAGGACTTCATCGACCGCTTCACCGGCCTGCGCCCCGCGGGCGACCCGGCCGTGCTGCGCGCGCAGACCGAGCTGGTGCACGAATGGCGGCGCTTCCCGTTCCTCGACCCGCGGCTGCCGGCCGAGCTGCTGCCCGCCGAGTGGAGCGGCCGCAAGGCGAGCGAGCTGTTCCACCGCAAGCACGTGGAATGGCGGCCCACGGCCCAGGCGTACTGGGACAAGCTGCTGGACAACGAGGAGAACGCGTGACCCGGCTCGACCGCGAAGACGGCCTGGCGGTGCTGACGATCGACGCCCCGCCGCTCAACCTCTACACCGCTTCGCTGCAACGCGACCTGCTCGAAGCCATCACCGATCTCGAAGCCCGGCCGGCGCGGGCGTTGCTCATCCGGGCCGAGGGCCGCGTGGTCAGCGGCGGTGTGGACGTCGCGCTCTTCGACGCCCAGGGCTCGCCGGCCGAGGCGAAGGTGTTCTTCGACGAGCTGCTCAGGGTGCCCGACCGCATCGCCGCGCTGCCGTTCCCCACGGTGTTCGCCGCGCACGGCCTGTGCCTCACCTGGGCGTTCGAGGTGGCCGTGGCGTGCGACCTGCTGCTGGCCGCTTCGCGCGCGAAGTTCGGGCTCGTGGAGAAGGTGGTGGGCCTGACGCCGACGATGGGCGGCACCCAGCGCCTCGCCGCCCGCGCCGGAGTGGCGCGGGCCAAGGAGTTCGTGTTCACCGGCGACACCTACCCGGCCGAGACGCTCGAACGCTGGAACGTGGTGAACCGCGTGCTGCCCGACGAGGGCTTCTACGCCGCGGCGCGCGAGTTCACCGCCCGCCTCGCCGCCGGCCCCACGCAGGCGCACGCGGCCACCAAACGGGTGCTGGCCCACTTCGAGCACGGCGGCGTGCCCGAGGCCAACGCCCACGTCACCTCGATCGCCGCCGAGCTGTTCGACACCGAGGACCTGCGCGGCGCGGTGAAGTCGTTCCTCGCCGACGGACCCGGCAAGGCGAGCTTCACCGGCCGCTGAGCCCTCAGCGCGGCAGTTGCCCCACCCGGTCGACGATCCCGTAGCCGACGACGGCGCCCTGCGTGGTCCCGAGGTAGGTGTAGGTCGTCGCGTCGAAGACCAGGGTCACGTCGTGGCCGGGCCAGGTGATGCCGACGCCCGGGCGGCCCGCCGCGTCGCTCACGTGGTCCACGGCCTGCAGGCCCGGCACCTTCGCGGCGGCGTCGAACAGCGCGGCCTTGGTCCGCGGCGGCAGGTAGGCCTCGCCGACGAGCATCTGCACGTCCTTGCCCATGGCGTTCGCGTCGCCGCTGGTGTTCTTGTTCAGGTAGCTGAACATCGCGTCGGTGGTGGTCGGCAGGTCGGTCCGGTAGGCCGGCATCACGACACACGGCTCTTCGGTGCCGTTGGCGGCCGGATTGTTCGCGCCCTCGACGCGGTACTTGCCGTCGACGCACGCCGGCAACGGGAAGGCCTGGCCGTCCTGCTTGACGTAGCCGTCGTGCTTGCCGTCGGCGGAGATCCAGGCTTCGCGGTCGCTGTACGCGTACTGGGTCTTGACGTACACGAACTGGTCGGGCCGCGGTGGGGCGTCGGGCAGCTTGAGCGCCTCGGCCGCGGCGCCGTGCAGCACGCGCACGGGGTCGGCGGCCGCTCGCGGCGGCGTCAGCGGGCCGTCGCCGGTGGGCGCGAACGAGACGACGGCGGTGATGGCCGCGGCGAGCCCCACTGTCGCGGCGCCGGCCTGCCACAGGCGTTTCCCGGTCTTGCGGCTGCGCTCGCTCGCGACGGGAACGCCGCGAGCAGTTGCGGCTGGAGGCGAACAAAAGCGCACGCAAGAACGTCCCGTTTTTGGACGTGACGTTCAGCGTTCAGAAGTCGGTGACGGTGCTGCACGCGTCGTTCGAGGCGCAGCAGGTTCAGGCTGAACGGACGGCTGAACGTCTCACCGCTGCGCTCGAGGCGGCGGCCGGTGCGGGCAGCGCGGACCCGGGGGAGCTGGCCGAGCTGTCGCGGCGCCGGGACGACGCCAGGGTGGCGGCGGCGTCGTGGCGGGCGCACCGCGACGCGGTCGAGGACGAGATCTGGGCCGGGAACCGCGCGGCACTTGACTACCTGTCCGAGCACGCCGGCTACTCCCGGGTCGGGCACCACGGCGGCACCGCCGGTCGGTTCCTTGACGCGCATGACTGGGTGATCGCGTCGTTTTTCCAGCACGACTCGAGCAATCACGACCCGCACTTACACATCCACAACCCGATCCTCAACCGCGTGCAGGGCTCCGACGGCAAGTGGCGCACGCTGGACTCGAAGGCGATCCACAAGTTCCGGGGCGCCGCCGCGGCGGTCGGGGAGCGCACGACCGAGGAGCACCTGGCGCAGTCGCTGGGCCTGCGCGTGGCCACGCGCCCGGACGGGACGGCCCGCGAGATCGTGGGTATGGACCAGCGGGCGATGGACCTGTTCAGCTCGCGCCGGCGCGCGGTGACAAAGAAGACCGCCGCGCTAGTGGAGGCGTTCGAGATGCGGTTCCGCCGGGAGCCGAACTCGCTGGAGCTGGACCGGCTGCAGCGACAGGCCACGCTGCAGAACGACGAGCGCTACCTCGACGACGAGGAGGACGCCGCGTTCCTGGCGATCATGCACGCCAACCGCGACGACCTGGCCGCCGCCCTCACCAACCTGATCGCACGGCCGAACACCGACGGCCCGAATTGGCCGACCGTCGAAACCGACGACGTGCCGGTGTCCAAGCCGATCCCCGTGCTGACGCAGCCGGCACGGCAGGACGACTCGCGGACGCTTGAACAGGAGTTCGCCGACGCGGTCGGCGACATGTCCCCCGCGACCTGCACATAATCGCCAGCGCCGACGCCTACGGCGCCCTCAAGCACAAGGTGCTCGACCGCTGCCAGGCGACCGGCGAAACCCAGACCCGGGTGCTGGCCAGCGTCAGCTCCGACGACCGCGCCTTCGTCGGCCGCGCCGACAACCCGGCCGCGTTCCTCACCAGCCGCATCTACCTCTGATCCCCGACACGACCAGCGATCGCCGAACACGATGCCCACCGGCGACTGCCGTGAGCTGATCAGCCGGATTCAGCACATCCAAATCTGCCCTCAACGCCGGCGTCGCGATCCGCCTGGGCCAGTGGGCCGCGCTCGGTGACTGGCAGAGCCTGTCCGCCGCCGGCCGCGCCCACGCCGGTACCCGGGCCCTCGCCGAACTCGACAAGGTCATCGAGCACCTCGTGATGCTGCGCCACCGCCTCGCCCAGCAACTCGGCCCGCAGACCTGCCCGCCCGACGACCACCGCGAGAGGAGGTGCGCCCGATGAACTGCGACCCCGCCAACGGCGACGGCCACTGCTTCGTGAAATCCAACGTGGACCCGGCGGTCTGGGTCTGCTGCAAATCCGATTGCGGCGCCACCGAGCAGCGCTGACCAGGAAAGACGGTCGGGCCAGGGACTAGCTGGCCCGACCGGCCCCGACTCTACCCAGGTCGGAGGCAGGCAGGCGACCACCGCCACCACGAACACCTTCTCCATTGACGCAGAGGACACCGACACGGACCTCAACCACGAAGCCCGCGAACAGCTCCGCGACGCCGGCATCACCCCCGCCGAGTGGGCGCGGCGCAACTTCCAGACCGAGCATTGGCACGACGATGAGTGCGGCTGCACCGATGACCGCTGCATCGGCTACCACCACGACGAGGACGACGACTGCGGATGCCTGCCCGTGCTTCTAGACCAGGAAGGCGACCTCTGATGGCGGCCCGCAAGTGCCGCACGGCGTCGGCGCGCAGCCGCACCGCGACACACCGGCCGGCCACGCGGCGCCGCCGGTTCCGCCTCAACGACCTGGTCGCGGTCGACCAGGTCGACGGCTTCGGCAACACAGTCTCGCCGCCGGTCGGCACATGGGTCGGCACCCGGCTACGCGCCAGCCTGGACATCGCCGAAGCAATCGCCTAATCCGGTCGCGACGACGCAGCAACGACGGAAGGGGACTCCCACTACCGGTGGAAGTCCCCTTCTTCGGTTCGCCCTGTCCTAGGGTGGGACTTTTTCGACGCGGTCGGGGCGAGAGTCCGTGGCTTGGCTCCTAATACGACGGCGACCAGGGCCCCGGCGACCATGCAGGCGCCCACGACCCACAGTCCGGCGCGCTGGGTGCCGGTCAGATCGCGCAGCCAACCGGTGACATAGGGGGCGGCGAAGCCGCTGATGTTGCCGAGTGAGTTGATGAGCGCGATCCCGCCGGCGGCCGCGGTGCCCGAGAGGAAGTTCGACGGAAGTGTCCAGAACGTCGGCAGCGCGCAGCAGACGCCGACGGCGCAGATGGTCACCGCGACCATCGCGGCGTAGGGGTTGCCGAGGTACAACGCGATGGGAATCGCGACACCGCCGAGGATCATGGGCAGCGCCACGTGCCATTTCCGCTCGCCGGTGCGATCGCCGTGCCGCGCCCAGAACACCATGACGACGGCCGCGATCACGTACGGGATCGCGGTGACAAGGCCGGACTGAGTCACCGAGAGCTTCGTGCCGAACTGTGCGCCGAAACCCGAGACGATGGTGGGCAGGAAGAAGCCCAGCGCGAACAATCCGTAAGTGATCCCGAAGTACACGAACGCGAGCGCCAGGATCCGGGGATGGGTGAGTGCCTTCTTCAGTGGCCAGTGGTGCTCGGCTTCGGTGGCCCGGCGCTCCGCGGCGATCTCGTCGGAGAGCCACGCGCGCTCGTCCTCGGTGAGCCACTTGGCCTTCTCCGGCCGGTCGGTGAGGTAGAACCAGGTGGCGAACGCGAGCAGGATCGCAGGGATGCCCTCCACGAGGAACATGAACCGCCAGCCGGTGAGACCGAAGACACCGTCGCCGTGCGCGATGAGCAGGCTCGAGACGGTCGAGCCGATGGCCGAGGAGACGGGGATCGCCGCCATGAACAATGCGACTGCTTTCGCGCGTTGTGCTGCTGGGAACCAGTAGGTCAGGTACAGGATGATGCCCGGGAAAAAGCCCGCTTCGGCGACGCCGAGTAGGAACCGCAGGATGATTAGCGTTGTCGCGTTGGGTACGAAGGCCAGCACGGTTGCGACCACACCCCAGGTGATCATGATTCGGGCGAGCCAGCGGCGCGCGCCGAAGCGGTGCAGTGCGAGGTTGCTCGGGACTTCCAGGATCAGGTACCCCAGGAAGAAGATGCCCGATGCGAACCCGAACGCGGTGGAGGTGAGCCCAAGTTCCTTGTTCATTCCGTTCGGTCCAGCGAAACCGGTGTTCACACGGTCGAGGTAGTTGACGAAGTACAACAGAGCCAGGAACGGCATGACCCGGATGGCGACCTTTGCGAGGACGCGATTGCCGGGTGTGGACCTCTGCGTTGGCATGGACGGCATCCAAGTACACAAAACTATCGCCATCATGTGGCTTTGGTCACTCCGTTCTGCTCTTGAGGGGGAGGAGGCGATCCTGCCGGCGGTGACCGGGCGCCGCTTGTGGGTGATCACCCGGCCCGTCCGTCACGATCGAGATGCCCGTGCTGCGGCAATCACGGCCGCGGTCGGGCGCCCCGGTCACGAGCCGCTGATGTTCCGGAGTTCGCCGGTGTTGGTGAGGTCGTAGCTGCCCAGGGCGGTGATGGCGGTGCGGACGGTGGGGGCCCAACCAGGCACGACTTGTCGTAGAAAACGGCTGAATCCCATTCGGGCACCGCCGGGCTTCTACACTCGACCTCCAGGTGACGGAAGGACGGGGATGGCCGAGGTGAACGGTCGCCGAGCGACGGCGGGGCGGCTGCGCACGCGCGAGGTCGACGACGCGGTGCTGAAGGCGACCATCCGGCGACTCGTCGAAGATGGCTACCCGGGCATGTCCCTGGCGAAGGTCGCGGCGGACGCCGGGACGACCCGACCGAGATGATCGAGAAGCGCAGGCCCGTTGCGTCCGTGAGTGACCTGTCGCCACCTCGCCGACCTCCCCGAGGGCTATCACGCCGTGTCAAAGGGGCAGTTCGGCCGGCAGGCTCCAGACCGGACGGAAGTGCCCCCTCGACACGACGTGATCGGGCTACGCCAGGTCGACGAGATGGTCAAGAGGCCACCCACTTGTAGGTGGAGACCTACAAAGGGCGACTCACGCTGAGTAGTTTAGCCTGCATAGCTTCAATTACTTTTGTCCCTTTTCGGCCAGCCTCATGCGTACTGTCAGTGACCTAGGACTCGCGCGCAGCGATCTCCTCCGCGCTCACGGGGTCCCTCGGTACGCCATACGCAGCCCGGCCCTTCAGGAAATGGACGGTGTCCCGAGCGACGTCGGCCACGTGATCCGCCTCTTCCATCTCCTTCCAGAGCGCGCGAATCTCAGGCGATGCCCAGGCCACAAGCCGCGCTTCCATGTCGACGTGTTCCTCGCCGGTGATCTCAGTTTCTGCCGGCGGGTAGTCGCTCATCTCCGGCCAGAAGTTGTAGTTCTCAGGGCGGAGCCGCGCCAGCTTGAGCAGGTACTTGACCGCGTCCTCGTACACCACAAATCGCCGCTCGGAGACGATCTGTTGGCGGTGGCCAATCAGGTTCGTTTCGGACAGCCGTCGCGCTTGCCTGAACCCGGCGACCGCCACAAACGCCGTCCCCCAGACGCCGACCAGCGTTGCTGTTGCCGAGACAGCCGCGCCCTGAACCTGCGCGTTCAAAGACGCGACCCACGACACGAGGCTGGTAGTCACAGTCGAGTTCACTGCGGGAATCTTAAGAGTGTGTCTCATTTGGTGAGTTTCTTGTAGCAGGTGAGGGTGGCAGCGAGGGTGAGGAAGGCGCGGAAGTGGTTGGCGTGGCGGTCATATCGGATGGTCAGTCGGTGGTAGCCGAAGAGCCAGGCGATGGATCGTTCGATGGCCCAGCGGTGTTTGCCGAGTTTCTTGCTGGTCTCGATGCCTGTGCGGGCGATGCGCGCGGCGATGCCGCGGTCGCGGACCCGGTCCCGCGGGTCGGCCTGGTCGTAGGCCTTGTCGGCGTGCAGCTTGCCGGGTTTGCGGCGGCGGGGTCCGCGCCGGGACCTGATCGACGGGATCGCCATGACCAGAGGTGTGAGGGCGGAGGAGTCGTGGGTGTTGGCGGCGAGTACCGCGCCCGCCAGGGGCAGGCCGGCGCGGTCGGACAGAACATGGGTCTTCGATTCGGGGCTTGCCGCGGTCGACCGGGTTGGGCCGGTCATGGGTCCCCTTTTTTCGCGCGCACCGATGCTCCGTCCAGGACTGCCCGGGACCAGTCGATCTCGCCTTGACTACCCAGTTCGTCCAGGACAGCCCGGTGCAGCCGGGGCCATAGACCGGCTTTGGTCCATTCGGTGAACCGGCGATGCGCGGTCGGCACCGTGACCCCGAACGACGGTGGCAGCATTCGCCACGCGCACCCTCGTCCGGCACCAACCGCCGGGACAACGCATCGACCACGGCACACGATCATGTACCACCAGCCACAAGATCCATACGAGGCACGCTCTTGAGTGTTGTTTTATCGGCGAGTGCTACCGGGACGCCCAGCTCGTCGATCACAGCGAAATGAGAAGCCCTGTCCTGCCTCAAAAACCGGGGCAGGACAGGGCGTAATCCGTTGCTACTGCGTGATACCCACCGAAGCGTTCAGCAGGCTGCTGTTCGCGTCGTCCCCTTCCAGGGAGAACATCATCACGCCCCCGAGGTTCTGGTCGTGGACGAACTGGAGTTTGTAGGAGATCGATTGCGGAGTTTCGACGCTCCACCAGTTGGTGCCGTCGTAGGCCCAGGTGCTCTTGGAAGCCCCGTCCATCCAGTAGCCGTTGAGCTTACCGGCGTCCTTGAGCTCCTTGTAGAAGGCGACGCCCGGTTGCTGGGAGAGCGGGAAGGCCGGTGACGGGGCGGTGGCCGGTTGGTAGAGGCCGTGTTGACCGCCGTCGGGGACGCCGGACCAGCCGCGCGCGTAGAACGGGATGCCGATGGACAGTTTCGACGCCGGGAAGCCGCCGAGGGTGACGTAGCGGTACACGGTGTCGGAAACGTCCAGTCCTTGCGCGAAGGCCGGGTTGCCTTGCGCGTTGGTCAGCGGCGCGTTGAAGTTGGTCGGTCCGGTGCCTTCCCAGGCACCGTGCATGTCATACGTCATCACGTCGGCCATGTCGAGCACGCCCGAGAGCTGGGGCAGCGGCAGCTTGGCGATGTCGGTCGGCCCGGCGGGCAGGGCGGCGGTGATGCTGTAGTGCTTGCCGCCCAGGGCGTCGAGCTGCGTACGGAACTCCTGGAGCAGCGCGGCGTAGTTGGCCGTGTCCGCGTCGCTGAAGTGGTTGCCCGCGTGGCCGTCGCCGCTGGCTGGGAACTCCCAGTCGATGTCGAACCCGTCGAAGATCCCCGCGGCGGCACCTTGGCCGCCGGCCGGGCTGCCGTCGAGCACCGGCAGGTTGCCCTTGATGTAGAGGTCGATGCACGAGCTCACGAACTTCTTGCGCGAGGCGTCGGTGGCCGCCACGTCGGAGAAGTACTTCGAGTACGTCCAGCCGCCCAGCGAGAGCAGCACTTTCAGGTTCGGGTGCTTCGCCTTGAGTTGCTTGAGCTGGTTGAAGTTGCCCTTCAACGGCTGGTCCCAGGCGTCGGTGGAGCCGTCGACGCTATTGTCGGCGTTGAACCCGACCTGGTAGTCGGCCCAGGCGTCAGAGGCGCCGTCGTTGCCGGTCGTGTCGCTCTCGTCCGACGAGCCGGCCTTGTTCGCCGCGAAACACGTGAGGTTGACCGGGTCGATGTTTTCGAACGCATAGTTCAGCGTGGTCAGCTTCCCGGCGGCACCTCGCGTGTCGAGGTCTTTGAGCGGGAAGTTGTTGGCGTAGATCGACCAGCTGGTGTAGTACGCAGTGCGTGACGCCGGCTGGGGAGCGCTGTCCGCGGACGAGGGGATGGCCAGCAGCTCGTCATGATCGGGGTCGGTGGGCACGGTGGGCGGATTGTTGGGGTCCGGAACCGCGAGACCGCCCTGAGCGAACTCCCACATCGCCAGCACAGCGCCGTTGTACATGGGGCCGGAGGTGATGCTTTGGCCATTGGACCAGGCGGTGTTGCCCACGACGAACGGCGTCTGGAAGGTGTTGTCACACGTTTGCACGCAGACGAAGATCGGGCCTCCACTGTTACCCGGGCTGCCGACGCAAAACGACGAGAGCCAGGTCTCAAGGCCGTTCGTGGTGACCTTTTCCGCGCCGGGGTCGGTGCACTCCGTCAGCCCGGGCTGTCCCGCGTCCCCGCTCTGGTAGCCGAACACATCGGCGACGAACTCGTCTTCCACGTTGTTCGGGCGCATCGTGGCGAGGGCTCCGACGGCGTCCACGAGGCGCTGGCCGGCGGGATTCGGGTCGATGTTGATGAAGGCGAAGTCGCGTGAGATGTCGATGTTCTGCTGCGCGATCTCGGCGTCGTTGAGGCCCGACCACATCCCGTCACCGGCGAAGCCACCCCACGGACCTGTGGGCACGTTGTTCACCGCGTCCCAGGAAACGCCGTATTCGGGGATGAAGAAGGTGTTCTGGGACCAGCCGTGTGCGTCCTTGACGCAATGGGCGGCGGTCTGGATGAGGCCGGCGTTCTGGCCCGGGCTGATCGAGAATGCCGTGCAGATGTTTGCGTTTCCGGCGCTGTCCTCGAACAGCAGAAGACCGATCTTTGACCTCAGGCCCGCGAATAGATCGTCATCGCCTTCCTGGGCCGGGACTTGAACGGCGGCACTCTTCACTGTCGTCCCGCTCGGCACATCCGCCAGGAACTTCCTGGCCTGTGGGTTCGTGGCCTTGGCCGACAGAAGGCCCTGCACGACGTCGGGGTGGGCGGCCAACACCTTCTTCTCCCGCTGCGGCGTCCAGTATGCGGTGAGCGCGGCCGCGCGCGACGGATAGTGATCGGCGTTCGTGACGCGAGACTTCGCCGGCGCATGGGCCGGTGCCTGGCTCGGTGTCGCCGCCTGGGCGTGCGCAATGGCCGGTACGGCGGCGTCGAGGCTTAGGCAGGCGACCAGCACCACCAGCAGTTTCCGTAGGGGTCTTCTACCCCTTCTCGAAGAGCGCATGAGAGAACCTTTCGTTGTGAGCATGTGGTTGGGACCAGCGAGCGGGGTGAATAGTAGGGCCGGGTGATCGATCGTGGCCGTAACAACGATCAAGCTGTGGTCCGGTAGTCCGGCAACATTGCCCGTTGGAGCTGAGTGCTGCGTCACGCCCGTTTTGGACGACTCCGCATTTCCGAGGGCCGAGAGATACGAGCATGACCGGCGCCGGTTTCCCGCACGGTGTCCAAACCCGGCTGGCTGACTGTTAGGCCGTTGGGGGACATCGGAACGAGGCCAACGCTGAGCGGTAGAGATCGGCTGCCCGCAGTGCGGGCGAGCTGCGAGATCACGTGTAACAGACCACGCATTGGCTGGGCGATCGCAGATCCATATCACTCTGGCCAGCGGGTTCCAGGCTTATACTGCAACGGCAGTTGGTGGTGTTGTGGTAGATCATCGTGGTGGTGGTCGATGTGGCGATGGATCAGCTGGACCGGGTGCATGAGCGGGGCCGGTTCGCGCGGTCGGAGCCGCGTAATCGTGCGCGGGAGTATGTGTCCGGGCTGGTCGCGGGTTTGGAGCGGACGAACGGATGGACGCTGGCCGAGCAGGCCGGTGAGGTGTCGCCGGATGGGATGCAGCGGTTGCTGCGCTGGGCGGACTGGGACATCGACGGTGTTCGTGACGACGTTCGCGACTACGTGGTCGAGCATCTGGGTGAGCCGGGTGGGGTGCTGATCGTGGACGACACCGGGTTCCTGAAGAAAGGCACGATGTCGGCCGGGGTGCAGCGGCAGTATTCGGGCACTGCCGGGCGGATCGAGAACTGTCAGATCGGTACGTTCCTGGCCTATGCCTCCGAGCGTGGGCATGCGCTGATCGACCGCGAGCTGTATCTGCCCGAGCCCTGGATCGCCGACCCCGCCCGGTGCCGGCGGGCGGGAATCCCGGAAGGGACCGGGTTCGAGACCAAGCCGCGCCAGGCCATGGCGATGCTGGCGCGGGCGTTCGCCACAAAGGTGCCCTTCGGGTGGATCACCGCTGACGAAGCCTACGGTCAGGGCAAATACCTGCGGTTGTGGCTGGAAGCACACGACGCCGCACACGTGCTGGCCACCAAGGTCAACGACACCCTGGTCACCACCGGCGGTCGCGAAGCCCGAGCCGACCAGCTGATCGCTAGCCTGCCTGCCCGGGCGTGGCGGCGGCTGTCGGTCGGGGCCGGGGCGCACGGGCCGCGCGAGTACGACTGGGCGCGAGTGCCGATCCGGATCGGCTGGCCGCCCGGGCGCGGACACTGGCTGCTCGCCCGCCGCTCACTCTCGGATCCGTCCGAGATCGCCTACTACGTCTGCTATGGACCCCGCCGCTCGACGCTGCTGGACCTGGCCTGGATCGCCGGCACCCGCTGGCGGATCGAGGAATGCTTCCAGCAGGCCAAGAACGAAGCCGGACTCGATCACTACCAGGTCCGGTCCTGGCGGGCCTGGTATGCCCACATCACCCTGTCCATGCTCGCCCACGCCTGGCTCGCCGTCTCCCGATCCCTTGCCATAAAAGGGGAACCGGTACCACCGAGCCAGGCATGATCGGATTCACGATACCGGAAATCCGGCGCCTGCTCACCAAGCTGGTCTTGCGCGTCACCGACGCCGCCGACCACATCTGGGCATGGTCCCGCTTCCGCCGCCGACGACAACACCAAGCACGGCTCAGCCACTACAAACGACGCGGCTACCCACTCACCTAACTGCCGTTGCAGTACTAGTTCGGGGTAACTAGTGTCCTGAGTCGGTAGTTCGTGGGCAGCTGTAGGGTGTGGTGATGCCGAGCCCGAAGCTTGACCCCGTGGTGCTCTCTGATGAGGAACGGTCGGTGTTGACCGGGTGGGCGCGTCGCCGCAAGACCGCGCAGGCGCTGGCGTTGCGAGCCCGGATTGTGTTGCGCTGCGCCGAGGGCGGGTCGATCGGCGAGGTCGCCGGGGATGTGGGTGTCTCACGGAACACGGTGTCGAAATGGCGGTCGCGGTTTGCCGAAGACCGGCTGGAGGGTTTGTCGGATGAGCCTCGCCCTGGCCGGCCGCGCCTGATCACTGACGAGCGGGTGGACGTGGTGATCACCAAGACGCTGGAGGAAACGCCGGGCCAGGACACGCACTGGTCGACTCGCTCGATGGCCTCGGCCACGGGGATGTCGCAGTCAGCGATCTCGCGGATCTGGCGGGCATTCGGGCTCAAACCGCACGCGATCGAGACCTGGAAACTGTCCACAGACCCGCAATTCGTGGACAAGGTCCGCGATGTCGTCGGCCTCTACATGAGCCCACCCGAGAACGCGCTGGTCCTCGCGGTCGACGAGAAATCCCAGATGCAGGCGATCGATCGCACCGCACCGATTCTGCCGATCATGCCCACCACCCCGGCACGGATGACCCACGACTACGTCCGGCACGGCACCACCAGCCTGTTCGCCGCCTTCGACATCTCCAGCGGCTCGGTGATCGCACAGCACTACCGTCGACATCGCCATCAGGAGTTCCTGCGGTTCCTGAAGCTGATCGATGCCGCGGTCCCGAAAGACCTGAACCTGCATCTGGTGCTGGACAACTACGCCACCCACAAGACACCCAAGGTCAAGGAATGGCTGATCCGGCACCCGCGGTTCCACCTGCACTTCACACCGACCAGCAGTTCCTGGCTGAACCTGGTCGAACGATGGTTCGCCGAACTGACCAACCGCAAGCTGCGCCGCTCAGCCCATCGCAGCGTCACCGAACTCGAACGCGACGTCCGGTGCTGGATCAACGAATGGAACGCCGACCCGAAACCGTTCGCCTGGACCAAGCCAGCCGACCAGATCCTGGAAACCCTCTCCGCATACTGACAACTAATTAACGACTCACGACACTAGAGATCACATTCCGCGACCTCGGGGGGAATCGTTGGCGACGAATCGGCAGCCGACCGCCAGTCCCGGACGTCGAGTCGCGACCGTGACCAACAAGACTTGGTGTCACAACGCGCGAACAGTCGATGCGGCGGGCCCTTACGCACCGCGCAGCTGCATGCCTCGAACCGGCCTCGCGTGGAGACCAGCACGGTCGCGGCGACTCAACAAGGTGGCGCACTGCAAGACATCAGGCACAAGGTAAACGTGGGGACAACTCGGGGACAGCGAGTCGAGCGACGGCGGAAAAACAGCAGGGCGCGAGCGACAAGGGCTTCATCAAGTTTCGCCGTTTTCGCACGTCAGGGGAGTGTCTGAGTCCTGGGGGTCAAGTGACCGCGGTGTAGCGATCGAGTTCCACGATCAGGCAGGCGCACCGCTGTGTTGTGTCAGGGCAGCGTCACTTGTCGAGCTGAGGTTGTGATCGGGGAGACAGTACGGATCCGGCGGGGTCCGTGCCTCTTTCCGTCGGTCGCCGTAACGCCCGCCCTCGGTTCGGCGATCTTGAGTCCGGCCCCCAGGGGAGAATCGCGTGCGCTGGCCGGGAT
The DNA here is from genome assembly GCF_040704195.1 of Amycolatopsis sp. NPDC047767. Classification (NCBI taxonomy): domain Bacteria; kingdom Bacillati; phylum Actinomycetota; class Actinomycetes; order Pseudonocardiales; family Pseudonocardiaceae; genus Amycolatopsis; species Amycolatopsis sp. NPDC047767. The sequence continues at coordinate 269,504 of NZ_JBEYSJ010000002.1, forward strand.
CGTCGCAGGCCTGCTCGTTCTGCTGACGGGCTGCTCGCACGTCATCGACGGCCGGGTGGCACCGACCGCGAGCAACGCCTCCTTCGGGCACTGCTCACCTCGTGGTGGACGATGTCGGTGCTGCGGGCTGACCGCGGTCAGCCCCGGGTCAGGTCCGCCGACACCCTCCAGAGGCGCTCCGCGGTCGCCGGGTCGAGGGCCCATTCCTTTACCCCGTGCGGGTGGTCGGCGAGTTCGGCGTCGTCCGGCACCGTGTAGGCCTCCTGCGCGTCGTCGAGGTAGTGGCCGCCGGTGTGGGCGAACTGCGGGGCGACCGCAGCGACGACGCTCGTCGCTGCTCCCTGTTCGACCGTCTTGTAAGTGAAGATGCCCGCGGCTTCGGCCGCGGCGAGGGATTCCTTCTGAGCTGGGGTGAAGTTCCGCTGCAGTCCGGTGGCGACGCCACCGGGGTTGACGGTGTTCGCGAAGATCCCGTCGGCCGTCCAGCGGCGGGTTGCTTCCACCGCAAACAGCGAGTTCGCCGTTTTCGATTGGGCGTAAGCGATCTGAGGGTCGTATGCGCGGCGTGTGAAGTGCAGGTCTGCGAAGTCGACGCCGGCGCGCATGTGCGCCGTCGAACTGACCGAGACGATCCGCGCCTCGCCGCGGTCTGCGGCGCCGCGGGCGAGTGCCGCGTGCAGGCCGGTGGCCAGGGCGAAGTGCCCGAGGTGGTTCGTTGCGAACTGCAGTTCCCAGCCCTGCGCGGTGTAGGCCGGTCCGCCGGTGACGATGCCCGCGTTGTTCACCAGGAGGTGCAACGGCCCGTCCCACTCCTGCGCGAACTGGCGGACGGACATCTGGTCGGCGAGGTCGATCCGGGCGACACGCGAACGTGGCCCCAGGACCGCCGCGGCCGCGTTCCGGACCGCCAGGGTCACCTCGGCTCCCGCCGCGGCCAGCGCGCGAGCAGTTTCCGCGCCGATGCCGGAAGACGCCCCGGTGACGATCGCGCGGACGCCGGTGAGGTCGACGCCCGCCAGCACTTCGTCCGCGGTGCTGGTGGCGGTGAACGGCGTGGTGATGAGCTTTCGCGCGGTCATGCCGCGAACTATACAGACTAAACAGAACTTGTATAGTCAGATTGGGACCCGTAGAGTTGCCGCATGGCCGTTTCCGAAGCTCACGACGCCACCGAGGCCAGTCGCCGTGACACGGTGCTCGAGTCGGCGCTGCTGACGTTCGCCCGGCACGGGTACCAGAAGACCTCCATGGAGGAAGTCGCGCGCACGGCCCGGATCTCCCGGCCGGGGCTGTACTTCCTGTTCGCGTCCAAACAGGACCTGTTCCGCGCGGCGGTCACCCGGGCGCTTCAGCGGGACCTCGCTGCGGCAGAGGAGATCCTCGCCGACGCCGGAAAGCCGTTGCGGGAGCGGCTGGTCGGCGCGTTCGACCGGTGGGCTGGCCGCTACGTCGGACCGACGAGCCGCGACGTCCCGGACGTCATCGCTCAGAACCCGGACCTGCTCGGGCCGATCACCCACACGGCCCCGAAGCGTTTCGAAGAACTCGTCGTCGCCGCGGTGGGCGGGGAGTCGGCAGCCGGCGTCGCGCAGACCTTGATCAGCGCCTCGGTCGGGTTGAAGCACCAGGTGGCGACCCGGGAGGCGTATCTCGGCCGCATGACGACCGCGATCGGCCTCCTCGTCCAATAACGGCTCGCGGGCACAGCGTCGATCAGGAACATCGACTGGCACACGGACGATAGAAGTCGACCTAGCCGGTCGACTGCGCACAGGTGTCGCCACATTGCGGAAGGCTGGGCTTTACCCCGAGACGAACAACCTGTCACGCAAAGCGCGAGGCCGATGAATCGAACGCGATCGAGGGCGTGGGTCTAGTTTCAAAGAAGCAGCCGCGATCTTGAACTCAGACGCTGAACACCTGGCTCGACCAAGCCGCGCCCGTGGTCGCGGACGCGTTCATCAGGACGTGAGTCCGGTCCTCTCCCGTGGTGCATGGAGGTTCGGCGGCGGCTGAGATCAGTCACGCACCTCGCGCGGTCAAGACCGGACAGCGGGCATACTCACGGCCTGGCACGGTCTATGCCCGGTCCACACAGCCCATAGGTCAGCTTCCGTGCAGGTCAGAGGCCATTTCCGGGCTGGATTCAAAATGGGTCGCCACTGCGCGACAAGGGGCCGGCAGCGGACCTTGCCTGTAGCGGGCCAGTCGAGTGAATGCGCGAGGCGGGCCACGGCGCGATCCGTCCAATAGCGGCGCGAAGCACGACACGAACACAGGTCGAGACAGTGTGGCCTACTTGGCTGGTCCACAACTAGTCCACGCTGACGCGCACGCGTAGATCAACGGCACAAGTCAGCGCAGTCAGCAAAAGAGCCCGTGAGCAGCGAGTTTGCTGCCCACGGGCTCTTTGAATCTCCGGTCGGGCTGACAGGATTCGAACCTGCGACCCCTTGACCCCCAGTCAAGTGCGCTACCAAACTGCGCCACAGCCCGGACCCGTGCTCCCCGGAGGTGCTCCGTGAAGCGCGATGTGAGTACTGTAGCGGGTCGCGATCGGGGGGTTGCAGGGAGGCCCACATTTATGGTCTGACCTGCGGGAACTTCGGCAACGGAGGGTGACGCCGCGAGCGGGCTCGGGCCGTGGGTGTCCAGCGTCAGCGACACGTCGGCGGGCCCCAGCACCTGCCGGACGGACAAGAAGGAAGAACTGCCGCCAGCGGACGCCTTTGGTCATGCCGCAAAGGAAAACGAAGCGACATAACGCGAAGAGACCAATACGATCAAGCGGATGCGTCCCCCAGGAAGGCAGATCGAGTGACCACTGCAAACGTCATCCGGCTTGACCAGTTGGCCGCGGCGGCCGAGAGGCTGTTCGAGCATGTGAGGGAGGTCCACGGGGACACCGTGGAGGTGGATGCCGACTACTTCTGGGCCATCCCGCCCGACGCGCTCTACGACGTCTCACGAGAGCCCCCAGGGCTCACCATCGGCCAGTTGTCGGAGTGTGAACAGCATGTTCGGCAGCTGGTGGAGGGCGAGCGGCCTCCGGTTGCCTACCACCTGGTCTGGCTCAGCGATCTGCTGCGGGCCGTCGGAAACACGGTGGTGGGGTGAGCAGGCCGGGCGGTTACTCGGAGTGGGCAGGTCAGGGCGTTGCCCTACGATCGCGGCGTGGCGAGTGGACCGGTCGAGCGCGCGAGGCTTCTGCGTGAGACGTGCGAGTTCGTGCTCGGCCGTGGGGTGGTCGATCTGTCCCTGAGTGAGCTCGCGCGGGGTATCGGGTCCAACAATCGGATGTTGCTCTACCACTTCGGGTCGCTCGACGGGTTGCTTGCGGCCGCGGTGGACGAGATTCTCGGCGGGACCGCGCTGCTCGATCGGTTCGGCGAGCTGCTCACCGGCGAGGGGACGACGGCCGAGCGGGTCGCGGCGGCGTGGCGGCACATTGCGGACCCGGCGCGGCGGCCGCATCTGCAGCTGTTCTTCGCGCGGTTCGGCATGGCGGCCGACGTGCCGGGCCGGCATCCGGAGTTTCTCGCGCAGACGCGCGAGCGGTGGGTCGAGGTCGTGGCGGGGGCGCTTCGGGGGGACGCAACCGTCGTGCGGCCTGACGACACCGCGATGGCGATCGTGGCGTTGTGGCGGGGGCTGCAGATGCTGCTCATCTGCGGGACGCCGCCGGCCGAGGTTGAGGCGGCGCATGAGCGGGCCGTCGCGGCGCTGTTGCCCGGGTAGGTAGACTCCCCACGGAAGTGAATCGATCAGTTCACTTCTACGGGACCCGGGAGGAACTCTTGACCGCGCTGCCGAAGGCCGAGCTGCACGTTCACCTCGAGGGCACGCTCGAGCCCGAGGACATGGTTCGGTTCGCCGCCCGCAACGGCGTGGAGCTGCCGTGGCGCAGCCCGGAGGAGCTGCGGGCCGCGTACGCGTTCACCGGGCTGGAGAACTTCCTGTCGGTGTACTTCCAGGGCTGCCGGGTGCTGTGCACGCGCGAGGATTTCCGCGAGCTGACGGTCGCGTATCTGCAGCGCGCCGCCGGCCAGGGCGTGCGGCGGGCGGAGATGTTGTTCGGGCCGCAGGCGTTCCTCGACCGCGGCATCCCGATCGGCGAGCAGGTCGGCGGGATCGTCGACGGCATCGACGAAGTCCGCGAAACACATGGCATCGACGGCGCGCTCCTGGTCAGCGCGCACCGCCACCGCAGTGAGGGCGACGCGCTGGAGCTGCTCGAGCTGGTCCGGCCGTGGCGGGAGCGGGTGCTCGGGATCGGCCTCGGTGGAGCCGAGCGGGGGAACCCGCCGGCGAAGTTCGCGCGTTACTTCGATGCGGCGTGTGCGGAGGGTTACCGCACCACGTGCCACGCCGGGGAGGAGGGGCCGGCCGCCTACGTCACCGAGGCGCTGGACGCGTGTCACGTCGAGCGCATCGACCACGGTTACGCGGCGGCCGAGAATCCCGACCTCGTCGCGCGGCTGGCCGACGAGCAGGTCACGCTGACGATGTGCCCGCTCTCGAACCTGCGCCTGCACGTGACGGACGACCTCAGCACGTACCCGCTGAGGCGGCTGCTGGACGCCGGCGTCCCGGTGACCGTCAACTCCGACGATCCGGCGTATTTCGGCGGCTACGTCAACGAGAATTACGAGGCCGTCACCGATGCGCTCGGCCTGACCGAAGCCGAGGTGACCACCTTGGTGCGCAACAGTTTCAGCGGCTCGTTCGCGCACGCCGAGGAGCTGCGGGATGTGTTCGAGGAGATGTCCGACGGCGAGCACCGATAAAACGGCTGGAATCACTGTGCCGCCTCTAAAGCAGCAAGTCACCCTGCTCGCCGGCTCCTGACCTCAGCCAGCCAACTGCACCTGGCCATTGCCGTGCAGTTCTCCCGTCGAGAACCGCAGTGAAGTGTGCCTCGATCTCGGCCGAGTTCGGCTGCCGTTCGACGTTCACGGGCCGACCACCCGCACCCGGCTCAGATCGGGCCAGTCGGTGGACGGCTCGCCGAAGCACACATACTCCACGTAGCTCAGCCTGCCGTCGTCGGCGAAGAGGAGGACTTGGCCCGGGGACTCGTCATCGGAGGCCAGGACTTCGAGCTCGATCGGCACAAGTCTCGAACTCAGAGAGGCCATCGGCGCGGAGTCGTCCGTCCGTAAGCTGACCGAGGGGCAACCACAGCCGCAGCACCCGTCGACGACGGCGGACGTCGACTGCTGTCGAAGTTCCGCCGCGCCGGCGAAGTCGGGCGAAAGGACGAGGGCGAGGATCGCCCGTTCCTGCACGGTGAGCGGTCTCGGCGGATCGATCTTCACCCGGTCGAGCATGCCCTACCCGGCTGGCCGTGGACAACCGAGAAACGGCTGCGGCCGATTGAGTGAAGAAGCCGCGCGGGGCAACCCTCTCCCCCTGTATCGCGTGATTGTTTCACCGCGCAGTCGATTTTACTGTCCACAGCAGAACGTTCAGGTGATGTTCTTGACTTCACGGTATTTGACCTCACGCCAACACTGATCATCCACTGTGGACGCTTCGCTCAGAGGTTCCGGCCGAAGAACCCCGCCAGCTTGTCCACCGCCGGGCCCACGTACTGCTCCTTGTCGTAGAGGTCGACGTGGCTGGCGCCTTCCACGTGGTGCAGTTCCTTGGGACCGGTGGCCTTCTGGAACGCCTCGACGCTCATCCACGCGGTGATCGCGCGCGTCCCGACGATCATCAGCAGCGGCCGCGAGCCGATCAGCGGGGCCGCGGTGAAGGCGTCGAACGTGGCGAACCTGTCGACGCTCGTCCAGTCGAAGACCTCGGCCGAGCGCGGGTGGTGCCCGCGCTCGGTGCGGTAGTACTCGAAGCCCTCCGCGCCGTGCTCCCCGCCGAGGGCACGCGCCTGTTCGACGGTCTCGGGGAACAGGGTGAGCGGCGCGGGCTTCTCACCGGCCGCCACCGCGGTGCGGGCGTGGGCGGCGGCGTCCAGCATGCCTTCGAACACGGCCGGGTCCTGCGTGCCGTCGGCGCCGAAGCGGAATTGACGGGCGATGTCGGCGCCGCTGACCGTGGCGACGGCCTTCACGCGGCGGTCGCCGCCCGTGGCCGACAGCGAGTAGCCGCCCGACGCGCAGATGCCGAGCTCGCCGATGCGGCCCGCGTCCACTTCGGAACGGGTGGTCAGGAACGACACGGCCGCCTTGAAGTCTTCCACGCGCTGGGCGGGGTCTTCGAGGCCACGCGGCTCGCCGCCGCTCTCGCCCTGGTAGGCGGCGTCGAACGCGAGCGTCACGAACCCGCGTTCGGCCAGCCGGGCCGCGTAGAGGCCGGCGGCCTGCTCCTTCACGCCGCTGCCGGGGTGGCCGACGACCACGGCCGGGCCCGGGCCGGCGGCCCCGTCCGGGACGTAGAGGTGGCCGGCGAGCCGGACGCCGGCGCTGTCGAAGGTGACGTCGATCTTCGGCACGGGATACTCTCCTCGATGATCTTGCACCCGGCGGGATACCGGGCCCTGACTCCACGATCCGGCCGCAGCCGCGACACCACCAGAGCCGGGTTTCGGGGTGGTCAGGATCCTGGCCCTCTTGCGCGCGCCCGGCCGGGCGCAGAATGAACCCATGACCACTCCGTCCGGCTCCGCGCGGCTCGGCGACTTCCTCAAGGCGCGCCGCGCCCAGCTGACCCCCCGCGACGTCGGCCTGCCCGAGACCGGCACCCGCCGCAAGGTCGCGGGACTGCGCCGCACCGAGGTCGCCCAGCTGGCGGCCATCAGCGTCGAGTACTACACGCGGCTCGAACAGGGCCGCGTGCAGGCGTCGGCGACGGTCCTGGCCACGCTCGCGCGCGCCCTGCGGCTGGACGACGACCAGCAGACCTACCTCTACGACCTCGCCGGCAAGGCCGACGCGCGCCCGCGCCGCCGTCGCGCCGTGCAGCGCGTGCGGCCCGCCATCCGCCGGCTGCTCGACCAGCTCACCGAGACCCCGGCGATCGTGCTGGGCAAACGCCTCGACATCCTCGGCTGGAACACCGCTGCGACCGCGCTGTACGTCGACTTCGCGCAGGTCACGCCCGCGCGGCGCAACTACGTGCACCTCATGTTCACCGAGCCGGCGTTCCGCGCCCTGCACCCGCGCTGGCAGCAGGACGCGCGCGTGGCCGTGTCCGCGCTGCGCATGGAGGCGGCCGGCGATCCCGAGGACCCGGACCTGGCGCGCCTCGTCGGCGAGCTTTCCGTGCAGGACGGGGACTTCCGCACGTGGTGGGCCGAACACCGGGTCACCAGCGCGGGGTTCGGCACCAAGAACTACCGGCACCCGCTCGTCGGCGACCTCACGCTGGACTGCGACACGTGGCTGAGCCCCGACGACTCCGGCCAGCGCCTGATGGTCCTCACCGCCGAGCCCGGCACGCCTTCGCGCGAAGCACTGGACATCCTGTTGTCCTGGCACACCGAGCACTCGGCGGCCAAGCGATGACGTGGACCGCTCCGGAACTGGCGGCACTTTCGGCTTCGGCGTCGCTGGAGCTCAGCGCCGGACCCGGCGACGCCTCGGTGGAAGTCGGTTTCGTCCTCGTCGACGGGACGCTGTTCGTGCGTGCGTTCCGGGGTCCGGGGTCGCGGTGGTTCCAGTCCGCCGCGAACCACCGCCGGGGCCGCGTCCGGGTCGGCTCGCTGAGCCGCGCCGTCGCGTTCGCCGCCGACGGCGAACGCTCGGCCGAGATCGACGAGGCGTACCGGGCCAAGTACGGAGCCGCTTCGCTCGTCACCAACGCCGAGGCACGAGCCGCGACGCTCCGGATCAGCCCGGCGGATCACTCCACTGTGGACGGACGGGGCCCGCGCGTCAGCACGTGAGGCCGCGGGCGAGGACGTCCTTGCGCACCTTGCCCATCGCGTTGCGCGGCAGCTCCGGTACCAGCTCCAAACGGGTGGGCCAGTACCACTCGGTCATGCCGAGCGCGGCGAGGTGCTCACGCAGGCCGGCGAGCGTCGGCGGCTCGGCGGCGGGCACGACGACGGCCGCGGGCAGCTCGCCGTCCGCGGCGTCGGGGTAGCCGACGAGCGCGACGTCGCGGACGGCCGGGTGGTCGAGCAACGCGGACTCCACGTCGGCGGCCGGGATCATCAGGACGCCGCCGATGCGGTCGGCGTCGCGGCCCAGGAGGCGGATGCCGCCGCGGCCGTCGGGGATCGCGAGGTCACCGGTGTCGTACCAGCCGTCGTCGTGGTCGGCCGCCACGGTGAGCTCACCGGTGTCGCGGTCGACGGTGGCCAGGCAGACGGTGGCGCCCCGGATGTAGAGCCGGCCGGGCCGTTCGGCGGTGATTTCGCCCAGGTCGGACCGCAGATCGAGGTCACTGCCGCGGGAGATCCGGCCGACGCTGTGCAGCGCCCAGTCCGGCGGGTCGTCGGCGCGCATGAGGGTGCCGCCGCACTCGGTCATGCCCCAGCACGTGCGCAGCGGCACACCCAGGACGCGGGCGACGTCGGCGACGAGCGCGGCGGGAGTCGCGGTGCCGAGCGTGGTGACGGTCCGCAGCCGGCCGGGCCGCGCGTACGGCAGCAGCCCGGCCAGGAACGCAGGCGCGATCAGCAGCTGTGTCACGGCCGTCTCTTCGAGGTACGCGCCGACGACCTCGGGTTCCCAGCGGTCCGCGACGACCGCGCAGCCGCCCGTGAGCAACGGGCGCATGAGGCAGTGGAAGATGCCGCCGGTGTGCGTGAGGGAGTGCGGGGTGAAGAACCGCTCGGCCGGCCCCTGGTCGTCGGCCGTGATGTGCGCGGCGGCGGTGGCGTACTCGGTGTTCAGTGTGTGCAGCGCGCCTTTCGGCCGGCCGGTCGTGCCGGAGGTGAACAGCACCAGGCTGACCTGGTCGGGGTCCGGTCGGGCGTCGTCGAGGGCGACGGCGTGCCGCGTTTCCCACGGTTGCTCGAAGTGCCGCGTGAAATCGACCTCGTCCGCCGACACCCGCGAGCCCAGCACGACCCGGTGCCGCAGCTTCGGCAGCCTCGGGGCCATCTCGGCCAGAGCCGCCGCGTGGTCGTGGCCGTCCCAGACGTCGGCCGTCACGCACACCGACGCCCCCACCCGGGCGAGCACGCGCTCCAGCTCGCGTGACCGGATCGTCGGCATCACGGGCGCCACCAGCGCGCCGACCCGGAAACAGGCCAGCAGCAGCGGATCGACCTGCCACACGTTCGGCAGCTGCACGGCCACGACCTGCCCCGGCCCCACGCCCAGCTCGGTCAGCGCCCCGGCGTAGCGCTCGACGCAACGCGCGTACTCGCGATAGGTCAGCCGGGTCGTCTCGCCGGTCGCCGTCCGAAGCGCGATGAGCGCGGTCGCGTCCGGTGTCTCGTCACGCCACCGCGCGAGATCCCGCAGCGGATTTCCGTCCCGCCAGAAGCCTTCCGCGCGAAACCGGTCCACAACGGACGGTGGCGGCCGGAGGCTGAACACCGTCCGTCCCGGTCCTGGCGTGAACACGTCGGTGATGGCCGGCCCCCTTCGGCTCTGGCGGGCGGTGAACGGCACGACCACGCTACGACTGCACTCCCGCCCGGCCGAGGCTCCGCCGGGCAGAATTCCCCGGCCGACCGGGCAACTCAAATCGCCCTTCGCACGTATACCTCTCGAACCGAGGGGGAACCGATGACCGACCCGACCGAAGCCGAGTTCAAGGCGGCCGGCCGATGGCTGGAAAAACACGACGTCCCGGCGAGCCGGCTCACGCCGCTGCTCGTCCGGCGGCTCGGCGTGCGCGCGGGCGCGCGACCCGGGCCGACGTGGACCGGGATGCTCGCCGGTCTGCTGCTGATCGCGTTCGGCTCGTTCGCGGTGCAGTTCCTGTCGCTGCTGCCCGGAGTGGACCACGACGACCTGCCCGAGGGCCGCTCCTTCTTCTGCCTCTTCGCCGGGCTGCAGCTCGTCCTCTGGTTGCCCGTGCGGTGGGCCGACCGGCGCACCGCGGCCTGGCTCGGCGCGACGGCACCCGCGCAGCGACCTCCGTGGCGAGGGGTGCTGAACGGGTGGTCCGTCGCGGCCCTCGTGGTCACCTTCGGCGGTGGCGCGGCCTTGGCCGTGACGATGGTCGTGTCGTCGGGCAGCGTGTGGGCGCTGCTGTGGCTCGGGCTGCTGGCGCCGGGCGCGGTCGTGGTGGCGGCGGTGCTGCTCGGCGTGCTGACCCGCCCGGTGCTCGCCGACGACGAGCTCTCCCGTTCCGTCGACGGGATCCTGCGCCGCACCGAGCCCGTCTTGGCGCTGCCGGCGTTCTACACGCTACCGGTACTCGCCGACCTCGCCACGACCAACCGTCAGCCGCCCGGCTTCGCGCCGTGGCTGATCGCGTACGTCGTCCTCGCCGTCGGCGCGCAGGCGGCCGGGCTGGTCCGGCACCGGCGCCGGGCGCTGCCCGCGGCTGCCTGAGGCGACGGCGGGCGTCTCGGACCGGAAGCTGTGCCCGAGCTGCTCGCCGAGGCCGAAGTAGTGGCGGAAGTTGTAGATCAGCGGGCTCCACTTCGCGGGATCCACGTGCTGCGTGCCGGGCACGACCAGCTCCGGCGCGCAGTGCACCCGCAGCACGTCGGCCTCGATGACGAGGAACCCGGCGCGCTCGCGGACGGCCGCCGCGCGCGCTTCCAGCTGCAGCGGGCATTCGGCGATGCGCGGCGGCCGGACCAGCTCGGCGGGGCGCGGCCGTAGCCCGGCCGCGGCGAACTTGTCCGGCTCGTACCGGAAGCGGTCCCGTTTGTGCTCGGGCACCGGGTCCGCTCCCGTCAGCGGGGCGAGCCGCTCCACCGCCGCCCACTGGCCGGGGCCGGGCAGGTTGACCACGAGGTCGGGACGCGAGGTGAGGTTGCGCGCGCCGTGGCCGCTGCGGGCCAGGCCGAGCACCACGACCTCACCGAGCGCCCAGGCCGAGGACATCGGCGTGATGTTCGGGGAGCCGTCGGCGTTTTCCGTCGTCAGCAAGGCGACCGGCGTGCCGAAGTAGAGGATGCTGGGGGTTATCGCGACATGATCGTTCACGAGCGCCCACGCTAGGGTCGCCGCGCTTCGGTCCCGGCCGAACCGACGGGCGGCTCAGAACTCCTCGGCGATCGACGACCAGAACCGCAGCGCCGCCCGTTCCATCTCCAGCCCGAGCCGCAGCGGGATCATGCGGCGCGCGTACTTCGGCTCGGCACCGAAGCGGCGCTGCATGTCCTCGTACACCGAGATGCGTTCCTCGTGCTGCTTGATCTGCTCGCGCGCCAGGTTCACGATGTTGCCGGTGTCGCCCAGCTCGTTGAAAAACAGCTTCATCTCGGCGATGTCGCGCATCTCGAAGTGCTCGTGCGTGGGCGCGGCCAGCCAGGCGCGCACGGCATCGCGGCCTTCGTCGGTGATGCTGTAGACCTTGCGGCGCCGCCCGGTCTGCTCGGTCTCGACCTCCAGCAGCCCCATGCGCTCCAACCGCTCCGGCTCGGAGTACAGCTGCGCGTGGGGGAAGGACCAGAAGTACCCCACCGAGTGCCCGACGGCGCGCTTGAGGTCGTACGGCGTGGACGGGCCACGCAGCCCGATCGTCCCCAGCACGACGTACGAAGTCGTGCTCAACCGTCCGCTTGACATGCCCTCGACCCTACCGTAATTTCGCCCATGGTCCGAAACAGATCATTCGAATCGGACCATCGATCTCCGGGAGTGCGACGATGGACTTGGTGAGATCGTTCCGCTGGACGGCGGAGCGCTATCCGCATCGCCGGGCCGTGGGCGGCCGGCACCCGATGACCTACGCGCAGTGGGACGAACGCACCGACCGGCTGGCCGGCGCGCTGACCCGGCTGGGCGTGCGCCCGGGCGACCACGTCGCCCTCCTGCTCGCCGGTGGTGAGCCCCTGGCGAGCCTGCACCTGGCCGTGCAGAAGACCGGCGCGATCTCCGTTCCGCTGTCCACGCGCTTCAGCGCCGACGACGTGGCCTACTGCCTGCGCGACTGCTCCCCGACGCTCCTGATCACCGACAGCACCACCGACCCGACCGTCGCCGGCATCGCCGAACTGCCGGCCCGCGCGCACTCCGGAGCGGCGCTGGACGCACCCGAGCGGGTGACGCCGCTGGCGCGGCTGCTGGACTCGCCCGCGCCGAAGCACCAGCCGGCCGAGGACGACACGAGCGTCATGCTCTACACGTCCGGCACCACGGGCCGGCCGAAAGGCGTGCCGCGCCGGCACTCCGCCGAGCACGCGGCCGCGGTGGCGCACCTGATCCAGACGCAGCACCGCACCGGTGAGGTCGCCCTCGGCGTGATGCCGATGTTCCACACGATGGGCATGCGGGCGCTGCTGGCGAGCATCGTCGCGGCGGGTACCTGGGTGCCGCAGGTGAAGTTCGACGCCGAGGAGTCGCTGGAGCTCATCACCGAGGAGGAGGTGAGCGCGCTCTACCTGGTGCCCACCGCGTACTGGTCGCTGGTCCACACAGGACGGCTGGCCGAGGCGAAGTCCGTGCGCCGGCTGGCCTACGCGGGCGCGTCGATGACACCGGCGCTCGCCGAGCGGCTCGACGCCGAGCTGCACCCGGAGGTGTTCGTCAACCACTTCGGCAGCACGGAGATCTACACCTTCACGATCGGGCCCGACGTGCGCCGCAAACCGGGCTGTGCCGGGCGCGCCGGGGTCTTCTCCCGCGTCCGCCTGGTCAGCCCGGCCGAGGGCGCGACCCCGGACGACGTCGTGGCGCCGGGCGAACCGGGCCAGGTCGCGGTGTCGCTGGAGAGCCCGGAGGCGTTCCGCGGGTACTGGCACCGGCCCGACGCCGACGCGAAGTCGCTACGTGCCGGCTGGTACTTCACCGGCGACCTCGCGACCGAGGACGAGGACGGCGACCTGTGGGTCGCGGGCCGCGTCGACGACATGATCAACTCCGGTGGCGAGAACATCTACCCCGAGGACATCGAAGACGCCCTCGTGCGCTGCCCGGCCGTCGCCGAGATCGTGGTCGCCGGGCTCCCCGACGACCGCTGGGGCAGCGCGGTGACCGCCTTCGTCGTGCCTTCGGCCGGGCACCGGCCCGAGGAAACGCTGGCACAGCTGGAGTCCTACGCGCGAGAGCACTCGGGACTGCCGTCGCTGAAACGGCCCAAGCGCTACCTGGCCGTGGCCGGCATCCCCAAGTCGGCCGTCGGCAAGATCCTGCGCCGTGAGCTGACCGCGGGCCACTACCGCCGGCTGGCACAGCTCGTGCCGGGCAAGGAGCACGCATGACGGCGGCCCGCATCGAAGACGTCCCCTTGCTGTGCGGCAAGGGGAAGTTCCTCGACGACCTCGACCCGATGCGCGGCTCGCTGGTCGCGGCGGTCGTGCGCAGCCCGCACCCGCACGCGCGCATCCGGTCCGTCGAGCTGTCCCGCGCCCGCGCCCACCCCGGCGTCGCGGCGGTCCTAGGGCCGGACGACGTGCTCGCGGCCCTGAAGCCGTTCCCGCTCTCGCTCAAGACGCCGATCCGCTATTACCCCACCGGGACCGACAAGGTGCGGTTCGTCGGCGAGCCCGTGGCCGTCGTCGTCGCGACGGACCGCTACACGGCCGAGGACGCGGCGGAACTGGTCGAAGTGGACTACGAGCCGCTGCCGCCCGTGGTCGACTCCACGCGCGCGATCGCCGCGGACGCTCCGCTGCTGCACGAGGAGCTCGGCAGCAACGTCGCCACCGACCGGACGTTCAGCTTCGGCCCCGTCGACGAGCTCTTCGCCGGAGCCGCGCACGTGGTCACCGGCGAATACCGGTTCCCGCGCTACACCTCGGCGCCCATGGAGTGCTACTCGGTCGTCGCGGAGTGGCTGGAGGACGTCGACGGGCCGGGCGTCACCGCGTGGGCCAACTTCCACGGGCCGTTCTCGATGGTGCCGGTGCTCGCGGCGGGCCTCGGGCTGCCGACGTCGCGGGTGCGGCTGCGCGTGCCCGCGGACATCGGCGGCAGCTTCGGCATCAAGTCCGGCATCTACCCCTACGTCGCGCTGATGGCCTTGGCCAGCAAGCATTGCGGCCGGCCGGTGCGCTGGACCGAAGACCGTGTGGAGCACCTGCTGTCGAGCTCCGCCGGCTCGGACCGGTGGATGCGGTTCGAGGCCGCCGTCGACGCCGACGGCAAGGTCGAGGCCCTGCGCGCGGACCTCGTCGACAACGTCGGCGCGTACCTGCGTCCGCCCGAGCCCAGCACGCTCTACCGCTGCTTCGGCAACATCACCGGTGCGTACGGCATCGGCGCGGTGGCGATCCGGGCCCGGGCGGTGGTCACGAACAAAACCCCCACCGGCCTCAACCGCGGTTTCGGCGGCCAGCAGCTCTACTTCGGGCTCGAGCGGATCATGGACCGCGTCGCCCGTGAGCTCGACCTCGACCCGGCGGAGATCCGGCGCCGCAACCTGATCCAGGCCGGCGCGTTCCCGTACCACACGCCCAGCGGCGGCGTGTACGACTCGGGCGACTACCCGAGGGCGTTCGAGCTGGCCCTGCGCAACGCCGACTACGAGAAGCTGCGCGTGCGCCAGCGCCAGGCGCGCGAGGCCGGCGAGTACTTCGGCGTCGGCATGGCGACGATCGTCGACCCGTCGGCGACCAACATCGGCTACGTCGGCCTCGCCACGCCGGCCGAGCAGCGCGCGACCGGACGCGGCAAGTCGGGCAGCACGGAGCACGTCCGGATCAGCGTCGACCCGCAGGGGGTGGTGTCGGTGCTGCTGGGCACCGTGCCGCAGGGCCAGGGACACGCCACGGTCGCGCGCCAGCTCGTGGCGCGGCGGCTGGGGCTGCCGCAGGAATCCGTGCGGCCGGTGGTCGAGATGGACACGGCCACCACACCGTGGACCATCACCTCCGGCAGCTACTCCTCGCGCTTCGCGCCACTGCTCACCAGCGCACTCGTCGCCGCGGCCGACAAGATCGCCGAGACGATCCGGGCGGCGGCCGGGGTGCTGCTCGACACGGACCCCGCCGGGCTGGAGCTCGCCGACGGGTTCGTGCGCAAACGCGACGCGCCCGAGGAGCGCGTGGCGTTCCGGCACGCCGCCGGGCTGGTGCACTGGGACCCCGGGTCGCTGCCCGAAGGGGTGCCGGCGCGGCTCTACGAGGAGGCCGCGTTCAACCCGCCGCAGGCCAAGGCACCGTCCACAGGGGACCAGATCAACTCCAGCCTGTGCTACGGCTTCGTCGCGGAGCTGGTCGCCGTGCGCATCGACCCGGTGAGCCTCGCCGTGGAGATCGAGCTGGTGTCCACGGTGCACGACGCCGGGACAATCCTGAACCCGAAGCTGCTCGAGGGCCAGGTGCACGGGGCGCTCGCGCACGCGCTCGGCGGCGCGCTGTACGAAGAACTCCGCTACGCCGACTCGGGCCAGCCCACGTCGGCGACCTTCATGGACTACCTCTGCCCCACCAGCGCGGAGGCCGGCTACCCGCTGATCAGCGACCACCTCGAGACGCCCTCGCCGTTCACCACGCTCGGCGCGAAAGGCTGCGGCGAGGGTTCGAGCATGAGCCTGCCGGTGGCGATCGCCAACGCGGTCACCGACGCTCTCGGCATCGAGGTGACGACCCTGCCCCTGCACGGCAACGTCGTGCACGAACTACTGGAAAGGAAGGCCTGATGGCGCTCACCGGAGGCGAGATCCGGCTCGGCCGCACCCACGACGGGCAGGTTGCCGAGCTGACGCTCTCCCACGGCCGCTTCACGATCATCACGTGGGAGATGCGGCAGCGGATGGCGGAGCTGTTCGCCGAGATCGACGCCGACGACGACGTGCGCGTGGTGGTGCTGAAGTCCGACGGCGAGCACTTCTCCTCGGGCGGCGACATCCCCGGTTTCATGGAGGTCGAGCCGGTGGACTTCACCGACCTCGGCCACAACGTCACCGCGCCCGCGCGGAGCAAGAAGATCGTGGTCGCGGCGGTCGACGGCTACTGCTTCGGCGTGGGCCTGGAGCTCGTGCTGTCCACGGACATCCGGCTGGCCACGCCGCGCAGCCGGTTCGCGCTGCCGGAGATGAAGCTCGGCATGATCCCCGGCAGCGGCGGCACGCAGCGGCTCGCGCGGCTGATCGGCCTCTCGCGCGCCAAGTTCCACATCCTCACCGCCGAGCGGA
This sequence comes from Amycolatopsis sp. NPDC047767, assembly GCF_040704195.1. Taxonomy (NCBI): domain Bacteria; kingdom Bacillati; phylum Actinomycetota; class Actinomycetes; order Pseudonocardiales; family Pseudonocardiaceae; genus Amycolatopsis; species Amycolatopsis sp. NPDC047767. The sequence goes on from NZ_JBEYSJ010000002.1 coordinate 285,617, forward strand.
TCACCGGCGAGCAGGCGCTGGACTGGGGCCTGGTGGCCAAGCTCGCGGCCGACCGCGACGAGCTGTACGCGGAGACCGACAAGGTCGTCGAGACCCTGCTGGGCTACTCGCCGATGGCCGCGCGCACCGCGAAGGAGGTGCTCGACAAGGGCGTCGACGGGCCGCTGTACACCGGCATCGAGCTGGAACGCAAGGCCTACGCGATGCTGCGCGCGAGCCACGACTTCGCCGAGGGCGTGGCCGCGTTCACCGAGAAGCGGCCCGCGAAGTTCCAGGGGCGCTGAGCCGTGAAAGCCGCACCGTTCGCCTACGTCCGGCCCGCGACGCTCGACGACGCCGTCGCCGAGCTCGTGCGCAGCGCCGGTGAGGGCAAGGTGCTCGCGGGCGGCCAGTCGCTGGTGCCGATCCTGGCGATGCGGCTGGCGCGTCCGTCCACTGTGGTCGACATCGGGTCGCTGTCCGAACTGGACTTCGTGCGCCGCGAGGGCGACGAGCTCGTGATCGGGGCCCTCGTGCGCCAGCGGACGCTCGAAGGGCACCCGCTCGCCTCGGCCGTACCCCTGCTGCGCCTGGCGCTGCCGTGGATCGGGCACCGCGAGCTGCGCAGCCGGGGCACGGTGTGCGGCAGCATCGCGCACGCCGACCCCGCCGCCGAGCTGCCCGCCGTGGCCTGCTGCCTGGACGCGTCGCTGGAGATCGCCGGTCCGCGCGGCCGGCGCACCGTGCCCGCGGCCGAGTTCTTCCACGGCGCCATGGCCACCTCGGTCGGCGCCGAGGACGTGCTGGCCGCGGTGCGCTTCCCCGTGGCCCGCCCGGACGAGGGTTTCGGGTTCGCCGAGATCGCGCGCCGGCACGGGGATTTCGCGCTGGCCGGGGTGGCCACGCGGTTCCGGGCCGGGGACGGCGAAGCCGTGCTGACCGCGTTCGGGGTGTCGGACCGGCCGGTCACGCGCGTCGTCACCGGCCTCGGCGACGACGAGGTCGCCGAGCTGGCCCGCGGTCTCGTGGACACCGCGGGCGACACCCACGGCTCGCGCGAGTACCGGCAGCGGCTCGTGGCGGCGCTGGCCGTGCGCGAACTGGCCCGGGCCCGCCGAGCGGAGGAAGGAGGGTCGGCATGACGCTGCCACGGCCGGTTCGGGCGGAGGCCGGCGAGCCCCTCGACGTGACGATGACCGTGAACGGCACGAAGGTGTCGCTGTCGCTGCCCGCGCGCGTGACGCTCGCCGACGCGCTGCGCGACCACCTCGGACTCACCGGCACGCACCTGGGCTGCGAGCACGGCGTGTGCGGGATGTGCACGGTGCTGGTCGACGGCTCCGCCGCCCGCGCGTGCCTGCTGTTCGCCTGCCAGCTCGACGGCGCGGACATCGTGACGGTCGAGGGCCTCGGCCGCCCGGACGACCTGCACCCGTTGCAGGAGGCGTTCGGCGCGCACCACGCGCTGCAGTGCGGGTTCTGCACACCGGGGTTCCTGCTCAGCTCCTACGACCTGCTGGCGCACAAGCCGGACGTCGCCGAAGAGGACCTGCCCGTGGAGCTGTCCGGTGTGCTGTGCCGGTGCACCGGCTACCGCAACATCGTCTCCGCGGTGTCCGAAGTGGCCGGTGCGCACCGCGACGGGATCCCCGAGCCGCGCAACTGCGGGCAGCACGTGCTGATGGGCCACACCGCCGCCAAGCCGGGCGGTAAGGCCGTGGCCGAAGCGGCAGGTGTCCGGGAGATCGAGCTGCCGCAAGGGGATCCGACGTTCACCGTCGAGGTCACCCAGGAGCTCGCCGCGTCGCCGGAGAAGACGTGGGCCGTGCTCGACGACATCGACCTCGTCGCCGCGTGCCTGCCCGGGGCGGAGATCACCGGGCACCTCGGCGAAGACCGCTACCGCGGCCGGGCGCGGGTCGCCGTCGGGCCGATCCGGCTGTCGTTCGCGGGGCTCGCGCAGGTCACCGAACGCGACGCGGAGGCCAACCGCCTGCGGGTGATCGGCCAGGGCGAGGACGCCGGCGGCGGGCGCACCCAGGCCGATATCCTGCTCGTCGCAGAGGAAACCGAAGCCGGCACGCGGCTGCGGGCGACCGCGCAGGTGTACCTGACCGGCCGGATCGCGCAGTTCGGCCGGGCGCTGGCCGGCGACGTCAGCCGGCGCATGTTCGAACAGTTCGCCGCGGCCGTGGAGGAGACCGCGGTGTCCGGGGTGCGCACGACGGCGAAGAAGCCGCCGGGCGCACTGGCCCTCCTCGCAGCCACTCTCGCGGCGAAAGCCCGGGAATGGGGCCGGCGCCTGCGCCGGGCCGAGCACAACCCACCCACACATCCGAAAGGGACTCAACGATGAGTTCGACCGCCCCGATCGACAAGATCCTGAGCGACGCCGTCGACGCCGGCGACGTGCCCAACGTCGTGGCCATCGCCGCCGACGACAACGGCATCATCTACGAAGGCGCCGCCGGCCCGCGCGCCGCCGGCAGTGCCGGCCCGGCGTCCGCGGACACGCACTTCCGCATCATGTCGATGACCAAGATGGTCACGACCACCGCCGCGTTGAAGCTGGCCGACCAAGGGCAGCTCGACCTCGACGCCCCGGTCGAGCGGTACCGGCCCGAGTTCGCCGAGATGAAGGTGCTCGAAGGCTTCGACGGCGACCAGCCGAAGCTGCGGGCGCCGGCCTCGCAGGCCACCGTGCGGCAGCTCATGACGCACACCTCGGGCCTGAGCTACTGGTTCTGGAACGACGACATCGTGAAGTGGGAGAAGGCCACCGGCATCCCCAACGTGCTGTCGGGCCAGAAGATCGTGCTGACCGCCCCGATGGTCGCCGACCCCGGGACCAAGGTCGAGTACGGCACCAACACCGACTGGCTGGGCCAGGTGGTCGAGGCCGTCGCGGGCGTGACGCTCGACGTGTTCTTCAAGGAGCACATCACCGGACCGCTGGGGATGACCGAGACGTCGTTCGCCCCGAGCGGCTCGCAGCGCGACAACCTGGCCCCGATCCACGTCCTGGGCGAGGACGGCAAGTGGGTGGCCACCGACATCAACATCCCCGAGCAGCCCGAGTACTGGGCGGGCGGCCACGGCCTGTACTCCACGCCGCGCGACTACCTCAAGTTCCAGCGGATGCTGCTGGGCGGCGGCACGCTCGACGGCACGAAGGTGCTGGAACGCTCCACTGTGGACGCCGCGTTCACGAACCAGATCGGCGACCTGGACTTCCCGGCGCGCATCCCGACCGCGGACCCGACGTCGTCGTACGACTTCGCCGCGGGGCCGGGTCACAAGTGGGGCCTGGGGCTGGTGCTCAACAGCGAGCAGCGGCCGGGCATGCGCGCGGCGGGCAGCGGGACGTGGGCCGGGCTGTGCAACTCGTTCTTCTGGGTCGACCCGGTGAACCGCGTGACCGGCGCGATCTACAGCCAGTCGCTGCCGTTCGTGCCGCCGCCGTTCATCAAGCTCTACGAGAACTTCGAGCGGGCGCTGTACGCGACGCGCTAGATCCTGAAGCGGCGACGTCCCCGGCCGGGTGCCGCGACCATCCGGCCGGAGCCGTCGGGCTCTTCGGACTGGGTGAACTCAGGCGGCCAGGGCCAGCCCGCCGTCCACGGCGAGGACCTGGCCGGTGAGCCACGCCGCGTGCGGGTCGGCCAGCCGGACGATCCACGCGGCGACGTCGGAGGGACGACCGCGGCGGCCCAGCGGGATGCGCTGGGCCTCGTCGGCCTTGACGCGGTCGACTTCCTCCGGCGACAGGCCCGCCGACACGAGCGCCTCGCTCTCCGTCGGTCCCGGGGCGACGGTGTTCACGCGCACTCCTTCGGGCGCCAGCTCGAGCGCCCAGCTGCGGGTGAGGGATTCGACGGCTGCTTTCGAAGCGCCGTAGTGGGCCGCGCCGGCCAGCGGGCGGTGGCCGAAGGTGCTGGAGAGGTTGACGATCGCGCCCCGGCTTTCCCGCAACGGCTTCAGCGCGGCCCGCGCGAGCAGGCTCGGCGCGACGACGTTGACGGCGAACAGGCGCTCGACACCCTCGGCGGTGGCGTCGGCCAGCGGCATCCCGGTGAAGATGCCGGCGTTGTTGACCAGCACGTCGAGCCGGCCCCAGTGCCGCAGCGCCGAGTCCACAACGGACTCCGCGGCCCCGGGTCGCGCCAGGTCGGCCGCGTGGACCTCGATCGCCGGGTGCCGGGCGGCGGTCTCGGCTAGGGCATCGGCACGCCGGCCGACGACGAGGACTTTCGCGCCCGCGTCCGCGAACGCCTCCGCACTCGCCCGGCCGATGCCCGATCCGGCGCCGGTGACGATCACGACGCGTCCGGACAGGTCGCTCGACGTCGGGTCCACGGGCTCGCTCCTTCGTTCGCTGTTCTGCGAACGTCGAACGTAGCACGTTGTTCGGCCGTCGTAGAATGACGGCCTGCCCGCCCCCGACGAACGGATCCGCATGAGGAACCCGACGCCCCCGCCGGCGCCCGAGGACATGAAGCTGGCCGAGGTGCTCACCGCGTTGAGCGACTCCGTCCGCCTCGGCCTGGTGCGCCAGCTCGCCGACGGCGCCGAACGCAAGTGGGGCGACCTGCGCGCGCCCGTCGCCAAGTCCACGCTCAGCCACCACCTCAAGACCCTCCGCGGCGCCGGCGTCACCGAAACCCGCGAAGACGGCACCCGCTGTTTCGTCACCCTCCGTCGCGGAGCCCTGGACCAGCGGTTTCCCGGCCTCCTGGACGCGGTGCTGAAAGCGGCCGACGAGGAGCAGATCGGCGAGGCGCCCGCGCTCGACAGGACCGCGGCGCGCCCCTAGCCTGACTAGAGCGATCGCTCTAGCGGGAGGTGCCGTGCCGACGCTCGAACTGTCCGCCGGGCCGATCGACTACGTCGACACCGGCGGCCCCGGGCCGGTGGTCGTGTTCACGCACGGCTTTCCGATGAACGAAACGCAGTGGCGCAAGGTCGTGCCCCGGTTGACCGGCTACCGCTGCGTGCTGCCGACGCTCCCCCTGGGCGCCCACCGCACCCCGATGCACCGCGACGCGGACCTCTCGCAGCGCGGCCAGGCGCTGCTGCTCGGCGAGTTCCTGGAGCGCCTCGGCCTCACCGACGTCACCCTCGTCCTCAACGACTGGGGCGGCCCGCAGTTCCTCGTGTCCGAAGGCCGCGCCGGCCGCGTCGGCCGGCTGGTGCTCGTCGCGTGCGAGGCGTTCGACAACTTCCCGCCACCACCCGCCCGGCCACTGGCCCGGCTGGCCAAACTGCCCGGCGGCGTCTGGCTCCTCATGCGCCTGCTGCGCACGAAGTTCTTCCGCCACAACAAAAAAACGTATGGCGGCCTCGCCAAGCATGGCATCCCCGACATCGTGCTCGACGACTGGTTCGCCCCGGCCACCCGCAACCGCACCATCCGCCGCGACCTCGCCAAGTTCGCCGTCTCCACCCCACGCCGCGACGTGCTGCTGCGCTGGACCGCCCGCCTCTCGGACTTCGACCGGCCGGTCCTCGTCGTGTGGGCCCCGGAGGACCGCATGATGCCCACCTCCCACGGCCGCCGCCTGGCGGAACTCTTCCCGGCCGGGCGGCTCGTCGAAATCGCCGACTCGTGGACTCTCATCCCGGAAGACCAGCCGGACCGCCTGGCCGAAGCCCTGCGGGACTTCCTGCCCGCGGCGGCCTGAGCTGCTACTGCTGATACGGCGGACGCGGCTGCTGATATCCCGGCGGCGGAGGTTGCTGAAACCCTTGCGGTGACGCGAATCCCGGCTGCTGGTGGTACTCGGACTGCTGGTGGAATCCAGGCTGCTGCTGGTATCCCTGCGGGAACACCGGCGCCGGAGGGAATCCCGGCGGCGGCGCGAAGCCCGGCTGGTGCCCGGGCTCGGAAACCGGGCCGGATCCCCGGCCGGCCCGTCGCCGCACCGCGACCACCAGCCGCCAGCCGCACAAGGCCGCGATCCCCGCGCCGATCCCGAACGTGACCCACCGGCCACCGCCCTCGAAGGACTTCGCGCTGTCGACCGACTCCTGCAGCTTCTCCTCGTAGGTCTTGCTGGACTTCAGGCCGTACTGGGTCGTTTCACAGGTCTCCCCCGGCCGCATCTCCGCGCCGCCGCACACCACCTTGGTGCTCGGCTCCCCGCTGCCGAACAGGCCGAGCGCCACCAGCCCCAGCCCGAACAGCAGCCCGATCGACCACCAAACCACGCTTTTCATCCGTCCCCCACTGCGTCATACCGGATAGCGAGGCACATCAGACCACAAATCGAACTGTGACGCACAGGCTTCCGACGTAACACTCGAAAGAGTGAACCAACAACGAAGCCGGCGGGCCCCCACCTGAACGACTCGGACGACACGGCCCTAGGCCACGGGCACAGCGGCGATCGCCTCCACTTCGGCTGCGTAGTCCGGGCCGGCCAGTGCCGCCACGACCACCAGGGATTGGGCCGGGAAGTCGCCCGCCGGGAACCAGTGCGCGAAGGCCTCTGCCTGGGCCGCCCGGTAGCCGGCGAGGTGTTCGGTGCCCGCGACGAACGTCAGGAGCTTCACCAGGTGCTCGGGGCGCGCCCCGTGCGCGGCGAGCAGCGCCTCGATGTTCGCGAAGATCTGCCGCGCTTGTGCTTTCGCGTCGGTGCCGGCGAGGGTGCCGTCCGGGAGCAGCCCCGCGCGTTCGTTTCGATCCTCGCGCACCGGGTAGGCCGCGAAGGACCGAACAAGACGAAGGGAGTCCCATGAGCACCATCACCGAGTTCGTCGACGTGCACGCGCCGGTTTCCGCGGCGTACAACCAGTGGACGCAGTTCGAGTCGTTCCCGCGCTTCATGGACGGCGTGGAGGAAGTGCGCCAGCTCGACGACACGCACACGCACTGGAAGATCGCGCTGGGCGGGGTCACGCGGGAGTTCGACGCGACGATCACCGAGCAGCACCCCGACGAGCGCGTGGCGTGGGCGTCGGACTCCGGGCCGACGCACGCGGGCGTGATCACGTTCCACCGGCTCGACGACCGGACCACCCGGGTGACCGCCCAGATGGAACTGGACCCCGACGGTTTCGCCGAGACCGCGGCCGACAAGCTCGGCATCCTCGACCGGCGGGTCAAGGAGGACATGCAGCGGTTCAAGACGTTCATCGAGCACCGCGACGGCCGCGAAACCGGCACGTGGCGCGGTGACGTCGCTCCCCCGCCGCAGGGCTGACCCGGTTTCGCCGCCCGACCGCGGTGGTAACCGGCGCCCAGGAAGGGAGCCACCCATGACTGCCGACGAGAAGCAGATGGACGAGCAGCTCGAAGAAGTGCGCCACGCGATCAGCGAGGCCAAGGACGCCGCCCAGGAAGCCCGCGACTCGCGTCCGGGAGGCGGCGGTTCCGGAGCGGCGGATTCCGGCGAGCGCGAGGAGGATTCACCATGAGCGACCCGGACAAGCCCGAAGGACGCGACGACCCCTACGGCGAGTCCGCCGAGGAGCAGCGCGAGACCGTCCGCGGCGAACAGGGCACCTCGGGGGACCCGCACGACGACACCGACCCGCAGTCGGGCTCCTGACGGGTTGGGCCCGCACCGCAACGGGTATCCGCCGCTCACGAGCGAAGGAGGAGGAGCCGTGCCTCAGGAAACTTGGAGCGACAAGCGCGAGCGTCAGTACGAGCACATCAAGTCGGAGCAGCAGGACCGCGGCGCCAGTACCTCCCGGGCGCAGGAGATCGCCGCCCGCACCGTGAACAAGAACCGCGCCCGTTCCGGCGAGTCCCGCTCCGCCAGCAAGACCTCGCTCCGGGACAAGAGCCCGCAGCAGCGCGGCGGGGAACGCAGCGGCCGCGGCCTCGGGCCGGGCGGGCCGACCAAGGACCAGCTCTACAACGAGGCCAAGCAGCCCAACATCAAGGGCCGCTCGAACATGACGAAGAAGGAACTTCAGAAAGCCCTGGGCCGCTGACTGTCGGCCCGGGCCCGATCCCGTCGGCAGCCCCCTGCCGACGGGATCGGCGCGTCCACTGTGGACCGTTCTCCTGACGAGGGAGGCACCCGTGAGCAGCCGGCTGATCGCCGTCGCCATCGACTGCCGCAACGCCGAGGCACTCGCCGAGTTCTGGCGCGAGGCCCTGGACTACCCGGCCACCGAACGCTGGACCGACCACCACGGGCTCACCTACGTCGAGCTCAAGGCGCCCGGCCGGGCGTCGCTGCTGTTCCCGCCCGTGCCCGAGGTCAGTTGTAATGAAGACGTAACCACCGCCTGGCTGCCGCCCACCTGGTCAGGACGCTTGCGGACGCACACTGCGGACCATCCAGCAATGCGATCGATACTTTTCAAGTAGACGCTATTTTGGGATGTCAGGATTTAGGTTCAGGCGTTCCGTGAGGCCATACGCAGGGAGAGCTGGCTCCGATACTCAGGCGACCGAGGACGTTCCCAGTCGTCGTGGCGGTAAGGCTCATAAGATAGCCGTCTTTGCTACTCGCGTTGACGAAATGCTTGTTTAGCCAGGTGTCGGTGTGGACTGACCAACCGTTGTCGGCCCACCATTTCATAAGCTTCCTATAGTAGTCGTTATTGTGCGCACGATCCGGCCCGTCAACCCAGTAGGTTATTCCGACGCTGAACTGGCCGGTCTCATGATCGAAATTGTCCGTGCATGGCATCGGCTGGAGCGGCAGCTCAGTTAGCTTATATCCCAGGGGAAAGGAGGCCGCCGCTGCTGCATGCACATAATTCAGCACGCTTTGCTGGGCTTGCTCGGCCGACAGGGTCGGTTGCATGGGTGCGCCTCCGCAGGAAATCGTAGTGAACAGCAACACTCCAAAGACCGCGAACAAGAACCACCGTGAAGATTTTCGCACGGTCATATTCATCATGGTTTGTTCCCGGCGATGATGTTGCCCATGGCGGCGAGTGAGTCTGAGTCTCTGTTCCAGTAGTCACTGTGGGAGGTGAGAGGGTTGCTGGGGTTGGAATCGAATCGCTGTCCGCCGAACCATCCGGTGGCGGGGTCGGGTCCGAGGGGGTCGATTCCGTCTGCCATGGGGTTGTCGAAGTTGGTGGCGATAGGGATGGGGTCGGTGGGTGCTTTGGTCGAGTAGATGTGTTGTCCGACCTGGTCTTGTGGCGTGCCGTCGAGGTGGAGTTGGTTGGCATGTTCGACGCCGACGCCGGGGCTGGCGACCATGACGACGTTGCTGGCGGGCAGGCCGAGGTCGCGGGCGGTTTGCCCGACGACGGTGGTTCCGTAGCTGTGGCCGATAACGGTGGCGTTCATCGGCCCCTGGTGCGCGGCCCCGAGCCCGTCTTGGAAGTTCCGGAGCGAGGGTTCGGCTTTGTCGGCGAAACTGGTGCTGGCCGCGTCCGGGATGATGCTCTGCGGTGCGTCATACCCCACCCAGGTGATCACCGATGTAGACGGCGACCCCATTTGGGTCGCCATATGCATCATCGAATCTGATCGGTAAATATCCGTGGACATGCCGTCGTTGAGTCCGGCGGTGGTGCCGGGAACATATGTAGCGACGTTGACGGCGGTGTCGGGATTGCCGATGGCGACGATGGCCTGTCCGGAGTTAGCGGGGTTGATGCCGAGCAGGTAGGCGGGCGGCTGCCCGGGCAAAGGGTGGTCCAGCCGGGTTTTGATCTGGTCCATGCCGCTGAGTTTGCCGTTCAGCGTGTCGAGCTGCTTTTCCAGGGCCTCGTACTCTTCCTGCTGCTGCGGGTCGCTACGTTTCATTCCGTCGAGGCGGTGGCGGATGTCGTCGCGTTGGTGTTGCAGGTCGGCATAGTCTCGGTTGAGCACGACCCGGTTCGCACGGTCCCGATCGGTGGCAGGCAGTCCGTCCATCGCGCCGATCGCGCCGGGGCGGTCCCGGATCAGGATGTCCCGGCCGGCGTTGGACAGGGTCGCCCACCACGCGGCGTTTTGCGATGGGGTCGCGTTCGGTGGCGGCTCGGGCAGGGTGAGGCCGGGGTCTTTCACCCCGTCGGCGGCGGCAGCGGTGACGGTGGATTCGTCACCGGTGCCGAACTGGCCTGCCGCTGCCCGATCCAGCACCGACGCAAGATCAGCGTCGATGTCGTTCGCAGTGCGCAGGATCTGCGCGACGTCGTCCGTCAGTTGCGCATGCACCCGTTCCCGGTCTTCCGGGTGCAGGGCAGGCGGCACCTGTCGGCCCGCGAAGGTGTCGACGATGCCCCCGGCGTCGGTGATCTCGTAGCCGTACTTGCGGGCCAGTTCCTCAACATCGGCCAACGCGTGCCGAACGCCAGTGATCGCGTCGGAGGCCTGGCCGACCGTCTTTCCCAGGATGGACACACCAGCGGCGATCGTGTCCAGACCACGCATCAGGGCATCGTGCTGAGCAGCGGCGTTATCGGCTGCGGGTCCGCTCCACCCCTCGACCGGCAGTGTCTTGCCGTAATCATCCCCGGAATGGACCAGGATTTGGGTCCGGATCTGCAGGACTGAGAAAATTTCATCCAGCGCGCCCGGGTTCCACTGTCGGATGTCAGCCAGCGACACCATCAGCGCGGCCCCCGCATCGGCGGCGCGGCGGCCGGGAACACTCCGGCCGCCGCCTGGTCGCCGTGCTGGTACCGATCAGCTGCGGTGATCAGTCCCTCAGCGAATCGCTGAGCCTCCGCACACCACTCGGTGAACGTCGCGGCCCAGGCCTCGCGGAACCGGCCAGCCGCCGCCGCTTGCCCGCCCGGCACCGCCCCGGCCACCTGCCCCACCGGTTCCGCGCAGTCCGCGCTCCGCAGGCCGACCAAATTCTCACCAGCGGATTTGCCCGCCGCCCGCAGTGTGTCGACTACCGCCGTGAAGCCCACTTGCGACCCCTCCCCGTGATCGTTCCGTCACAGGCTACGGGACCAGGAGCAGCGGATTCCACAACCTCGGCACAGCCAGGGCCGCCTACCTACCCGCAGCGTGAGAGCCTACTCAAGCTTGACCTGAGTAGTCCTGCTCAGAAGGCGGCTCCATGCTGCCGGGGGCCCCAGGGACGGCGACCTGCCCCATCAAGGTGTCCTAATATGCCGCGAGCTGTGCCGCCGCGCTGCGCGCCGGCACCTGGCCCGCATCGATCGCGTGTCGCAGCCGCCCAGCCGCCTCGACAAGGGTGGAGCGCGCCTCGGCTGCCCGTTGGGCCGCCGACAGCTCTGGATCCGCTGAAAGAATGTCGTCGCTTTTCATGATGAATCCGTCGTGCTCGGGGCGCATGGCCGTCGTCACGTGGAGGTCTTATGGGTGCGGGGCCGGGACGGTCTACGCCGGCCGGGAAGTGCAGCACGCCCACCCGGGCATATCGCCAGGCCAGGCGATGCGACTACGGCCAAGTGGGTCACCCGAATGGAGGAGGGCGGCCGCGATCGCGTGCCAATCACCGGTCAGTCGCCGCGCGTCTCCGCCAGCCGTTCGCGTTGCGGGATCACGACGTACTTCGGGTCCTGCGCCGACGCGACCCCGGCCTGGTAGACGCCGAACCGCGTGCACAGGCCGGCCGCGAGGTAGGCCGCACCGCTCGCCACCGCCGCCGCTCGGCTGCGCCGGGCCGCGAGGGACAACGCGGCACCCGCGGCCGTCAGGCCACGGGCCGCCTTCATCAGCTTGCCCGCCCGGCCGGTCCGGTACGGCTCCGACACGATCCCGAGGCCGTGTTCCAGGTGCCGCGCCACCGCGAGCTCGGCCGCCGCTCCGACGAGACCCGCGCGCACCACCGGCCCGAGCTCGTCCCGGGGTGCCGCCAGCAACGCGGCCCCCGCGCCGCTCGTCATCGCGCTGCCCGCGAACAGCACCGGCAGGTGCCGCCGCGCCTCGTGCCACGACGGCGTGGCGGTGTCGGCGAGCAGCACCGCGGTGTAGGTGCACATCGCCGGCCCCAGCACACCCGCCGCGGCGCCGGCGAGCTTGCCGACCGGACGCAGCAGGCCGGTCTCCGCCGAGCCGGCCGACACCGCGGCCAGCCCCGAGAACGGCGCCAGGATCCACGAACCCACCGAAAGCGGCGACGTCGGCTTGAGCACCCTGAGCATGTGCAGGAACCGCGCCGGCCGGCCGAGGTCGTGGACCAGCGCGACGACACTCGCGCTCGCGCCGGCCGCCGCGACCAGGCGGCCGACGCGCGCGAGGCCCGGCCGCCCCGTGAGTGTCGCCAGGCTCGCCATCGTCGCGGACGAGCCCGCGGCCCCGCCCAGGAACAGGTACAGCGGCACGTCCGGCTGCTTCCACGCCGGTTCCTTGAGGATCGGCCGCCCGTAGTACGAGGTGAACTCGACCGGGTCGACCATCGTCGGTTCGCGGCGCGGGCTCATCGGCGCCGCCCCAGGAACGAGACGACGAGCGTGCCCGCCACGCCGAGCGCCGCGGCCGCCGTGCGTTTCCACATCTGCGGCAGGTGTTTCGTCGGCACGACGGGGTCGGGCGGGAAGCCGTAGACCTCCGGTTCGTCCAGCAGCAGGAAAAACGCGCCGTCGCCGCCGACGCCGTCGTCCGGGTCGCGGCCGTAGAGCCGGGCCTCGGGCACGCCGGAGCCGTGCAGGTCCCGCACCCGCTCGTCGGCGCGTTCGCGCAGCTCGTCGAGCACGCCGAACTGGATGGAGTCCGTGGGACACGCCTTGGCGCACGCCGGCTCCAGGCCGGCGCCGAGACGGTCGTAGCAGAGGGTGCACTTGAACGCGCGGCCGTCGCTCTCGCGCCGCTCGATCACGCCGTACGGGCAGGCGGGCACGCAGTAGCCGCAGCCGTTGCAGATGTCCTGCTGCACCACGACGGTGTCGAACTCGGTGCGGAACAACGCCCCGGTAGGGCAGACGTCGAGGCAACCGGCGTGGGTGCAGTGCTTGCACACGTCGCTCGACATCAGCCAGCGCACACCGGGTTCTTCGCCGTCCGGCGCGGGCGCGCCCACCGTCGGCATCCCGAGATCCACCGCGGGCGGCGCCGCCGGCACCACCTGCTCCACGAAGGCGACGTGGCGCCACGCGTTCGCCCCGAGATCGCCGGTGTTGTCGTACGACGTGCCGAGCAGGTCGAGGTCCCGGCCGGGCACGTCGTTCCACTCCTTGCACGCCACCTCGCACGCCTTGCAGCCGATGCACACCGACGTGTCGGTGAAGAATCCCATCCGCGGTTGCGCGCCGTACTCAGCCATCCGCCCTCCTGCGGTATTCCTGCACGAAGGCCGGCAACGCCGGGCCTCGCGGGCGCCGGCCGGGCACGATGTCGCACGTGGCCGCCTTCGCCTCCTGGATGTGCACGTTCGGGTCCATCACCACGCTGAGCAGGTCGTTGGCCGCGTCACCACGGGAAAGCCCGTTCGGGCCCCAGTGGTAGGGCAGTCCGACCTGGTGGATCGTGCGGCCGCGCACCTTGAGCGGCTTCATCCGCGCCGTGACCAGCACCCGCGCCTCGATCGCCGTGCGGGCCGAGACGATCGTCGCCCAGCCCCCGTTCTCCAGCCCGCGCTCGGCCGCGAGCTCCGGCGAGACCTCGCAGAAGAACTCCGGCTGCAGCTCCGCCAGGTACGGCAGCGTGCGGCTCATCCCGCCCGCGGTGTGGTGCTCGGTGAGCCGGTAGGTCGTGAACACGTAGGGGAACACCGTGCTGCGGGCCGGGTTGTACGGGTTCGACGGCGTGACCAGCGTCTGGCGCGCCGGGTTGTCCTGCTGGGCGTACAGCGGATTGTCCACAGGGGACTCGAACGGCTCGTAGTGCGTGGGCAGCGGACCGTCGGCGAGCCCGGCGGGCACGTAGAGCCAGGCGCGCCCGTCGGTCTGCATGATGAACGGGTCGGCACCGCCGATGGCGTCCTGCCTCTTGGCGCCTTCCGGCGGCACGTAGTCCGGGCGTTTGGTCGGCTCGAAGTCGGCGACGTCGGGTCCGGCCCAGCGGCCCTGGTCCTCGTCCCAGTAGAGGTACTTCTTGCGCTCGCTCCACGGTTTCCCGGCCGGATCGGCCGACGCGCGGTTGTAGAGGATGCGCCGGTTCGCCGGCCACGCCCACGCCCATTCGGCGGCCACCCAGTCCTGTTCGGACCCGGGTTTCCGGTTCGCGGCGTGGTTGTGGCCGCCGGCGCGCACGCCGCAGTAGATCCAGCAGCCGCAGGAGGTGGACCCGTCGTCCTTGAGCTGCGTGTACGCCGACAGCGGGCCTTCGGGGCCGTGGCCGTTGATCTCGGCCAGCACCGACTCGGCCGACGGGTCGTCGAGCGGCCCTTCGGTCGGATAGCTCCAGGTCAGCTCCTGCACCGGCAGGTCCCGCGGATCCGTGCTGCCGGCCAGCTTCTCCCGGATGAGCCGGCCCAGGTGGTAGTAGAACCACAGGTCGCTGCGCGCTTCTCCCGGCGGTTCCACGGCTTTGTGGTGCCACTGCAGCAGCCGCTGCGTGTTGGTGAAGCTGCCGTCCTTCTCGGTGTGGGCGGCGGCGGGCAGGAAGAACACCTCGGTGCCGATCTCCGTGCTCGCCAGCTCCCCCGTCTCGATCTCCGGCCCGTCCTTCCAGAACGTCGCCGACTCGATCATCTGCAGGTCGCGCACCACGAGCCAGTCGAGGTTCGCCAGCCCCAGTCGCTGCATCTTCCCGTTGGCCGAACCGACGGCGGGGTTCTCGCCGACGAGGAAGTAGCCCTTGCACGTGCCCTCGATCTGGTTGCGCACCGTAGCGTACGTGCCGTGGTCGCCGGTCAGGCGCGGCAGGTGGGCGAAGCGGAAGTCGTTGTGCGGCTGGGCGGCGTCGCCCCAGTACGCCTTGAGCAGGCTCACCATGTAGGCGTCCATGTTGCCCCAGAAGCCGGTGGCGCCGGCGTCGGTGGCCACGTAGTCGTCGAGGCTGAAGTGCTGGTGCGCGTGGGGCATCGGCAGGTATCCGGGCAGGATGTTGTACAGCGTCGGGATGTCGGTGGAGCCCTGGATGCTCGCGTGCCCGCGCAGCGCCAGGATGCCGCCGCCGGGTCGGCCGATGTTGCCCAGCAGCGTCTGCAGGATCGACGCGGTGCGGATGTACTGCGCGCCGACCGTGTGCTGCGTCCAGCCCACCGAGTAGACCCACGCCGTGGTGCGCTCGCGGCCCGAGTTCTCCGTGACCGCTTCGGCGATCTCCAGGAACTGCCGCACCGGGATGCCGCAGATGTCCGCCACGACCTCCGGTGTGTACCGCGAGAAGTGGCGCTTGAGGACCTGGTAGACGCACCGCGGGTGCTGCAGTGTCTCGTCCAGGTGCGGTTTCCCGCCCACCGCGGCGCCACCGCTGCCGTAGGACTCGGCCCGCGCGGCCTTCTGGTGGCCCTCCCCGCCGTGGTGCTGCTCGCCCGGCAGCTCGGCCTCGCCGCTGCCGGCAGCCGGGAGGGTGTCGACACCCTCGTAGGCCCAGGTGGACACGTCGTACTGCTTGCCCTCGGGGTCATAGCCGGAGAAGACCCCGTCGAGGTCCTCGGTGTCGCGGAAGTCCTCACGCAGGATCGCGGCGGCGTTGGTGTACGCCAGCACGTACTCGCGGAAGTCGAGCTCGTGGTCCAGGACGTACTTGATCAGGCCGCCGAGGAACGCGATGTCCGAGCCCGCGCGCAGCGCCGCGTGGGTGTGCGCGACCGCGCTAGTGCGCGTGAAGCGCGGGTCGACGTGGATGATCTTCGCCCCGCGGGCCTTCGCCTCCATCACCCACTGGAACCCCACGGGGTGGGCCTCCGCCATGTTGGAGCCCTGGATCACGATGCAGTCGGCGTTGACCAGGTCCTGCTGGAACGTCGTGGCGCCTCCACGACCGAAGGAGGTCCCCAGACCGGGAACCGTGGCGGAGTGTCAAATACGGGCCTGGTTCTCGATCTGGATCGCGCCGAGCGCGGTGTAGAGCTTCTTCATCAGGTAGTTCTCTTCGTTGTCCAGCGTCGCGCCGCCGAGGCTGGCCAACCCGAGGGTGCGCTTGAGCGGCACGCCCTTTGCGTCGGATTCCTCCCACGTCTCGGCGCGCGTGCGCAGGACCCGCTCGGCGATCATCTCCATCGCCTCGTCGAGCGGCAGGCGCTCCCAGCCGGTGCCGTACGGGCGCCGGTAGAGCACTTCGGTGACCCGGTTGGGGCTCGTCACGAGCTGTTTGCTGGCCGAGCCCTTGGGGCACAGCCGGCCCCGTGAGATGGGCGAGTCGGGGTCGCCCTCGATCTGGGTGACGCGCTCGTCCTTGACGTAGACCTTCTGCCCGCAGCCGACCGCGCAGTACGGGCACACCGACTTCACGACGCGGTCCGCGTCCTGGGTGCGCGCGTGCCAGGCCTCGGAGCCGCTCGACTTCGCCGCGGCACCACGAGCCAGCCGGTCGGGACCGGTCAGCTGCCGGTACACGGGCCAGCCCTCGATCCACCGCCGGACACCCATGCCCGCCAACCTAATGCCTTCGCGCGCCCGGCGCAGGTCACTCACCCGTGCGGGGGCCGCTGCTCCCGGCGGCCGGACCCGGTCACCGCAGCCGGCGGGTGCCGTCGCCGAGGGGCTCGGTGACGCCCGCCGCGTCGAGGTGTTCGAGCAACGGCACCATCACGCGGCGGGTCGTGTCGAGGGCGCGGCGGGCGTCGGCGACCGTGAACGGCCGGGCGACGCCGGCCAGGACCTCCGCCGCCCGTTCCTCCGTGCCCGGCGCGACGTAGACGCCCTCGGCCAGCACCGTGAGGCGGCCGTGGCGGACGGCGGCGGCCAGTTCTCGCCGGCCCAGCCCCAGCTCACGGAGATGATCGGTCTCAGGGGCGCGGAAGGGGTGTTCGGCGAACTCCTTGTCCAGTTCGGCGACGGCCTCGGCGACGCGCGGTTCGAGGCCGGTGCCGGGCAGCCGCACCAGCCCGGCGCGGGTTTCCAGACCGGTGAGCAGCGGCGGCAGGAGCTCCGGCGCGGGCAGCTCCAGCCTTTGCCGGAGCGTCTCTTCGGGCATACCCGCGGCGACGGGGTGGCCGCGGGTCCAGGCGGCGACCTCCTCCCGGACCAGCGCCTTGAGGTGGGCGAACCGGCCGGGATCCACCAGCCACTCGCCCACGTGCTCGCCGGTCGGCGCGAAGCCCATCGCGCGGAACTCCGCCGCCTTGACGAAACCGCGCCGTGCCAGGTGGGCCGGCGCCGGCTCGCGTGTCAGCTCGTCTCCTCGCGCGCGGGCGGCGCCCCGGCGCCTCAGCTCGGGCGGCCGGACGTCGAGCACCTCGACCCCGGCCGGGATGAGGTGGGCGCCCGGGTCGCGGACCAGGCCCCGGTCGCCGACGCGCAGGGGCAGCGGAGTCCGCAGCGTCAGCCGTGCGGTGTCCGTCCCGAGTGGACGGACCCGGGCCGCGACGGCCGCGGTGCCCAGGTGCAGCACCAGCGACTGGTGCAGGTCCGCGGACCGGGTGCCGCGCAGGCGGACGTCCACCTCGCTCGTCGTCAGCCACGCCCCGGGGGTGAGCAGGGCGTGGCCGCGCCGGGCCTGTTCGCGGGCGACCCCGCGGAGGTTCAGCGCCACCCGCGCGACGCCGGTGACCCGGTCGCGGGGCTCCCCCAGCGCTTCGATCCCCCTGACCGTGACGGTGGCACCTCCGAGGTCCAGGTCGTCACCGGTCGTGATGGTGCCCGCCGCGAGGGTCCCGGTCACGACGGTGCCCGCGCCGCGGATCGTGAACGCCCGGTCGAGCCACAGGCGCACGTCCGCGTCGGTGTCCGGGGCCGGCAACCCGGCGACGAGCGCACCCAGCGCGGCCCTCAGCTCGGCGAACCCGGCGCCGGTCGTGCCGCTGACGGCGACCGAGGGCACCGCACCCAGCGACGTCGCGGAGATCTCGTGCAGCGCGGACGCCGTGGCGGGCCCGGGGTCGGCGCGGTCCGCCTTGGTCACCACGAGCAGCCCGCGGTCCACGCCGAACGCGTCGAGCGCGGCCAGGTGCTCGGCCGACTGAGGTTTCCAGCCCTCGTCGGCCGCGACCACGAACGCCACGGCGGGCGCCGGCCCGGCGCCCGCGAGCATGGTGGGCACGAACCGCTCGTGGCCGGGCACGTCGACGAACGCCACGTCCTCCTCGCCGAGGCGCGTCCACGCGAAGCCGAGGTCGATCGTGAGGCCGCGGCGGCGTTCCTCGGCCCAGCGGTCGGGTTCCATCCCGGTGAGCCGCCGCACCAGCGTGGACTTGCCGTGGTCCACGTGGCCGGCGGTGGCGATCACCCGCACCGGATCACCCGGACCCCAGCACCGCGGCCGCGATCGTGGCGTCGTCGCCGGGCGGGACGGTCCGCAGGTCCAGCAGGCAGCGGTCGCGGACCACGCGGCCGACGACGGGTGGCTGCCCGGCCCGCAGCGCCTCGGCGTAGGGCGCGGGCAACGCGACGGCCACGCTCGGCAGCTCGACCCCGGGCGCGCCCCCGCCCCCGACGGCGGCGGTCGACTCGACGACCTCGGCATCGACTCCGGCCGCACGCAGCGTCGCGCACAGCTCCTCCGCACGGCCGCGCAACTCCGGCAGCGGGATCCGCAGCGCTTCTCGCACCGGGGGCAGCGGGCCGCGCAAGGTCGCCTCGAGTGCCGCCAGCGTCAGCTTGTCCACGCGCAGCGCCCGCGCCGCCGGGTGCCGGCGCAGCCGCTCCACCAGCGCCGCGTCGCCGAGCAGGAGGCCGGCCTGCGGGCCGCCGAGGAGCTTGTCGCCACTCGCGGTCACCAGGTGCGCGCCCTGGGCCAGGACCGTGGCCGCGTCGGGTTCGTCCGGCAGCAGCGGGTGCGGCGCGAGCAGCCCCGAGCCGATGTCCACGACCAGCGGCACCCCGAGCCCGGCCAGGTCCGCCACGGAGGCTTCCGCCGTGAAGCCGGTGACGCGGTAGTTGGACGGGTGGACCTTGAGCACGAATCCGGTTCCGGGGCCGAGCGCGGCGGCGTAGTCGGCGAGGTGCGTGCGGTTCGTCGTCCCGACCTCGCGCAGCCGCGAGCCGGTCGAGGCCAGCAGGTCGGGGATCCGGAAGCCGTCGCCGATCTCGACCAGCTCACCGCGGCTGACCACGATCTCGCGGCCCGGCGCGAGCGCGAGGGCGCACAGCAGCAGCGCGGCGGCGTTGTTGTTCACCACGTGCACGCCGCCGGCGGCCGGGACGGCGTCGGCCAGGGCCGCGAGCGCACCGCGGCCCCGGCGGGCGCGCCGACCCGTGGCGAGGTCGAACTCGACGTCCGTGGCTCCCGCGGCCGCGGCGACCGCGTCCACCGCCGCCGGTGACAACGGCGCCCGGCCGAGGTTGGTGTGCACGACAACGCCGGTGGCGTTGACGACGGGCCGCAGCGAAGTGGCGTGCCCGGGCAAGTGGGCGAGGACGTCGTCCACGATCGTCTCGGGCGGGATCAGGCCTTCGCGGATCCGTTGTTGCGCGGCGGTCACGACGGACTTCACCAGCTCACGACCGAGCGGCTCGGCGGCCTTCGCGATGCGGGGGTCGGCGAGCAGCGCGTCGGTGCGGGGCACGGCCCGGCGCGGATCGGTCACCCGCGGCGCTCCCGGCGGAGGCGGACGGGAATCGAACCCGCCGGCGACAGCGTCTGCCGCCCGACGGTTTTGAAGACCGCGCCGGCCACCAGGCCGGAGACGCCTCCCTGGAGCATCCCGCCATCCTGCCAAGGTCGCGCCGCGTCCGCAGCCCGGGCACGATGGGGCGCGTGGAACACCGGCTGACGCAGTACGCGCACGGCGGCGGTTGTGCGTGCAAGATCCCGCCCGGCGAGCTCGAGGACGTGGTCCGCGGCCTGACCGGCAAGTCGCCCGTCGACCCGCCCGGCGAGCTGCTGGTCGGCCTCGACGACGGCGACGACGCGGCCGCCGTGCGCATCTCCGGCGGCACGGCCCTCATCGCCACGACCGACTTTTTCACCCCCGTCGTCGACGACCCGTACGACTGGGGCCGCATCGCCGCCGCCAACGCCCTGTCCGACGTGTACGCGATGGGCGGCACCCCCGTGGTCGCCGTGAACCTGCTCTGCTGGCCGCGCGGAGTGCTGCCGTTCGAGCTCGCCACGGAGGTCCTGCGCGGCGGCCTCGACGTCTGCGGACCGGCCGGCTGCCACCTCGCGGGCGGGCACAGCGTCGATGACCCCGAGCCGAAGTACGGCCTCGCCGTGACCGGCATCGCCGACCCGGACCGCCTGCTGCGCAACGACTCCGGCCGCCCGGGCGTGCCCCTCACCCTCACGAAACCGCTCGGCATCGGCGTGCTCAACTCGCGCCACAAGGCCACCGGTGAACGCTTCGACCACGCCATCGCCACCATGACCACGCTCAACGCCGACGCCTCCCGCGCCGCCCTGGCCGCCGGCGCCACCTGCGCGACCGACGTCACCGGCTTCGGGCTGCTCGGCCACCTGCACAAGCTCGCCCGCGCCAGCCACGTCACCGCCCGCCTCGACCCGGCCGCCGTCCCCTACCTCGACGGCGCCCGCGAGGCCCTCGCCGCCGGCCACGTCAGCGGCGGGACGCGCCGCAACCTCGACTGGGTCCGCCCCCACACCGACCTTTCCCGTATCCCCGAGGACGAGGCCTTGCTCCTGGCCGACGCCCAGACCTCGGGCGGCCTCCTGATCGCCGGCGAGGTCCCGGGCTACCCGGTGATCGGCGAGCTCGTGGCGGCCGGCGAGCACACCGTCGTCGTCGGCTGATCCGGCGCTCGCCCCGCCGACCGGCCGAAGTGGACAGTGGCCGAAGCGAACCGCGCCCGCCGAAGGTTGAGCCGACGCGGGAGCGGGAACCCGGGGACCACCCGGCGGCCCGCGCCGGACCGTGACGTGACGATGGAGGTGCGGTGGTGACCGAAGAGGTGCAGCCGATTCCACCGAAGGAACGCTCGTTCGGCGAGCTCGTCGCCGACCTCGGCGACCAGGTGAAACGGCTGGTGCGCGACGAGGTCCGGCTCGGGGTTCTGGAGCTGAAGCAAAAGAGCACGAGGATGGGTGTGGGTGCCGGGTTGTTCGGCGCCGCGGGGCTCGTCGCGTTGTTCGGTGCGGGGGCGCTGGTGGCCGCCGCGATCATGGCGCTCGCGCTGGTGCTGCCGGGATGGGCGTCGGCGCTGGTCGTCGCGGGTGTGTTGTTCGTGGTCGCCGGGATTTCGGCGCTGGTCGGGCGCACGCAGATCAAGAACGCGACACCGCCGGTGCCGCGGGAAGCCATCGAAGGCGTCCGCGAGGACGTCGAGGTCGTGCGGCAGGAGGTGCGCTCGTGAACCGCGAGTTCCCCGAGACCCCGGACGAGGTCCGCATCGACCGCGACGCCACGCGCGCCGAGCTGGCGCAGACGCTGGAGACCCTCGAGCAGAAGCTCGACGTGCGCCCGAAGATCAAGCAGGGCCTCGACGACCGGCTCGACCAGGCCGAGGCGAAGGTCGGCACGGTCGTCGGCGAACCGACGGCCAAGAAGTTCCGCCAGGGCGCCGAAACCGTGCGCGCCAACCCGGTGCCGGTGTTCGCGAGCGTGCTCGGCCTGATCGTCGTGCTGCGGCTCATCCTGCGCCGGCGCTCGCACGACGAACACTGACCGGCGCGTTGTCGTTCAGGCGCGCCACGGATGTTTGCCCGCCGCCGCCCGGCGGTACCCGGGCGGCATGACCACAACCGTTGCGGACTACGTGGTGCAGAGGCTGCGCGAATGGGACGTCGAGCAGGTGTTCGGCTATCCCGGGGACGGCATCAACGGCCTCGTCACCGCGTTCGGCACCGCCGGGAACGAGCCGCGGTTCGTGCAGGCACGACACGAGGAGATGGCGGCGTTCGAGGCCGTCGGCTACGCGAAGTTCAGCGGGCGCGTCGGCGTGTGCGCGGCGACCTCCGGGCCCGGCGCGATCCACCTGCTCAACGGCCTCTACGACGCCAAGCTCGACCACGTGCCCGTGGTGGCGATCGTCGGCCAGACCGCGCGCAGCGCGATGGGCGGCAGCTACCAGCAGGAAGTCGACCTACAGTCGCTGTTCAAGGACGTCGCGAGCGAGTACCTCGTCGAGGTCAACGTGCCCGAGCAGCTGCCCAACGCGCTCGACCGCGCCATCCGCACCGCGCTCGCGCAGCGCGCCCCCACGGCCCTGATCATCCCGGCGGACGTCCAGGAACTGCCGTACTCGCCGCCCGAGCACGCGTTCAAGCACGTGCCCTCCAGCCCGCCCGGCCACCCGCGCGCGAAGGTCGTGCCGCCGGCCGAGGAGCTGACGCGGGCGGCGGAGGTCCTCAACGCCGGTGAGAAGGTCGCGATCCTGGTCGGCCAGGGTGCGCGCAACGCCGTGACCGAGGTCCGCGAGGTCGCCGAGCTGACGGGCGCCGGAGTGGCGAAAGCGTTGCTGGGCAAGGACGTGCTGCCCGACGACCTGCCGTACGTCACCGGCGCGATCGGCCTGCTGGGCACGCGTCCGAGCTACGAGCTCATGAACGACTGCGACACGCTGCTGATCATCGGCTCCGGCTTCCCGTACAGCCAGTTCCTGCCGCCGTTCGGCCAGGCACGTGCCGTGCAGATCGACCTCGACGCGCGCTTCCTGGGCCTGCGCTACCCCACCGAGGTCACCCTCCTCGGCGACGCCAAGTCCACGTTGGCACAGCTCATCCCGTTGCTGGAACGCAAGACCGAACGCGGGTGGCGGGAGCGGATCGAGAAGAACGTGGCCGACTGGACGGACACCGTCACCCGCCAGGCCATGCTGGCGGCGGACCCGATCAACCCGATGCGGATCGTCCACGAGCTCTCCGAGCGGATCCCGGAAGACGCCATCGTCACCGCCGACGCCGGCTCGACCGCCAACTGGTACGCCCGCAACCTGCGCATGCGCGGCAGGATGCGCGGCTCGCTCTCGGGGACGCTGGCGACGATGGGCCCGAGCGTGCCGTACGCGATCGGCGCCAAGTTCGCACACCCCGACCGCCCGGTCGTCGCGCTCGTGGGCGACGGGGCCATGCAGATGAACGGCATGGCCGAGCTGCTCACCCTCGCGCGCTACCGCGAGCTCTGGCCCGACCAGCGCTGCGTGATCTGCGTCTTCCACAACGGTGACCTCAACCAGGTCACCTGGGAGCTGCGGGCGATGGGCGGCGCGCCCAAGTTCGAGCCCTCGCAGTCGCTGCCCGAAGTGTCCTATGCGGACTTCGCCCGCGGCATCGGGCTGGGCGGCATCGCGGTCGACGACCCCGAGCGGCTCGGCGACGCCTGGACGACGGCGCTCGACGCCGACGTCCCCACCGTGCTCGACGTGCGCTGCGATCCGGAGGTCCCGCCGATCCCGCCGCACGCCACGTTCGAGCAGATCAAGTCCATGACCGAAGCGGTGCTCAGGGGTGACCCGGACGCGTGGCACCTCGTCGCCCAGGGCCTCAAGACAAAGGTCCAGGAGCTCCTGCCGACGCGCACCTGATTCCGCGCACCAGAAAGGAGTCCCTTGTGGACACCCACGACCTGCGTCCCCTGACGACCACGACCGGACCGTTCGCCTCGGTCCACTTCGACCAGTCGCACGACACGGAGGACGCAGCAAAACAGCTCGAGCTGCGGCTCAGGGAGATCAAGGCAGCGCTGTCCGAACAGGACGCCGATCCGGAGACGGTCGACGCGATCGTCGCCGCGGTCGAAGCCGCTCCCCCGCCCGTCGGGCCGGCCGGCCGGAGCCTGATCGCCGCGCACGGCGAGATCGTGGCCGACCGCCGGCTCGCCGCGCCGCCCACCGCGCAGGAGGCGCGGTATTCGGACCTGCCGTACTTCCTGCCGGTGGTGACCCACGCCGACGACGCGCCCGAGTACGTGGTGGTGCTCGTCGACCGCCACGGCGCGGACGTCGAGGTGCACCACCGCGGCGGCACGGTGCGCGACGACACCGTGCAGGGCGCCGAGGACGACGTGCACAAGGCCCGCACCGGCGGCTCGGCGCACCGGGACCTGCAGCACCGCACGGAGGAAGCCGTGCGGCACAACCTCGAGGACGTCGCGACGGCCGTGGCCAAGACGGTCGAACGCACCGATGCCCGCCTGGTCGTGCTGGCCGGCGAGGTGCAGGCCCGCGCCGAGCTGCTGGGCCTGCTGCCGGAGCCCGTGCGCGCGATCGCCGAGGAGACCGACGCCGGGGGTCGCGCGGCCGGTGCCGACCGCGCCGAGCTGGACGAGCACGTCCACGAACTGCTGGCCGGCCGCCACCTTCGCGAGCTGGACGACCTCGCCGACCGCTTCCGCGCCGAGACCGGCCGCGGATCCGGCCTCGCCGTCAGCGGCCTGGAGGCCGTCACCGCGGCGCTGTCCGAGTCCAACGTCGCCACCCTGCTCGTCGGCGACCCCGGCGACGCCGAGGTCCTGACCGGCCCCGAGCCCACCCAGGTCGGCGTCGCCGCGCCGCGGCTGGCCGCTCTCGGCGCGACCGAAACCGCACCACACCGCGCCGACGAGGCCCTCCCGTACGCCGCTGTAGCCGTCGGCGCCGACGTCGTGGTGATGGACGAACGACTCGACCTGCCGGGCGGGTTCGCCGCCCTGCTGCGGCACCCGTGACCCCCTGACCTCCGGGCGGTGCGGGCAGGCGGCGGGGTGTGCCCGCACCGCCCGGACACCGGGCAGCACAACGGGCCGGCCGGACACTACGTGCCGGCCGGCCTCCTCTCAATCCTCCTTCGCGGCCTCCATCACCGCGCCCGCCACGGCGTCCACCACACCGTCGTCGAAAACCGTGGGCACGATCCGCTGCGGGGTGAGGTCGTCGGCGACGACATCGGCGAGGGCGCGGGCCGCGGCGAGCAGCATGCGGCTCGTGACGCGGGGCGCGCCGGAGTCCAGCAGGCCGCGGAAGACGCCCGGGAACACCAGCACGTTGTTGATCTGGTTCGGGTGGTCGCTGCGCCCGGTCGCGACGATCTCGGCGTGTTTGCCCGCGAGGTCCGGATCGATCTCGGGGTCCGGGTTGGCCAGCGCGAACACGATCGCGCGGTCGGCCATCGCGGCTATGTCGTCTTCGCCGAGCAGACCGCCCGCGCTGACGCCGATGAAGACGTCGGCGCCCGAGAGCGCGTCGCGCAGGCTGCCTTCGACGGTCCCGTCGCGGTTGGTGTTCTCGGCGAGCCAGCGTTTCTCGCCGACGAGGTCACGGCCGGGGTGCAGCACGCCTTGGCTGTCGCACACCACGATGCGCTCGTAGCCGGCTTCGCGCAGCAGCCGCGCCGTGGCGCTGCCCGCCGCGCCCGCGCCGGAGATCACCACGGAGGTGCCGGCGGCCTCGCGGTCGGTCAGCTTCATCGCGTTGTGCAGCGCCGCGAGCACGACGACCGCGGTGCCGTGCTGGTCGTCGTGGAAGACGGGGATGTCGAGCTCGTCGTGCAGGCGGCGCTCGACGGTGAAGCACCTCGGCGCGGCGATGTCCTCGAGGTTGATCGCACCGAACGAGGTCGCGAGGTCCTTCACGGTGCGCACCAGGTCGTCCGGGTCCCGGCTGACCGGGCAGATCGGCCAGGCGTCGACGTCGGCGAACCGCTTCAGCAGCGCCGCTTTGCCCTCCATCACCGGCAGCGCGGCGGCCGGCCCGCGGTCGCCGAGGCCGAGCAGCGCCGAGCCGTCGGACACGATCGCGACCGCGTTGGCCTTCACCGTCTCGCGCATCAGCGCGGACGGGTCGTCGGCCACCCGCTCGGCCACCTCGGCGACCCCGGGCGTGTACTCCTTCGCCAGGTCCTCGGGTCCGTCGAGGCGGACCCGGGCCGAGACCTCCACTTTTCCACGGCTATGGCTCATGCGCGCCGGATACCCCGTGCGGCCACCGGGAAATCGGCCGGTTTTTCACCGCCGCCTACTCGCGCAGAGCCGGCAACAGCTCCTTCTCCGAGAACGCCAGGAACTCCTCCTGCCGGTCGCCCCCGATCTGGATCAGCGCCAGATCCGTGAACCCCGAGTCCGCGAACTGCCGCACCGCTTCCCGGATCGGCCCCACCTCCGGACCGCACGGGATCCCCGCGGCGACGTCGTCCTGACGCACGAACTGCGTCGCACCGGCGAACCCGGCCGGGCCCGGCAGCTCCGAGTTGACCTTCCACCCGCCGCTGAACCAGCGGAACTGGTCGTGTGCCCGCCGCACGGCCGCGCCGCGATCCGGATCCCAGCACACGGGCAGCTGGGCGACCTTGCGCGTCGGCGGGCCGAGGCGCGTGGCGTCCCACTCGCCGCACAGTGCCGGGTCGGGCTCGACCGCGATCATGACGTCCGCCTGCGGCGCGAACCGGTGCACGGACTGCTTGCCGGACACGGCGATCCCGACCGGCACGCGCGTCGGCGAGAGGTCCCAGAGCTTCGCGGAGTCCACCCGGAAGTGCTTGCCCTCGTAGCTGAACGACCCGCCGTCGAACAGGCCGCCGATGATCTGCACGGCCTCGGCGAGCAGGTCGTGGCGCACGTTCACCGGCGGCCAGCCCTGCCCGGCGACGTGCTCGTTGAGGTTCTCCCCCGCGCCGAGGCCGAGGGTGAACCGGTCGTCGGACAGCAGCTGGATCGTCGCCGCCTTCTGCGCGACGACGGCCGGGTGGTACCGCATCGTCGGGCAGGTCACGAACGTCATCAGGTCCACCCGTTCGGTCACCTGGCTCACCGCGCCGAGCACGCTCCACGCATACGGCGCGTGTCCCTGCTCCGCGAGCCAGGGCGAGTAGTGGTCGCTGCAGACCTCGAAGTCGAAGCCCGCCCGCTCCGCCCCGGCCGCGTGGGCGACCAGGTCCTTCGGCCCGGCCTGCTCGGTCATCAACGTGTAGCCGATGCGCATGCGGTGTCCCCCGCTCGGTCGCGTCGTGGCGAACCGCCGCCGGTCCGCCCTTCCGCCGCCGGGGTTGCCCGCCCCGCGCCGCGCGAAACCGGCCGCCCTCCCCGAAAGGAGGACGGCCGCGCCGTCACGGCTTCGGCAGCTCCAGCCAGGAGCGGATCTCCCGGTTCGCCGTCACCCGGCGCGGCGCGGTCCGGGGGCGGTTGGCGGTCTGATCTGCGAAGCTGCGGGGCATGGCTTCCCGGACGGGTTCTCCCTGGTTGCGCTGGACGACGATCGCCCCGGCGGTCGCGGTGGTGGTGCTGGCGGTGACGTGGGGGCGGGTGCTCGGGACGGTGCCGGTGATCCTCGTCGCGGTGGTGCTGGCGGCCGCGGTGCTGGCGGCGGTGCACCATGCGGAGGTGGTGGCGCACCGCGTCGGCGAGCCGTTCGGGTCGCTCGTGCTGGCGGTGGCCGTCACGGTGATCGAGGTGGCGCTCATCGTCACGCTCATGGTCTCCGGCGGCCCGAAAACGGCTTCGCTCGCGCGGGACACGGTGTTCGCGGCCGTGATGATCACGTGCAACGGCATCCTCGGCCTCTCGCTGCTGGTGGGCGCGTGGCGGCGCAAGACGACGGTGTTCAACGCCGAGGGCACCGGCTCGGCGCTGGCCACCGTCGCGACGCTCGCCACCCTCAGCCTCGTCCTGCCCACGTTCACCACTTCCCGCCGCGGCCCCGAGTTCTCCCCCGCGCAGCTGGGGTTCGCCGCGATCGCGTCGCTGATCCTCTACGGGCTTTTCGTGGTCACGCAGACCGTGCGCCACCGCGACTTCTTCCTGCCGATCGACGACGCCGGCGCGGTGGTCGAGGAGGATTCGCACGCGAAGCCGACGACCACGCGCACCGCGTTGTTCAGTCTCGGGCTGCTGCTGGTGGCGCTCGTGGCGGTGGTCGGGCTGGCCAAAGTGGAGTCCCCGGCGATCGAGGCCGGTGTGGCGGCGCTGGGGTTCCCGCAGTCGTTCGTCGGCGTGGTGATCGCGCTGCTCGTGCTCCTGCCCGAGACGCTCGCCGCCACCAACGCCGCGCGGCGCGACCGCGTGCAGGTCAGCCTGAACCTCGCGCTGGGTTCGGCGATGGCCAGCATCGGCCTTACGATCCCGGCGATCGCGCTCGCGTCGATCTGGCTCAGCGGGCCGCTGCTGCTGGGCCTGGACGCCACGCAGATCGTGCTGCTGGTGATCACCGTC
This sequence comes from Amycolatopsis sp. NPDC047767, assembly GCF_040704195.1. Classification (NCBI taxonomy): domain Bacteria; kingdom Bacillati; phylum Actinomycetota; class Actinomycetes; order Pseudonocardiales; family Pseudonocardiaceae; genus Amycolatopsis; species Amycolatopsis sp. NPDC047767. The sequence goes on from NZ_JBEYSJ010000002.1 coordinate 313,540, forward strand.
GTGGTCGGCGGCCTCACCGTGGTGCCGGGCCGCGCGACGCGCCTGCAGGGCGGTGTCCACCTCGTGCTGCTCGCGGCTTTCGTGTTCCTCGCCGCCAGTCCGTAGACCGCTGTCGAGCCGGGCCACGCCCGTTCGTCCTCGGGGTGCAAGGACCTCGTGGAAAGGACGGACGATGGACACTTTGGCGTTGTACCGGCAGGCGCAGGACGGGTTCGACGCGGTGCTCGCCGCGGTGCCGGCCGAGCGCTGGGACGCGCGCTCGACGTGCCCCGGGTGGTCGGTGCGCGACCTCGCGGGCCACGCGGTCTGGGGCCAGCACCAGCTGCGCGCCTGGGCCGCCGGCGAGGACTACGCAGACCGCTCGGGTGCACCGGGTTCGCCCCACCCCGCGCCGGTCGCGGGCGACGACCCGCTCACGACCTGGCGGAACGCCCGCACGGCCTGCCTCGCCGCGCTGACCCCGGAAGCACTCACGCGGACCACCACGATCCCGGGCCTCGGCGACGTGCCGGTCGCCGCGGTGGTGAGCCTGCTGACCACCGACTTGGTCGCCCACACGTGGGACATCGGCCACGCCCTGGGCGCCGACGTGCACCTCGACCCGGCCACGGTCGCGGTCGCCTTCGACTGGGCCCGCGCGCACGCCGTGCGCGCCCCCGGCTTCTTCGGCCCGGAGCTCACCCCGCCGGCCGGCTCGGACGACCAGACGCGGCTGCTGGCCTTCCTCGGCCGGGCGGCCTGGGAGCCGGTCGCCGCGTGACGTGCGCCGGTGGGTGTGTCCGGTGTGGACACACCCACCGGCTTCGCCCGATTCCGGCGGGTGGCAGTAACCCGGCAGGAACGGCTGGCAAGCGGGCACGACCGGACTGAGCGCGCCGATCACGGCGCTCTGGGTCCACCTCTCCTGACGCGGCGGGCCCGACCCCGGTCCTCGAGGTCGTGCCGGGGTCATGTCCCGAGCGCCTTGCGGCCCCGGTCGAACGCGGCCAGTGCGGCGCCGACCGAGGCCGCGACCGTGACCTCGAAGACCTCTTCCTCGGTGTGGCCCGCGGCCAGCAGGGCGGCGACGTCGGCATCGGTCACGCGGTAGGACGCGGTGCGGACGGTGTCGGCGTAGGTCTGCCACGGCTCGGCCACCGGGTCGCCGGCGACGAGCGCCGCGCGCAGAGCCCGGTCGGTGACGCCACGCGCTTCGACCACCACGTGGCGGAGGTTTTCGACGACGTCGCCGTGGTCGGTCTTCGTACCGCCGGAGAGCAGGAAGCCGGGGAAACGGTAGCCGAAGCGGTGCAGCGCCTGGGTGCCGCTCTCCAATTGGCCGTCGCGCAGCTCGAAGCCGAACGCGTTGGCCAGGCGGTTGACCACGTCCCACACGAGGTTCACGCGCAGCGCCTCCAGCACCGCCGGCGCGGGCACGTCGGCTACCAGCGACGCGTCGGGCTCGCCGCCCGGCCGCGAAACGGTGTCGAGAAAGGCGCGCACCGCCCGCAGTCCCGGGCGGGCGGACGCCGGTTCGTCCGGGTCCACCTCACCGTCGCCGGCGATGCGCGTGAGCTCCGCGTGGGTGACGATGCAGAACGGGCACTCGTGCAGCTTCGCCGTGCCCATCGCCAGGTACTCGCGCTCGCCGGCCGTCCACGACGACGGGCCGCGCATGGCCGGCGCCGTGAGGTCCAGCAGCGCACGGGTCATGAACTCCGGCCGGTACAGCAGCGTCCGCACGATGTCGGGACTGTCCACGCGGGACATCGCGGACGTGGCCGACAGGAACAGCTTCGCGCGGCGGCGGTGGCCGCGCTCCAGAATGGACAGTCTCACGGTGCCTCCCCAGGGGTGCGTGCGTCGAGGTCGAGCAGGCGGCGGGCGAGGAACCGCCGGTCCGCCGGCGTGTGGGCGAGCTCGTGGGCGCGCCGGTAGGCGGTGGCCGCCTCTTCGCGCCGGTCGAGGCGGCGCAGCAGGTCGGCGCGCGCCGCGTGCATCAGGTGGTACTGACCGAGCCCGTCGATGCGGTCGATCAGCGCGAGCCCGTCGGCCGGGCCCTGCGCCATCGCGACCGCGACGGCGTGGTTCAGCGCCACGACGGGCGAAGGCGTGAGCTCCAGCAGCCGTGTGTACAGGCCCGCGATGCCCGCCCAGTCGGTGAGCTCGGCCGAGGGCGCCTGCGCGTGCAGCGCGGCGATCGCGGCCTGCACCTGGTACGGCCCGGGCTCGCCGTGGCGCAGCGCGCGGTCCAGCAGCCCCAGGGCTTCGCCGATCTCGCCGCGATCCCACCGCGTCCGGTCCTGATCTTCCAGCAGCACCACATCACCGGTCGGGCTGTGCCGCGCCGCCGCGCGCGAATCGTGCAGCAGCAGCACGGCGACGAGGCCGAGCGCCTCCGGTTCGTCCGGCATCAGCGTGGCCACGAGCTGGGCGAGCCGGATCGCCTCCCGCCGCAGCGTGGTGTGCTCGGGCGAGCCGGCCGCGGCGGTGTAGCCCTGGGTGAAGATCAGGTACACCACGGCGAGCACTCCGGCGAGCCGTTCGGGCAGCAGGTGATCCGGCGGGACTTCCAGCGTGATGCCGGCATCGCGGATCTTGCGTTTGGCCCGGACCAGCCGCTGCGCGAGCGTCGCCTCGCCGATGAGGAACGTCCGGGCGATCTGCCCGGCCGTCAGCCCGACCACGGCCTGCAGCGTCAGCGCGACGCGCGCCGGCTCGGCGAGCGCCGGGTGGCAGCAGGTGAAGATCAGGCTCAGCCGTTCGTCGCCCACGTCGAGCAGGCGCCGATCGGAGAAGTCGGTCATCGGCACCTCCTGGACCTCGGCCCCGATCGCCGCGAGCTTCTCCCGGCCCAGCCGGGCGCGCCGCAGCCGGTCGATCGCGTTGTTGCGCGCCGCCGTGAGCAGCCACGCGACCGGGTCGTCGGGCACGGCGGCCCACTTGCGCAGGGCGAGCGCGCACGCCTCCTGCAACGCGTCCTCCGCGAGCTCGAAGTCGCCGAGCACGCGGATCAGCGCGGCGAGCATCCGCGCGCGGTCCGCGCGGTAGACCCGCTCCACCGCGGCGGCGGCCGGCTCACTCAGCAGGGGCCGCCACGTCGAGCGGCGCGTGGCCCACACCCGGGATCCCGACGACCGGCCGCACCTCGATCGAGCCTTCCTCCGCCATCGGGCACAGTGCGGCGAGCTCGAGAGCCTCGTCGAGGTTGCGGCAGTCGAACAGGTAGAACCCGCCGAGGTGCTCGTGGGTCTCCGCGAACGGGCCGTCGGTGATCAACGTGCGCCCGTCCCGCACGCTCACGGTCGTCGCCGTCGCCTCCGGCTGCAGCGGCTTGCCCTCCACCCACACGCCGCGGCGCCGGCACTCGTCGGCGAACGCGTTCACCCGTGCCACCGCCTCTTCGAACCCGGGATCGCCCGGTTCGGGGCGTACGCAGTTGTAGATCAGCAACATGTACTGCACAGGTCCTCCGCCTCATCTGGTCCAGCTCGTCCGAAGAGGATGACGAACAGCCCGACCGTAACTCGACACGGCGCGGCGAGTGGGGCGAAAAGTTTCTCCGGCCCGGTTCAGCCCAGCAGCGACGGGTGCGGCTCGGGAGGCGCGCCGAGCTCGTCGCGCCGGCTGAGCGGAACCGTGCCGTCCACGTCGGTGACCCCGAGCCGGGCGCCGAGCTCGGCGCCGATGAGCGTGCGGCCCGAGTAGTCCATCAGGTCGGGCGACGCGTAGAGCGCGGCGATCACGCGGCCGGTGAACTGCGGCGACTCGCGCAGGCCGGTCCGGGCGGCCGGCGGGAGTGTCGCGAGGTGGGCCTCGGCGCGTTCGGTGCGCAGGCCGCCCATCCAGATCGAGACGGCCGCGACGTGGTGCGGACGCAGGTCTTTCGCCATGTCGGCCGCCATCTTGTCCGCGCCCGCCTTCTGCGCGCCGTAGGCCGGGCCCTGGTGGTAGGAGACGGCGCCGTAGTGACCGGTGTGGACGATCAGGCCGCGGCCGTTGGCCAGCAGTAGCGGCGCGGCGTGGTGGGCGGCGACGAAGTGCGAACGCAGGCCGACGGTGATCAGGTCGGCCGCCTCGACCGGGTTGGCCCAGAACCCGCCGGGCCGCATCGGCTCGGCGACCTTCGCGGCGTTGTTCACGAGGATGTCGAGCCGGCCGTGCTCCCGGGCGACGCGGGCGAACAGCGCGGCGACGGCCTCGTCGTCGGCGTGGTCCACGACCACGGGCACGCCGGTGCCGCCGGCTTCGTCGATCAGGGCCGCGGTGTCGGCGACCGTGCCGCCGTGGGGCGAGTCGCCGGGGTTCGCGCTGCGGCCGGTGACGTAGACGGTGGCGCCGGTCGCGCCCAGCGCCAGGGCGATGCCCTTGCCGGCGCCGCGGCTCGCGCCGGTGACCACGGCGATCACGGGAGCCATGGGATCTCCTCTCCATCCGGACGTCGTGTCCGTTTCCTGTCACCGACGATATGGACACCGCGTCCGGTTGTCACGGTGATAGCGGACACGGCGTCCGGATACACTCGGGACGTGACCGGTCCCGCGAAACCCCGGCGCGCCGATGCGCGCCGCAACTACGACGTGCTCCTCGAAGCTGCGAAAGACGTCTTCGCGCGCCTGGGCACCGACGCGCCGCTGGAGGTCGTCGCCCAGGAGGCGGGAGTCGGGCGCGGCACGCTGTACCGGCATTTCCCGTCGCGCGAGCACGTGTTCGCCGCGATCATGCGCGACAGCGCGGACCTGCTCGACGCGCGCGCCCGCGAACTGCTCGACGCGCCCGACGGCGCCGCCCGGCTCCCGGAGTGGCTGCGGCTCTACGACCGCGCCGCGACCGAGTACCCGGGCCTGAGCGGGCACGTCGGCGACGGGCTGGCCGACGACGGCTCCCCGGTCGCCACCACGTGCGCGCCGATGAAGGCGAGCTTCGCCGCGTTGCTCGACCGCGCCCGCGCCGAGGGCCACGTGCGGCCCGACGTGACGGCGACTCAGGTGCTCAACCTCGTCGGCGCCCTGCCGAAGGACCCGGCGACGGGCCGCACCGCCGAGCCCTACCTCGACATCGTGCTGGAAGGGCTCCGCATCACCACGTGACGGGCAGCTCGTACACGCCGTACACGGAACCGTTGTGCTTGAAGGGAATCTCGTCCAGGTCCGCCGCGAGGGCGAGCGTGGGGACGCGCCGGTAGAGCGTGTTGTAGACGACCTGCAGCTCCACGCGCGCGAGCGGCTGCCCGAGGCACTGGTGCACGCCGAAGCCGAACGCCACGTGGCGGCGCGAGTCAGGACGGCGCACGTCGAGCCCGTCGGGGTCGGGGAACACGCTCTCGTCGCGGTTGGCGATGTCGTTGGCCATGATCAGGCCTTCGCCCGCGTGGATCGTCTCACCGGCGATCTCGATGTCCTCGATCGCCACGCGGCGGCGGCCGTTGTGCGTGATCGTGAGGTAGCGCAACAGTTCCTCGACCGCGCCGGCGATCACGGCCGGGTCGTCGGTCTCGCGGACCAAGGCGAGCTGGTCCGGGTGGCGCAGCAGCGTCAGCGTGCCGAGCGCGATCATGTTGGCCGTGGTCTCGTGGCCCGCGATCAGCAGCAGCACACCCATCTGCGCGGCCTCGGCGCGGGTGAGCTCGCCGGCCTCGACGCGGCCGGCGAGCCCGGACAGCAGGTCGTCCTGCCGGCGGGCGAGCTTCTCCCCCATGAGGTCGTCGAGGTACCCCAGCAGCGCGCGGTGCCCGGCGGCGCGTTCGGCCGGGTCGGCGTCGCGCTTGATGATGACCTTGCTGTTGGTCTGGAAGAAGTCGTGGTCGCGGTAGGGCACGCCGAGCAGCTCGCAGATCACCAGCGAGGGCACCGGCAGCGCGAACGCCTCCACGAGGTCCACCGGGTTCGGCCCGGCGAGCATCGCGTCGAGCGAGTCGTCCACGATCTTCTGCACCGCCGGGCGCAGCGCCTCGATCCGCCGCACCGTGAACGGCGCCGTCACCATCCGGCGCAACCGCGCGTGCTCCGGGTTGTCCATCAGGATGAAACTGATCGCCGACCCGCCCGGCGGCAACGGCGCGGGGCTCGGGTAGCCGAGCCGCGTGATGTCGGCGCTCACCCTGGCGTCCGCCAGCAGCGCCCGCTGGTCCGCGTACCGCGTCACCAGCCACGGAGTGCTGCCGTCCCACAGCCGCACCCGCGCCAGCGGCCCGGCCTCCTGCAACTCGCGCGCCCGCGGCGGCGGATCGAACGGGCATCCGGCCGCCCGGGCCATCGGGAACTCGGGCACCTCGTCGGCGCCCGGGGTGGCCTGGTCCAGCGTGCTCGTCATGCGTTCCTCCGCGGCGGGGTGGGTGGTTGTCGGTCCGAAGTGGACGGTGGCCCGCTTCGGTGTGACGTCAGCGGGCATCAGGTGCCGGCACCGTGGCAGGGGCGAGCCAGAGGCCGACGATGGCGTCGACGAGGCCCGTGCCGGCGGTGGGCCAGTCGGGGCGCGGGGTGGGGCCGGCTTCGGCGAGCGCGCGTTCGCGTTCGGCGCAGGTGTGGACCATCAGCAGACGCGCCATGGCGTCGCGCTCGGCACGGGCGGCGGGACTGAGGTGGGGCAGGCAGGTGTCGAGGCCGTGGAGGATGCGGTGCAGCGCCGGCGCGCTCAGCGCCTCCTCGACCATGATCCCGCGCAGCGCCGGGTCGGTCATCACCTGCGCGGCGAAGCGCGCGAACCACGTCGGCGCGCGCAGGGCGGCCAGGTGGTCGGTGACCGGCCGCACCAGGCACTCGACCCAGTCGCGCACGCCGGCGTCCTCGGGAACCCGCGCGACCATGCGCGTCCGGATCTCCTCGATGCCCCCGGCGTGCTTGCGGGCGATCGCGCGCACGAGGTCGGCTTTCGTGCCGAAGTGGTAGCCCACGGCCGCGTTGTTGCCCTGCCCCGCGGCCTCGCTGATCTGCCGGTTCGACACCGCGTACACGCCGTGCTCGGCGAACAGCCGCTCGGCCGTGGCGAGGATCCGCTCCCGCGTCGCCTCGGCGCGGACCGCCTTCCCGATCACTCCGGCCACGGTTGCTCCTCCCCGCGTCGTGCCTGCGGTTCGTGATCAGTCAACCGGATCTTCGCGAGTTAAGTCAAGTGCTTGACTTGATCTGACGACATCGCTTCGCACGGCCGAGCTCGCGGCCCCACGATTCAAGACAGATCGACGGCGACGATCCACATGTCGTATTCCTCGGCTGTCACGCCGCATACGGTCCGCCCGTCCAGCGACATGGCCACGAATTCCGGCTCCTCGGGACCCACGTCAAGATTGCGCGCGAGGGAAACGCTTCCCACGCGCCTGACCTGAGCCCAGGCCAGGATTCCCAGCCCACCGCCCCCGACACTGATCAAAAATTCTCCGTCGTTCCCGAAAATCCCGCGATCCTCCGCAATGGACTCCCACTTGCGATCGACTTCACTCACATAGTCCTCGCCGGAACCAAAGGCAACCGTCGCCGTCGGAACAGCGTGACCACTGATGACCGGACGCCAGGCGTCCCTGGGCTGCGGGCCATCGGCGAGCGTGCTCGTCTTCACCACAACAAGGCCCGACGCGCGGAGCATCGCGTCCCGGCGCTGCTCGGCCGCAGAAGAATCCGTCACCTGCGCAGAATAAGTGGCCCCCTCACGCCGGGGCCTGAACCCCACTACGCTGGCCATCGAGTGCCTGGCCGAAGACCCACCCGGAGCGACAGGGAGGACCCGGCGTGACGCCGATCGACGCCACCTTCAGTCTCGTCGACCACCACGGCAGGGCCGTGACCGAGCGGGACTACCGGGGCAAGTGGGTCACGGTCTTCTTCGGCTTCACCCACTGCCGCATGGTGTGCCCGCGGGCGCTCGGGCGCCTGGACGCCGCGTTGGCCGCGCTGGGGCCGCTGGCGGACAAGATCCAGCCGCTGTACATCACCGTCGATCCGGAGCGCGACAGTGCCGAGGTGATGCGCGTGTACCTCGAAGGCGACCACCCGCGCTTCACCGGCCTCACCGGCTCGCCCGAGCAGATCGAGCGGGCCAAGCGCGCCTTCCGGGTTTTCGCGCGCCGCAAGGACGATCCCGAGGACCCCGACGGCTACGCGGTGCCGCACACGGCCATCACCTACGTGCTCGATCCCGACGGCGCCTACGCGACGCACCTCACCGACGGGCTCGACGACGCGACGTTCACCGACCGCCTGCGGGCGGCCGTCTCGTGAACACCGGTTGCCGGGGCCGCCTCGCGGACAGGCCCCGGCAACCGGGAGTCAGCTCAGCTTGGCCGGCACGTTGTACGCCTCCACCGACAGCCGCGGGGACTTGACGGAGCGCCGCGGCGCGACCGTGACCGTGCGGGACTCCCCTGGCAGCAGCCAGAAGTAGTTGTCGCCGTAGATCGTCGGCAGCACGCGGTCCTTGCCGTTGTTCTCGCGCAGCGACAGCCGCACCATCGCGGCCACGGTCTTGCCCGTGTTGCGGATCGTCGCGGTGTAACCGTCCTTGCCCGCCGGGCGAAGGCTCGTCGACAGCTGCGTGCGCCCGAGCTGGTTGAGCGCGCGCATCGCCGTGTCCGCCTGGTAGCGCCAGTAGGTGTTCTCCGAGACGACGGCGCCGTGCGAGTCCGTCATCGTCAGGCGCAGCAGGTGCAGCGCCGGCAGGTCCGCGCCGAACGGCACCGTGAACGCGGCCGTGCCCGAGATCGGGGCCACGTCGACCTTCTGCGTCTGCGCCGCGCCCAGCGGCTTGCCGTCGAGCCCGTGCAGCTGCGCGGTGACGGTCATGCCGCTCATGGCGTCGGGGGTGTGGTTGATCGCGCGCACCTGCCAGGTCGTGAGATCCGCCTGCACGTGGCGGGCCTCGCAGCCCTTGCGGGAGCCGTAGTAGCTGCCGTTCACGTCGAGGTCGTAGTCGTAGGTCTGCCACACCGTGCTGTGCCAGGCCGGGTGCGACATCCACAGCAGCACGCCGGTGGCGTCGTTCCACAGCTTCGAGTTCCACGCCTCGAAGATCGCGCGCATGCTCTCGAAGTTCACGAACTGCGCCTTGCGGCAGAACTCCTCCAGGCTCGACGAGGGCGCGAGCCGCGCGTCGATCGCCGCGAGGTAGGTCTGCGGCGACTGGTTGCCCTGCGTGGACCAGTCGTGCAGAAACCACGGCGCGCCGATCGGCCAGCCTGGGTCGCCGTCACCGACGAGGTTGCGCATGCTCTCCACCACGGACACGGTGGGAATGCCGATCTCGCTCCAGAACCCGGCCTTGCCGCCCGTCGCCTCACCCGTGAAGTACTGCTTCGGGTCGAGCCAGCGGTACGGGCCGTCGCCGGTGATCACGCCGCCGGCGGAGTTGCTCTGGTACAGCAGGTCCGTGTTCTCCGTGACGATCGCGCGCAGCGCCTGGTCGATCACGGCCGGCGGGGTGCCCTCGTTGCAGCCGAACCACACCGCGACCGACGGGTGGGAGCGGTAGCGCAGCACGGTGTCCTTGGCCTGGGCCAGGAAGATGTCGTGGTTGGCCGGGTCGGTGGAGAACCCGTCCCAGAACTCCGTCCACACGAGGATTCCGTACCGGTCGCACGCCTCGAACAGCTCTTCGCGGTAGGAGGAGCCGATCCAGTTGCGCAGCATGGTGAAGTTCATGTCGCGGTGCATCGCCACGACGTTGTCCACGCGCTCCGGCGGCATCCGGCGCAGCAGCTCGTCCCAGCCCCAGCTGCCGCCGCGGCAGAACACCTTGACCCCGTTGACGATGAACGTCAGTGGCTTCGCGGAGTTGTCCACCGACGTCACGTCGGTCCAGCTGTCGCCGTCGGCCGAGACCTGGATGCGGAACGTCTGCGCGTACGCGGTTTCCCACGCCAGCACGACGCGGTCGAACGACGTCGTGGCGCCGAGGTCGACCTGCAGCCACTGGTTGTCGGCGTACTCCGAGGTCCAGCGGGTCTTCGGGTCGCCGTCGAACGCGTTCTGCGGCGGATTGCCGTCGGCGACCGTGGAGCTGGTGCCCGTCTTGCCCTGGGCCAGGTCGGTGCCGGCGTTCGCACTGTCCACCACGGACATCGTCCAGAGCGAGAACCCCCAGCCGGTGGCGCGTTTGTCGCACTGCACCCGGACGTAGCGCGCCTGCTGGGGCGCGAGGTCCACGGTCTGGGAGGCGACACCGTCGACGGGCACGATCGGCTGGTCGTAGGTGTAGGTGATCTGGCGGATGCCGAACTTGAGGCTCTTGCGGTCGCTCACCGCGGAGCCGATGGCCGCGGTCACCGTGAGATCGTGCAGCGTCGCGTCGCCGTAGCCGTTGGGCCACCACAGCTTCGGGTTCTTGATCCGCAGCTGCGGGAAATCGGACGGCGCGAAGACGGCCGCGCCCTCCGCACCCGGCGCGACGGTGACGGTGCTCGACACCGAGATCCCGTCGAACGCCGCGGTGACCTTCACGCGCTGGGCCACCGAACCGGCGTTGCGGACGGGGACCGTGATGGTCACCTCCGCGACGTCGGTCGCGGGCAGGTTGGGCAGTTTCGTGTCCACGCGGGCGTCGCCCACCACGATCGCGCCGGTCGAGCGCAGCCGGACGTGGTTCCAGATGCCGGACGCGCGGTCGCGCACCGCGGGCATCCAGTCCCAGCCGGACACCGCGACGAGCGTGGGCGAGTTCGCGAACATCGTGCCGCCCGCGTCCACGAAGGACTGCCCGGCCGGGCCCTTGTCGCCCGGGCTGCCGGGAAACGGCATCGGCGCGATCTTCACCGCGACGTTCTGGTCGCCGGTGCGGCGCAGCGCCGCCGTGACGTCGAGGGCGGCCCGGCCGAACGGGTGCGCCAGGTTGCCGACGTGGGCGCCGTTGAGCCAGATGTCGGCCTCGTGGTTGACGCCGTCGAACTCGAGCCACACGTGCCGGCCCGCCGAGGTGTCGAGGCCGCGCGGCACGGAGAACGTGCGGCGGTACCACCAGGAGTGCCGCGAAAGGGCCTCGGGGATGTGCATGTTGCCCATGCCCTTGACCGGGTCGGGCAGCTGCCCCTGCTCCACGAGCGAGCCGAGCACCGTGCCCGGCACGGACGCCGGCAGCCAGCCGCGCGTGTCGACCGCGGTGCCGGACAGGACGGCGCCGTCGGTGCTCGGCGCCCAGTCCTGCATGGTGAGGACCCAGCCGGACTCCAGCGGCACGGAGCCGTCGGCGGCCACCGCCAGCGCCGGCGGGTTGTCGTGGCCGCGCACGGGGAACGACGTCCAGCCGCGCACGGCCGGTCGGTTGTCGCGGGTGGTGCCGTAGACCTGGAACCCGTTGAGCCCCAACGGGTTAGTGGTCGACCCGGCGGAGCTCGTGAGGCGGACCCAGCGCGCGGCGACGGCCGGCTTCAGCGGGATGGTCACCACGCCGCCGGTGCCCTGCGCGGTGCTGTAGACGGTGCGCCAGGCCTTGCCGTCCTGGGAGACGTCGAGGTCGAACACGGTCGCGTAGCTCGACTGGACCTCGGTGCCCTTGGTGTTGCTGCGCGAGGCGGCCGGGTCGAACGCAGGGTCGCCCGGGCGGGCCTCGAACGTGAGCACCACGGAGTCGACCTGGCAGCGGCCCTGCAGGTCCACGATGATCCACTGCGAGCCGCTCCCGGCCGCGCGCCAGCCGGAGCCCTGCACGCCGACCTGCGCGAGGCCGTCCACCGCGAACTCGGCCGGGGTGGCCGCGTAGTCGGTGGAGGACACCTGCACCGGGCGGAACAGCGCCAGGTCGGTCGAGCTGTGCCCGTCGGCGACCGCGGGGGAAGCGGGCGCCGCCGAGGCCACGCCCGGCAGCACCGCCGTCAGGCCGAACCCGGCCAGCAACCCGGTGCCGGCGGCCAGCACGCCCCGGCGCGACAGTGCCGAATCCGCGCCCGGCGCGCCGCTCTGGTCCAACGTCATGGGATCTCCCGGTCTCGAGACAAAACCCGTCCTCGTGACGCGGGGACCGCAGGCGTCGACGTCGACGGGTGACAACGTTGCCAGGAAGCTTCCCGGCCGCTCACCCGCCCGTCAAGAAGACAAGAGAGACAAGAATCGGCCGAGATGACATCGATGTCGGACGCCGGGAGGGCGCCGCCGGTCAAGAACCGCAAGGGAAGCCGAGGTGCCCGGTTTGTCCGGCCGGGCGCGTCCGGGTGGATCGGACGCGCCCGGCCGGACGGGTCAGCGCACGAGCACCGCGTCGCCGATCGGGCGCTCGCCCGTGGCGTCCGACGGGTGGTTCACGAGCTGTCCCGCGACGGCCATCGCGGTGGAGCCACCGCCGTCGAGGTTGAGCGCGTCGACCGCGCCGAGGCTGCGCATCAGCTGCGCGCCTTCCTCGATCGTGACGCCTTCGCTGACGCCGGGCTGCCGGCCGTCGACCGTCACGAGCAGCAAGCGGCCCTGCGCGTCGAGCCCGGCCATCGTGCGCGGCTGGCGCTGCTCGGCCCAGGCGTACCCGAACGACAGGTCCTTCGGGTCGAGCACACCCTCGGTGGCGGCGTCGATGGCCTGGCGGCCGTTGCGCAGCAGCATCGGCGCCGCGCTGACGATGCCGTCGCCCGCGCGGAGGTCGACCGGCCGGCCCGACGCGGTGCGCACGCGCTCGTCGACGGTCAGCTTGCGGCCGGCGACGGCGTGGGCGGTGAGCCAGCCGGCGGCCGCGCCGATGCCCTGCACGGCGGAACCGCCGGCGGGCACCGCGCCACCACGCGCGCCCACGGTGAGCACACGGCCGTCGCGGCCGAGGGTGACCTGCGTGCCCGGGCCGGCCGGCAGGGCGGCGCCGAACTCGCCGGTGAAGAGCACGAGGTCGTCGGCTGTGGTGCAGGTGAAGTCCTGCCGGGGCTTCGTGGTCGGCGTCAGGCCGGGCCGGCCGCAGTCGCGCACGACACCGGGCTTGCGGTTCACGCCTTCGACCGGGTGGGTCGCCGCGCCGGAGCCCAGGGTCACCGTGGACGTCACGTTCTCGATGGACACGTCGCCGCGGCGGCCGAGCACCAGCGCCGCGCGGGCGCCGGACGACTGCGACTCGAGCTTGCCGTCGTAGGCGGCGAGCCCGGCGGGCACGCCCTGGAACCCGTCGGCGTCGGCGGTCACGAAGAACCCGCCGTTCACGGCCACCAGCGCGCCCGTCTTCGCCGCGATCGACGACGTGGTTTCCCGCTGCGCCACCGTGCCGTCGTGCGTCGCCTCGATGCTGCCGTGGAAGCGGTCGCGGTCGATCACGGCGACGTGGACGCGTTCGGCGTCGGGCGCCTGGTCGGCGTCGTAGCCCGTCCACTCCGCCACGGCGCTGAACCCGGCCGCCTTCAGCGTCGTCGCCGCAGCGGTGGCCGCGGCCTGCGCCGGGTAGGAGCCGGTGCGCACGCGCACGCCCTCGACGCCGTGCGGGGTGTCGGAGAAACCGGGCCAGCGGACGGTGTCCTGCCGCGCCGGGTCGCCCGCCGCGGCCAGCTTGGCGGCGGTGTCGCGCGCCCAGGCCGCCGTGCCGAGCTCGGCCGTCGTCGCGGCGCCGGTGAGGATGTTCCGGGCCGGCGCGGTGATCGTGACCGTCCAGAACGGAGGGTGGGCCGTGCGGCTCAGCACGCCGGTGAGGACGGTGACGCCCGGCGCAACCACGTCGGTGGTCCAGGTGTAGCCGGCGGGACCGGGCACCGACGCGTCGGCGGCCGGCGTGACCACCGCCGCCGTCCCTGCGACGACGACGGCTGCCGCGAGCACGCGCCGGGCGCGTGACGAGGTGAACACTGTGGGTTTCTCCCTTGCCTCAAGCGGATCCGGGTGAGTCCACCCGGCGCCGTCGACCCGGACCTGTCCGGCGGCTGGAGCGGCGGTGAACTCTGCCGAACCGGATACGTACGTAGTTTCTCCGTAGGACTTCCGATGTGCGGGCCGCGCCGAGCCGCGAGTCTTGAAGGACAAGAAGCACCACCGACACGGAGGTCCCCATGGCGATCGACTCGCTTCGCCAGCCGTGCCCGGTCTGCTTCCGGTCCACCGTCCTCATCAGCCACTGGTGGGGCCGGCAGTGGACGCACGTCGGCACCTGGCGCCCCGGCTGCGAGCCGGCCGGGCGCGACCGGGAGGCGTTGCACTCCCCCGCACCGGACACCAGACCGCCCGCATCGGATCTGGCTGCCTGAAAGAAAAGCGCCCCCGCGGAAAGGAGGTCCTCACTCTCGCCCCCGATCGAGTGAGCCGACCCGCCGAACCCCCGTACCCGCGCCGCACCGTGGTACGGGGTTCGGTGCTGCCCGGATAAAACGGAACAACCTGACATCGGCCACCGCGAGACGTACTCTCACAACTCGTGGAGGTGGTCTCGATGGGGACGCTGCCCGCAGAGCTGACCAGCTTCATCGGCCGGCAGCGCGAACTGGTCGAGGTCCGCAGACTGCTGTCCGCGGGACGGCTCGTCACGCTCACCGGGGCCGGCGGCGTCGGCAAGACCCGACTCGCCCTCCGCGTCGCCGACCAGGTGGCACACACGTTCCCCGACGACGTCTGGCTGATCGAGCTGGGCGACCTCCACGATCCCGCGCTGCTCGCCCAGACGGTCGGCGCGGCGTTCGGGATCCGCGACGCCGACGAGGACCCGCCGCGCCGGCTCGCCGAGTACCTGCGCGACAAGAGCCCGCTGCTGGTGCTCGACTGCTGCGAACACCTCGTCGAGGCGTGCGCACGGCTCGCGCGCGACCTCCTCGCCGCGGCGCCGGACCTCCGGATCCTCGCCACCAGCAGGCACGTGCTGGGTGTCCAGGGCGAACACGTGTACGCCGTGGCGCCGCTGGCGGTGCCGGAAGTCCACGACCTCGCCGGTGCCGTCGGGCTCGACGCGGTGACGCTGTTCACCGAACGCGCAACCGCCGTGTCCAGCCGGTTCGCCCTCGACAGCCACAACTGGTCCATCGTCGTCGAGGTGTGCCGCCGGCTCGACGGGCTGCCGCTGGCGCTCGAGCTGGCCGCCGTGTGGCTGCGCACCCTGGCGATCGACGAGCTCCTGGACCGGCTCGACGACACTTTCCAGCTGCTGAGCCCCAACCCGGTCGCGCCGCAACGGCAGAAGTCGCTGATGAGCACGATCGACTGGAGCTACCTGCTGTGCACACCGCGTCAGCGGGTGCTGTGGACGCGTCTCGCGGTGTTCACCGGCGGGTTGCACCTCGCGGCGGCCGAGGAGGTGTGCTCCGGAGACGGCATCGACCCCGGCGACGTGCTCGGCCTGGTGGCGGGGCTCGTGGACAAGTCCATCGTGCAGACCTCGGCCGACCGGGCGCCGACCCGCTTCCGCCTCCTGACGACGATCCGCGAGTACGGCCGGCAGAAGCTGGCCGAGGCGGGCGGCGAAGCAGCGATGCGCAACCGGCACAGCGAGTACTTCCAGCGCCTGGCCCAGCGCGCCCAGACCGACTGGGACTCCGGAGCCGACCAGGTCGAGGTGTACGCGACGGTGCTGCGCGACCACGCGAACCTGCGCACCGCGCTCGATCACGACCTGGGCACCCCCGCTCGGTACGCGGCCGGCCTCGACCTGGTGGTGACCCTGCACTTCTTCTGGCTGCAGTGCGGCCACCTCACCGAAGGCCGGCTGTGGCTCGCGCGGGCGCTCGACGTGAACCCCGAACCGAGCCGCGACCGCGCTCGGGCGCTGTGGATCAGCGCGTACGCCGCCTGTCTCATGGGCGAACCCCGCGCCGCGCTGCCGCTGATCCGTGAAGCCGAGGACTGGGGCCGCCGCAACGGCGACGAGGTCGTGCTCGGCTACACGGAAATGCTGACGGCGGCGTGCCACTTCCTGGAAGGAGATTTCCCGACGGCCACCACGGTGTTCCGGAAAGCCCACGACCGCTTCGCCGGCATCCCCGGCTACACCAGCATCAAAGTGCTCAGCCTGGGCACGGTGGCGCAGTCCGAGGCGTGGGGTGGTGACCCGGCAACGGCGGTCGGAGTCGCGGACGACGGCCTGGCCGCGTGCGATGCGACCGGTGAGCTGCGCGCCCGCACGCACCTGCTGTATTCGCGTTCGCTCGCGCAGTGGATGCTCGGCGAGCATGACGCGGCGGAAACGGGGCTGCTGCGCGGAATTCGCACGGCGCGCCTGTTCAACGACATCCTCAATGCGGCGCTGTCGGTGGAGCTGCTGTCGTGGACCGCGGCCGCAACCGGCCGGACGGAGCTCGCGGCCGAGCGCCTCGGGGTGGCCCACCGCGTGTGGCCGCTGACCGGCGGCAAGGCGATGCTCGGGATGCGCCGTCTGCTCGACCAGCACGCGGCGTGTGAACAGGCGGTCCGCGAATCCCTCGGGAACGCCCGGTATCGCACGGCGTTCAAGCGTGGCGCCGAGGCTTCGACGAATTTCGAGGCCGCCCTCGCCCACCTGCTCGGTGAGACCGTCGCCCCTCCCGCGCCGGTCGCGCCCGTCCGGGACACCTCGGAGCCCGAGCTCACGAGCCGCGAGCTCGAGGTGGCCGAGCTCGTCGCCGAGGGGCTGACCAACAAGGAGATCGCGCAACGGCTGGTGATCAGCCGCCGCACGGTCGAGTCCCATGTGGACCACATCCTCGGCAAGCTGGGCTTCAGCTCGCGCAGCCGGATCCCGGCGTGGCTCGCGCAACGGCGCGGCTGAGCGTCACCGCCCGGGCAGCCGGGACTCGATGCCGTCCAGGAGGAACCCCAGGCCGAGGTCGAACTGGACGTCGCGGGGCGGGCCGGCCGGCTTCGTGAGCCACGCGGTGAGCAGGGGCACGGCGGGGTCGGCGGCGGCGAGGTCGCGCACCGACGCCAGTGCCTCGGTGAAGGCTTCGCCGGTGGGTTCGTGGCGCGCTTCCTCGGCTTCCTGCGCGCCGCTGCCGAGGACGTGGCGGTCGATCAGCGCGGCGTAGGTCATCGCGTCGGGCAGCGTGGCGCCGCGCGCGGTCAGGACGGCGAGCATGAACTCGAGGCGCCGCATGAGGTGCGGGCCGGCCGGCGGGCGGGTGTGGGCGAGCAGCGCGCACCACGGGTGACGCTTGAGCATGCCGCGCGTGTCCAGCGCGAGGGCGCGGAGGTCTTCGCGCCAGTTGCCACCGGGGGCGGCGGGCACGGGGACCTCGGCGACGGCCGCGTCGAGCATGAGGTCGCTGAGGCCTTCGCGGCTGTGGACGTAGCGGTAGAGCGCCATCGACGTGTAGGGGCCGAGCCGGCCGGCCACGGACTTCATGGTGACCGCGGCGCCTTCGTCGGCCAGGGCGATCGCCGCGGCGACGATCGCTTCGCGGCCGAGGGAGCGCTGGCGCGGCGGAGGCGGGGGCAGCGTCCAGATCAACGGGGGCTCTGCTGGCATGCGCTGAGTTTATCGCATATAGTTTGAGTTTATCAGTGAAACTTTCAAGGGGATGCGGTGACCGAAGTACTGCCGGTGTCCGGCTGGGTGTGGTGCGGGGCATCAGTTACGGGCTGTTCGGCGAGCCCGGTGAGTTCGTGCCGCATGCGCGCGCGCTCGGCGCCGGGCTGCTGCGCGCGTACGTGTTCTGGAGCCAGGTCGAGCCGCGGCCCGGCGAGTACGACTGGACGGCGGTCGACGCCCTGCTGGCCCAGCTCGACGGCGACGAGGAGGTGTGGCTGACCGTCTGTTCCAGCTCACCGTGGGCGACGAAGGTGCCGACAGACTTCCTGCCGCCTTCGCCGGCGCACGACCCGGCCACCTACGGGCGGTTCGCGAGGGAGCTGGTGCGGCGGTGCGCGGGCCGGGTCCACTTCTGGCAGTGCGACAACGAACCGAGCAACACCGGGCTGCTGTGGGCCGGCACGGCCGAGGAGTACGTCGGGCAGCTGAAGGTGCTGCACGACGGGGTGAAGGAGGTCGATCCGGCCGCGCTGGTGGTGCTCGGCGGGTGCGGGTACGTCGTGTTCTCGAGCGAACCCGGCAGTGAGCCGCGGAAGTTCTTCGACCACCTCGTGTCGGCGGGGCGCGAGCACTTCGACGTGTTCAGCGTGCACCTCTACGGTGATCCGTCGGCAGTTCCATCCTATGTGGACACTGCGCGCGAGATGATGGCCGCGTACGGCGAGCCCAAGCCGATCGTGGCGGGCGAGCACGGCGGGCCGGTGCCGTTCGAGTTCCCGGAGCTGGAACCGGTGATGCAGCAGGCCTTCCTGAGCGCGTTCGCCGACGCGCCCGCCACGCAGAGCACCGGCGAGCTGCAGGAGCGCGCGACCCAGGAGACGCCAGAGCGCGCCGCGATGCGGGCGCTGTACGCGCGGATGGCCGAGCTGCCGCCGCGGCTGCAGATGTTCCTCGACGGCTGCCCGCCCGAGCTCGACGCGCTGCGCGACCGGATCGGCTGCCGGCAGCTCGTGGTGCGCACGGTGCTGGCGCTCGCGTCGGGGATCCGGCGCACGGCCTACTGGAACCTCGCGCCGGAGGTGCCCGGGCCCGTCGACCCGCTGCAGATGATGCACCTGCTGTTCGGGAAGCTGCCGCTGCTGGGCTAGCACGGCCGGTCGTTGGCGGTGCGGCGGCCGATGGCCGACACGTTTTCGCTGGTCGCCGAGCAGCTCGCGGGGGCCGAGCGAGTGTCGCGAATGGACACCGAGGTACCGGCCTACGCCGCCGAGCGCGCCGGGCGCGGCCCGCTGGTGGTGGTGTGGGACCAGCGGGATCCGGTGGACGGGGAGCAGGAGCCGCCGGTCCCGGTGACGCTGCCGTGGACCGCGTCCGAGGCGGTCGCCGTCGACGCCTTCGGTGCGCCGGTGTCCGTGCGTCTCGACGGCGGCACGGTGCGGCTGGCCGTTTCGCTCACGCCGGTGTTCGTCAGCGGGCCGTGACGCGGGAACTACGATGCGCTGGTGGAACTGCGCCAGCTGCGGTACTTCGTCGCCGTCGCCGAGGAGATGAACTTCGGGCGGGCCGCGGAACGGCTGCACATCGCCGGACCGTCGCTCTCCCAGCAGATCAAGGCGCTCGAACGTGACCTGGGGGTGCGGCTGTTCGACCGGGACCGCCGTTCGGTGGCGCTGACCGCGATCGGCGAGTCGCTGCTGCCGGGCGCCCGCGCGCTGCTGCAGCAGGCGGACGACCTGCGCCGCCGGGCCACCGGGCTGTCGAGCACCGAGGCCGTGCGCCTCGGCTACGTGAACTGGCGGCCCGCCGACCTCGTCGAACGCACCGCCGGCGTCGCCCGCGTGCAGGTCGACGCGTGGGTACTGCCTTCGCACGCGCAGGCCGGGCGCGTCGCCGACGGCAGCATCGACCTGGCCATCTGCTGGGTGCAGACGCCCGACCTCGCCGACCAGGACCTCACCGCGCGCCTCATCGGCGCCGACCACCTCTACGCCGTGTCCACCGGCACCGACACCGCACCCGTGGCGGCGAAGGACGTGGTGGTGCTGGTCGACTCGGACACGCTCAGCTGGTCGTCGTGGAACCTCTACGCCGGCCAGTTCGCGCGCGACACCGGCGCCACCGTCGAGCGGACCGACGACGGGGGTATCACCGGCCCGGCGTTCTTCGAGCACGTCCGCCGCCTGCGCCGGCCCGTGGTCAACTCGCCGAAGGGCCAGACGACTCCCCTGCCACCGGACCTGGTGCGCCGCCCCATCGTCTCCCCGACGCCGTGCTGGACCTGGTCGCTCGTCACCCGCCGCGACGACACCCGCGCTTCCGTGCGCGCCGTCGTCGACGCCCTCACCGCGGACCTCGGCACCTTCGGCCTGGACGACTCGACGTGGGTGCCCGCGACCGACCCGTACGCCCGCCGCACGCCCGACCCCGTGTGAGCCGCGGCCTCCGACGTCCGAGGGATCCGGTCGTGGCGCCCGCCGCCCGGCGGGGCGCAGGATCTCCTTGCCGCAACGGCATCCCGAGGAGGCCACCATGCAGGAGTTCCTGGTCCGCATCACCACCACCATCCCCGACGGCACCGACCCCGCCGAGGTCGACCGCCGCCGCACCGCCGAAGCCGCGCGCGCCCGCGAGCTCGCCGCCACCGGCCACCTCGGCCGCCTGTGGCGCCCGGTCGGCGAGCTGCGCAGCATCGGCATCTGGCGCGCCGACACCGAAGCCGCCCTCCGCACCGACGTCCTGGGCACCCTCCCACTGCGCGACTGGATGACGTTCGAGATCACGGCGCTCGAACCGCATCCCAACGACCCGGGGCCGCAGGCCTGAATCCCGAGACCTACGCGCCGCCACCGGTGGCGGCGACCCGCTTTGCGCGGAAGGTCCGGGACCGGATCGGATCCCGCCCGGCGCGCGCCGACGGATCCACGCCCGGCCCACCGCACGCACTGGCTCCCCACAAGCGACGCTGCCGCAAGCCGCCTTCGGCGACGGCCCCAGCGAACGACTCTCTCGGCACCGCACCTTCACCACGAAATCCCGCGCCAACCGAACCCACGCCCAGCGCACCGCCCGCGCCGACTCCCCACAAACGAAGCCGCCGCAAACCGCCTTCGGCGACGGCCCCAGCGAACGACTCTCTCGGCACCGCACCTTCACCACGAAATCCCGCGCCAACCGAACCCACGCCCGGCCCACCGCACGCACTGACTCCCCACAAGCCAGGCCGCCACGAACTGCGCTCGGCGGCGGTCCTGCGAGCCCCTCTCAGCACCGCACCTTCACCACGAAAGTCCCGCGTCAACCGAACCCACGCCCAGCGCACCGCCCGCACTGACTCCCCACAAGCCAAGCCGCCGCAAGCCGCCTTCGGCGACGGCCCAGCGAACGACTCTCGACACCGCACCTTCACCACGAAGGTCCCGCGTCAGCGGACCGGCTGCGCGCCCGTTGCGAAGCGGGCCGAAGCGGCCAGCAGCGCGTCCAGTGCCGCCCGGATGCCGCTGTGTTCCTCCTCGCCCGCGCGGCAGACCGCGATGATCGTGCGGGACAACGCCGGGCGGGTGGTGAGGATGCGTACGCCGGCCGGCGGTGTGCCGCGGGCCAGGCGCGGTACCAGAGCCGCGCCCGCGTTGCCGGCGACCAGGGCCAGCTGCGTCGGATAGCCGCCGACCGTGCAGCTGATCCGGGGCTCCAGCTGTTGCGCCCGGAGGACGTGGACGAGCCATTCGTAGCAGCCCGAGCCGGCGGTCCAGGCGATCCACGGCACGTCGTCGACCTCGGCCAGGTCGACGGTGCGGCGGTGCGCGAGGCGGTGGGTGCCGGGGAGGGCGAGGTCGGCGACGTCGGAGAAGAGCGTGGTGGCGGTGACCGTCGGCGGGAGCACCGTGGGGCGGTCCGCCCAGCTCTCGGCCACGGCGATGTCGAGGTCGCCCGCCACGACCTGGGGCAGGGTCTGCTCGGCCTCGCCCTCGCGCAGCGTCACCTCGAGGCGCGGGTGCTGGGCGGCGAGCGTCGCGAGGGCCGGCGGCAGAAGGGCGTGGATCGTCGTCGGGATGGCGCCGAGGCGCAGCGGGCCGAGCACGTCCTCGTTGAGCAGCTCCAGATCCGACCGCGCCTGCGCGACCTGGGCCAGGATCCGGCCGGCGTGCCCGGCGAGCACCTGGCCCGCGCGCGTCAGGCGCACGCCGCGGCCGCGGGGTTCGAGCAGCGCCTGGCCGGCCTCGCGTTCCAGCTTCGCGAGCTGCTGCGACACCCCGGACGGCGTGACGTGCAGTGACGCGGCCGCCGCGGCCACCGAGCCGTGCTGGGCGACCGCGTGCAGGGCGCGCATGCGATCCAGGCTGAACACGGTAGTGATGCTACCGAATTCCGCTCAGGAACATTCGCTTGTCCTTGACAGTCGCGCACCGCAGGCTGAAGGGGTGACCACGACCGAGCTCCCGTCCCGTTCCCCGGCGGCCGGGCCGATCACCGTTCTCACCGAACGGATCGACCCGCGCCTGCTCGCCGCGGCCGGCAGCCTCTGCATCGCGTTGTCGTCGGTGTTCATCAAGGTGTCGGGCACGAGCGGCTCCACGAGCTCGTTCTGGCGGTGCCTGCTCTCGCTCCCCGTGCTGGCCGCGCTCGCCTTCTGGGAGTGGCGGCGCACGGGCGTGCGGCCGAAGATCCTTTTCCCGTTGCTGGGCGGAATCGGTCTCGGCCTCGACTTCGTGCTGTGGGGCGAGTCGATCCCGCGCGTCGGCGCCGGGATCGCGACGGTGCTGCTCGGCGTGCAGGTCGTGGTCGTGCCGCTGCTGGCGTTGCTGTTCCTCTCCGAACCCCCCGGCCGCCGCTTCCTGCTCACGGCACCGGTGCTGCTCGTCGGTATCGTGCTCAGCGGCGGGTTCCTCGGCAAGAGCGCCGTCGGCTCCGACCCGCTCAGCGGCGCGCTCCTCGCGCTGGCCGCCGGCGCCGGCTACTCCGGCTACCTGCTGTTCATCCGGCTCAGCAGCGGCCCTTCGACGCAGATCCGATCGCTG
Source organism: Amycolatopsis sp. NPDC047767 (assembly GCF_040704195.1). NCBI lineage: Bacteria > Bacillati > Actinomycetota > Actinomycetes > Pseudonocardiales > Pseudonocardiaceae > Amycolatopsis > Amycolatopsis sp. NPDC047767. The sequence goes on from NZ_JBEYSJ010000002.1 coordinate 335,838, forward strand.
CTGCTGGCGACGCTCTCGGCCGGCGCCGTCGCCGTCGCGCTCGGGGTGCCCACTCACCGGCTCGACTTCACGCCGGGGTGGCCCGCGTTCGGCTGGCTCGTGGCCCTCGCATTCGTCGGCCAGGTCGTCGGCTGGCTGCTCATCGCCGCCGGGCTGCCGAGGATGACGTCCGCGACGGGTTCGGTCCTCATGCTGCTGCAGCCGATCGGCGCCGTCGGCTACGGCATCGTGCTGCTCGGCGAGGAGCCGACGGTGCTGCAGCTGGCCGGCTGCGCGGTCGTCGTGGCAGCGGTGTGTTTCGCCGGCCGGGCGCCGCGGGAGGTCAGCTCTCCGGGAACGCCAGTCCCACCGACGCGAGGATGGCGCTCACGAGCTCGCGCGCCTCGTCGCGACGGAACTCGATGACGTCCGGCGTGCCCAGCAGCTCCTCTTCGAGCTGCTCCACCGGCCACGTCACCACGGTGCCGTGCCGCGCGAGCAGCAGCCCGACGTCGCGGATCCGGTAGATGTCCCCGATGTCGAGCCACGCGTAGAGCAGCAGCTGCCACAGCCAGCGGCCGACGCGGTCGGGATCACGGACGCCGACCACGGTTTTCACGTCGAGCAGCGTCGCGCTGCCGTCGCCGATCCCGCCGGCCGGGTCGATCGCGCCCAGCAGCACGTCGCCGTCGGCCCAGCCGGGGACGATCGTCGGCCCGGCGATGCCGAGCTGCGCGCCGTCCGGCGGGTTCCCGCCCATCCGGCGCAGCTCCCACAAAGCGCCGCGGTCGTGCAGCCGCTTCGCGATTTCCGCCAGTTCCGAGACCTGCTCGTCCGTCGCCAGCCCGCGCAGCGCGTCGACGCTCGCGCCACCGCCGTCGACGATCCGCGCCAGCCCCGGGTCGATCCCGCCCGCGCGGTAGACGTCCTCACACGCCGAGACCACGAAGTTCGTGCGCGCCAGGCCGGCCTCCACACCGGGCGAGCCCAGCGTTCCCGGTGGTGCGTAACGATCTTGGTACGCGCGAGCGCGGTCGAAGAACTCCGCCCATGCCCCGGCGACGCCGGGCAGCGGCTCGGCCACCGCGCCGCCGAGCCGGTCGCCGAGATCCAGCCACGTCGTCGCGGCGGGCCGCACGCCGAGCGCACGGGCGCGGAACTCCGGCGGCAACCCCCGGTGCGTCGGGTACTCGGCGGCCTGCGCGTGCGCCCACGCCCCGGTGGCCCACTGCGCGCCGACGAGCCCGAGCAGCGCGTAGTACGGCGGCGCCGGCTGCACGAGATCGGCCACGCGCTGGCCGAACGCGCCCCCGATCTCGGCCCAGTGCCGGCGCGGGACGTCGCGGGCGGCCGGGCGGACCGGCCGCACGTCCTGCACCGCCGCCTCCACCCGGGCCGCCGCGGCGGGCGTGCCGGTGAACACCCGGGCGCACCAGGACGTGAGGACGCTCGCCGGGTCGGCCAGCTCCGAGGTCAGCGACACGCGGTCATCCCGCGAGCGCCTGGCCTTCGCGGAAGAACGCGAGGAGGTCGCCGAGCTCCCGCACCGGGTGCGCGGCGCCGAACGGCGCGTTCCAGAACTGGCCCTGGCGCGGCTCGTGCGGGCCGACGTAGGCGTACGGCTCGGCCAGGTACCCGTCGCCGGGTGAGACGCCGTAGTTGACGGCGCCGAGCGTGATCGCGACGTCGAAGTGTTCCGGCCACAGCACCGGGGTCTCGTCCGGCGCGAACTCCCGCAGGGCCCGGTCGCCGGCGGCGAAGGCCGACAGCAGGGTGGCCACCGCGGCGGCGTCGAGCTCGATCGTCTCGTCGGGTCCCACGGCCGGCCCGTCGGAGTAGACGTCGGCGAGGTCGCTGGGCTCCACCCCGATCGACGCGGCCACCTCGCGGTAGGTGCGGCCGGGCAGCTCGACGGCCGCGGTCGGCGTCCGCAGCCGGGTTCCTTCCACCACCAGGTCGGGCTCGGCGATCGTCGCGAACCCCTCGCCGACCACGCGCAGCTCGATGCGCTCGGACGTGCGGAACTGGGGTCCGGCGAGCAGCAGCTCGGCCACACCGTGCAGGGATCGTCTGGTCGTCGTCAGCGCCGTCATACCCCGATCCTGCCCTTCTCCTGCGCGGCGGGCGAACCGGACACCCAGTACAGTCGCCGCGTGATCAAGAAGGCTCTCTCCGCGGCGCTCGTGCCCGCCGCGCTCCTCGGTCTCGTCGCCTGCACCAACCCCACCGGGAAGTCGTGGGCCATCAGCTACGAGGTCACCGGCAGCGGGACCACGAGCGGGATCACCTACTCGCAGTCGGTCGACCGCTACCAGGACGACGCGACGCAGCACCAGCTCACCGGCCCGCTCGGGCTGCCGTGGAAGCTGGACGTGATCATCAGCGCCGGCCGCGACGCCTCGGTCACCGCCACGCCGACCGGCAACGTCACGCTGACGTGCCGGATCCTGCTGGACAAGCAAAGGGAGCTCGCGAAGGCGACTTCGCCCGCGCCCGGCAAGCCGGTGACGTGCAGCAAGACCACGGACAGCTGAGCCGGCTGCCCTGATCGGAGACGCCGGGACCGGTCCCGCCCGGGTGTGGTGGTCTTGGCCGGTTCCTGCCGCCGTCCACCGGAAAGCGCCCCGCGGGGGTTTGCTCGGCGGACGTCTCCGAGAGGTGGTGCCCGCCGTGTCCGACCCGAGTCCCTTCGAGCTGCCGGCCCCGAAGTACCGGTACGACGACGAAGACATCCGCCACGCCATCTCCTCGGCCCGGTGGGCGATGGCCGCCCAGGCGACGCTGTACCTCGCGCTGTCGGTGCTCGTCTGGGTCCTCGTGACGAGCCTCGACGACGCCGACGGCCTCGGCGGTGTCCTCGCGCTGGCCTCGCTGGACGCCGTGCTGGCCGTGGCGGTGGCCGTCTGCGCGGTGCTGCTCGGCCGTCGCCGGCCCGCGGTGTGGTGGACGACGTTCGGCATCGAGCTCGGGTTCGGGCTGATCCTTCTGGTGGGCGGTCTCGTCACGCTGCTTTCGGCGGGCTCGGGCGGCGGCGCCGCACCGGTCGGTCTCTTCCTGTGGCTGCTTCTGGCGCAGGCCGTGCTGCGGCCGCTGCAGCGGCCCGAGGTGAAGGCGGCGTTCGGGCTGCGCGTCAAAGACGCCGAGTGGCAGCGGGCGGCACGGCGAAAGCGGCGATGAGCGGCGGCGGGAGAGGCGCGCGGAACCGCGTCAGGACAGGAACTTCGCCACAGTCTCGGTGAAGGCGGCCGGGTCGTCGATCCACGGGTAGTGGCTCGCGCGGTGCTGGGTCACGGTGTGCGCGTCGGGGAAGAGCGCCGCGATGGCGGCGGCGATGTCCGGCGGGGTGATCCAGTCGAGCTCGCCGGCGAGCACGAGCACCGGGGCCGTGACCGCGGCCAGTTGGGCTCGGGTGCGCGGCGGGTCGAAGGCGCCTTCGGAGTTGTAGCGGCGGGCGGCGCGGGCGTTGCGCTGGGCCGATTCGGTGGCGTGGTGGGCTTTCGCCGTGTCGTTCCAGCGGCCGTAGTACATCGGGGCGAGGGCGGCCCAGGCGGCGCTCGTGGCGCGCCCGGCGGCGATCTCTTCGTACGCCGCCGCGACGGCCGCGTGCCAAGGTTCCGCGGCCCGGCGGGCGATCGACTCGCGTCGCCGGTCGGGTGTCGGTTCGGAGGCGACGGACCGGGCGCTCGGGGTGATCAGCGCGAGCCGGCCGACGCGCCGGGGCCGCGCGGCCGCGTACCGCATCGCCAGGCTCGCGCCCGCGGAGTGGCCGAGCAGGTCGAGGGTTTCGAGGCCGAGGTTCGCGCGCAGGGCCTCGACGTCGCCGACCTGGCGGTCGCAGCGAAAGGTGCCGGGGTCTTCGGGCTCCGCGGACGCGCCCGTGCCGCGGAGGTCGAGCACCAGCAGGCTGCGGTGCGCGGCCAGTCCCCCGAGGTCGCCGAGGTAAGCCGCGTCGCGCATCGGGCCGCCCGGCAGGCAGACGACGGGTGTGCCGGCGCCGAGCACGCGGTAGGCGAGGGTGGTCCCGTCCGGCGCGGCGAAGGTCGGCATGGGCGGATCTTGGCACCGCCGGGTGACCGGCGGCAAATTCGGTGGTGGGGGCGGGGTTCGCGCCGTAGCGTGCGCGTCGGCATCGAGCACGGAGGAGCGCGACAGTGAGCACGACCCACCACGGGGAAGCCGACGAGCGGTTCGGAGCCGTCGCCGACGCGTTCGCGCGCAACTTCGCCGAGTTCCCCGAACTGGGTGCCGCGGTGACGGTGTTCGTGGGCGGCCGCAAGGTCGTGGAGCTGTGGGGCGGCGTCGCCGACGAGGCCACGGGACGCGTGTGGGAACGCGAAACCGTGGTGCCGGTTTTCTCCTGTGCCAAAGCGATCGTGAGCCTGTGCGCGCACCTGCTCGCGCAGGAGGGGAAGCTCCACCTCGACGCGCCGGTCAGCCGGTACTGGCCCGAGTTCGCACCGGAGGGCAAAGCGGACATCACCGCGCGGATGGTGCTCGGGCACCGCGCGGGGCTGCCGGTGCTGGACGAGACCGTGCCGTTCGAACAGATCGCGCGGTGGGCCCCGGTGATCCGCGCGATCGAGGAGCAGAAACCGTTGTGGGAACCGGGAACCACGTACGCCTACCACGGCCACGTGTTCGGGTTCCTGCTCGGCGAGCTCGTGCGGCGGCTCACCGGGCAGACGCCGGGCGCGTACTTCCGCTCGGTCGTCGCCGAGCCGCTCGGGTTGCGCGCGTGGCTCGGCCTGCCCGCGGCCGAGATGGCCGCGCGGGCCCGGCTGGCCGAGGCCGAGGGCCGCCCGCCCATGCCGCCGCCGGAGCACATCCTGACCCGGATCGTCACGATGAACGGCGCACTCGCGTTCCCGGGCCTCGACGAACCGCACGGCTGGAACGACCCGGCGCTGCTGGGCATGGAGCTGCCGGGCGCGGGGGCGACCGCCTCGGCGACCGGGCTCGCGGGCCTGTACGCGGCCGCCGTCACGGGCCTCGACGGCAGCCCCCGGCTGCTGTCCCCCGCGACCGTCACCGACGCCGTCCGCGAGGTCTCCTCCGGCCCGGACTGGTTCGGCTTCGACGCGGGCGCCCGCTGGGGCTCGGGCTTCCTGCTCGACTCGGCCTTCCGCCCGATGCTCGGCGCGCGCAGCCTCGGCAACGACGGCGCCGGCGGCCAATTCTCCTTCGCCGACGACGAACACTCCGTGGGCTTCGCCTACGTCGCCAACCGCATGGTCGGCCACGGCGACGCTCGGGCCACCAACCTGGTCACGGCGCTGCGCGAGTGCCTGGGGTGACGGGACTTCGCGGCTGACTATCCACATCGGACACTGGCGGCGGCCGGCGTGCGGAGGCGCCGGTCGCCGCGTGGGGCAGCGTCAGCGTGGGCCCGGCGAAGGCAACTGTCGCCGCGAATTCCGAGCGGGCGGGCGACACAGCCGCGTCGGCAAGGCGCTCACCGAAACGGCGGCAAGCAGGCGGCTACCGCGATCAAGCCCAGCCCGAGGAATCCGACGGGCAGGCTCAGCCCGGCAAAGCGCCCGTCGCGGCGAATTCGAGGCGCTTGGCGACCGACACGGTCTGGTCGGCGAAGCGTTCGTAGAAGCGGGTGAGCAGGGTGGCGGCGACGGCGGTGCGCTGGCCGTGGGTCCACTTGGCGGAGGTGATGGTGGCGAGCACGCGGGCGTGGAGGGCGTCGACGGTTTCGTCGGAGCGGCTGAGCTCCGCGTAGCCGCCCTCGACGCCGCCGCCGCGGATGAACTGGGTGAGGCGGTCGGCCATGCGGGCGGTGACGTCGCCCAGTTCGGCGAAGACGGGCTCCAGGTCGGCGGGAACGGTGCGCTCCGGGTGGCTGCGCCGGGCGGTGCTGGCGATGTGGGCCGCGAGGTCACCCATCCGCTCGATCTTCTCGGCGCAGTACACCACCGCGAGCACGCCACGCAGGTCGCCGGCGACGGGGGCCTGGAGGGCGAGCAGCGAGTACGCCTCTTCCTCGCATTCGGCGCGCTGATCGTCGAGGTCGGAGTCGGCGCCGATGACCTGCTCGGCGAGCGCGAGGTCCGCGGTCAGCAACGCGCGGGTCGCGGACCGCATCGCCGCGGCCGCGGCGTCACCCATCCCGGCGAGCCGTTCGTCGAGCCGGTCGAGGTCGTCCTTGAAGCCTTCGCGCATGAAGTGCGACTCTACCGAGGTCCGGCCGACCGCGCTGTGTCGGCCAGTTCCTCGACGTGCTCGAGATCCACGAGCTCGGACGTGTGACCGCCCTCGTGGCCCCCGGGCACACGGCACACCGCGCCGTCTTCGGCGAGCGCGCCGCACTCCGCGCGGGCCTCCAGCACACGCCGGCCGGGCCACCACCGCAACCACCACCTCGGGCCGCCGGGCCCGTCACCGCGGACGCCCGCGACGTGCTCGTGGCCGTGTCCTGCCTCGAGCTCGCAGTACAACGACGAGGACGCCCCGCGGACCGCAACACTCCGCAGGACCGATCGTTCCCGCCCGGACAGCTCCAGTGGCTCCAGGCACAGCGCGCGATCCGCCATGACCCCAGAGCGTAGGCGCATTCGCGCGCGCCTGGTTCCCGGCCCTGGTCCACCGGCGCGTCGCACCTGGTCACAGGCCCGGAAACCGTTGCACTGAACCGGATTCCGCCGGCGTCCGTGATGGGCGGTGAGCCGGGCGGACGATCCGGCACTTCGAGAAAGGGTTCGTGTCCCATGCGCGTCACCACCGTGGCCACCGTCGTCTCCTTCGCCGCGCTCGCCGTGTCCCTCACCGCGTGCAGCGGTTCGACGGGTGGCTCGGCCTCGCCCGACTCGCTCGTCGCCCGCAACGCCACGGCGTCGGCGAGCGCGCCCGCCACGGTTGCGGCCCCGCCGCAGGCCCCGTCGACATCCGCGAAACCGCCTGTTCAGAAGGCCGCCTCGGCCGAGACGTTCCACGCGGAGCTCACCCTGCAGCCCGACCAGAACGTCGCCCTGCTGACGCTCGAGAACCGCGGCAAGACCACCGTGACCCTCAAGGGCTGGCCGAAGCTGCGGTTCCTCGGCGCCGACGGCTCACCGCTCGGCTTCCCGATCCACGACGTCGAGATCCCGGGTGCGGCCACCGCCGTCACACTCAAGCCCGGCACGACCGCGTTCGCCGGCGTGAAGTGGACGCTCGGCGACAAGGCCGACCCCGACGCCTTCGTGGCGAGCAACTTCGAGGCGACCCCGCCCGGCACCACGGGAACCACGAACATCGACCTCATCGGCCTCGACGGGCAAACCGTTCAGGTGCCCCAGTTCCCGATCAAGTCCGTGGAGGTCGGCACACTGCAGCCCGCCGCGCAGGGCGTGCTCGTCTTCTGAGTCCACAACGGACGGTCAACCGGGCGGCGCGACCAGCAGCTCCAGCGCCGTGCCCACCGAGGCCAGCAACGCGTCGTCGCGTGAAGCCAGCGCGACGACAAAAGCGCCTTGCAGCAACGCGAGCACGGCGTCGGCGAGCGTCTCGGCCGGCTGGTCCGCCCGCACGTCACCGCGCCGCTGCCCTTGCCGCAGCAGCTCGGCGATCCGTCCTTTCCAGACACCCAGGTCCTCGGCCAGCTGTGCGCGGAACACCTCGTGGTCCGCGCACAGCTCCGTGGCCAGCTTGCCCGCCAGGCAGGCGTCCCGGTGCCCGGACGCGATGAACCGGTCGGCCATCGCCCGGAAGTAGCCCGAAAGCACAGCGGGTGTGGTCAGGTCCGCGCGGCCGCTCCACTCGCCGAGCTGGTCGAGCTGGAACTGCACGTACCGCGCGAGCACCTGCTTCGCGAAGCCTTCCTTCGAGCCGAAGTGGTGGTAGAACGAGCCCTTCGGCACCCCGGCGCCCTCGAGGATCGCGTCGATCGTGGTGCCGTGGAAGCCGTGGACGTAGAGCCGGCGCATGCCCTCGCGCAGCAGCTTCTCCCGGTGCGGGATCGTCGTCGACGCAGTCATCTGCACCTTTCCGCATCGGCCGGACTCGGGCCACGCGGAGCGTAGCGCCGGGCGCCGGGCCGGTCCAGCCGACGGCGCGGGATTACGTGTGCAGTCCCGCGACCAGCAGCGACACCAGGCGGCGCGCGTCGTAGCGGTCGTCGTTCTCCGCGCCGATGCACAGGTTGCCGACGCCGCGCATCAGCTCGTAGGCCTCGACGTCGCCGCGGATCTCCCCGGCCTCGGCCGCCGCGGTGAGCAGCTGCGCGCACACCGGCATCAGGCGGTCGAGGAACAACGAGTGCAGCGCCTCGAACCCGGCCTGGTCGGACTGCATGGCGCCGGCGAGCCCGTGCTTGGTCACGAGGAAGTCGACGAACAGCTCGATCCAGCGCCCCAGCGCGGCGTGCGGCGTCGGGCCGCTCTCGAGCAGCCGCGGCCCGGCCTCCGCGCACGCCTCGATCTGGTGCCGGTACACGGCGACGATCAGCTCCGCCCGCGTCGGGAAGTGGCGGTAGATCGTGCCCATCCCGACCCCGGCCTTCGCCGCGATGTCGCGCACCGGCGCGTCGACCCCGGACGCGACGAACACCGCGGCCGCCGCGGCCAGCAGCGACTCCTCGTTGCGCCGCGCGTCCGCCCGCTTCGTCCGCGCGACGGGCTCCTCGTTCACCACAGCTCTCCTCATCGACCTGAACGGAACACTGTTCCGCCTGTCCATGATGCCACGCGGGCGGCGGCTCAGTGCGGCGGCGGCGCGGCCTGGAAGCTCCCCGCCGGCAGCCGGTCGGCGCCCCAGCTGCGTTCGATGTACCCGCCGATGCGCTCGACGTCCTCGGCCGGCACCTTCTCCGGCTCGCCGTGTTCGAGCGGGTCGACGTGGAAGAGGTAGAGCCGCGAGGCGAACTGGTCGAACGGCAGCGACGCCTCGCCGAAGCGTTCGCCGTTGCCGGCGGTGGAGACGACCACGCCGTCGCCCCAGTCCTGGCCGCTGTCGTTGTTGGGGTTGAAGAAGTACACGCGCATCACGTCCTGCGGGTCGGGCGCGACGCGCAGGATCGTGATCGCGTGCCAGCCGACGTAGCGCGCGGCGCTGTCCGTGACGGCGACGCCGGCCGGCTGCGGGTGGATCAGCGGCTGGTCGCCGTTGTAGGCCGGGTGGTAGCTGGCGTGGAAGGCCCGCAGGAACTCGTCGAGGTCGATGAGGTTCCCGGTGGCGACGTCGACGTTGATGCGGAAGCCGCGGAACGCCCACCAGCCGTGGAACTCGGGGTTGACCCAGCGGTGCGGGTCACCGGGGCGGTCGACGCAGCGCCGGCCCATCTCGGCGTAGATGCGGTCGAGGTGGGGCACCACGAGCAGCGACACCGGGTCCAGGTCCACGGGCAGCTTGCGCGCGACGCCGCCCTCGCTTTCGCGCGACGAGATCGGCTGGCCCTCGAAGTGCATGGTGATCTCGTCGTCGCGCGCCGCCCACACGACCATCTGCAGCAGGTAGTCCGGGTCGTTGCCCGCCCACATCGACAGCGCGCGGGCCGACTGGCAGGTCGGGTTGTCGCCCTGCCCGACGCCGAGCGGCAGCCCGAGCATCGACAGCACGCCGGCGGTCAGGCGCGCCTTCGCGTCGGGCGCGGGGCCGAACACGGCCGTGAGCCGCTCGCGCGCGACCGGGCCGAGGGTGAGCGCCAGCTGGCGCCACAACGCGGGCACCACGGGCGGCTCGTGCAGGATGCCGCGGTCGAGCAGCAGCGCGAGACCGTAGACGCACTGCGCGGTCTCCGGGTGCACGGCCTCCTCGATGAGCTGGTGCACCAGATCGCGGTAGCGCAGCAGGCAGTTGCGCCCGGTGTCGGACAGCCCGAGCGCCTCCGCGACGAGGTAGTCGCCCTCGTTGCGCACGAACCGCAGCAACTCGGCGTGGTACGGCGAAACGAGCCCGGTGTCGTGCATCGCCCGTGCGAAGCCGGACGCCTCGTACTGCAGGCCGCCGGCGTCCATCGCCTCCAGCCGCGCGCGGAAGACCTCGAAGCCCGGGTCCTCGCGGCACGCCTCGGTGGTGCCGAACAGGCTCGTGATGAGCCGGTCGAGCCCCTGCCCGGAGTTCGGGCCCAGGTCCACCTCGGGATCCCCGCGGTAGACGGAGATCCGCGTGATCAGCGACTGCACCTGCTCGACCTGGATCGGCCGCTGGCGCAGGATCCGCCAGATCTCCTCGACGAGCTTGTCGAGCACGCTGGCGTAGCCGATCCCGTCGGCGAGGTGGCGGAACAGCGCGCGGATGAGCTGCGCGGTCCGGCCCTCGTGCGCCCGCTCGGCCTCGGTGGGCGGGGTGAACAGCAGCTCCAGGTTCATCGCCAGGACCTGCGAGAGGAACCCGCGGGCGTCCTCCGCGGACAGCGTCGGGTGCTCGTACTCCCCCAGCGCGACGGCGAGCATGCGCAGCTCGCTCGCCGCCTCGATCACGACCGTGTCCGCTTCGCCGCTGTGCAGCCCGGCGCCGACCAGCGCCGGCAACAGGATCTCCGGCGAGGCCCAGTCGGTGCCCAGGTAAAGCCCGGCTTCGTCCAGCGCCTGCGCGCGGGCCTGGACGGCAGCGGCCCCGCCGGGCTGCAGCAGCACGCGCCGCAGGGCCTCCAGCACCCGCCGCAGCTTGGCGTGCTTGCCGAAATCGCGCGTCTCGGCCATGGCCTGGACGGCGTCGTCGAGCGAAGCCACCCGTTTGGCGAGGGTGGTACCGCCCGTGCTGTCGGCGTTCGGATTCACTGGTGTTACCCCGGTCGGCTCTCCCGCCTGGTTCTCAGACGTAGAAGTCGAGCTCTTCCTGCTTCTTCAGCGTTTCGCGCATCCGGTAGGCGTCGTCACCGAAGAAGTACAGCAGTCCCCAGTGGGTGCCGAACGCGGTCCGCTTGGTCACCGTCTCCTCCAGCGGTGCCGACAGGTCGTGGGACTCGTAGTAGTCGTCGTCTTCGGTCTCTTCCGGGATCCGCAGCTCGCTGACGACCCGCCGCCGAGGGTAGACCCCGAAGCAGCCGGCGACACCGGTCGCGTCGACGACCTCGCGCGGGAAGAACGCGTCGATCTCCTCCTCGGTCGTCTTCGGGTCGAACGCGAGCGCCAGCGCCTGGTAGGCGTTGAAGCCGTAGGCGCGTTCGAGCAGCTCGAACACCTTGAAACCCGGCGGGCGGTAGGCGACTTCGCCGAAGTACATCTCGCCGTCGCTGGTCACGAAGTACTCGGGGTGCACGAACCCGAACTCGATGTCGAAGGTCTTCACGAGCTTCTCGATCTGCGCGGTGATCTGCGGCCGGTAGCGCTCCAGCTCCGGCGTCGCGGGCACGAACACCGAGTACCCGAGCGTGACGTACTCGGAGATGTTGAGGAACTTGATCTTCCCGCCGTGGATCCACGCCTCCACGGCGAACTCCCAGCCGTCGAGGTGGGATTCCATGAGGACGGGGAACTCCTCCTCCGGGATCATGTCGATCTCGTCGGGGGTGCGGATCACGCGGTGGCCCAGGCAGCCGGCCTTGTCGAACGCCTTGAGGTGGATCGGGTCGTTGGGGTCGCCGTCGAGCTTGAGCAGCGTCTGGTTGACGCGCTTGAGGAACCGCACCACGTCGTCACGCGCGTGGGCCTCTTCGAAGATGCCGACGCGGATCCCGCCCAGCTGCGCGCGGCGTTTCATCAAAGCCTTGTCCCGCAACAACATCGCCTGACCGAACAGGCGCGGGTTGTCCATCAGCACGGAGTTGATCGCGCCGGCCCACTCCACCGTCTCCTCGAACAGCGGGATGGCGACGTCGACCCCCTCCTGCTTCAGGGTTTCGGCGATCTCCATCGACCGGTCGTTGAGTCTCTCGAAGTTCCACGGCAGGTACGGGATGTCGTGCTCGGCGCAGTACTCCTCGGCCCAGTCGGGCGCGACGACCACGTAACGGCGGTCGAAGCGGTCGAGCGCCTCGACCGCGTTGAGACTCCAGCCGAGCACGGCCAGATATCCTTTGTCGGGATTCTTGGTGACCGGTGCGGGCTGGGCCATGGACCGCTCCTCTGTTCGGCGCGTACGTGGGATCGGACGGGGTCTGTACCTCCACGGTCCCAGATGTCCGCGCCCCCCGCCGATCGAGCGGGCCGCAGGTCCATTGTGGATACTCCCGATCCCGCGGCCCGATGAGATCCAGGTCACGTCCGGTCCGCTCGCCGCGCCACCCGTTCGGGTGCCTGCCATCCTGTGCGCTCAAGAACGCGCGGTTAGCGCCGGAGCTCGACGCCGCACCGCGGCCGGGAGGACAGTCATGGGAATCATCAGCTGGATCGTGCTGGGCCTGATCGCGGGGCTGATCGCGAAGGCGCTCATGCCGGGCAAGGACCCCGGCGGCTGCATCATCACGATCCTGCTCGGCATCGGCGGCGCGTTCGTGGGCGGCTGGGTCGGCAAGACGCTCTTCCACGTGCAGCTCGGCACGTTCTTCGACCTGCGCACGTGGGGCCTGGCCATCCTCGGCGCACTGATCATCCTCGTCGCGTACCGGATGATCTTCCACCGCAGCCGGGACTGACCGGCGGCGGGGCGGCTTCTCTGTTCGGAGAGCCGCCCCGCCGGTGGGTCACTTCACGCGTTCCAGCAGCGCGAACAGGTTCTCCCAGTGCCGCTTCTCGCCGGCCTCGTCGTAAGCCGCCGTGTCGGTCATGGTGTACCCGTGGGTCGCGCCCTCGTAGACCTCCGAGCGGTAGGTGACCCCGGCCTCGTCGAGCGCGGCCTCCAGCGTCTTGATCTGCTCGGCCGACATCGAGTGGTCCTGGTCGGCGTGCCCGAAGTACACCTCGCCGGTGATCGAGCCGACGCCCAGGTGCGCGCTGTCGGGCGCGTCCGTGACCACCCCGCCCGCGTGGAACGCGGCGATCGCCTTGACGCGCTCGGGGAACGCCTCGATCACGCGCAGGGCGTTGGTGCCGCCCATGCAGTAGCCCGTGATCACGACCGGGCCCTGGGCGACCCCTTCCTGCGCCGCGAAGAAGTCGAGGTACTTCTCCGCGTCACGCTGGATCGCGTTGTCCGTGCCCAGGGCCTGGATCTGCGGCATGATCTTGCCGAAGATCTCGCCCCGCTTGTCCGGATCGCCCAGTTCCGCCACGTCGATCTGCGGCGCCCGGCCGCCGCGGTAGAGCAGGTTCGGGGCGAGCACGGCGTAACCGGCCTCCGCGATGCGCTCCGCCATCTCCTCGATCCGCGGCCGCAACCCGAACGCGTCGATGAACAGCAGCACCCCGGGGTGCGGCCCGCCGTCCGGAACGACCAGGTACGAGTCGGCGACCCCGTCTGCGGCCGGGACGTCCACCTTCTCCTTGCGCATGTCACTCCTGTCGATCAGCTTGCTGGCTCTCGATCGTCAACCTAGTACCCCGCGCACGACCGAGGTCACGACGGCGTCCGCGTAGGTGTGGTCGAGCGGGCGGCGGCCGGTGAGGAGGCGGTAGTGCAGGGGCGCGAAGACCAAGTCCAGCAGCAGCTCCACGTCGACGTCCGGGCCGACGACCTCGCGCACCGCGGCGCGGACGGGAGCACGGCGGGGCTCGAACCAGTGCTCGTCGAGGCGGGCGGCGAGGTCGGGGTCCTGTTGCGCGGCGCCGAGCAGGCCGGTGAAGACGCGGCCCAGCACCGTGTCCACGTAGAGGTCGGCGAAGTGGCGCGCGTGGGCGCGCAGCAGGCCTTCGGCGGTGGTGGCGCGCGTGGTGACGGGGTTGGCGCGGGCGTGGTCGAGGAAGGCTTCGAGCACCACCGCGGCCTTGCTCGGCCACCAGCGGTACACGGTGCGCTTCCCGACGCCGGCGCGCGCGGCGATGGCGTCCACGCTGACCGCGGCCCAGCCGCCGGCGGCGGTGAGGTCCCAGGCGGCGTCGAGGATCGCGCGGTGGGTCTGGGGGTTGCGGCGGGTGGCGTCAGGCACCGCGCACCGCCCAGGTGGCGGCCACGCGCCGGTTGACCTCGGCGATGGGGCCGACGAGGTCTTCGTACGGTTCGTCCCACGGATCCTTGAGGCCCCAGCCGCGCTGGGGGTTCTCGACGTAGGCGCACCAGTGCCAGCCCAGGCACCAGTCCAGCGCGGCGAACGCCTCCGCGGTGCGGACGTACCCGGCGGCGCGGTCGGCCTGGTCGCGCATGCTGCCGATGCGGTGCGGGCTCAGGCGGGTCAGGCACCAGTTGCCGGTGTCGGCGACGAGCACCGGCAGGCCGGTCCTGCGGTGCCAGCGGTCGAGCGTCTCCAGCGCCGTGTCGAGCGCGCCCGGGCCGGGGAAGGTCTGCACGGACAGGACATCGACGTGCTTCGCGGCCGCGTCGAGAACTTCGTCCGGTGCGCCGGCTTTCGTGCCGAAACGGTCGCCGAGGATGAGGTGGTCCGGGTCGTGGCGGCGGATCGCCGCGGTGGCGGTGGCGTAGTAGGCCTCCGCGGCTTCGGCGAGCGGGCCGGGCCAGCCCGCGCCCGTCGGGTGGCGGGCCCAGGCCGGCCCGTCGACGAGGAAGTACCCGAGCAGCAACGGGTCCTCCGGCCGGCACAGCGTGCGCGCCAGGTGGTCGCAGTGCTCCGCGAACGCGGGCGAGCGCGGGTCACGGTAGGCCGGATGCCCGTTCCACGACTCGATCTCCGCGACCCGCAACGCCTGCACGTACGGCAACCCGGCCTGCGCGACGTCCGCGCCCGGCAGGTCCTCGGCGTGCCCCAGATCGACGACCGTGCCGGTCACGCCGAGCCCGGTGCCGCTGATGTACTCCGCCGTCGAACCCACCGTCGTGAACCCCCAGGCGCGCAGGTCCGCGCCCAGACCGTCGCGAAGCCACTTCTCGCGCGAGCCGCCGTAGCGCGTGCGCCAGATGTCCCGGTTGTGCGCGTATCGGAGGTTCGTGTCGTGCGCGTGCGCGACCCCGATCGACACGAACGGCTCGCCGCCCGGCCCGACGAACGTCCACCGCCCGTGGCGGGTCACTGAGAAGAACGCCATGCGGTGAGGATACGAACCGGTTCGTCTCCCCTGTCGCCCGGGGTCACCCGCCTGCGTGAGCGAAGGGGCCGGCCTGGTCCAGAGCACGACGAGCAGGCACCCACACTCGTTCGAACTCGACACCGGAGATCTCGACGACCTGATCTGCCTCGCGCCAGCCCCGTACGTCCCCCTCGGCCAGAACGCCGTACTGGCGCTCATACGCCTGCATGTCACCGAGATCGCCGTGGTCGCGGATGTGCAGCACCTCGTCGAGGGTCGCCGCTGTCACCGGCCGCCGGTCAGGCCCTTGGAGCTCGACGTGCCGGATCGCCCAGCCGTCGTCGCCGAATTCGATGAAACCGATCAGGTCTTCGTCGCTCCAGGGGTAGCGAATCCACCGCGTCATGCAGCACATCATGCGCAACGACCAGTCACCCGCCTGCGTGAGCGGAGGGGCGGGCCGGCACCGGTGGTGTCACCATCACCGCCATGAGGTGGAAGGGCGTGGCCTGGGCCGCGGGCGTGCTGGTGGGCATCGGGGTCGCGGCGGGGGCCGGGGTGTGGGTGCACGCGGCCGAGCGCACGGCCGGGGACACGTGGCACTCCATCGGCACCGAGGAGCCCGACCGGATCGACGTGAACGCCACCGTGCAGAAGGTCGACGCGGTCGCGCGGGAGGTGACGTTGCGGGTGCTCGTGGTGCCGCGCGGGCGGCTGGGCGAGGACGACGGGTTCGCGCCGGCGAGTGACCTCACGTTGCTGAACTCCTCGAGCCTGCGCGGCGACCAGACGTTCCCCGCCCACGAGCGGATCGCGAGCGCCGACCTGCCGATCGCGCTGACGGGCGGCGCGATCACCGACTACCCGTTCGACGGCTACGAGAGCCACATCCAGTTCGCCGCCGTGCAGGACGGGAAGCCGGTGCCGGTGCTGCTGACCGTGGACAAGGTCGACAGCCTGTTCGGGCTCGCGGTGACCGGCTCCGACAGCTCCGGCGGACTCGACATCCGCCTCACCCGCGCGACCAGCGTGCTCGTGTTCGCGCTGTTCATGATGTTCGCGATGTGGGCGATCGCCGTCGCGGTGGCGCTCGGGGCGCGCCACCTCATCGCGCGCCGCCGCGGGCTGGTGTGGCCGGCGTTCGGGTTCATGGCCGCGTCGCTGTTCGCGCTGGCGTCGTTCCGCAACGCCGCCCCGGGCTCGCCGCCGATCGGGACGCTGCTGGACTACACCGCGTTCCTGTGGGCAGAGCTGATCGTGGCGCTGAGCGTGTTCGCGTCGGTGGTCGCCGGCGCCGTCGTGGAACGGGCCGGTCGAACCGGATAGCGAAGAGGTGTCTGTTTCGCGCTCTCCCGTGAGTCGTCCCCCTGACGACCGACGAAGAGGGAGCGCACCGTGATCACTCCGAACCTGGCCTGGCAGCTCGACCACCAGACGCGCCGCGACCACCGCGAAGCCGACGAACGCCTCGGCCGCCTGGCGGCATTTCTCACTCGGCGGCGCCGGCGGACGAGTGTCCGTGCGACGATCCGGGGCGAGCACCGACCCCAGGGAGCGCGCACATGGCCCGGCACCACCTCGATCCGACCCGCGAAACCACGATCGACGTCTTCAACCGGGACACCGAGCCCGTCCTGACCGTCGACCCGGGGGACACGGTCGTGGTCGGATCGCTGGACTGCCACGGATTCCTGGAACGCCAGCGCACACCCGGCGAGCAGCGGCCGCGGATGATCGACCCGAGCCGCGGCCACTGCCTCACCGGCCCGATCGCCGTGCGCGGCGCGGAGCCGGGCACCGTGCTCGCCGTGCACCTGGACGACCTGCGGCCCGGCGACTGGGGTTGGACCGTGTCGGCGTCGAAGGACAACTGGCTCACGCGCAAGCTCGGCGTCGCCGGCGGCCCGCCCGGACGGCTGCTGTGGGAGCTCGACGCCGGCGAGCGCACCGGCACCAACGACCGCGGCCAGACCGTGGCGCTGGCACCGTTCCTCGGCGTGATCGGCCTGCCGCCGGCCGAGCCGGGCGACCACTCCACCGTGCCGCCACGCCCGGAAGGCGGCGGCAACATCGACTGCCGCGAGCTCGTGGCCGGCTCGACGCTGTACCTGCCCGTGACGGTCCCCGGCGCGCGCCTGCTCGCCGGGGACGGGCACGCGGCCCAGGGCGACGGCGAGGTCGGCGGCACGGCGATCGAGTGCCCGATGACCACCGAGCTCACGCTCGACCTCACCACCGACCGGCCCGTGCCCGGCATCCACGCCGAGACCCCCGCCGGGCGCGTCACGTTCGGCTTCCACACCGACCTCAACGAGGCCACCGCCGAGGCGCTCGGCGCGATGCTCACGTGGCTGCAGACGCTCCACGACCTCGACCGCCCCACCGCGCTGGCGCTGGCGAGCCCGGTGGTCGACCTGCGCGTCACCCAGGTCGCCAACCAGACCTGGGGTGTGCATGCGGTACTCCCCACCGACGCGATCCGCTGACGATCCGGCGAAGTCTGCCTTCGCGGCCACCCGGGTCTGCCCGCGGCGCGCACTGGTCTGGTCCATCCGTGACCCCCGTGCGATCACGCCTTAATTCGAGTCGAGAAATAACGGACTTCCGTAGGGTCCGGACCTCTTGACGCCATCCTCTTTGTCCGGTCAGGATCGCCAAGGCCCGCTTTGGGCCCGTCCCCGCCGCCCTCTGCAGAACGGACTGTCGATGGCCAGAAGATCCCCCGGGTGGTCCCGGGCCCGAAGGACCACGTTCGCCGCACTCGCGAGCCTCACCCTGCTGGGCGGCGTCGCGAACGCGGCGCCCGCCCCCGCCGCACCGGCCGCCCCGGCCGCGGCGCAGCCCGAGATCGGGCAGCCCGCGCTCGACAAGAACGGCTGCGCCCGCATCGAGAACACCCTGCCGACGCTTTCGGACTGGCCGAAGGTCGACAGCAAGATGCAGAAGAACCCGCAAGACGAGGCGCGCATCGCGAAGATCCTCTCCGGCATGACGCTGGAGGAGAAGGTCGGGCAGATGACGCAGCCCGAGATCAACGCGATCACCCCCGCCGAGGTCAAGCAGTACGCCATCGGCTCGGTGCTCAACGGCGGCGGCTCGTGGCCCGGCGGCAACAAGCACGCCACCCAGCAGGACTGGCTGAACCTCGCCGACGCCTACTGGAGCGCGTCGAAGACCAGCCGCACGAAGATCCCCGTGATCTGGGGCATCGACGCCGTGCACGGCAACAACAACGTCTACGGCGCCACCGTCTTCCCGCAGAACATCGCGCTCGGCGCCGCCCACGACTCCTGCCTGGTGCGCGACGTCGAGAACGCCACCGCCCGCCAGATCCGCGCCACGGGCCAGGACTGGGCGTTCGCGCCCACGCTCGCCGTGGTGCAGGACGACCGCTGGGGACGCACGTACGAGGGCTTCTCCGAAGACCCGCGCATCACCCGCGCCTACGGCTACGAGGCCATCAACGGCCTGCAGGACGGCGCCACCAAGCGCATCACCTACAACGGCGTGATCGCCACCGCCAAGCACTACATCGGCGACGGCGGCACGATCAAGGGCCAGGACCAGGGCGTGAACCCCTCGTCCGAGGCCGACATGATCAACATCCACGGCCAGGGCTACTACGGCGCGCTCGCCGCCGGCACCCAGACCGTGATGGTGTCGTTCAACAGCTGGACCAACGCCGACCTCGGCATCAACGAGGGCAAGCTGACCGGCAGCGACAAGGCGCTGAACCAGATCCTCAAGGGCAAGATGGGCTTCGACGGCCTCGTCGTGTCCGACTGGAACGGCATCGGCCAGGTCCCCGGCTGCACCAACGCGAGCTGCCCGCAGGCGATCAACGCCGGCGTCGACCTCGTGATGGTGCCCGCCGACTGGAAGGCGTTCATCACCAACACCGTCGCGCAGGTCAACGACGGGCAGATCCCGATGGCCCGCATCGACGACGCCGTGACCCGCATCCTGCGCGTGAAGCTGCGCGCCGGGATCCTCGACGAGCAGAAGCCGTCGGACCGCTCGTACGCCAACTCCGACGAGGCGCTCACGGACAAGTGGCTCGCCCGCGACGCCGTGCGCGAGTCGCAGACGCTGCTGAAGAACAACGGCAACGTGCTGCCGCTCAAGCCGAAGTCGAAGGTGCTGGTGGTCGGCAAGAGCGCCGACAGCATCCAGAACCAGACCGGCGGCTGGACCCTGTCGTGGCAGGGCACGGGCAACACCAACGCCGACTTCCCCAACGCCACCTCGATCCTGGGCGGGCTCAAGGAAGACCTCGGCGACGCCAACGTGACCTACAGCGAGAAGGGCGACGTCGACCCGGCCGGCTACGACGCCGTGATCGCCGTGATCGGCGAGACGCCGTACGCCGAGGGCGTGGGCGACCTGCAGCGCAAGTCGCTGGAAGCCGCGAAGCTCTACCCCGAGGACCTCGCCGTGCTCGACAAGGTGAGCGGCAAGGGCGTCCCGGTCGTCACCGCCTACGTCGGCGGCCGTCCGCTGTACCTGAACAAGGAGATCAACCGTTCCGACGCGTTCGTGGCGGCCTGGCTGCCCGGCACCGAGGGCGGCGGCGTCGCGGACATGATGGTCAAGGGCAAGGACGGCACGGGGTACCAGGGCAAGCTGTCCTACTCGTGGCCGAAGAGCGCGTGCCAGACGCCGCTCAACCCGTGGAGCCCGGACTACGACCCGCTGTTCGCGCTGGGCTACGGCCTCAAGACCGGCCAGCGCGCCACCGTGGCCAAGCTCGACGAGACCGAGGGCCCGACGACCTGCGGGTCGACCGGCGGCGGGGGCACCGCGACCGAGGACCTGTCGATCTTCGACCGCACGGACATCGCGCCGTACAAGAGCTACATCGGTTCGGCTTCGAACTGGGGCGGCACCGAGATCGGCCCCGACGGCACCGCGGAGCACCCGGAGATCACCGTGACCCCGGCCGACGTCAACGTGCAGGCCGACGGCCTCAAGACGACGTGGACCGGCACGGGTGCGGCGCAGCTGTACCTGCAGAGCCCCGCGACCAGCGACCTGCGCGGATACCCCAACGCGGACGGGGCGCTCGAGTTCGACGTGATCGTGAACTCGCCACCGGTGAACCGGACCGTGGTGAGCATGCACTGCGTCTACCCGTGCTTCTCGGAGGTCAACGCCACGAAGCTGTTCACGGACCTGCCGGCGGGCCAGAAGTCGACGGTGAAGATCCCGCTGTCGTGCTTCGCGAACGGGCTCGACTTCGAGAACGTCAACACGCCGTTCCTGGTCTACACCGACGGGCCGTTCTCGGCGTCGTTCGCGAACGTGAGGTGGTCCCCTGGCGGAGCGAAAGATCCGGACGCGCTGAAGTGTTCGGATCTGACGTGAGGTGAGTGCCGGGGCGCTCGCGGGAGTTTTCCCGCGGGCGCCCCGCGTTTTCGGGTGAGTGCGGTCATGCGACGAGCTCGAGAATGCGCTCTTCGGCCCGGGCCAGGGATTTCTCCGAGAGATCCTCCAGGCCGGCCAGCGCCGGGATGTCGCCCACGCGCGTCAGCTCCGCGTGCACGAACGCCAGGTTGTCGGGACGGACGCCCCAGTTCGTGAGGTAGGCGCGCAGGTAGGGCTCCTGGAAGTCGAAGCCTTCGCGCGGAGTGCCCGGGCCGTACGCGCCGCCGCGCGCGGTGATCACCACGAACCTGGTGTCACCCAAGGCGTTCGCGAACACGCCGGGGAACGTCACCCGGTCGATCCACGCCTTCAGCGCGGCGGGGACGGAGAAGTTGTACATCGGCACGCCCAGCAGCACGGTCCCGGCTTCGCGCAGCTCCGTGACCAGCGGAAGGGTCAGGGCCCACTCGCGGCGTTCGGCTTCGTCGACGGCCAGCGCGGAGATGTCGGCCGGCGGCACGGTCCCCCGGCGTTCGACGCGGCGGCCGAGGCGGGCGTAGGGCTCGCGGATCGGTGGCACCGGGTCGGCGGCCAGGTCGCGGTGGCGCACCTCGCCCCGCCAGTACCGCACGAACAGCGAGGTCAGCCGCCGCGTCACGGACTCCGCACCGTCGGCGCTCGAGTCGATGCGCAGCAGGGGCGCTAGCATGTCGGTCATCCGGTTCCTCTCCTCAGGTCCAGCGGGTCGGTCTCACTCACCCACCCCGACGCACCACGAAGAGGAAGGTGACCGATGCGCGAAACCCTCGCGGCCCGGTTCGAAGCGGAACGGCCCCGGCTGCGCGCGCTCGCCCGGCGGATGCTCGGTTCGGCGGCCGAAGCCGAGGACGCCGTGCAGGAGTCCTGGCTGCGGCTGGCGTCGGCGTCCGAAGTCGACAACTTGGTGGCCTGGCTGACCACCGTCGTCTCGCGGATCTGCCTCGACGTGCTGCGCGCGCGGCGGGAGACGCCGTTCGACCAGGTCCCGGACCGCGGCGTGGCGGGGCCCGAAGCGGACGTCGCGCTCGCCGACGAGGTCGGCCGGGCGCTGCTCGTGGTGCTGGCGACGCTCGCGCCCGCCGAGCGCGTGGCGTTCGTGCTGCACGACTTGTTCTCGGTGCCGTTCGACGCCGTCGGCCCGATCCTGGACCGCACGCCCGCGACGGCGAAGAAGCTCGCCAGCCGCGCGCGGCTGCGGGTGCGCGGCACGCCCGCGACCGGCGCCGACCTCGCGGCGCACCGGCAGGTCGTGGAGGCGTTCCTGGCCGCGGCCCGCGGCGGCGATCTGGCCGCCCTGCTCGAACTGCTGGCCCCCGATGTCGTCCGGCACGCCGACGCGGCCGCGTTGCCGCCGGGCGCGGCGGCCGTCCTCCGCGGAGCCGACGCCGTTGCGCGCGGCACCACCGCGTTCGCCGACCGCGCGCGGCTCGCGGAGCCGGCCCTGGTGGACGGCACGGTCGGGCTGGTGCTGGCGCCGTACGCCCGGCTGACGGGCGTGCTCAAGGTGACGGTGACGGCCGGGCGTATTGCCGCGTACGAAGTGATCGCGGATCCGGAGCGGCTCGCGAAGGTGGCGGTCGCCGTCCTCGCTTGATCTTTCCGGGTGCCGCGCCGGATCTCTGCACTCATCGGCCGCCGTATAGGGCGTTATACAGATCAGCGGCCGTCGGGGAAGGGCCAGGAGTTCGTCACGCACACGCGGTGGTCGGCCGGTACGGCACCCTGGTCGCCGCCCGGGACGTTGTTGAGGCGGGCGACGTAGTCGTCGGCGACGCCGAAGGTCTGCTGCATCATCACGGGCGCCGGCCGGCCGGTGCCGCCGCAGCCGACGTGGGAGTGACCCAGCGCGTGGCCGACCTCGTGGTTGATCGCGTATTGCCGGTAGGCGGTCGTGTTCGCGCCGTAGGCCTTCGCGCCGCGGACCCAGCGGGAGAGGTTGATCAGCACGCGGTGCATGCTGCGCCGGAAGCAGGAAGCCTCGTAGGTGATGGAAAACCCGCAGGCGTCGGCGCGGTGCGTGGTGTCCGGGGTGGAGAGGCTGACGCGGAAGTCGGGGTGCGGATCGCTCGCGTCCACACGCTGCAGCGCGACTTTGCCGTCGGCGGTCCAGCTCTTCGCGTCGGACAGGATGCCCTGCACGGCGGCGGCGAAGCTGTCGTCACCGGCGTAGCTCGCCGGGTCGATGCCGTCCTCGACCTCGACGGTGTAGCGGTAGAGGCGACCGGAGCCGATCTTCGGCCCGGAGCCGGGGATCACGTGCCACTCTCCCTGGCCGGTCTGCGTGTACGGCCCGCCGGCGGGCAGGTCGGCGGTGGGCACGTTCGGATCGGCCGGTTTCGCCGGGTTCTCGGGAACACCCGGCTCGGCGGAGTCCACGGAGGACTCCACGCGGGCGGGCGCCGCTGCCGGCGCGGGCTGTTGCGCCGCCGTCGACGGGACCGAGGTGGTGGCGGTGTTCACCAGCACCAGCAGGGTGAGCACGACCATGACCGGCAGCGCGTAGAGGCGCCAGCCGTACGTGCGCAGGAAACCCTTCTTCCTTTTCGCGGATCTGCGCTCCTGCAACGGTTTCCACGACGCGCGCAGCGGCTCCCGCGCCCGCGTCTCGTCCTGCGCCACGCACTTCCCCAGGTCTCCGGCGATATTTCCTCCGGGTCCAACGGGTGGGACGGCCGAAAGGTTGAGACCGCGCGACGGGTCACGGGCGGTGACCCCGACTTTCGTCGGTTCCCCACGACCGGGGTGTTGATCATGCTGGGGGCGTGTCTGCGCAGCACCCCGGCTCGTTCGCGGTCACGCTCGACGCCGCGATCGAAGACTCCGGGCTCTCCCTCGACCGGGTCCGCCACCACCTCGCCACCCGAGGCGTGACGCTCTCGCGCTCCGCCCTGTCCTACTGGCGCCGCGGCCGGTCCCGGCCCGAGCGCGAAACGTCGCTGAACGCCGTGACGCAGCTCGAAGCGGTGCTGGAGCTCTCCCCCGGGTCGCTCACGTCGCTGCTCGGCCCGCGAGCGCCGCGCGGGCGCTGGCTCGGCCACCCGCCCGACCGCGTGGAGCGCCGCCGGCTGTGGCCGGATCTGAGGCCGCTCACTGTGGACCTCAAACCGCCACCGGACGGGCAGCTCGCGTTCTGGTCGGTGCACGACCGCGTGGCCGTCGACGACGACGGGTGCGAGCGCGCCCTGCACGTTCGGCTCGTCGCGGAGGCCACCATGGACGGCGTCGACCGCATGATGACCTACCACCAGGCCGACGGCCCGCTGCCCGCCGAACCGCGGTACCAGGGTGTGCGGTTCGCGCGCGTCGGGCGCGTGCGGGTGGACCGCGAGACCGGGATGACGGCCGGCGAGCTGCTGCTCGACCGGGTGCTCGCGGCCGGTGAGGTCACGGCCGTCGAGTACGAGATCGTGCTGCCGCCCGGCACGCCGACGCAGGAGTACGGGCGGCGCTTCACGCGGCCGGTGCGCGAGTACGTGTGCCAGGTGCAGTTCGGCCTGCGGCTGCCGCGGCAGGTCCGTTCGTTCGAGCGCCGCGGCCCCGACGGGCCCCGCCGCACCGGCGATCCGCTGCGGGTCGGCACGACCCACGCCGTCACGTTCGCCATCCGCGACGCGCGGCCCGGCATCCACGGCGCGTGCTGGACGTGGTGACGCCAATTCTGTGAACACGAGCTGTCGACCTGCGGGTCTTCGGCGCCGGACCCCGGCCGTCCACTTCGGTCTGGAACGCGCGGTGCGGCGCTGGTTACCGTCCGCCACAACATTCTCCCGGTCCTCCCGTTCCCCGTTTCCCCGGAAAGGCACCGCCATGCGCCGTCTCACCCGGACCCTGACCACCCTCGCCGCCGCGGCCGCGCTCACGGCCACCGGCGCGGCGGCCGCCGTGCCGGCCCTGGCCGCTCCCGCGGCGCCTGCCACCGCGACCGCCGCTGCCCGCCCGATGTCGATGGCCGCCCGGCTCGGCACCCTCGCACCGTCGGCGAAGGTCAACCTCATCGGCGACAACTACCCCGCGAAGTGGCGCAACATCCCGCAGGACTCAGTCGTCGACGACTGGAACATGTACAACCGCGAGTGCGTCTCCTGGGCCGCGTTCACCATCGACCGCCACGGCGAGAGCGCCTCGAACTACGGCGACGCCAAGTACTGGGACGACAACGCCCGCTCACACGGCTACCGCGTGGACAACACGCCCACCCCCGGCTCCATCGCCCAGACCGACGCGGGCCGCTACGGCCACGTCGCCGTCGTCGACAGCGTCCACGGCTCCACCGTCACCGTCGAGGACTACAACTGGGCCGGCGACGGCCACTACCTCGTCCACGACCTCGACAAGGGCGACTTCCGCTACATCCACTTCTACAACTGAGCACTCCCCGATCCCTCGGCCGGACGGCGCCTTCCCGCCGTCCGGCCGAGTCCACGTCGGGCGTCGGGCGAGGCCCACTCGCCTGCCGAAGCCGGCGTGGGCTAGGCGCTTCCCCCCACCAGCGACGTACCGGAGCGGCGGAGGGTCCTTGTCGGCTCTCGACTTCACTGTCCGGCGCGTGGACAACCGCACCGGCAACCCTTCGCCCGTCGGCCACGGCGCGCCGGTTGGCGGCGGGGCTTGGCGTCGAACGTGGTTCACTCAGTTGGCCCGGCAACACATGTTTCTGCGTGCGTTTCCCCAAGCCGGCCGGCGCCTTCCCGCCGTCCGGCCGAGGCCACGTCGGGACCCGGGGTGAAATCCGGGCCGGTGCTTTCCCGCCCGCGGCGGCGGACGATGGGGCGATGAGCGATCGCGACGAGTTCCTGGCGTGGGTCGGGACCACGCTGCACGACGCGGAGTTCGCGCTGCACAACGGAGATCCGGCGCCGCGGCGGGCGATCTGGTCGCGGGCCGAGCCGGTGAGTGTGCTGGGTGCGTGGCGCAATGCGTGCGGGCGGCGGGAGGTCGACGGGCTCTTCACGGCGCTGGGTGAGACCTTCTCCGACTGCACGGACTTCCGCTTCGAGGTGCTGGCCTGCGATGTCGTCGGCGACATGGCCTACACCACGGGCTTCGAGCACACCACGGTGTCCGTGAACGGTGAGCCACGCACCTACACCCTGCGGGCGACGCAGGTCTACCGCCGCGAACACGGGGTGTGGCGCGTGGCCCACCGGCACGGCGACACCGTCACCGGCTGACCGAGACTCCCGGGGTCAGCGCACCTGCGGGCGGTGACCGCGTTCCTGGTGCGGCACTTCCTGCCCACCGGCGGGCGCGGTCGGCTTCGGCAGCTGCGCCACCTCGTACTGGGCCAGGGTGTACTGGCCCTGCGTGTCGGGGAGGACCGGCGCGTGTTTGGTCGCGTCGTGGAAGCGGAAGACCGAGGTCAGGTCGCCGACGGTGCGGCGGCGCCAGTCGCTGATGTTCGGCTCGGCGACGCCGGTCACCTTCTCCAGCAGGCGCAGCTGCGAGGTGTGGTCGAACAGCTCCGAGCTCACCCAGCCGCCGGCGGTCCACGGCGAGACGACGATGCACGGCACGCGGTAGCCCAGTCCCGTCGGCAGGCCGCCGCCCTTGACGCCGCTGGGCGAGGTGCCGGACACGAACTCGCCGGGCGTGCCCGGACGCGGGGTGGGCGGCAGGACGTGGTCGAACAGGCCGTCGTTCTCGTCGTAGGACAGGATGAACACCGTCTTGGCCCAGACCTCCGGGTTGGCGGCGATCGCGTCGATCTTGCCGGCGACGAACTGGGCGCCCGCGGCCGGCAGGTGGGCGGGGTGCTCGTCGGCGGCGCTCGGCGGCAGAAGCCAGCTGACGGTGGGCAGCTGGTCGTGCAGCGCGTCGTACTCGAACTGGCCGAGGGGCGACGGCTTGATCGCCTGCTCGTAGAGGGGCGAACCCGGCTGCGCGTCGGCGTAGGCCTTGATCGCGTTGAACGGCGGGAGCCCGGTCGCGCCGCCCGGCGAGTGGTAGACCTTCCAGCTCACCCCGGCTTCCGTGAGGCGCTCGGGGTAGGTCTTGAACGTGAAGTGCCCGTCCGGCACGTTGCCCGTCTCCAGCGACGGGCCGCCGAACTCGCCGTCCGCGTCGATGGTGCCGGCCAGCCACATGTAGCGGTTGGGCCAGGTCGGGCCGAGGACCGAGCAGTGGTAGGCGTCGCAGATCGTGAACGCGTCCGCCAGCGCGTACTGGAACGGGATGTCCTCGCGCGTGAAGTAGCCCATCGTGTAAGGACCGTTGGTGGCGCCGTCGGCCGCGAGGTGGGCGGGCAGCCAGTTGTCCATCTTCCCGTCGTTCCACGCCTGGTGCTGCACGCCCCACGCGTGGCTCGTGGACGGGATCGCCTGCGCCGCGGTGATCTTCGTGTTCAGCCGGTACGGCAACAGGTAGCCGTCCGGGTGCGAGGGGTCGGGCTGGTGGAACACCGAACGCCCGCCCGGCAGCCGCAGCGCGTGCGGGTCGTCGAAGCCGCGCACGCCGGACAGCGTGCCGAAGTAGTGGTCGAAGCTGCGGTTCTCCTGCATCAGCAGCACGACGTGCTCGATGTCGCGCAAGCGCCCGCCGGACGGCGGCGGGGCCGCGAGCGCGCTGCGGACGTTCGGGGGCAGCACGGACGCGGCGGCGGCCAGGCCACCGGCGGCGGCAGCGCCGAACAACCTGCGACGGGTGAGACCGGTTCTGTCGTTCTCCGGGGCGTCGGTCATCGGAATCCTTCCGGCTTCGGGCACGGTGGGAGCTCCGACAGGCTTTCGGCCGCGGTTGAGCCCCGGGTGATCCCGCCGGTGGCCACCGGTTGAACTTCGGCTGAACCCCTGTGCCGGCGGGCGATTTGTCCCTTCCCGCCGGCGCGTCCGTCTACAAAGGACTCCGTCAGTACCCGGCCGCCCGCTTCAGGTACTCGACGGGCGCCACGTGGGCCCACGTCGTCCCGTCGCTGCCGCGGTGCGCGCCGACGACGGCGTCGACGTCCAGCCCCAGGGCCTGGATGGCGTCGTACAGCTGGGTGGCCAGGCGGCCGCGCTGGTCACCCGGCGCCGGCGGAACCGGGGTGGGGTTCCAGAGGTCGGAGTTGAAGACCAGTTTGCCCGACGACACGTGGACGATCACCATGTCGTCGGCGTGGTCGCTGACGATCCGGTGGACCGCGACGGTCCCGCCGCCGGCCGTGTCGAAGGTCAGGGTGTCGTCGATACCGTGCACGGCCGTCGTCACGGGCCCGGCGGCGAGGCGATCCGGGTCGACCTCGTGCGGTGCGGCCAGCACCTGCTCGAAGAACGCCACCGACGGCGTTCCGACGTGGACGGTCCGGTCACCGTCGGCCGCGAACTCGCGCACACCACCGACGTGGTCGTAGTGGAAGTGCGTGCAGACGAGCTCACGCAGGGGCTTGCCCGGGAACGCGCGCTTCACCTGGGCGAGCGCGGCGCGGCTGTAGTCGTCGTACAGCGGCGATTCCACGGCGAGCAGGCGGTCCGGCAGCTCCACGACCAGGGTGTTGTGGCTCGGCCCGATCACCAGCTTCACCCCGGGCGCGAGATCGACCGGTTCCGGTGTCACGGGAGCCGTCTGCAGGTCGAAGTAGAACCGCACGCCGGAGTAGACGTAGTTCATGATCCACTCGGTCGAATTCAGCGCGTAGGACGCCTGCTCCACGGTCGAGTCGACGATTTTCCCTTCCCCTGACCCGAAAACCGCGTCGTCAGCGGACTCGCCGACGGTCGCTTCCGTCCGCGTTTCGCTGTGGACGTGGAGATCACCGATCGTGATGTCCACGCGGAAGGGCAGCAGCACCCGCGAAACCCGGCGGAAGTCGTCGAACGCGACCCGGACCGCGGCGTCGCCGAGCGGCGAGTGCTCCTCAGTCACCTCCACGGACACCGGCAGCCCCGTCGCCGCCACGGTGAGCCGGACCGGCGGACGGCCGAACTCCCGCAGCGTCAGCACAGTGTCCGCACCGGCCTGTTCGACGGTCACGTCGGCACCGGGCGCCAGCATCGTGCGGACCAGCCGCAGGGGTGAGGACAGGTCGAAGTGCCGCAACCGTGCGGCGACCCGCCAGGAGGGAATGTCCGTGTCCACCGGCCGGGTGTCGAACATGAAGTCCACACCGGACACGTGGCCGCGGCTGCCGTTCCCGGTCTCCACGTAGTCCAGCTCCGTCGGCACCAGGTACGTCTTCGCCTGGTGCGCCCACCGGTACCGCGGCCCGGCCACGTCGAGCTCCAGCGTCGCGGTGAAGTCGGCGACCAGCTCGGGTTTCGCGGGGTCGGTCCCCCACCCCGGGTGCCGCCGCCACCCGGTGGCCACCGTTCGCTCGACCGCGACGGCTTCGAGCGCCGCCCGTCCGCCGAGGGCGCCGGCGAGCCGGTCGAGTGCGGTCGCCAGTTCGGTTTTCGTCATCGTTCCGGTCCTCTTCTCGGGCTGCACCCCACCACCTTCGTCCCGGACCGATCGAGCGTCCACTGCATGGTGCTCAGGTCTAACATGCATGGCGTGCAACTCGAGAACGCAGACCTCAACCTCCTGAAGGCCCTGGAGGTCCTGCTGGAGGAACGGCACCTCACGCGGGCGGCGGCGCGGATCCACCTCAGCCAGTCGGCGATGAGCCGCACTCTCACGCGCCTGCGCGCCACGTTCGGCGACGAGCTGCTCGTGCGCACGGCCCGGGGTTTCGAGCCGACTCCGCGGGCGCGCACGATCCAGCGTGAGCTGGCGCTCGTGATGCCGCGGCTGCGGTCGATCGTGCGGGGCGACGAGTTCTCGCCCGCCTCCGTGACCGACGTCGTGCGCGTGCAGCTCACCGACTACGCGGCCGTGGTCCTGGGAAACCGGCTGTTCCGTGAGGTGTTCGGGCAGGCGCCGGAGATCTCAGTGCAGGCCGCGTGGCTCTCGCCGCAGTCGTTCGACGACCTCGAACACGGCCGCGCGGACCTCGTCCTCACGCCCGTGCCACCGCCGGCGCCCCTGCGCTGGCAGCCGCTGTTCACCGAACGCTTCGTCTGCGTCCTGTCGCGCGATCACCCGCTGACGGCCGGCCGCCTCACCGTCCGGGACCTCGCGTCGTACCCGCACGCCAGTGTCGTGGTGCTGGGCGCCGAGCGGATGCTCGCGGAGTCCCGGCTCGCGGCGCTCGGCGTCACGGCGCGGCCGGGACTGCGGGTCCCGTTCTTCACCGGGGCGATCGCCGCGCTGCCCGGCACCCCGCTCATCGGGGTCCTGCCGAGCCGCCTCGTCGACCACGTCCCGGAGCGGGAGGTGCGCGTCGCCGCCGCGCCCGAGGAGCTGGAGGACTTCGCGTACGGCATGGCCTGGCACCCGCGGCTCGACGCCGACCCGCTGCACACCTGGCTGCGGAACCTGGTCCTCGACGCCGCTCTCCAGCTCACGGACCTCGACGAGCGGGCCTGACCCCGCCCGTCACTCGGTGCGGGTGGCGGCTTCCTCCTCCGCCGTCACCTCCAGCGGTGCGTCGGGCGCCGGATCGCGGTTGACGACCGTGATCGCGACCGCGCCGATGGCCGCGACGACGGCGAAAAGGTAGAAGCCCCACGGGTACGCGAGCCCGGCCGTGAGCAGGAAGCCGGTGACGAGCGGGCCGGAGATCGCGCCGAAGCGGCCGATGCCACTCGCCGCGCCCAGCGCCGTGCCGCGCGCGGCGGCCGGGTAGACGCGGGCGACGTAGACGTACACGAGCACCTGCGCGCTGAAGGTGAAGATCCCCGCGAGCAGCACCCCGACGTACACGCTGAAGCCGGGCAGCTTGATGCTCAGCAGCGCGAGGAACACGGCCGCCGCGGTGAACCAGACGATGGTGGACCGCCGGTACCCCAGCCGGTCGGCCACGCGGCCGCCGATCAGCAGGCCGATCACGGCGCCGACATTGAGCACCAGCAGCAGGGCGAGCGCCGCGCCGAGCTCGTAGCCGGCCTCCCGCATGATCTGCGGCAGCCAGGTGTTGAGGCCGTACACGAGCAGCAGCCCCATGAACGACGTGACCCAGAACGCGATGGTCGCGCGCCCGTAGCCATGGCGGAACAGGATGCCGATCGGGTTGCGCTCGCGCGGCGGCCGGGCCGCGCGGGTGCCGCGCGCCTTGAGGAACTCGGCCGACTCCGGCAGGAACTTCACCATCAGCGGCACGAGGATCACCGCCGGCGCGGCGCCGATCACGAACATCCACTCCCAGCCGTACCGCTGCACCACGAGGATCCCGAGCAACGCGGTGAGCACCGCGCCCACGTGGTAGCCGGTCATGAGGACCGTGGTGGAGCTGCCGCCCCGGCCGACCCGCGCGTACTCGGTGATCAGCGCGAGCGCGGTCGGCAGCACACCACCGAGGCCGAGGCCGGCGAGGAAACGCAGCAGCCCGAACAGCCAGGGGCCGTCGACCACCGCGCACAGCAACGTGAACAGCGAGAAGCTCGTGACCGTGAGCAGCATCGTGCCGCGGCGGCCGAACAGGTCGCTCACGGGGCCGATGGCGAGCGCGCCCACGGCCACGCCGAGGAGGCCGACCACGGAGATCAGCGAGGCCGAGTTGGGGTCCAGGCCCCAGCTCGGCACCTTGAGCAGCGCGGGCAGCACCACACCCAGCACCACGAGGTCGAACCCTTCGAGCGCCACCGCCGTCCAGCAGAGCGGGGCCACCCAGCGCGCGTAGCGGGCCCGGGGGTCAGTCGGGGAAGAGACCGTCATGTCATCACCTGCGTCGTCGGAGGGGACTGGGGAAACGGTGCGTCAGAAGGGATATCGCGGCAGATCACCGCGTACGGTGACCCACTGCGTCTCGGTGAACGCCTCCAGGTTGGCCTGCGCACCGCCGTGGCGCGAGCCCGTGCCCGACTCGCCGACCCCGCCGAACGGCGCGAGCGCCTCGTCGTTCACGGTCTGGTCGTTGATGTGCACGAGCCCGGACGGGATCCGCTCGGCGAGCGCGAGCCCCTGGGTGACGTCCCGGGTCAGGATGCCCAGTGACAGCCCGTATTCGGTACCGCCGGCCAGGCGGACCGCTTCGTCCACTGTGGAGAACGGCACGACCGGGGCCACCGGGCCGAAGATCTCCTGGGCGTAGGCCGGTGCGGTGAGCGGGACATCGGTGAGCACGGTCGGGCTGTAGAACAGGCCCTCGAACGTGCCGCCGGTGGCGAGTTTCGCGCCCGCGTCGACGCTGCTGGTCACGATCTCGTGGATGCGGTCGCGCTGCCCGGCGTCGATGATCGGGCCGACGGCGACGTCGGCCCGCGCCGGGTCGCCCACGGGCAGGCGGGCGGCGTGCTCGGCGAGCGCGGCCGCGTAGTCGGCGGCGATCTTCTCCGCGACCAGGTGGCGGCTGGTGGCCATGCAGATCTGCCCGGAGTGGTTGAACGAGCCGAACGCGCCGGCCGACACGGCCTGCTCCACGTCGACGTCGTCGAGCACCACGAGCGCCGAGTTCCCGCCCAGTTCCAGGTGAACCCGCTTGAGCCGCTCCCCCGCCGCGGCGGCGATCTGCCGGCCCGCGCGCGTGGAGCCGGTGAACGC
Organism: Amycolatopsis sp. NPDC047767; assembly: GCF_040704195.1. NCBI lineage: Bacteria > Bacillati > Actinomycetota > Actinomycetes > Pseudonocardiales > Pseudonocardiaceae > Amycolatopsis > Amycolatopsis sp. NPDC047767. The sequence goes on from NZ_JBEYSJ010000002.1 coordinate 367,634, forward strand.
GATCACGCGCACCAGCGGGTCCGCCACGAGAGCGCCGCCGACGTCGGCCCCGCCCGGCAGCAGGTGGAACAGCCCGTCCGGCAGGCCCGCCTCCTCGAAGATCCGGGCGAGCACCACGCCGCCGCACACGGCCGTGCGCGGATCGGGCTTCATCAGCACGGCGTTGCCCAGCGCCAGCGCGGGCGCGATCGCGCGGATCGAGAGGATGACCGGCGCGTTGAACGGTGAGATCACGCCGACGACCCCGGCCGGGACCCGCCGGGCCATCGACAGCCGCGGCTGGCTGGAGCGCAGCAGCTCGCCGTACGGGTGGGCCGCCAGCGCCGCGGCTTCGTGGCACTCCTCGGCCGCGACCGCCACCGTCTGGAAGCGCGCGAACGGCCGCGTGGCCCCGGACTCGCGCACGAGCCACTCGTCGATCTCGTCCGCGTGATCCTCGAACAGCCGCGCCGCGCGGCGCAGCACCCGGGCCCGCCGGTCGTAGGGCAGCGCGGCCCACTCCTGCTGCGCGCGCCGGGCGGTCTCGGCCGCTTTCGGCACGTCGGCGGCCGAGGCGGCGCCGACGCGCGCGAGCGCCTGGCCCGTCGCCGGTTCCACGGAGTCGTACTCGCCGCCGGAGCCGGGCACCCAGCCGCCCGAGAAGATCCTGCCCTGCCAACGGACCGCGCCGAGCAGGGCGCCGGCCGGGGCGCTCACCGCGCCACCGCCACGTCGAGCACGAGCGGCCGGGTGGCCCGCGCCAGTGCGGGCAGTGCTTCGTCCAAAACGGACTCCAGTTCCTCGGGGGTCTCGACCCGCCGGGCGGGGCACCCGAGCGAGCGCGCGAGACCGCTCACGCTGATCTCGTCGAACGCGGGCCACGGCGCGGCGCCGGGCGCGGCCGACCGTTCGCCGTGGCGGGCGGCCAGCTCGTCCATGATCGCGTACCGGCCGTTCGCGAGCACCACCACGAGCACGCCGACTCCGTAGTGGGCGGCGCTCCACAGCGCCTGGATCGCGTACAGCGACGAGCCGTCGCCGACGACCGCGATCACCGGACGGTCCGGCCGGGCCATCCGCACGCCGATCGCCGCGGGTACCGCGAAACCGAGGCCGCCCATGGCGGCGCTGAGAAATCCGAGCGGCTCGCGGGCGGGCACGAGCGCGTGCAGCGACGGCCGGCTCGACGGCGTCTCCTCCACGAGCACCGTGTCACGCGGGATCCGCCGGGCCAGCGCGGCGAACACGTGCTCCGGAGCCAGCCCGACGGTCGGCGGCGCGGGCAGGTCGATCGTGCGCCCCAGTGGTTCGGCGGGCGTCGGGCGCGCCGGCAGGCGCTGCGCGAGCGGACCGCACACCGCCGCGGGCCGGGCGAGCACGGCGAGATCGGCCGGGCTGCGGTGGGCCTCGTCGGGATCGTCGGTGACCACGGCGATCCGCGTGCCCGGGCCGATCAGCCGGCCGGGCTCGCGCGGGTATTGCCGGAACACCGGCGCGCCCACGGCGAGCACGGCGTCGTGGCCGGCCAGCACCTTGCGCAGCTCCGCGCGGCCCGCGGGCAGGTGCCCGGCGAACTGCGGGTGGTCCTGCGGGAACCCCGCACGGGCGCCGAACGCCTCCTGCCACACCGGACACTGAAGCCGCTGCGCGAGCGCTTCCAGCGCGTGCCACGACTCCGGATCGTCCGCGCCGGCCCCGACCACGAGCACCGGTTTTTCGGCCTGCGCCAGGAACTTCTCGAGCTCGGCGACGACCTCCACCTCCGCCGCGGTGGTCCGGACCAGTCGCGCCGGCGCGGGCAGCGGCTCGTCGTCGGCGGCCGGCGCGAGCCAGTCGTCCATCGGCACGATCACCAGCGCGGGACCGCGGTGGTCGCGCGCCTCGTGCCACGCGCGGGCCAGCGCGCCCGGCACGTCCTGCGGCCGCGGGGGTTCCCCGACCCACACGGGCGCGGGCGCGGCGACGTCGTCGAGCCGGTGGCCTGCGAGGAACGGCTCCAGCGCGAGGTGGCGGCGGTCCTGCTGCCCCACGAGGACGACCAGGGGCGCCCGGTTGACCCGCGCGGTCGCCAGCGCGCCCACCGCGTTGCCCAATCCCGCGGTGGTGTGCAGGATCGCGACCGCCGGCCGGTCCGCGGCGAGCGCCCAGCCCGTGGCCATCCCGACCACCGAGCCCTCGTGCAGCGCCAGCACGAACTCGAAGTCGCCCGGCAGGTCGGTGAGCAGCGTGATCTCGGTCGAGCCGGGGTTGGCGAACAACGTCGTCGCGCCGAAGCGGCGCAGGACGTCGAACGCGGCGTCTCGGACGGTGGCGGGCAAGGAACCTCCCTGGAGTGGGTGGCTCAGGAGTGTCCGTTACGTCCGCCTGCGAAACCCAGCCCCGCTCTCACTGGACGGAAAACTTCACCCCGTCTGGATCGCGCGGGACACGCCGAGCGCGGCCATCCGGACCACCGGGATCAGTGGCGAGAGGTTCGGTGTGCTGCTGGGCACGACCACGGAGATGGCGGCGATGACCTCGTCGGCGACCCCGCGCACCGGCGCCGCGACCGACGACGCGCCGTCGGTCATCTCGTCGCGCGAGATGCTGAAGCCGGAACGGCGGATCTCGGCGAGCACACCACGCAGCTGCGCGGGATCGGTGATGGTGCCGCTGGCCCGGCGGTCCAGGCCGGCCGACACCACCTCGTCCAGGCACTCGGCGGGCGCGTGCGCCAGCAGCACCTTGCCGGGCCCGGTCGCGTGCAGCGGCAACCGTTTCCCGACGCGGGAGGTGACCACCACGTCCGGGTGCGCCTCGAGTTTTTCGAGGTAGAGCGCGCGGCCCTCGTCGAGCACCACGAGGTGTACGACCTCGCGGGTCACCTGCAGCAGGTCCTGCAGGAACGGCAGCGCGACGTCGCGCAGCTCCCGCCCGGTCGGCGCCTGCGAGCCGAGCTGCCACATTCGCAGGCCGATGCGGTAGCGGCCCCGACCGGTGCGTTCGAGCGCGCCCCAGCCGACGAGCTCCGCGAGCAGCCGGTAGACCGTGGCGGGCGCGAACCCGGTGGCCCGTGTGATCTCACCGTGCGTCTGCTCGGGGCGGCCGTCGAGGAACGAGTCCAGGATCGCGAACGCACGGCTGAGCACCGTGCGCCCGGGTTCGGCAGCGTTGCCGGCGATCGCGCGCCTCCCTGACCTCGGGGATACCGAGTCGCCCATCATCCGCCGGTGACGCGCCGGAGGCAAGCGCGGGCGACCCGGTGCCCCCTCAGGAGGCCAGGTTCCACGCCTTCCCGACCTGCGCCGCCGCGCACACGCCCACGGCGAGGAGGTAGGCACCGGCGTGCCCGCAGTGGTCGGGACCCGTGCCGGGGGCGACCGGCTGACCGTGGCCCATGCCCGTGATCGAGTAGGTCTCGACCGCCGCGCGGCCCGAGCCGTCCCGGTACACCGCGTGCGGGAAACCGCCGACGGTGTCCGTTGTGGACGGTGTGGCGGCCACGCCCGCGACGTTCGTCCACTGGTCGGTGAGCTCACGCAGGTTCACCGGCGCGACGGTGAAGTCCGCCGTGCCCTGCCACAGGCTCACCGTGGGCCGCGGGCCCGAAAACGCCGACGCCGCACGGACTTTCGCGCCCCACTGCGCGGGCGTGAGGTCCTTGCCCGGGTACATGCACGAGTACGCGTCGAGCGCCGAAGACGCACAGCCGTACGGCAGACCGGCCACCACCGCACCACCGGCGAACAGCTCCGGGTAGGCGGCGAGCAGCACCGACGTCATCGCCCCGCCCGCGGACAGGCCGGTGACGTACACCCGTGACGCGTCGGCACCCGCATCCGCGACCGCGCGGCGCACCATCTGCGCGATCGACTCGGCCTCCCCCGACCCGCGGGTGGTGTCGGAAGGCTGGAACCAGTTGAAGCAGCCGGTGATGTTGTTCGCGGGCTGCTGCTGCGGCAGTACGAGGGCGAAGCGCCAGCGATCGGCCAGCTCGACCCAGCCGGCGCCCTGGCCGTAGCCGGTCGCGTTCTGCGTGCAACCGTGCAACGTCACCACCACGGGCCGCCCGGCGGGCAGGCCGTCGGGTACGTACTCGTACATCTTCAGCGCACCCGGGTTCGCCCCGAACCCCGTGACCTCCTTGATCGCCGCCGCCGACGCGAACCCGGGCAGCAGCACCAGCAGAGCCGACACCAGCAGCCCGGTGAGGACCTTCCGCACACCGACCACCTCCTCGTGACCTCGGTGAGCACCGTCACGCTCAGCGTAGGAACTCCGCACTCCGCGTTCCCACGGTGCGGACCACCACAACTCGCGCCCGGATTGTGTGGTCACGCCGGATACCGCCCGCGGTGGTCCAGTCCTACGGTTCCGGCATGCGTACGCGGCGGTTCCCCCTCGTCCTCGCCGGTCTGCTCGCCGGCACCGTCCTCGCGGCGCCTGCGGCGACCGCGGCCCGGTGCACGCCGGTCGGTGTTCCCGGTGCGGCACACCAGGAACAGGCGTGCCTCGCCGACCTGACCACCACCGGCACCCTCGCCACCGGCCACACCGTCCAGGCGGACTGGGCGGGCCTGACCTCGGCCGCGCTCCCCGCGCCGAGCGGCGTGCCCGGCGTCCAGGTCGACGGCTACTTCCCCGACACGTCGACGACCAACACCAACCACGGGTGGAACCACGACGCGCAGTTCGTGCTGCGCCTGCCGGACCGCTGGAACGGCGGTCTCGTGGTCTCCGGCTCCCCCGGCACGCGCCGCCAGTACGCCAACGACCGCGCGATCGGCGACCAGGTGCTCGCCGCCGGGTACGCGTTCGCGGCCACGGACAAGGGAAACACGGGCACGGACTTCTACTCCGACGGACGCAACCCCGGCGACGCGCTCGCCGAGTGGAACGATCGCGTCACCCAGCTGACCGTCGCCGCGAAGCTCGCCGCCGCGCGGCACTACGGCCGCCCGCCCGCACGGACGATCGCGGCCGGGCTGTCCAACGGCGGGTACCTCGTGCGCTGGCAGCTGGAGAACCGGCCGTGGCTCTACGACGGCGGCGTCGACTGGGAGGGCACGCTCTGGACGGCCGACGGACCGAACCTGCTCACGTTCCTGCCGTCCGCCCTGCGGAACTACCCCGCCTACGCGGCCGGTGATCCCCAGGCGCACCAGGCGATCCTGGCCGCGGGTTTCGCGCCGGGCTCGGAGTTCCTGTGGCCCTACCACGACCAGGTCTACTGGGATCTGACGCAGCGCACCTACCGCGCCGAGGTCGACCCTGGGTTCGACGGCGCCCTCGCGGCCGGGATCCCGTTCTGCCCCACCGGAACGCCGGCGTGCGACGCCGACTACGACTACGCGGCCCGGCCCGCCGCCGTCCACCGGGCGGTCGCGAAGGTGGCGCTCACCGGGCGGATCGGCCGGCCGCTGATCACCCTGCACGGCACGCTGGACAGCCTCCTGCCGATCAGCCGCGACTCCGACGTCTACGACCGCGTGGTCGAGCACGCCGCCCGGGGCGCGCTGCACCGCTACTACCGCGTCGAGGACGGCAACCACGTCGACGGCCTGGTCGACACGTTCCCGGACCGGCTGCGGCCGATGGCCCCGTGTTTCCGCACCGCGTTCACCGCGCTCGCGAGCTGGCTGCGCGGGGTGCAGCCGCCGGTCTCGGCGACGGTGGCCCGCCCCGCGGGTGCGACTCCCGCGGAGCTGGCCACCGCCTGCTCACTCTGACCGGGTGTCAGGAAGCCGAGGACTCCTTGCGGCGCAAGCCGTACCCGGCCTTCATCAGGAGCAGCAGCACCGTGCCGAGGATCAGCGGCTGCTGCAGGATCAGCTGCACCACCTGCGGCAGCACCTTCATCGTCGCGGGCGGCACGAACAGCCCGCCGATCGCGGTGATGAACGGGAACCCGGCGAGCATGAGGTTGTCGCGGGACCAGTGCACGCCCGAGAGGGCGTCGATGGCGCTCGCGAACAGCACTCCGAACAGGACGGTGCCGGCCGCGGCGAGCACCGGGAGCGGCACGGCCTGCAGCAGGTGGTCGAACGGGCCGAGGCCGCCCAGCACGAGCAGGATGACGCCGGTCGCCAGCGTCACGTAGCGGGAGCCGACCTTGGTCACGCGCAGCAGGCCGATGTTGTCCGGGTAGGCCAGCGTGGACATGCCGCCGAAGACCGCGCCGACGGTGCTGCCCAGGACCTCGCCGAACACGCCCTGCGAAACGCGGTAGCCGGACAGCTCCTGGCCGCCCCAGCCGGCGACGATGTCGTAGGTCGCGATGCTCTCCGCGATCGCCGGGAACAGCGTGATGAAGAAGATCAGCACGAGCTCGCCGTCGACCGAGAAGCCGAACGGGAAGATCCGCGGCACCGTGAAGCCCACGTTGTGCACCACGCCCGCGAAGTGCGTCGGTTCGAAGATCGCGTACACGACCGTGCCGACGACCACCGCGACCAGCACGGCACCGCGGCGCAGGATGGTTCCCTTGGGCAGCAACGTGAGCAGGATGACGACCAGTGCGGTGACCAGGCCCGACACGAGGTTCATGCCGGGGAACCCGGGGCTGCCCGGCGTGCCCAGCACGTTCGGCAACGCGGTGCTGGTGAGCTGGGTGGCGAGGATCAGCACCAGGACACCGCAGATGATCGGGTCGCGCACGAACTTCGACAGGTACGTGACCAGCCCGTACTTCTTGATCGGGATGGCGAGCACACACCAGATCAGCCCGGCCACGACCATCGAGCCGAACGCCGCGCCCAGCCCGCCCTTGCCGTGGCCCACGGCCAGCAGCGCGGCCAGCGAACCCGCGTACGGGCCCTGCACGATCGGCAGCCGCAGCAGGAACACCGACTGCAGGATCACCACGAGCCCGGACGTCATGAACGTGACGCCGTAGAGGTAGGCGGTGTCGGTGGCCGACAGCTTGAACGCGGTGCCGATCAGGGCGGGGAAGATCAGCAGCCCGGCCATGCCGAGGATGTTCTGGACCCCGAGCCCGATCGAACTCGAGATCTTGACCTTGTCGTCGATCCCGACGTCGAAGATCGGCACGGGTTCGGCTTCGGGGGTGGCAGCAGGAGCCGTGGCGGCGGCGGTGACGGCCATGGAGGTAGCTCCAAGCGATGACGGACGGCGGTGACGGCCATCGAGCGGGGGGACGGGGAGCGGAGCGGCGAGCGGTCGAACGAGGGACGGGTCAGGCTTCGGTGGACTTGCGCAGGCGCGCGGCCCACCGTTCGAGGTAACCGGCGAGCACGATGCGGATCAGCACCGACGCCTTCATCGGCGGTGCTTCGTCGAACTGGGGAGCGGGACGGGGCGGGGTCGCGGTCGCCGTGGCGGTCGTGGCGGAAGCCGCAGCCGCCGCGGCCGGAGCGGCCGAACCGTTGACCGCCGGGGTGGGAGCGGCAGCCGGGGCCGGGGCTTCTTCCCCGGCCTCGATCCGCTGCCGCACCCGCGAAGCCAGCTCACCGACCATCCGCCCGGACACGTCGGACATGATGCCCCGGCCGAACTGCGCGAGCTTGCCGGAGATGGTCAGGTCGGTCTCGAGGGCGACGTGCGCTCCCCCGTCGGCCGGCGTCACGCGCATGGTCGCCTTGGCTTTCGCCGTGCCGGCGCCGCGGGTGTCCTTGCCGTCGGCCACCAGCACGGCGACGCGGGCGGCGCCGTCCTTCTCGACGATCTTCGCGACGCCCTGGTAGGCCGCCGTGACCGGGCCGACCTTGATCTTCACCTTGCCGCGGTAGGAGTCGTCGCCCAGGTCCTCCACGAGCTCGGCGCCCGGGAAGCAGGCGGCCACGTTGTGCGCGTCCTGCAGGAAGGTGAAGACCTCGTCCGGGTCGGCGGCGACGTCGAAGGAGTTTTCGATGAGCATGCGGTGCCTCTCAGTCCTGGTCCGCGGCGGCTGCGATGGATTCGGCGATCCGCGCCGGGGTGATCGGCGCGCGCGTCACGCGGGCCCGCAGCGGCCGCAGCGCGTCCTCCACGGCGTTCGCGATCGTGGCGGGCGCCGGGATCGTGCCGCCCTCCCCCGCGCCCTTCACCCCAAGCGGGTTGAGCGGGCTGGGGGTCTGGATGTGGAACAGCTCGACCGGCGGCACCTCGGTGGCCGACACGAGTGCGTAGTCGAGGTAGCTCGTAGCCTGCGGCTGGCCTTCGACGTCGTACACCGGCTCCTCGTACATCGCGTTGCCGATGCCGTGGGCGAAGCCGCCGAGCACCTGGCCGTCGACCAGCAGCGGGTTGATCACGTTGCCGCAGTCGTGGCCGATCACGTACTTGAGGATCTCGATCTCGCCGGTCTCCGGGTCGACCTCCACGAGCGCGGCGTGCGCGCCACTGGCGTAGGCGGCGCGCTCCGGCGAGAAGTAGCTGGAGGTCTCGATGCCGGCCTTGATGCCGCGCGGCATCGTGATGCCGTGCTTGCCGATGTTGGCCGTCTGCGCGAGCTGTTGCAGGGAAACGGACTTCTCCAGGTCGCCGCCGAGACAGGCCTTGTCGCCCACGAAGTCCACTTCGGACGCATCGCAGCCGAGCAGGACCGACGCGGTGTCGAGCAGCCGTTCGCGCATCTGCTTCGCCGCGTCCAGCACGGCCGGCCCGCAGGTGGCCGTGATGCGCGAGGCGAACGTGCCCTGGCCGAACGGGATCCGGGCCGTATCGCCGGTCTTGACCTCGATGTAGTCCATGTCGAGCCCGATGCCGTCGGCGGCGATCTGCGCGTAGACGGTCTCGTAGCCCTGGCCCTGCCCGGCCGCCGCGAGCGTGACGAGGATGCGGCCCTTGTTGGTCAGCCGGATCTTCGCGCCCTCGTACGGGCCGAGGCCGCAGCCCTCGATGTACACCGAGAGGCCGATGCCGAGGTAACGGCCTTCCTGGCGGAGCTTGGCCTGCAGCGCGCGCGCCTCGTCGTAGCCGATGCGTTCGAGCGTGCCTTCCAGCAGCGTCGGGAAGTCGCCGCTGTCGTAGGTGAGCGGGCTGCCGTCGCGGAACATGATGCCGACCTTGTACGGGAACTCGTCGGCCTGGATCAGGTTGCGGCGCCGCACCTCCGCCGGGTCGAGCCCGAGGTGCTCGGCGATCCGGTCGATCATCCGCTCCATCACGAACACCGCCTGCGGGCGGCCCGCGCCGCGGACCGACGACGTCGGCACCATGTTCGTGTAGCACGCGCGCAGCTCGATCGCGATGTTCGGCACGTGGTACGGGCCGGGCACGGTCGAGGTGGTGATCGACGGGACCTGCAGGCCCGCGCAGTAGGCGCCCTGGTCGTGCTCGATCACGTCCTTGACCGCGAGCAGCAGCCCGTTGTCGTCGAACCCGACGTCGACGCGGTGGGTCTGCGAGCGCTCCATCATCGAGGTGACCATGTTCTCCTGGCGGTCCTCGACCCACTTCACCGCGCGGCCCAGCTTCATCGCGACCCACGGGATCACGACCTCTTCGCCGTAGAACTGCGCCTTCGGGCCGAAGCCGCCGCCGACGTCGGCCGGCGCGATCACGCGGATGTCGTCCTCGGCCATCTCGTAGATGACCGACAGCTGCTGACGCGCGTAGTGCGGGGCCTGCGTGGTGTCCCAGATGGTGACCTGGCCGGTCGCCGCCTCGAACCGGGCCGCCACGCCGCGCGTCTCCATCGAGTGGCCGCCGCCCCGCATCACGAAGAACTCTTCGGACAGCACGTTCGGCGCGTCGGCGAGCGCCTTCGCCGCGTCGCCCGCGCTCTGGGTGAGCAGCACGGCGACGTTGCTCTCGTCGCCGGAGTGGGCCAGCGGACCGTTCTCCTGCAACGCGACGGCGGTCGACGCGACGGCGGGCAGCACCTCGAAGTCGACCTCGATGAGCTCCAGCGCGTCCTCGGCGAGGTACCGCGACTCGGCGACGACGACGGCGAGCGGCTCCCCGACGTAGTGCAGTTCGTGCGGCGGCATCGGCAGCCGCGGGTAGTCGCGCAGCTTCGGGTGCTGCACCTTCGGCGCCAGCGGCTTCTGGATCTCCATCAGGTCGGCGCCGGAGTACACCGCGATCACGCCGGGCAGCGCGAGGGCCTCCGTGGCGTCGAAGGAGAGGATCTTCGCGTGGGCGTGGGGCGAGCGCAGGAACGCGGCCGCGAGCGCGTCGGGCAGATCGAGGTCGTCGAGGTAACCGCCGTGGCCGGTCAGCAGGCGCTCGTCCTCGCGGCGCTCCACACGCCGGCCGATCATCGTGCCTTCGGGGACCAGGGTGTCGCTCATGCGTTGCCGTCCTTTCCGGCCGAGGCTTCCAGCACGGACTTCACGAGGCCGGTGTAGCCGGTGCAGCGGCAGATGTTGCCGGACAGCACCTCGCGGGCCTGCTCCTCCGTCGTCACGCTCTCCTCGCGCAGCGCGGCCGTCACGCTCATCAGGAAGCCGGGCGTGCAGAACCCGCACTGCAGGGCGTGGTTGCGCTTGAACGCGCACTGCAGCGGCGACAGCTCGCCGTCTTCGGCCAGACCCTCCACGGTCTCGACCTCGGCGCCGTCGGCCTGCACGGCGAGCATGAGGCACGAGCGCGTGGCCGCGCCGTCGACGATCACGGTGCACGCGCCGCAGACGCCGTGCTCGCAGCCGAGGTGCGTGCCGGTGAGGCGCAGCTTCTCGCGCAGGAAGTCGGCGAGCGTCATCCGCGGATCGACGACGGCCTCGTACTCGCGGCCGTTGACCGTGCACCCCACGGTGTGCGTCTCGTCCTGGGTGCGGACGGGGAACTCCGTCGCGTGGTCACGCACGGCTGGCCTCCAGCTTTCCTCGGATGTCGGCGAGCGCGCGCTTGACCAGGACGCCGGTGAGGCGGCTGCGGTACTCGGCGCTCGCGTGGATGTCGCCGGTCGGGTCGACCTGCGCGCGGGCGGCGGCCTCGACGTCGGGCCACAGCTCGTCGGTCAGGGACGCGCCGGTCACCAGCGCCTCGACGTCGGTGAGCCGGTGCGGGGTGGGCGCGACACCCGCCGCGGCGATCCGGCAGGTGGTGAGGACGCCGGCGGCGTCGACCTCGCACACCGCGGCCACGCCGGCGAGCGCGAAGTCCCCGCGCCGCGTCGCGAACTCGCGGAACGCCGAGAACTGGTTCGCCGGCGGACGCGGCACGCTGACCTGCAGCAGCAGCTCGTCGGGTTCGAGCGAGGTGGTGAGGTGGAAGAGGAAGAACTCTTCTGCCGGCACCTCGCGCACCCCGCGCGACGAGGCGATCGTGAACGTCGCGTCGAGCACCGAGAGCACGCTCGGCAGCTCGGCCGCCGGGTCGGCGTGGGCGAGGCTGCCGCAGATCGTGCCGCGGTTGCGGATCTGCGGGTGGGCGACCTGCGCCAGCGCCTCGGTGAGCACGGGCAGCACGGCGGCGGCCTCGGCCGAGCGCTCGACGCGGCGCTGCCGCACGAGCAGCGGGATCGTGATGCGCGTGTCGCCGAACGTCGGCTCGGCGTACTCGGCGCCCAGGCGGTTCACGTCCACCAGGTGCTCGAAGCGGGCCAGGCGGAAGTTGAGCATCGGCATCAGGCTCTGGCCGCCGGCCAGCACCTTCGCGTCGTCGCCGTACACCTGCAGCGCGGCGAGTGCTTCGTCGAGGCTGCGCGGCGAGTGGTACGTGAACTTTCCGGGTTTCACTGGCTCTCCGAACCGGTCTTCAGGTGCGCCCGCACGCGCTCGGCGAGCGCGGGCCGTTCGATCAGGGACATGTGCCGCAGGCCGGTCTGGACCTCCAGCTCGGCACCGGGGATGCCGTCGGCGAGCGCGGCCGCCATCTCCGGCGGCGTCGCGTAGTCGTGCTCCCCGACGAGCACGAGCGTGCTCGCGGTGACCGACGGCAGCAGCGAGCGGGAGTCCATCTCGCCCATCGCGATCGACGCCGCGGCGTGCGCCTCGCTGTTGGTGCGCAGGAAGATCTTCACGATCCGGTCGGCCTCGTTCGGGTTCGCCTCGCGGAACTCCGGGGAGAACCAGCGGTCCAGCTGGAACGCGACCTGCTTCGAGCGCGGCACGGACACGGCCTTCTCCGCGCGCTCGGCCCACACCTCCGGCGCGTCGTCGCCGTAGTACGCCGTGGTGTCGGCGAGCACGAGCGAACGCACCCGGGCCGGGAAGCGGCCGGCGAAGTTCACGCCGACGCTGCCGCCCATCGACAGGCCCAGCAGCGACACGGTCTCCAGCCCGAGCGAGTCGAGCGCGACGCCGAGGTCGTCGGCCAGGTCGGCGATCGAGAACGGCTTGCCGTCCCACGCCGACTCGCCGTGGCCGCGCAGGTCGAACGCGAACACCTGGAACTCGTCGGCGAGCGCCTCGGCCAGCGGCGTCCACAGCTCGCCGGAGGTGGCGAGCGGGTGCAGCAGCACCACGGGCTCGCCCGCGCCCCAGCGGCGGACCGCCAGCGGGCCCGCGGTCGAGGTGGACGGGATCATGCGGGCCTCCGGAAGATCTTCTCGGCGTTGGTGCGCAGGATCGCCTCGGTGTCGCTTTCGGACAGTCCGGCGTCCAGCACGGTGTGCACGGGGCGCGGGTCGCCCAGCGCGAACGGGTAGTCGCTGCCCAGCACCACGTGGTCGGAGCCGACGAGCCCGGTGAGGAAGCGGATGGCGGGCGCGGACAGCGCGACGGTGTCGTAGACGAAGTCGCGCAGGTAGTCCGACGGCTTGTCGCGCTCCAGCTCCCCGGCGAACGCCTCCTTGGTGCGGTAGCCGCCGTCGAGCCGGCTCGCCTGGTACGGCAGGAACCCGCCGCCGTGGACGAGGATCAGCTTGAGGCCGGGGTGGCGGTCGAGCAGGCCGTGGAGGATCAGCTCGGTCACGGCGACGGTGTTGTCGATCAGCCGGCCGTGGACGTTGCCCATGGTGCCGAGCGTGGCGAGCTCGCCCGAGGGCCCGTACGTGGGCGGGTGCAGCACCACCGGGATCTCCTCGCGTGCGGCGACCGTCCACAGTGGCTCGAAGTTCTCCTCGTGCGGCGCCGAGCCGGTGAGCGGGTCGGTGCTCAGCATGACGCCGGTGAACTCCGGGCGCTTCCACACCTCCAGCAGGTCCGCGGCGGCCTGCTCGCCGTCGTCGGTGGCCACGGTCGCCAGCGCGGTCGTGCCGCCGCCCAGCTCGGCCACGGACTCGGCCATCGCGTCGTTGACCGTGCGGGCCCAGTCGCGCGCGGCCGGCGGTTCGAGGAACGCCGACTGGATGTCCATCCACGGCGAGATGACCTGGGTGGCCACCCCCGTCTGCGCGCGCCAGCCGGCCCGCGGGCCGGTCTCGTTCATCCGCGCGCCGATCGGGCGCGTCTCGCCCATGCCGGGCACGTCGACGACCCAGCCCTTCTCCGTGCGCCGGGCGCTGAAGCCGCACGCGGGCGCCTTCTCGAGCGCCGCGAGCAGCGACGGCGGGACGATGTGCGCGTGCGTGTCGAGAACCGGGTAGGGGACGATCTCGTCGCTGTCCGTCCGACTCACCTCTCAGTGCCGAAGACCACGTGTGGGAAAACTCGCTGGTGCTCGACGCTAGGTGGCCAGGACAGGGCCAACCAGCGCGCTTTGCTGTCGGCCCCGGTAAGCAGTTCTTACAGCGGCCCCCTCGCGCGAGCGGGGCCCGGCGTGATGCGATGACCGGAGCCCGGCACCACCACCGGGTGAGAACGAAAGGCGGGTGCCCGTTGACGGGGACAGGACTTCCGCGGCGCAACGTCGTCGTGGCCATCACCGGGGCGAGCGGTGCGTGTTACGGCGTGCGCATTCTGCAACTGCTGCGCGAGCGCCCGGACTTCTCGACGCACCTCATCCTGTCGAAGGCCGGGATCGTGACGCTGCGCCACGAGTGCGACCTGTCCGCCGAGGACGTGCGCGAGCTGGCCGACGTCACGCACCGGCCGGGCGAGATCGGCGCGACCATCGCGTCGGGGTCGTTCCCCGTGGAGGCCATGGTGGTCGCCCCGTGCTCCATCAAGACGCTCTCGGCCATCGCCACCGGCTACACCGACGACCTGGTCGCCCGCGCGGCCGACGTGTGCCTCAAGGAGGGCCGGCCGCTGCTGCTGATGGTGCGCGAGACGCCGCTGCACCTCGGGCACCTCAAGTCGATGACCGCCGCGGCCGAAGCGGGCGCCATCATCGCGCCCCCGGTCCCGGCCTTCTATTCTCGACCCGAGACGATCGACGACCTGGTGGACTTCACCGCCCGCCGCGCGCTCGCCCGGGTGGGCCTGTGGGAGCTCGCGCCCCCGGCGTGGGACGGTGACGTGACCAGGCGCAAAGACGCTCTCACCCAAGGTGGCTGACGGCGGGACCGCGCGAGCGGTCGGGAAAGGACTCGGGTGCTCGAAGCTCGGCGACTGCAGATCTTCTCGGCGGTGGCCGAACGCGGCTCGTTCACCGCGGCGGCCGAAGCCCTGTTCATGACCCATTCCGCCGTGTCGCAGCAGATGGCGCTGCTGGAACGGCAGCTGGGCGTGACACTGATGATCCGCGGCCCGCGCGGCATCGAGCTCACCGACTCCGGGCGCATCCTCGCCGAGCGCAGCACGGGCCTGCTCGGCACGATCGCGAACATCGAGCAGGAGATGGCCGACCTCAAGGCGCAGCAGTCCTACGTGCGCCTGGGCGCGTTCCCCACGGCCGGCGCGGACCTCATCCCGCGCGTGGTGCGCACGTACCAGGAGCGCTACCCGGACACGAAGATCGTGCTGCGCTCGGCCCACGCGTCCGACATGCCCGCGAACCTGCGCGACGGCTCGATCCACCTGGGCCTGGCCTGGGACTACGACTTCGACCCGCGCTCGGTGCCCGCCGACATCGAGTGGATCCACCTGGCCGACGACCCGCTGTGCGTGCTCGTGCCGGTGGACCACCCCGTGGCCGGCGAGTCCGAAGTGGAGCTGCGCGAGCTCGCGGGCGAGAGCTGGGTGGTGCGCAGCCACCGCCCGCCGTACGACGAGGCGTTCACGACGCTGTGCCGGCTCGCCGGGTTCGAGGCCGACATCGGCTTCGCCACGGAGGACTACCTGTCGGCACAGGGCCTGGTGGCGGCGGGCGTCGGCATCAGCGCGGCGCCGCGGCTCGCGCTGGTGGCGCTGCGGCCCGACGTCGTCGCCGTGGACATCGCCGGTCCCGCGCCGCGCCGGCGCATCGCGGCCGTCCGGCTGCTCAACGCGAGCCACCCGCCGGCCGCCCAGCAGATGCTCGACGTGCTGCGCGCGGCCACGACCCCCGAGGAGACCCCGTGACCGTGCCGGACGAAACCGGCGAACGGCCCGGAACCGACGTCCTGCGCCGCATCCTGCGCGACGGGCGCACCGAGATCTCGCTCGTGGACCGCATCGTCGAGGACCTCGCGGTGCAGATCATCGACGGCCGCCTGCCGCCGGGAGCCGACGTGAACTCCGTCGAACTCGCCCGCCGCTACACCAGCAGCCGCACGCCCGTGCGCGAAGCGCTGCTGACGCTGCAGCGCGAAGGCCTCGTGGACATCCCCGCCCGCCGGCGCCCGCGCGTGGCGCCGGTGACGCTGAGCCAGGCACGCGAGATGTACGAGATCCGCGCGAGCCTGCACGGCCTGGTCAGCGAGCTGATCGTGCGCAACGCCCCCGACAGCGCGCTCGACGTGCTGGACCGGTGGCAGGCCCACCTGCGCGACGACGCCGAACGCGGCGACGTCGACTCCTACTTCTGGCACAACGTCACGTTCCGCCAGGCCGAGGCCGAGGTCGCGGGCAACCACCAGCTCACCCGCCTGCTCGGCTCCCTGGGCCTGCGCACGCTCCAGCTGCGCCACGTCAGCCTGTCGCTGCCCGGCCGCCTGACGCGCTCGGTGGACGACCACGAACGGCTCCTGGAGGCCTACCGCGACCGCGACGCCCCGCTGGCCGTGGCGCTGACGAAGTCCATCATCACGGCCGGGCTGCAGGCGATAGAGGAGTCCGGCTGGTCCGGCCTGCAGGTCGAGCGTTCCCCCGGGCCCGTCGCCTGACGCGTGCCGCCGGACGTCCCGGCCGGACGCGGGTGACCGGCGCCTGTGCGCGGGTCGGGGCCTCGCGCGCACAGACGGCGGTTACGCGCGCCCGGCCGGGAAGCCGGGCACTGCCTCACACCTGACCGGACCGTTCGATCGCCCGGTAACCCCGCAGCACCAGCGACCGGCTGACCGCGGCGGCGAGCGGCGCGTCGCGGTCGGCGTAGGCGTTGACGAGGCGCTCGTGGTCGGCGACCGAGTGCAGCAGCCGGCCCGGCAGCGACAGGCTCAGGTGCCGGAAGCGGTGCATCTGCAGGCCCAGCGAGCTCAGCCGCCGCTGCAGCTCGCCGTTCTGCGAGAGGCTCGCCTCGGCGTTGCGGAAGCCGACGTTGTGCCAGAAGTAGCCGTGGACGTCGCCGCGTTCGGCGTCGTCGGCCAGCACCTTCTGCCAGGCCCGCAGGCCGTCGATCTCCTCGTCCGTGGCGCGGGCGACCACCAGCTCGCTGACCAGCCCGTAGAGGCTGCCCCGGATCTCGTAGATCTCCCGCACCTGCCGCATGTCCACCGGCGAGACGTACGGCCGCCGCCGCGGCGGCACGATCACCAGCGACTCCCGTTCCAGCAGGAGCAGCGCCTCCCGCACCGGGGTGCGGGAGGTGCTGAACCGCCGGGCCAGCTCGGCCGAGTTGACCTCGTGGCCGGGCCGGAGCCTGCCCTCCACGATGCTCGTGGCGAGCTCGCGGAAGATCGTGAACGCGAGCGACGAGTCGCCGTCGGACCCGCGCAACGCGCTGAACAACAGCTCCTTCCGCAGGTCCTCGACGCCCGCGTCGGTCACTAGCCGAGCACCTCGGGCCAGCGCCTGGTCACCGAAGCGACCAGGTCCTCGGTCGACTCGGCCACCGCCGGGAAGTCCGCGAGCCGCTCGAACGGCCGGCACGCGTCGATCACCGCGCGGCTGTTGAACGCGATCTCGCCCGGCAGCGTGAGCGGGTCGACCCGGCTGCCCCACGTCCGCTTCATGACCTCGATGTCGAGCTCGGGGTTGGTGCGCCCGCACATCGCCCACACGACCTCGCCGAGGTCGCGCGGGTTCACGTCGTGGTCCACCACCACCGTGAAGCGGTTCATGTACGCGGCGTTCGGCAGCTGCGCCGTGAGGTACGCGGCCTGGCGCGCGTGCCCCGGGTACTTCTGCTCGATCGCCACGATCAGCAGCGAACGCCCGCCGCCGGCCTCGTGCGCCCACACCCCGCGCACGCCGGGCAGCCCGGTCTTGCGCAGCGAGTCGGTGATGATCGCGGACTTCATCACCGTGCGCATGTACGAGTAGTCGTGCGGCGGCTTGCCCGGAGGCGCCCCGAGCAGGATCGGGTCGTCGCGGTAGTAGACCTTCTCGATGTCGATCGCGAGGATCGGGTCCTTCGAACCTGAGTAGTACCCGGTCCACTCGCCGAACGGGCCCTCCGGCCGGGTGTCGGCCGGACGCACCCAGCCCTCGATCGCGATCTCCGCGTCGTGCGGCAGCGGCAGACCCGTGGCCAGGCCCGCGATCGTGCGCACCGGGGAGCCGGTCATCGCGCCCACGTAGTCGTACTCCGACACGTCGCCGGGCACCTCGACGCCGGCCGCCACCAGGTAGGCCGGGTGGTGCCCGAGCGACGCGGCGATGGGCGCGCGGCCCTCGGCCTCGAACCAGCGGCGCAGGTGCTGCGCGCCGTGCTTGCCGGCCTCGATGTTGACGGTCGCCGAGCGGCCCTCGTCCTGCACCTGCATGCGGTAGGCGCCGAGGTTGATCCGGCCGGTGTCGTAGTCGCGCGTGACCACGGCGCAGCCCGTGCCGATGTAGCGCCCGCCGTCGCCCTCGTGCCAGCGCGGCACGGGGAACTTCAGCAGGTCCACCTCGTCGTCCACATGGGACAGCAGCGGGCCGTCGGTCACCGTGACCGCACGGAACTCGGACGCGTTGGCCGCCCACTCGCCCGGCTTCACCGCGAGGGTCTCCATGAGGTCCTCGTCGGTGTTGTCCCAGCCGAGGCCGAGCACGGAGCCGAGCAGCCGCGGGTTGCTGACCGAGCCGGACAGCACCCGCGAGCCCGCGGTGTAGTCCTTGATGGAGTCGAACAGCATCGCCTTCGGCTTGCTGCGCCGGTAGTTGACCTGCGAGAGCGCGCCGATCTCCAGCTCCCAGTGGGCGCCCTCGATCGGCTGGACCTCGCCTTCGCGCTCGGCTTCGGCGAGCCAGCGCCGCAGGTCGGGACCGGTGTCGTTCATGCTGCTCCTCGTCGCGAGTCGGCCTGGAGGTACTCGGTGGCCGCGTCGGCGGTGATCACGTCGGCGTACTTCTGGTTGAGGTCGAACAGGCTCATCCAGTGCGACGACTCGAACCGGTCGAAGCACAGGTCGCCGACCACACCCACGCGGTAGCCGCGGCTGCACGCGTCGACCACGGTCGAGCGCACGCAGCCGCTGGTGGCCTCGCCGACCACGAGCAGCGTGTCGTAGCCCCCCGCCCGGAGGATGGTGTCGAGCGGGGTCTCGAAGAAGCAGCTCGGGCCGATCTTCCGCAGCACGATGTCCCCGTCGGCCGGGGCCACCTCCGCGACGATGGCGTTGCCGTCCACCGCACGCGGCTTCGGCGCGAGCGCCGGAGCCGGCTTGCGGTTCCAGCGCCCGAATTCCGGTGGCGTGGCGTGGAAGTACGCCACGCGCACACCCGCGTCCCGGGCCGCCCGCAGGAACGGCGCCGTGCGGTCGACGACCTCCCAGCCGGCGTCGCCGCACGAGCTGGGCCAGTCGGCGACCGACTCCACGATGTCGGCGCGCGGCAGGCCGAGCGCCGCGTAGTAGAGGTCGACGGCGACCACGAGCGGGCGCGAGCCGAGACCGAACGGCACCTGCTTGGCCCACGACGTCGCCGAGAGGACGGCCCGGTCGCGCTCGGTCAGGTAGGGCGCCCAGCCGTCCTCGAACACGGCGGCCGCGGTCCGGGGCACACTCATGCCGCCGCCAGCGTGCTGTCGATGTACTTCGTGACGTCCGCCGGCGGAGTCGACTTCGCGTTGTGCGCCGCTTCGTCGAACGCCTGCTTGATCACCTTGGGGTCCACCTCGGGCGTCTGCGACCACACGGTGAGGAAGAAGTCGTACGCGTAGTTGGCCAGGTCGTCGCTCTGCACCCCGCTGTACTTCTTGATCGCCTTCACGGTCTCGGGCTTGTGCGAGCGCAAGTACTGCAGCGACTCGGCTTCCGCGGCGTAGAACCGCTTCACCGCTTCGCGGTTGTTCTGCAGGAACTTGTTCTGCACGGTGTACGCGCCGAGCGGGAATTGCAGGTCGGCCAGCGAAGCCAGGCGGTGCGCGCCCTTTTCGCGGCTCTGCGTGCCGTTCGGCGGCTGGGTCAGCAGCGCGGACACCGCGCCACTGCCGAGCGCGGCGACCTCGGCGGGCACGCTCTTCACGAACACCGCCTGCACGTCTTCGCGCTTCATGCCGTTGGCCTCGAGCAGGTCGGTCAGCCCGAAGTCGCTCTGCGACCCCGGCGAGGAGATCGCGACCTTCTTGCCCTTGAGGTCCTTGATCGTCTTGATGTCGGGGCTGGCCCACATCTCGAGGTTGTAGTGCGGCTCCGACATCGCGACGTACTTGAGGTCGGAGCCCTTCATGATCGCGGCAGCGGAGTCCGCGGCGACGCCGACCCCGATGTTCACGCTGTTGCTCGACAGCGCGGCGACGAGCTGCGAGCTGTCGTTGAGCCGGCTGAGCGTGACCTTGAGGCCGTGCTTGGCGAAGATGCCTTCGTCCTGTGCCACGTACAGGTCCGAGTACCCCGCGCCCAGCGCGGTGTAGCCGATGGTGATCGGCAGGGCGCCGTTGGCGTCGGCCTTGACGGGGGCGGTGCCGCCGCCCTTGGCGGCACAGCCGGTGAGGGCGAGCGCCAGCGCCGCGGCGGTCGCGACCGCCGAGAGGATCTTCTTGTTCACTGCGAACCTGCCCAGTGGGTGAAGCGGCGTTCGATCATCCGCACGGCGCCGTTGAGCAGCAGCGCGACGACGGCGAGGATGACGATGCCGGCCATGGCGTTGTCCATGTTGAAGTTCGAGGTCTGGGTCTGGACGAAGTACCCGAGGCCCTGGCTCGCGAGGAACAGCTCCGCGACGATCGCGCCGACCAGTGCGCGGCCGACGGCGAGGCGCACACCCGCGAGGATGTACGGCAGCGTCGCGGGCAGCGCGATGGCGTAGAAGAACCGCAGCCGCGGCGTGCAGAACACGGTGGCCACGCGGGTGTAGTCGCTGTCGAGGTTCCGCACGCCGGCGGTGATGTTGATGATGAGCGGCAGGATCGCGGCCCAGATGATCACCAGGATGCGCGAGACGTCGCCGATGCCGAACCAGAAGATGATGATCGGCAGGAACATCACGTACGGCACGGAGTAGAGGATGTTGACCATCGGCTCGGTCATGTCGTGCAGGATCTTGCTGCGGCCCAGCACGAGCCCGACCGGGATGCCGACCACGAACGTGATCAGCAGGCCCCACAGGAGCTCGAGGCCGGTCGCGCCGAGCGCGGGCCAGATGTCGCCCGAGCCGAACAGGTCGATCTCGGACCCGATGATGCGCGTCGGGCTGCTGCTGAAGGAGACGTCCACGATCCCGGTGGCGGTGCAGACCTGCCACAGCACCAGGACGATGACGAGCCCGGCCGCGCCGAGCAGGCCGCTACGCCTGCGCTGTACCCAGGCGGACAGTCCCCTGGGTTGCGCTGCCGCGGCCGGCCCGGGCGTGCTCGGCGGCCTGGTCAGAGTTGACGCCGTTGTCATGGTTCCTCGCTGAGTCTTCCGAAGCTGCGGATTCCGGGGCAGGGGCGGGGGTTTCGGTCTTCTCGGCCGGCTTGTGGTGCAGCGCCTCGAGGATCCGGTCGCCGTAGGCGAGGAACTCGGCGCTGCGCCGCCAGGCCGCGTCCCGGGGGCGGGGCGCGTCGATCTTGACCTCGAGGGCGACCCGGGCCGGCGACGGGGAGAACACGAGCACGCGGTCGGCCAGCAGCACCGCCTCGTTCACGTCGTGGGTCACGAACATCGCCGTCTTCTTGGCGCTGACGGTGTCCGCCTGCCAGATGCGCAGGAGCTCGTCCTGCAGGTTCTCGCGCGTCTGCGCGTCGAGCGCACCGAAGGGCTCGTCGAGCAGCAGCAGGGTGGGGTCGGTGGCCAGCGCCCGCGCGAGGTTCACGCGCTGCTTCATGCCGCCCGACAGCTCGTGCGGGTACTTGCCGGTCACGTGGGACAGGCCCACGATCTCCAGCAGCTCCTCGGCGCGGGCGCGGACCTGCGGCGTGAGCCGGCCCTGCACCTGCGGTCCGAAGAGGACGTTGTCCAGCACCGTGCGCCAGGGGTAGAGCGACGCGTGCTGGAACACCAGCGATCGTTCGGGGCCGGGTCCCTTGACGGCCTTGCCGCCCACCTCGAGCGCACCGCCGGCGACCGGGACCAGCCCGGCGACGGCTTCGAGGAACGTGGTCTTGCCGCACCCGCTGGGTCCGACGATGACCACGAACTCCTCGTCCATGATCTGGAGGTTGAGGTCGAGGACCGCCGTGGAGAACGCGTTGCCGCGCCGGGCCTTGTGGCCCAGCAGCAGGTCACGCGCGTCCAGACATACATTCGACGAGGTCATCGGCCGACCGCCACCCCAACCGGTCGGACTTCTGGGTTGCTCACTACTGCTCCTCCTTGCTGATGGCTGCACTGCTATTCGCAAGGTGTCGACACTTCGGGAGAGTCTCTGCCCCGGCCCGGGCTGTGTCAAGGGTCGCAGTGAGACGATCGCCATCATCCACCGGGAAAAAGATCTCTCCCGGTAAGGGAAATTCCTGGTCACGCAAGGGAAGCGGCGCGTCGATTCCCCTCGGTACGGATCGTCCCGTTATCGAGGTGTCATCACGAGCGAGGCCTCAACTGTCGACACTAGCCACTTCGTTCGACTGTCAGCGGGCCGCGCGGAGCAGCGCGACCGCAGTCGCGAAGGCGCCTTCGAGGTCGTGGACGAGGCCGCCGAGCACGTCGTCGATCCCGCGCAGCCCCGCGCGCTCGACGAGGGTCTTCTCGTTCGTGACCCACTCGCCCTGCGCGGCGAGCACGGCGTGCGCGGTCTGCAGCGCCGCGACGCCGACCGACGCCGCGGTCTCGGTGGTGTGCCCGCGCTCGACGTGTGCGCTCTTCGCGTAGCCGAGCGTCTGCTCCGCCGAAGCACGCCAGAACTTCGGCGCGCTCTCCCGCAACGCCGGCGGGTACTCCGGACGCGGCAGCATCCCGCGCAGCACCTCGTTGATCGCGAGCTCGGCCACCACGAGGTAACTCGGGATGCCGGCGAGGTGGAACGCGAGCGGCTCCCAGTGGAACCGCCCGGCCCGCGCCTCGGCGAGCTCGTGCTCCACCGAGCCGAGGTCGCGGTAGTGCACATCGACCCGCCGGCCGTCGATCGTGAGCCACGCGCCGCCGTTGAACACGCCACCGCCCCACTCGCCGAGCTCCGACACCTCGCCGGGATAGCCGAGCGCGCGCAGGTCACCGGGGTCGAAGGCACCGCGGTAGTAGACCGCCACGTCCCAGTCGCTGTCCGGGCCGGCGCTGCCCTGGGCGCGCGACCCGCCCAGCGCGACCGCCTCGACCCCGGGCAGTGCGCCCAGCACGTCGGCCACCTGGTCGGCAAAGATTTTCCCGTTGTTGTCCGGCATCGTCCGAACATGCCATGAACCCGGCGGATGATCGCTACGATTTCGCCACTTTCCGCACTCGACCTGGGGGTCCCCGCACATGCACCGCTTCCGCGCGCCCGTGGCGCTCGCCGCGGCCGCCACCGCGTTCGCGCTGGTCACCGCACCCGCCACCGCGGCCGCCACGCCGTTCACCTCGACGATCTTCAAGGCCACCCACAACAGCTACTCCGGCGACGTGGACGGCGCGAAGGGCTCGATCACCTACCAGCTCGACCACGGCGTGCGCTTCGTCGAGTTCGACATCCACGACAACGGCTACGCCACCGCCCACGACTACGGCATCGGGCACGGCAGCCCGGGCGACCTCGTCGACCACGCCGGCAACCCCGCGTCGAACAACCTGCGCGACTGGCTCGCCGTGGTGAACACCTGGTCGGCCGCGCACCCCACGGCCGCGCCGATCGTGGTGATGCTCGACCTCAAGGACGACCTCACCGACAACCCGTCGTTCGCCGCCGGCAACCTGGCCGCGGTGAACCAGGAGGTGCAGACCGCCTTCGGCCCGCGCCTGCTGCTCGCCAAGGACTACCCGGCAGGCGCGACCACGGACTCCTTGCGCGGCAAGGTGCTCACACTGCTCTCGGGCGACAGCGGCACGCGCGCCGAGTACCGCCGCGACGTCGGCTACCACCCGGCGGTGGCGATCAACGGCCGCGGCCAGGTCGTGGAGGTGCACGACTCCGGCGCCGGCCCGCTCTGGTACTGGACCGGCACCTACGGCGCCGACGGTCTCGTGACGTGGAACCGCCACGGCCGCTACGACAGCGGCCAGGCCCCGGCGATCGCGCTCGACGACTCGGGCCGGCTCGTGGAGGTCCACCAGTCGCAGACCGCCACCACGCTCTGGTCGCACACGGCGCAGCTCGGCGCCGACGGCGAGCTGACCTGGTCGGCCAGCCGGCAGTACGACAACGGCGTGTCCCCCACCGTCGCCTTCACCGGCACCGGCGTGCGCGAGATCCACCGCAGCCAGTCCTCCACCCAGAACTGGCAGTGGCAGGGCACGCTCGACGCGTCCGGCGCGGTGACCTGGAGCGGCAACGCGAAGACCTCGGACGCGCTGTTCCCCAAGGCCACCGGCACGTCGGGCACCCGGCGGGTGACCGTGTCGACCGGTGCCGACGGGCCGACGCCCGCCCAGACCCTGCGCTACGCCACCGACCGCGTGAGCGGCCAGCGCGTGCGCTACCCGCAGGTCGCCTTCGACGAGTACCAGAAGGGCGACCCGGCGGAGCTGCAGCAGGACGCGCTGTTCTACGGCGCGCCCGCCACGGAGTCGGCGTTCATCACCTCGGCCCGCCAGAGCGGGCACCTGGTCCGCGGCTGGGACTTCGACTCGGCGGGGCTGGCCACGAACCCGCCGGCGAACTACGCGGCGACCAACCACCCGTGGGACGCGTGGTACCAGACGCTGACCTCGGGCGCGGCCCAGTAGCCGGGCGCCACAAGCGCGCGACGGGCCGGGCTCCCGCACCCCGACGGTGGGAGCCCGGCCCTGTCCCCGCAAGTGCCCACGCCGATCACCGTCCCTGGCGGGCGTCTCGGCTCGCCGTGACCGGCGCCGCACCACGTTCCCGGCGTTGCCCGGTGGTCCGCGCCAAGCGGAAAAGGCGGAAAATCAGTGCGGCAGCGCCACCTGCCGCGCCATCGCCGGCCGCGGAACTTCGCGTTCCGTGGCCGCGCGAAGCGTTGTCCGTTCAGACGCAAGCCTTTCCGGCGCGCGTTCGCTCGCCTCGACTCTCGCCGGGGTCCGCGTGCAATGCTGCTCGAACCGCTCCATCAACACGGCGGCGACCATCAGGACCACGGGTGTACCCAGCGCGAACCACATGCATCCTGAGGTACCCAGCCGCGCCGCGACCGAACCGGCTTCTGCCCCGTCCGGGGGATTCGCGTTACCGGGCAAGGAAAACGGTGTTCACGCTGCCGATCTTCGCCGCCCGGGTCATGATCGACCGGTGAGCGGGCGGCGGGCAGCGAACTTCGGCATCTGGTTCTTCGGCGCACTGGGCGGGATCCTGTGGGGCTACGACACCGGGGTCATCTCCGGCGCGTTGCTCTACATCGGCCGCGACATCCCGTTGAGCCCCATCGTGCAGGGCATGGTCGTCTCCGGGCTGCTGGCCGGGTCGATGGCGGGCGCGGGCCTCGCGGGCCGGCTGGCCGACTCGCTGGGCCGGCGCCGGATGATCCTCGGCTCCGGGGTGGTGTTCATCGTCGGCACGGTCGGCGCCGCCCTGTCGGGCGCGGCGCCGATGCTCGTGGCCTTCCGGTTCGTGATGGGCATCGGCGTGGGGATCGCGTCGGTGGTGGTGCCGATGTACCTGTCGGAGCTCGCGCCGAAGGAAGTGCGCGGCAAGCTCACCTCGCTGATGCAGCTGCTGGTCACCGTCGGGATCCTGGTCGCCTACATCGCCGACTACGCGCTGTCGGGCTGGGGCGCGTGGCGGTGGATGATCGGGCTGGGCGTGGTGCCGGCCGTGCTGCTCGTCGCCGGGATCTACACGCAGCCCGAGAGCCCGCGCTGGCTCGCGGTCAACAAGCACGACGAACGCACGGCCCGCACGGTGCTCACGCGCCTGCGCGGCAGCGAGGACGCCGCCGACGCCGAGCTGGCCGACATCCGCGCCGGCGCCCGCGACGAAGCCGAACGCGCGGAACCCCTGCGGCTGCGGATGCTCGCGGGCGGCCGGCTGCGGAAGGTGTTCACGGTCGGGATGCTGCTCGTGTTCTTCCAGAACTTCGTGGGCATCAACACGATCATCTACTACGCGCCCACCCTGCTGACCAACGTCGGGTTCGGCTCGTCCGGGGCGATCCTCGCCAACGTGGGCATCGGCGCGGTGAACATGCTCATGACGCTGCCCGCGATGCGGCTGATCGACCGCGCGGGCCGGCGGCCGCTGCTGCTCGTGGGCGCGCTCGGCATGTGCGCGGCGATGGTGCTGCTGGCCGTGGTCAACCTCGGCGGGATGACGAAGGGACCGCTGCTGCTCGGGCTGACGCTGGCCGGGATCGCGGTGTACGTCGCGTCGTTCTCGGTGTCGTGGGGCCCGGTGCAGTGGGTCGCGCTGCCGGAGCTGTTCCCGTTGCGGATCCGTGCGGCGGCCGTGAGTGTCTGCGTGGTCTTCAACTGGCTGTTCAACCTCGCGGTCGCGCTCGTGTTCCCGCCGCTGCTGGACGCCTTCGGCGCCGGGCTGAACTTCCTGTTCTTCGCCGTGATGACGGCGCTCGCGTTCCTCTTCGTGTGGCGGCTGATGCCGGAGACGAAGGGTCGCAGCCTCGAGGACCTCGAACGCGAGCTCGTGGGTGCGTAAGCTGATCGGGTGCGGACACGACCGACCCTGACCTGGACCGGCACGGGTGAACCGCTCCCGCGCACCGGAAGCGTCGCCGAAGTGGCCGAGGTCGTCTCCCGCGGCCGCGTGGTGGTGCTGAGCGGGGCCGGGATCTCCACCGAGTCCGGCATTCCCGACTATCGCGGCGAGTCCGGCAGCCTGCGCCGGCACACCCCGATGACCTACGACGAGTTCACGACCAGCGCCGAGGGCCGCCGCCGCTACTGGGCCCGCAGCCACCTGGGCTGGCGCACCATCGCGCGCGCCGAACCCAACTCCGGGCACCACGCCGTCGCGGCCCTGCGCGAAGCGGGCCTGCTGTCCGGCGTCATCACGCAGAACGTCGACGGCCTGCACCGCGCGGCGGGCACGCGCGGCGTGGTGGAGCTGCACGGCAACCTCGACCGCGTGATCTGCCTCGGCTGCCGCCGCACCACGCCGCGCGAAGAGCTCGACGACCGCCTGCGCGCGGCCAACCCGGACTTCGGCGGCACCGCCACCCGCATCAACCCCGACGGCGACGTCGAGCTCGCCGAGGAATCCGTGCGCACGTTCACGCTCGTCGGCTGCACCGCGTGCGCCGGCGTGCTCAAGCCCGACGTGGTGTTCTTCGGCGAGAACGTGCCCCGCGCCCGGGTCGAGCGCTGTTACCGCCTGGTCGACGAGGCCTCGGCGGTGCTGGTCCTGGGCTCGTCGCTCACGGTCATGTCCGGCCTGCGCTTCGTCCGCCACGCCGCGAAAACCGGCAAACCCGTCCTGATCGTCAACCGCGGCCAGACCCGCGGCGACGCCCACGCGCGGGTTCGCGTCGACCTGCCGCTGGGCGAGGCGCTGACCGACCTGGTCGACCTGGTCGACCGCGTCGGCCGCCCCGCGCGCCTCGCCTGACGCGGGCCTACCGCAACCCGCGCGCGCCGGCCCACGCGGAGATCGACGCGGCCAGCTCGGCCGGCCGGTCCTCCGGCGTGTGGTGCCCCGCCGGGACCGCGTGGTGCGCGTGGTCGAGCCCGGCGACGGTGTCGGCACACCACCTCTGCAGCTGCGGCCCCAGCATCACCCCGGGGCCGGGTTCGAACGTCACGAGCAGCTTCGGCACGTCGGCGCTCGCGGCGAGCCACTCGTCGTAGCGCTCGATCCGGGCGACAACGTCGGCGGGTTCGCCGTCGAGCGGCATCGCGCGCGGCCACTGCAGCAGCGGCAGCCGGCTCTCCCGGGTCGGATACGGCCGCAGGTACTCCCGCAAGTCCGCCGGCGCGAGCGCGCGGGACACCGAGCCGGGCAGCAGCTCGCGCAGGAACACGTTGTCGTCGAGCACCATCCGCTCGCCTTCGCCCGGGGTCTTGAGCGCCCGGAACAGTTCCCGGCCCGCGGCCGGGAACTCCGCCCACGTCAGGGGTTTCACGATCGTCTCGGTGAACGCGACCCCGCGCACGCGGCCCGGGTGGCGCGCCGCGAAGTCGAACGCGAGCGCGCCGCCCCAGTCGTGGCCGACGAGCACCACGTCGTCGAGGCCCAGGGCGTCGAACCACGCGTCGAGGTGGCGGGCGTGGTCGTCGAACCCGTACGCCAGCGGCGGTTTTCCCGAATCGCCCATGCCGATCAGGTCGGGCGCGAGCAGGCGCCCGCCCCCGGCCGCGGGCAGTACGTGCCGCCAGAGATAGGAGGACGTCGGGTTGCCGTGCAGGAACACGAACGGCGCGCCGTGGCCGGTTTCGCGGTGGTACACGGTCGAACCCAGCACAGCAGTGGTCGGCATGTCCGCCCGTCCCTCAGCGGAACGCGGCGACGGAACCCGCCACCCACTCGGCGAACGTCCGGGCCGGGTGGCCCAGCACCCGCTGCACGTCGGGGCTCACCCGGCGTTCCGCGGGCAGCGGCGAACCCAGTACACCCAGCGTCGCCTCGACGATCGGCGGCGGCATGAACTCCAGCATCCGCGCGCGGGCCTCGTCCGGCGTCTGCTCGGCGAACCGGACGGGCTCGCCGAGCGCGGCGCCGATCGCCGCCGCCCGCTCGCGCGGGGTCAGGGCCTCCGGACCGGTCACGTCGTACTCGGCGCCGTCGTGCGAGTCGTCCAGCAACGCCGCGGCGGCGACCGCCGCGATGTCCGCCGGGTCGACGAACGGGAGCGCCACGTCACCGAACGGAGCTTCGACGAGCCGTGAAGCCCGGACCGAAGGCGCCCATCCCAGGGTGTTGGTCGTGAACCCGCTCGGCCGCAGGATCGTCGCCGCCGGCACCGCCGAGCGCACGGCCTGTTCGTACGCCGTGAAAAACGCGTAAGCCTCCGGCCGGGTGGCCACGCCCTGCGAGGAAAGCAGCACGAGCCGCCGCACTCCCCCGGCCTTCGCGACGTCGGCCAGCTCCGCCGGAGCCGGCCCGCCCGGGAACAGGAACAGCGTGTGCGCCCCGGCCAGCACCTCGCGCAGGGAATCGGGCGCGGCCAGGTCCGCCACCTGGTGCGTCACGCCGTCGGGCAGGTCGGCCGGCGCCGTCCGCGACACCGCCGTCACCGGTGCCCCCGCGGCCGCCAGTGCCGCCACCAGCGGACGGCCGATGTTGCCCGTCGCCCCCGTCACCACGATCATCTTCGTTACCCCAATCTTACGATCCACAGTGGTCACGAAGGTGCCGTGCGCGTCCCCCGGCCGGAAGGACGCACCTTTAAGTAAGCTCACGACATGGAGGAATGGACGCAGTTCGCGGGCCGGTCGACCCGTGACGGGTATGAGGTGTTTCACACCGACTGCCCGGCGCGGACGGTGCTCGACCACGTCACCAGCCGCTGGGGCGTGTGGGTGCTGATCGCCTTGCGGGAGCGGGAACTGCGGTTCTTCGAGCTCCGCCGCAGCATCGAAGGCGTGAGCGAGAAGATGCTGGCGCAGACGCTGCGCACCCTCGTGCGCGACGGCCTCGTGTGGCGCCGGGTCGAGCCCACCACGCCGCCGCAGGTCAGCTACGGCCTCACGCCGCTCGGCCGCGGCACCGGCGACCAGCTGTCGACGCTCTTCTCCTGGCTGCGCGACCACGCCGTCGACATCCTCGCCACGCAGTCCGGGTACGACGAGTCCGGCGGCCGGCAGAGCGCGTAGGCATGGCGGAGGAAGAACCCGGGGGCACGGCTGTCCCGAGGACCGGTCACGCCCGGCGCACGTTCCTGCTCGGCGCCGGTGCCGCCATCGCCGCCTCCGGCGCGCTGTCGGCCGCGTTGCACCACCCCGAGCCGGTGGAAGCGACGAGCGGGTTCGGCGCCGACTGGCTGTTCGGCCCGTTCGTGCCCGGCTGCACCGAAGCGGACTTCGACGACCGGTCCATGACGCTCATGTCGGTGCCCCACTGCGTCACGCCGTTGTCGTGGGAGGGCTGGCACCCGAACGACTGGCAGCACCTGTGGGTGTACCGCCAGCACTTCTTCGTGCCGCCGCAGCTGCGCAAGAACCGCGCGTTCCTCCGGTTCGACGGGGTTCTCAGCGCCACCACCGTGTTCCTCAACGGCCGGCGCGTCGCCTCGCAGAGCGGCGGGTACCTGCCGCTCACGTGCGAGGTCACCGGGCTGCTCACCGACTCGGACAACGTGCTGGCCGTGGCCGTCGACGGCCGCTGGCAGCAGGACACTCCCCCGGACCTGCCCGAATACCCGAACCCGACGGCCATCGACTTCTACCAGCCCGCCGGGATCTACCGCACGGTCAACCTCTACGGCACCCCACAGGCCTACCTGTCCGATGTGTACGCCCAGCAGATCGCCGTGCTCACGCCGAACCGTGCCGTGGTGGTGCACTGCACCGTCGACGCGGCGAAGGCGGTGAAGGGGCCCGTGCGGCTCACGGCGACGCTGAGCCAGGCCGGCACCGAGATCGCCACCGCGGTCACCGACATGACGGGTCTGCGCAAGGGCGAGACGAACACCACCGTCACGCTCGAAGGCCTCGACGCGGTGAAGCTGTGGGACGTCGACGAGCCCGCGATGTGCGACATCCTGGTCACGCTCTCGGTCGGCGGGCGCAAGGTCCACACCTACCCCGTGCGCACCGGACTGCGCGACGCCCAGTTCACTGTGGACGGTTTCCGCCTCAACGGCCGGCCGTTGAAGCTCTTCGGGCTCAACCGCCACCAGTGGTACCCGTTCGTCGGCGGCGCGATGCCCGAGCGCGTGCAGCGGCGCGACGCGGAGATCCTCAAGAACGAGCTCAACGTCAACATGGTGCGCTGCTCGCACTACCCGCAGTCGCCCGCGTTCCTCGACGCGTGCGACGAGCTCGGCCTCCTCGTGTGGGAGGAGCTGCCCGGCTGGGACCACGTGGGCGACACGGCGTGGCAGGAGCTCGCGGTGCGCGACGTGCACGACATGATCGTGCGCGACCGCAACCACCCGTCGATCATCGTGTGGGGCACGCGCGTGAACGAGACGCTGGGCCAGTACACGCTCTACGGCAAGACCGACCAGCTGGCCGCCGAGCTCGACCCCATGCGGCCGTGCACCGGCGCGGTCGCCGGGCAGAAGGGCTACGTCTCGCCGTTGTACCCGGTGAAGGAGAACGGCGGCGTCTTCTCGTTCAACGACTACAGCCGCCCGCCCTCGCGCAACGCGCCGCCGCCGCTGCGCCCGCCGCGCCGGGGCGTGCCGTACCTGGTGAGCGAAGCCGTCGGCACGCTCGTGGGCGCGCCGTACTTCCGGCGCACCGACGCCGCCGACGTGCAACGGGAGCAGAGCATGCTCCACGCGTGGGTGCATGAGCACGCGGCGGCCGACCCGCGCTACTGCGGTCTGATCGCGTGGTGCGGCTTCGACTACCCGTCCGGCTGGTACCACTCGCTGCGCGGGGTGAAGTACCCCGGCGTGGTCGACTTCTTCCGGATTCCCAAGCTGGGCGCGGGTTTCTACCGCGCGCAACGGGCCCCGTCGCGCGGCGCGGTGATCGAGCCCGCGTTCTACTGGGACTTCGGGCCCGGCTCTCCGCGCGGCGGACCCGGCCGCAACGCGCTGATCTGGTCGAACTGCGACCAGCTCGTGGTCACCGTCGCGGGCCGGCGGCCGGTCACCGTGCAGCCCGACCACGCGCGGTTCCCACACCTGAAGCACCCGCCGTTCGTGGTGAACCTGACCGTGACCGGGAAGGCGCGCCCGGACCTGACGATCGAGGGCCGGGTGAAGGGGCAGACGGTGCTGCGCCGCAGGTTCAGCGCCGACCCGACGTTCGACACGCTGGCCGTGGCCGCGGACGACGGCGCCATCACCGCCGACGGCCAGGACACCACGCGCGTCACGCTGCGGTCCGTGGACCGCTATGGCGCACCGCGCCCGCACGCCCGCGGGGTGCTCAGCGTCGCGGTCGACGGGCCGGGAGTCCTGATCGGCGAGCAGTTCCTGGACTTCGGCGCGCTCGGCGGCGCGGCGGCGGTGTGGATCCGCTCGATGCGCGACACGCCGGGGACGATCACCGTGACCGCGTCGCATCCGTTTCTGGACACGGGAACGGCCACGATCTCCGCGGTCTGAGCCACTCGCCGGACGCGGGTACGATCGAACCCGACGCCGGAGTGACACGAGAACGCCGGGAGGCGGCATGGCGCGGACGCTGACCCACACGGATCCGGCCGAGGTGACGTTGCAGCAGGCGCTCGACGCGCTGACCGATCCGGTGCGCCGCACGATCCTGCGCGAGCTCTCGGACGGGCCGGACTTCTCGCGCGCGTGCGGCACCTTCGACCTGCCGGTGTCGAAAGCGACGGCGAGCCACCACTTCGCGGTGCTGCGGTCCACGGGGCTGCTCGAACAGCTCGACCGCGGACCCCGCCGCTACAACCGGCTGCGCCGCTCCGAGTTCGACGCGCGCTTCCCCGGCCTGCTGGACCTGGTGCTCACCGAGCCCTGACGCCCGGCCGGGCATCCGTCCACTTCGGACTCTTCAGTCACGGGCCAGGCCGTCGAGCCACTTCAGCAGCAGCTGCGTCTCCTCGGTGCCGAGAGTGGTGTCCTCGGTGCGCAGGAGCGCGGCGAGCTGCAGGGCCGCGGTGGGCAGCGGGGCGGTCGAGCTGTCGGCCTCCTCGGTGCCGTTCTCGGGCGTGAGCAGGCTGTCGTGCACGGCGTCGCGCACGCGCCGCGACAGCTCGGGATCGGTGTAGACCTGCGGCTGGGTGACCATGTTGAGCGCGACCCCGATGTTCGCCGACATCACGCGCTGCGCGGCGGCGTCCGGGTCGACGCGCAGCCGGCCGATGGCGGCGCAGCGCACGAGCACCTCTCGCAGCAGCCGCAGCGCTTCCTGCGCGGCGCTGGGGATCTCGGTGAACGCCGGGGAGTACATCAGCCGGTAGACGGCCGGGTGCTCCTGCGCGAACGCGATGTGGGTGTCCCAGCCGTTCTTGAGGTCGGCGATCGGGTCGGTCGACGGCTCGGCCGCGCGTTTCGTGGCCAGGTAGCGGTCGAACCCGTGGTCCACGACAGCCGAGAGCAGGCCGTTCTTGTCGCCGAACAGGCGGTACAGCATCGGCGCGCCGACCCCGACCGCCTCGCACACGGCGCGCGTGGAGATGTCCCGGTCGGGCGAGGCGTCGAGCAGCTTCTCGGCGGCCTCCAGCATCTGGGTGCGGATGTCCATGCAGCCAGTGTAGCTCAGATAACTCATTCACGTAGCATTGTTACGCACGTCATAGCGTCGCTACGGTTCATCCCTATCAACGATAGGGCCGCACCCCCGGAAGGAGTGCGGCCCGGCGCGGTCACCAGGTGACCGGCACGCTCGAAACCCCGCCCGTGACGCGGTTGGAGCGGACGTCGAGGTCGTCGACGTCCACGGCCAGGCGCAGGTTCGGGAAGCGGCGGAACAGCGCACTGAACACCACGCGCAGCTCGGTGCGCGCGAGGCTCGCGCCGATGCAGAAGAACCCGCCGTAGCCGAACGCGATGTGGGAGTTGGGTTTGCGGTCCGCGTCGAACTCCTCGGGGTCGGCGAACACGCCGGCGTCACGGTTGGCCGACGACGTCGAGATCATCACGGCGTCGCCCCGCCGGATCGCGACCCCGCCGATCTCCACGTCCTCGTGGGCGTAGCGCAGCAGGCCGAGGCCGCCCGGCGCGGACATCCGCAGGATCTCCTCGACGGTGCTGTGCACGCGGCCCTCGGGGTCGGCGGCCAGCGCGTCGCGGCGCGCGAGGTCGGCGAGCAGGAACAGCACGCCGAGGTCGATGCGGTTCGACGTGGTCTCGTGGCCGGCGAAGAGCAGGCCCGCGGCCAGCCGGCCGAGGTCGTCGTCGGTGAACGTCGGATCGTCGGCCTGCGCGGCGACGAGGTCGGACACGACGTCCTGCGCCGGCTCCGCGCGCTTCTTGTCGGCCAGCTCGCCCATGTACGCGGCGAACTCGTCCATCGCGAGCTTCGCGTCGCCGCCGCTGTCGAGCACGCCGATGCGGTCGGACAGGTCGCGGAACTTGTCCCGGTCGGCGTACGGCACGCCGAGCAGCTCGCAGATCACCAGCACCGGCAAGGGGAACGACAGGAAGTCGTGCAGGTTCACGGGTTCGCCGCCCGCGGCGTCGTGCGCGGCCTCGAGCTCGTCGAGGCACCGGTCGGCGAGCTCCTGGACGTGCTCGCCGAGCTTGCGCATCCGGTTGGCAGAGAACGCCGGGACCAGCAGGCGCCGCAGCCGTGCGTGCTCGGCCTCTTCGGTCTCGTAGTCGCCCCGCGGTCCGCTCAGCAACGCGGCGTCGGACACCGCCGAGGCCTCCTCCGGCTTCGGGTGCGAACGGCCGAAGCGCGGGTCGGTGAACACCGCGCGGGCCTCCTCGAACCGCGTCACGAGCCAGGCCGGGTCGCCGGCCGGCGTCGTCACCCGCGCGATCGGGCCTTCGCGGCGCAGAACCTGGTACAGGGGCGCGATCTCGAGCACGTTCGGCCGGTCGAACGGCAGCCGTGGCGCACGCTCGGTGGTGGTCATCGGGTCTCCTCCTCGGGTGACGGTTTCCGGGCCCGCGCACGCACCGTCGCGAGCCAGCTCAGTTCCTGCTCCGCCCGGCGGCCGACCTCGGCCAGCACCAGCCGGCTCCACGGGTTCTCCTGCGCCTCGGCGAGCTTCCCCAGCCGCTCGCCCTGAGCCACGAGCGCGGTCTCCCGCGCGTCGAGCACCCGCAGCCGTTCCGCGGGCTCGAGCCAGCCGAACCCGGCGAGCCGGGAGAGGAACTCGGTCGCATCGCCGGCCAGGTCGGGCGGCAGATCCGCGAGCAGGTCGTGCAGCAGTTCACGGCCGACGTCGGTGATCGTGTAGACGTGCCGCGGCGGCTTGCCCTCCTGCGTCTCGGCGCTGCGCGTGACGGCACCGGCTTCGGCGAAGCGGCGCAGCGCCGGGTAGAGCGAGTTGTTGGACAGCGCCCGGCCGCTGGACTCCTCGACCTTCCGGCGCAGTTCGTAGCCGTGCATGGGCTGCTTGGCGAGGCTCGCGAGCAGCAGGACGTCGATCCACATCTAGGTCACCGTAACCTAGGTTATCGTGACCCACCAACGGCCGAACGAGTCACGTCGGCGGAAAATCCCCGTCAGGCGCGCAGGACGGCCGCGCCGGTGAACCGGCCCGCCGCGAGGTCCGCCAGCGCCTCGTCCGCGCGGGCCAGCGCGTACGGACGCGTGGTCACTTCGAGGTGGTGGCGGCCGGCGAAGGCGAGGAACTCCCGGGCGTCGGCTCGCGTGTTGGCCGTGACGCTGCGGAGCTGCCGCTCCTGGAACAGGTGCCGCTGGTAGTTCAGCACGGGCACGTCGGAAAGGTGGATGCCCGCGATCGCAAGCGTTCCGCCGCGGTCCAGCGCGGCCAGCGCGCCGGGCACCAGCCCGCCGGCGGGGGCGAACAGGATCGCCGAGTCGAGCGGCTCGGGCGGCGGCTCGTCGCCCGCCGAGGCGGCCCCGAGGCCGAGCGCGAGCCGCTGCGCCGCGCGGCCGCGCGTGACCACGTGGACGGTCGCGCCCCGCGCGAGAGCCACCTGCGTCGCGAGGTGCGCGCTGCCGCCGAAGCCGTACACGCCGAGGCGCCCGCCTTCGGGCACTTCGGCCCGCAGCAGCGCGCGGTAGCCGATGAGCCCGGCGCACAGCAGCGGCGCCAGCTCGTCGTCGCCGTAACCGGCGGGCAGGGGGAGGGCGTAGTCCGCCGGGACCACGGCGTACTCCGCGTAGCCGCCGTCGGCGTCCCAGCCCGTGTAAAGCGATGCGGGGCACAGGTTTTCCGTGCCCTGCAAGCAGAACTTGCACGTGCCGCACGTGTGGCGCAGCCACGCGATCCCGACGCGGTCACCGATGGCGAAGGTGCCGCTCGCGCTTTCACCGAGGGCGGCGACCTCGCCGACCACCTCGTGCCCGGGGATCACCGCCGGCCGGTGCACCGGCAGATCCCCTTCCGCCACGTGGAGATCCGTACGGCACACGCCGCACACGAGCACCCGCACGAGCAGTTCACCGGGCGCCGGTTCGGGCACCGGTCCGTTCGCGGGCGTCAGCGGCCCGGTGCCGATCGGCCCCGGCGCCGTGACGCGCCACGACCGCATGGTGGCCGGCAGTCCCGTCATCGCCGCTCCTTCGTCCGGGAACCCGAACGTACCGCGCGCGGTGCGGGGCGGCGGGCTTTCCCCGCCCCGCACCACCCGGTCGGTCAGCGGCCGCTCCACTGGAAGGTGACGGTGGCGCCGGGGCCCACGGTCGCGTCGAACGAGCGGTCACCCGAGACGACGGTGAACTTCTGCTCGGTCTTCGCGGTGTTCAGCGCGACCACGGTGGTCGAGCGGTCGGGGGTCGTGAACGCGACCGCCTCGATCGGCGTGCTGCTGCCGCTGGTGTAGACCACGGACGACGCGATGCGCACCGAGCCCGGCGGCACGAACTTCGAGAAGTGCTCGATGTCGCGGTACTGGTCGTTGTAGGTCACGGCCTTCGTCTGCGAGTTCACGGTGACGGTGCCGTTGCAGGTGCCGCAGCCGCCCAGGTGCGGGCCGTGGTTCTCGTCGAGCGCGATGTTCCAGTCGATGGAGCTGCGGCCCCAGTTGCGCATCACGCCGAGGATCGTCGACGAGTCGCCGCCCTCGCACTCGGTCATGAAGATGTCCTTGCCGGGGAACGAAGCCTTGAGCGGCGTCTGGGCGTCGGACGAACCGTAGTAGCAGTGGTAGGCGGTGCCCGCCATCCACTTCGCGGCCGGGGTGGACAGCAGGTCGTACGGGTACTCCGGCTGCGGGTCCTCACCGGCCCGCTGGTGCGAGGCGATGTCGCCGGGGTGCTCGCTCCAGTTGTGGTCGAAGCCGAGGATCTTCGTGTCGAGCCCGGCGGCGTGGATGGCGGGGCCGAGCGCCTCGATGACCTTCGCCTCCTGCTGCCACGGCAGATCGGTGCCCGGGTAGTTGTTGCGCTCCAGTGCCTGCGGCTCGTTCTGCACGGTCAGGTAGTCCACGTGCACGCCGGCGTTGCGGTAGGCCTGCAGGAACTTCACGAGGTACAGCGCGTAGGCGCGGTAGATCTTCGGCGAGTCGATGAGCTTGCCGTCGATCATCGAGCCGGACGTCTTCATCCAGCCCGGCATGCTCCACGGGCTCGCGACGATCTCCAGCTGCGGGTTGAGCTTCTTCGCCTGGCGCACGAGCGGGAGGATCTGCGCTTCGTCGTGGGCGATGGAGAAGTGCTTCATGTCGTAGTCGGTCTGCCCGGCCGGCAGGTCGTCGTAGCTGTAGTCCTGGCCGACGGCGAAGTCCGACGCGCCGATGGGCTGGCGCAGGAAGCTGATGCCCGCGCCGGCGCGCGGGTCGAAGAGGTTCTTCATGACCTCGTCGCGGTTGACCGGGGTGAGGCCGTAGAGCACCTGGGCCGACGAGTCGGTGATGGCCGCGCCGAAGCCGGACACGGTCTGGAACTTGACGCCGCCGTCGACGCGGACCGTCGTGGGTGCCGCCGCGGCCGGGCTCTGCCAGCTCAGCTGCGTGTCGACGGGCGTGGCGTCACCGGGGTTCGTGAGCCACTCGTGGACCGTCCGCGACACGGCGGCCGGCGCGGACGGGTTTGCGGCGGCGGGCGCGATCTCGGGCCCGGAGGCGGCGGTCGCCGACCCGGCCGCCACGGTCACGGCGGCCGCCGCGGCCGTCACCGAACACAGCACTCTTCGCAAGCGCGGCATGCAGATTCCTTCGTTTCACGGGGAAAACCCAGCGGACACGGCACCTGATCGGCACCGCGGGGAACCCGGGCCCGCGTTGGCGGCCGCGACCGGGGGTCCGCACCGACACAACCAAACCGCCGGCGCCGTGACAAGATCCCCGCTCCGGTTTCCCTTCGTTCAGGCGGTTTGTCCGCACGTCCGGCCCTTTCCCGTGCCACTGACCGGCAACCGCCCGCGCCGGTTCCCGTTGCCGGGCAAGGCAATTCAGCCTGCTGAACGCGGACTCGTTACGGTGGCCCGAATCAACTCACGTGAGGAGATCCCCGGTGGGAAAACTTCGCCACGGCCTGTACCTGCCGCCGTTCGGACCGTTCGGCGACCCGGCGGTGCTGGTCGAGCTCGCCGTGCGAGCCGAGGCCGCCGGCTGGGACGGGGTGTTCCTGTGGGACCACGTCGTGCCCGGCGAGCCGCCGATCGCGGACCCGTGGACCACGCTCGCCGCGATCGCCCAGGCGACGAGCACGATCCTGCTCGGCCCGATGGTCACTCCCCCGGCGCGGCGCCGGCCGTGGGTGCTCGCCCGCCAGGCCTCCACCGTCAGCCGCCTCTCGCGCGGGCGGCTCGTCCTGGGTACCGGCCTCGGCTCTGACGAGACCGGCGACTTCAGCCGCTTCGGCGAGCCCCTCGGCCCCCGCTCGGCGAAGTTCGACGAGGCCTTGGCGATCATGCGCGCCGTCTGGTCGGGCGCCGAGGTGCACCACCGCGGCACCCACTTCCACGTCGACCTCGACGCCGGCGCACCCGAGCCCCACCCCATCCCCGTCTGGACCGCCCTGTCCACCGACCACCCGCGCGTCCTCGCCCGCGCCACCAGGGGCGACGGCATCTTCCCCCTCGCCGGCCCCCACCCGCCGGCACCGGACGAGCTGGCCCGCCTGGTCACCGCCACGCGCCCACCGGGCCGCCCCTTCGCCGTCGCGGTGGCCGGCAACGCCAGCCCCGCCTGGGACCACCCCTCACCGGTCGACCTAGGCGCACTGACCGAGGCGGGCCTGACGTGGTGGCTCGAATCGCTCATCCACTTCGACCCCCTCGACCTCTCCATGACGGTCGTCGACGCCGGGCCGCCACGCCGCTGAGACCTCCAGCCGAACGCGACCACGCATTCGACACCGGAGCCCCCGGCCCACAGTCGCAACGAGGCCACCATCGACCCCGGCACGTTCACCACGCCGCCCCCGGGCCCCGCACCGTCGTCGACGCCGAGCACCCCGGCCGGCAACCTGGCGCTCTCACCAAAGCCGACCGCGCTCTCGACCTCTCGATGGCGGTCGTCGACGCCGGGCCGCCACGCCGGTGAGGGCGTGGCCTGCCCGGGTGGGCCGGGGCTGATACTTTCGGGACGACCACGGTTGAGCACCCAGCCGTCACCAGACCGTGTCCCGGCTCGAGGCCGGGCACCGGGCCTGCTGTCAGCGGCTGTCTGGCGGGCCCGTGACCGCGGAGGGAACCTGTCGTGACCGACGACCTCAGAGCGGCCGGCGCGCGGCGCCTGCCCACGCTCGACATCACCACCACGACCGCCGGCGGCACGACGGTGGTCACCGCCGCCGGGGAGATCGACACGGCTGTGTCGGACGCGTTGCGAGACCAGCTCGTCGCGGCCCTCGAAGCGCGCCCCGGCGTGCTCGTCGTGGATCTGTCCGAAGTGCCGTTCTGCGACTCCAGCGGCCTGTCGGTGCTGATCGACGTGCGGGGCCGCGCGACCGAGGCCGGGATCCCGTTCCGCATCGTGACGCAGCAGCGCGGCCTGCTGCGGCCGATCGGGCTGCTGCACCTCGACTCGGTGCTGGAGATCCACCCGGACCTGGAGGCGGCCACGTCGTAGTGCGAGGCCGCCGCGGCGGGCCTAATGTCCTCGCATGAGCGATCTGCCACGATTTCCCGAGGAGCCCAACCAGCCGCCGCCCTCCAACGAACCCCCACGTCCGGCCGTGCCCAGCACCATCACGGTCGCGTTCTGGGCGTTCGTCGTCTCGACCGTGATCGGCATCGTCGGCGCCCTGCTGCTGTTCGGGCAGAAGGACGACCTCATCGACGCCGCGCGCCGCACCAACCCGAACCTCGGCCAGGCCCAGCTCGACCAGGCCGCGAACATCGCGCTCATCGTGGCGGTCGTGATCGCGGTGATCATCGCGCTGCTGTACCTGCTGTTCGCGGTGAAACTGCGGGCTGGGCGCAACTGGGCGCGGATCGTGCTGACCGTGCTCACGGTGCTGCAGGTCCTGTCGCTCATCGCGGGCAGCGGCGGGACCTGGCTGAGCTACCTCTCGGCACTCGCGGCCGTGATCGGCGTCGTGTTCTCGTTCCTCGGCGACTCCAACGCCTACATCGCGGCTGGCAGGCAGGTTCGGCGGTAACCATTCCGGCGGTGGCTGGCGGCTCTAGTGCACGTGCACTATTCTGGGTGTTCGGTTGAGCCACCAGCCGCCGCGATTTCACCGCGCTCCGGGAGCGTTGGCGCCGATCGGCTGGAAGCCTGAACTCCGGTCCGGGTCGGCCGTCACCCGGGTGCGCGGCCTACGAGAGGCGGGCCGCCATGAGCGCCCTACGCCGCACGAAAGCCCCGTCCGTCAGAGTCGGCCACGTCGACCCGAAACACCTGCTCACCCTGCACGTCCACCGGCCTGTCCCCGGAGCTTCCGTGGTGGAGGTGGTCGGCGAGGTCGACCTCTGCACCGCGCCCCACCTCGCCGAAGTCGTCGAGGCCCGCATCCGCAGCACGGTCGGCGTGGTGATCATCGACCTGAGCCGCACCACGTTCCTCGCCGTCGCCGGCCTCAAGGTCCTGCGCCGCATGCAACTGCTGGCCCAGCTGTTCGACACCGACTTCTACGTCGATCCCGGCGACTCGCACCCCGCTCGCCGCCTGCTCGAGCTCATGCCGCTCGGCTGCGAACGCCCGGGCGCCGCCGCGGGCCTCTCGCCGGTCGACGTCCCCGGCCAGCGGCGGCTCACCCCCTGAGGGTTTCCCGCCGCACCCCGCGAAACCCGGGCCCCGGTGGCAAGATCACCACGGGGACCACCACCGCGGACGCCGGGAGAGCACCATGCGCATCGGTTTCACCCTGCCCCAGTTCGGCCCGTTCGCCGGAGACGGCTCGGGCGTCACCCGCTTCGCCCGGCGCGCCGAGGAGCTCGGCGCCGCGAGCCTCTGGGTCGGCGACCGCCTGCTCGCACCGGTGCACCCGAAGGTCGGGTACGGCGGCTCCGACGCGATCCCGGCGGAGTTCTCCGTGCGGCTCGACCCGTTCGCACTGCTGGCCGCCGCGGCCGCGGTCACCGAGCGGGTGCGGCTCGGCACCAACGTGCTCAACGCGCCCTGGTACCCGCCTGCCCTGCTGGCGCGCTCGCTCACCACGATCGACGCGCTCAGCGGCGGCCGGCTGGTCCCGGGGCTCGGCACGGGCTGGTCTCCCGAGGAGTACGAGGCCGTGAACGTGCCGATGACCGAACGCGGCGCGCGGCTCGACGAATGCCTCGACGCCCTCGAAGCGCTGTGGACGACCGATCCCGCCGAGTACCGCGGCCGGCACTGGACCGTGCCCGAGACCCACGACTCGTTCAAGCCCGTCCGCACGCCGCCGGTGTACCTGGCCGGGTACGCACCGGCCGCGATGCGCCGGATCGCGCGGCGGGCGGCCGGCTGGCTCCCGGTGATCACGCCGCCGGCCGAGTACGACCCGGCGACCGCGATCCTCGCTCCGCTGGCCAACCTGCGGCAGCTGGCCGCCGACGCCGGCCGCGACCCCGCGGAGCTGGGCGCCATCCTGCGCGTCTATCCGCGGGCCGACGCCGGCGTGGCCGACGTGGTCACCGCCATCGAGCGCACCGCCCAGGACACCGACCTGGACGACGTGTTCGTGGACCTCACCTTCACCGCGCGCAGCACCGACCACGCGCTGGAGCTGGTGGAGACGATCCTGGGGCAGACTTCGCACGAGCCCGCGTGACGCGTTCACCCTCCGTTGGTTGCCCGCCGGGGTCCGGAGTGTCGAAGATGTCGGGATGATCGAGCGCCACCACCACCGGCACGAGTCCGACGAGAACGACGGGCTCGCCGAAGCCGCCCGGCACGCCGGCTTCGACCTCGGGACCGACATCGCCCAGCCGGTGGCCGGGCACGACCACAACGCTTTCGACGCGGAGGTCGACCTCGGCGTGGACGGTGAGCCGCCGCAGCTGCGCGACTGAGCCAAGATCGTCCCCGGGCACGAGGATGGCCCCCGACCGGAGCCAGGTCGGGGGCCATCGTCTCGGGGCCGGTGCGCCGTGCCCGCCTCTCGGCAGTTCGCACGACGCGGCGCCGGCCGGATGCCTTCCGCAGCCGGACCGAGCACCGCTTCGACGAGGGGTGAGCCCGGCGGACACGAGCGCATCGGCCGCCTCGTTCAACATCACGAGCGGCGATCGCTATTCCCGCTCAGGCGGGCCCGGATCCGGGGTCGCGGAAGTCGTCGGGGCTGACCTCGTCGAGCAGGTCGCGGAACTGGCGGATCTCGTCCTCGGTACCCACGCCCGGCTCTCCGCCGAGCGCTTCGGCCGGGTCCTCGCCGCCGGCCACCGTCACGTCCACCGCGGCCTCGGCCAGCACGGCCTCGGCGACGTCGATGGGCGCGTGGGCGCGCAGCCCCACCGCGATCGCGTCGCTGGGCCGCGCCGAGACGCGCACGCCGTCCGAGAGCACCAGGTCGGCGTGGAAGATGCTGTCGCGCAGCTCGGTGACCTCGACGCTCGTCACGTGCCGCCCGAACGCCGACACCACCTCGAGGATGAGCTCGACCGTGCCCGGCCGGACGGAGGTCACCTGTTCCTGCGCGGCGGCCAGTTCCTGTGCCTCCGGCGCGCCGATGGTGATGGCCAGCCAGCGGCGCTGCCCCGTTTCCTCACGCAGCAGCACCACCGGCGCCACCTCCTGGGCGACGACGGCGAGGCCCTGGACCCGCACTTGCACCATGTGGTTCACCCGCTTCCGGACTGAGATCCCCCTCGGGGACATACCCAGTGTCGCGCGCGGGCACGCGTACCCGCGCGGGGTGGGGTCAGGTAAAACTGGACACGGCGGCCACGAACTCGGCCGCCACGTCGTAGAGCTTGCGGTTTCCGTCCTGCGAACGCTTCACCAGCCGTTGGAAAGCCTCTTCGGCGGTGATGCGGTGCGCGGCCATCAGGATGCCTTTGGCCTGGTCGATCACGGCTCGCGTCTCGAGCGCGCGGTTGAGCTGCGCCACCAGCTCCTGCGCGTCGAAGTAGCGCCGCGCGCTGCGCAGGCCGAACACCACCGTGGCGGTGTAGAGCTCCAGGATTTTCACCTCGAGGTCGCTGAACCCGTGTTCACCGAACCCGAACAGGTTCATCGCGCCGCTCATGTCGCCGTCGACGGTGAGCGGGGCGGCGAGGAAGCTCGCCACGCCGAGCTCCTCGGCGGCCGAGGCGAACTGCGGCCACTGGTCGGCCACGGCGCCCACCCCGACCCGCACGGGCGCGCCGGTCTCGGCCGCGCGCAGGCACGGCCCGTCGCCGATGCGGTACTGCTCGCGGTCGAAGTTCACCGCGCGCTGGTCGGTGCTGGCGACGGTCTCCCCGACGCCGTCCCGGACCAGCGTGATGCTGGCCATGTCCGCTCCGGCGACCACACCGACCACGTGCTCGCAGACCGCCTGCAGCATCTGGCCGAGATCGAGTTCCTGGTGGTCGAGCATCGCGGTCAGCGACTCCATCGCCACGGTGACTTCGTCAAGCCGCGCGGATAGCCGTTCCTGGCCGCCGGTCATGTTTCCCAGGCCCCTTCTCTTGGGTACTTGAAGGGCGCTGCTGACCAGGCGAGACCCGGGCGCGCGCCACCACTGGCCGCTAGCGCTTTAACGGGTCCTCGGGCGACATTACTGCATCCCGATCACCTGTCCGACACGCGGTGCCGCTCCCTCCGCACCGCCCGGTCGGTGAAAAGAACCGAGGTGTCGAAGCCCGGCCGAGTGGGTATGCGGGGGGCATGGAGAACGAAGCAGCCGGCAGCTCGCCGAGCCACGGGATGCCGGCGGTCGACCACCTGCTCGACGAGGTGATCGAGCTGCGCCTGCCCGCCGAGACCGGGCAGATCCCGCTGGTGCGGATGCTGGCCCAGGCCGTGGCCGCGCGCGCCGACTACGGGCTCGACGCGATCGCCGACGCGAAGATGGCCGTGGACGAGGCCTGCGCGCAGCTCGTCGAGCTCGCCGACCTCGGCGAGACGATGACGTGCCGCTTCCGCGTGGCGCCCGAGGGCATCGCGATCACCGTCGAGACCCGCACCGGGCACGCCCGGCTGCCGAGCGAGCGCAGCTTCGGCTGGCACGTGCTCACGACGCTGGCCACCGCCGTGTCGGCCACCAGCACCCCCGCTGCCGACACCGCGGGCAACACCCTGGCCATCCGGCTGGAGCTGGCCCCGGGGACGGCCCGGTGAACAAGCCGCCGGTCACCCGGCGCCGTGACGAGTACGCCCACACGGTGCCGCTGTTCGAAGAGTTCGCCGCCCTCGACGCGGACGATCCGCACCGCCCGCGCCTGCGCGAACAGCTCGTGACGGAGTTCCTCCCCGTCGCCGAGCACATCGCCACGCGCTTCACCGGCCGCGGCGAGCCCCGCGAAGACCTCGTGCAGGTGGCCCGGATCGGGCTGATCAACGCGATCGACCGGTTCACCCCGGACCGCGGCCCCGACTTCCTGTCCTTCGCCGTGCCCACGATCATGGGCGAGATCCGCCGCCACTTCCGCGACACGGGCTGGTCCGTGCGCGTGCCGCGCCGGCTGAAGGAACTGCACCTGTCCCTCAGCCACGGCTCGAGCGCGCTGTCGCAGACCCTCGGCCGCGCACCCACTCCGACCGAGCTCGCCGAGCACTTGGGACTCGACGTCACCGAAGTCCACGAAGGTCTCATCGCCGGCAACGCCTACCAGACCCTGTCGGTCGACAAGCCCGTGCACGACGACGCGGAACCCCTGTCGCTCGCGGACACCCTCGGCGAGGAAGACGCGGAACTCGAGCACATCGAAAACCACGAGGCGCTGGAACCGCTGCTGCGCGAACTGCCCCAGCGCGAACGCGCGATCCTCGTGATGCGCTTCTTCGGCGGTCTCACGCAAACCCAGATCGCCGACCGCGTGGGCATTTCCCAGATGCACGTCTCGCGCCTGCTGTCACAGACCCTGGAACAACTTCGCGGAAAACTCACCACCGACCCGTGAGCACGGCAATAATCGAAATCTTTTCACCGGACACGCCTGAAACCGCCACGCGGCAACGGAAATCTCCGCGGTCAGCGCAGCCGCACCCGTTACGGAAAAACGATTTCTTCACCCGCCGGAGCGACCCCGTTGTCCGCCCCTTCGTCTTCTGCAAGGATTCATTCCCGTCCACGACGAAGGAGTGTCCGGTGGCTTCGATCCTCAACCCGTACATCAGCTTCCGCGACGACGCCCGGCAGGCGATGGAGTTCTACCGGGACGTGTTCGGCGGGACGCTGACCGTC
The DNA here is from genome assembly GCF_040704195.1 of Amycolatopsis sp. NPDC047767. NCBI lineage: Bacteria > Bacillati > Actinomycetota > Actinomycetes > Pseudonocardiales > Pseudonocardiaceae > Amycolatopsis > Amycolatopsis sp. NPDC047767. The sequence goes on from NZ_JBEYSJ010000002.1 coordinate 412,338, forward strand.
AACACGTTCGGGGAGTCCGGCATGCCCGACTCCCCCGCGGCTGACAACATCATGCACGCTCAGCTCGAGACCGAGAACGGGTTCACGTTGATGGCGGCCGACACGCCGCCGGGCATGGACCACAACCCCGGCACGAACATCTCGGTGAGCCTCAGCGGCGACGACGTCGACCAGCTGCGCGGCTACTGGGCCAAGCTCTCCGACGGCGGCACCGTCGCGGTGCCGCTGGAAAAGCAGATGTGGGGCGACGAGTTCGGCATGTGCGTCGACAAGTTCGGCATCGGCTGGATGGTCAACATCACGCAGCCGCAGAGCTGAGCCCGTCCGGCGGCGGCGCGCGGATCGCCGCGCGCCGCCGCCGGGCGACCACCGCGTGTCCGCGCAGCCGTACCGGGAGCAGATGTGATGCGGGTCGTGATCGTCGGGGGCGGGTTCGCCGGGTACAACGCGGCCAAGCGGCTGCGCAGAACCGCGGGCGACGACGTGGAAGTCGTGGTGGTCAACCCCACCGACTACTTCCTCTACCTGCCGTTGCTGCCGGAGGTCTCGGCCGGGCTGCTCGACCCGCGCAGCATCACCGTCTCCATCCCCGGCACCCTGCGCGGCGTGCGGCTCGTGCTCGGCACGGTGACCACTGTGGACTTCGACGGGCACACCGTGGGCTACACCGATCCCGAGGACCGCGCCCACGAGCTGTCCTACGACCGGCTCGTGCTCGCCGCCGGCAGCGTGAACAAGCTCCTGCCCATCCCCGGCGTCGCGGAGACCGCCCACGGGTTCCGCGGGGTCCCGGAGGCGCTCTACCTGCGCGACCACATCACCCGTCAGATCGAGCTCGCCGCCGCCACCGACGACACCGAGGAACGCGCGGCTCGCTGCACGTTCGTGGTCGTGGGCGCCGGTTACACCGGCACCGAGGTCGCGGTGCAGGGCCCGGCGTTCACCGGCGCGCTCGTCGCCCGCCACCCCGAGCTGGGCGGACAGCCGGTGCGCTGGCTGCTGCTCGACATCGCCGACCGGGTGCTGCCCGAGCTGTCGCCACGCCTGGGCCGGACCGCCGACGCGGTGCTGCGCGAACGCGGCGTCGAGGTGCTGACGAAGACGTCGGTGCAGGACGCCACCCCCGACGCCGTCACGCTCACCACCGGTGAACGCGTCCCGACGCGGACGCTCGTGTGGTGCGTCGGGGTGCGGCCCGATCCGCTCGTCGCCGACGTCGGCCTGCCCACGGCCAAGGGCCGTGTCGTGGTGACCGCGCGGCTCGGCGTGCCGGGCTACCCGGACGTCTTCGCGTGCGGCGACGTCGCGGCCGTGCCCGACCTGACGCGGCCGGGTGAGTACACGGCCATGACCGCGCAGCACGCGGAACGCCAGGGCAAGCTCGCGGGGACCAACGTCGCCGCGTCACTCGGGTACGGCACCCCCGGCACCTACCGCCACCACGACCTCGGGTTCGTGGTCGACCTGGGCGCGGGCCGCGCCGCGGCCAACCCGCTGCACGTGCCGCTTTCGGGCTGGCCCGCGAAGATCGTGACCCGCGCCTACCACCTGCTGGCGATGCCGGGCAACCGCCTGCGCACCGCCACCGGCTGGGGGCTCGCGACGGTGAGCCGCCGCCCGACCGTCCAATTGGGACTCGTCCGGGGCTCGTCCGTGCCACTGGACACGGATTCCCCGGAGGTACCGCATCGCCGCACCTGAGTCCACTGTGGACTGATCAGGCCTTCACCTCGACCGCCGCGCCCACCGGCAGCCCGGCGAAGAACGCCTCCGAGTCGGCGTCGGTCAGGTGGATGCAGCCGTGGGAGGGCTTGTCCAACGGCCCCGCGTGGAACGCGATCCCGCCGGCCGCGAAGAACACCGAGTTCGGCATCGGGTCGCCGTACTCACTGCTCGTGTGCACCTTGTCCTTCCACGCCACCTTGAAGCTGCCCACGGGCGTCGGCTGGCTCGCGTCACCCGGCTCCATCGCGACCGGGCCGCGCACGACGACGCCGTCCTTGAGCAGCCACGCGAGCCGCAGCGACAGGCTCGCGCACGCGCCGGTCGTCACCGCGCACGGCGGGGGCGGAGGCGGCGGCGGGGTGGTCGGCGCCGGCGGGGTCCCGGTGGTGGTGGGCGTGAGGTGCGACGTCTCGGCCAGCGGCGTGGGGGTGGTGGTGGCCGCCTGCGGTGCGGCGCACGCCGTCAGTGTGGCCGCGGCGGCCACGAGCACTCCCGTCGCGAAGGTCTTCGCCTGCATCGACAACTCCTGTCGTCCGGTCCCCGTGATCAACGGGTGAGCGGACGGGAAGGTTGAGTCCGTGACCGCCGACACTACCGGCAGGGAATGTTGACGTGTCAGCAAAGCCTGGTAGGTTCGACGCCAGGACCTCGCGAGGAAGTGGACATGGAACTCGGTATCTACAGCTTCGGCGACCGGACGCCCGACCCGGTGACCGGTGAACAGGTGTCGGTCGCGCAGCGGCTCGCCGAGACGGTGGAGCGCATCAAGCTCGCCGACGAGCTCGGGCTCGGGTTCTACGGCCTGGGCGAGCACCACCTGGAGCACTACGCCATCTCGAACCCCGCCACCGTGCTGGCCGCGGCGGCGAGCGTCACCGAGCACATCACGCTCGCAAGCGCGGTCACGGTGCTCTCCACCGAGGACCCGGTGCGCGTCTACCAGCAGTTCACCACACTCGACCAGCTCAGCCGCGGCCGCGCGGAGCTGCTCGCCGGGCGCGGGTCGTTCACCGAGTCGTTCCCGCTCTTCGGCGCCGACCTCGGCGACTACGACGAGCTGTTCGAAGAGAAGCTCGCCCTCCTGCTGCGCATCGACCGCGAGGACCCGATCACGTGGTCGGGCCGCTTCCGCCCGCCGCTGACCGACGCGCACATCTACCCGCGCCCGTACGGCCGGCGCCTGCGCATCTCCGTCGGAACCGGTGGCAACCCGGAGTCCTCGATCCGCGCCGGGCTGCTCGGCCTGCCCGTGGTCTACGCCGTGATCGGCGGTGAGCCGGAGCGGTTCGCGCCGCTGGTGGACCTCTACCGCCGCGCGGCCGCGGCCGGCGAGCACACCGACGACGAGCACGACGTGACCATGGGCGCGATCGGTTTCATCGCCGAGAAGTCCCAGGACGCCAAGGAAACCTTCTACCCGTACTGGCTCGAGACGATGAAGTGGGGCGCGCGCTCGCGCGGCTGGGCCGTGCCCACGCGCCGGGAGTACGACCAGTACACCGAGGGCGCCCGCGCGCTGTTCGTCGGCAGCCCGGACGAGGTCGCCGAGCGCATCATCACCGTCGGCAAGCTGACGGGCGCCGACCGCTACGCCATGCAGATGGACTGGTCGGGCGTGCCGCACGCGAAGGTGATGAAGGCGATCGAGCTGCTGGGCACCGAGGTGCTCCCGCAGATCCGCAAGGAGTTCGGCTGACGCCCGGGCGGGCGTGAAGGCTCAGCAGAACTGCTTCGCCCCGCCGGCCAGCCGCGCCGCCCGCTCCACCGCCACGTGCAGCAGATCGCTGGGGGCGCAACACGTTTCCACCAGACCGGCGACGAGGGCCGCCTCCGCCGTGAACGTGCGCTCGCCCGAGCGGACCGTGCGCCAGACCGGGCCGGCGTGGCGGCGCAGCACCGTCTCGACGGCGGGCGGCACGTGCGCGGCCGCGCCGAGCCCGAGCCGCCCCTGCGCCATCACGCGCAGGTCGGCGGCAGCCGCCAGCGCGTAACCGGCACCCAGCGCGTCTCCGCCGATCGCGGCGACGACCGGGCTCGGGTGGTTCGCGATGGCGAGCACGGCCCGCTCCAGCCGGTCGGCCGCGCCGGCGAAGCCGCGGGCGAACACGTCGTCCCCGCCGGTGAGGACGACCGCGTAGGAGCCGCCGATGTAACCCAGCGCGGCGGTGATCCGGTCCAGCGTCTCGGGAACCATGCTCCCGCAAGGGTTCTCGTGCATCCGGACCACCGCGACGCCGTGGTCGTGCTCCAGGTCGATCATGCGCCGTCCTCCCCGCACCCGATCGCAGCGTCCCGCGCGAGACGGCTCACGACGGGATGTCGATGCCGTAGTCGCGGATCTTGCGGTAGATCGTGGCCCTCGACATGCCGAGGGAGTGGGCCGCGCGGGACTTGTTCCCGTCGGCGTCCAGGAGGCTGCGCACGATCGCGTCGCGCTCCAGCGACTCCAGCGGGTTGAGCACGCGCTTGACCACCGTCCGGCACTCCGGCGGCAGGTCCTCGGGCTCGATCACGCCCGCGCGGCGGGTGTGCACGACCTTGCGCAGCACCTGCCGCAGCTGCGCGACGTTGCCCGGCCACTCGTTGCGCAGCAGCAGCTGCAGCGCGGCCGGCGAGCAGTGCAGCAGCGGGCCCTTGCCCAGCTGCGCGAGCAGGAACGGCACGAGCACGCGCACGTCCTCGATGTGGTGCCGCAGCGGCGGCACCGTGACCGACGTCGGGAAGTGGCGCATCAGGTCGGTGTCGAGTCCGTCCTGCTCCCCCTCCGACACCGTCGCGACGCCCCACACGCGCGCGTCGAGCCGCGCGTCGTCCAGCACCGCGGCGAGCGCGCGCTGCTCGTCCCGCGAAAGCTTGTCCAGGTGGCGGAACACCACGGTGCCCGGGCCCTTGCGCAGCGCCCGCCGCACCGGGGCCTCCCACTCCCCCGCCTTGACGCCGTCGAGCTCAACGACCTCGCACGGCGCGCTCGCCGTCGAGCCGGAGTGCGCGGCGCGGGCCATGGCGAGCTTGCCGCTGCCGGGTTCGCCCTCGACCACGGTCCACTTGCGGTCGCGCGCGAAGCGGCCGACCGAGTGACACGCCCGCACCCACAACGCCCCCGTGCCGACGATTCCGGGCAGCACGGGCTGGCGTGTGTCGGTGCGCGCCGACACGACCTCGGGCTCCTGCAGCAGCCGAGCCCGCACGACGCCGCCGGCCGGGCCGACGTCGCTGGAGACCGGCGTGTAGGACAACCGCGCGCGGGCACCGCTGGGCAGGTCCATCGACAGCGAGCGGTCCGACTGCGAGCTCAGCGCCTCCACGGCGCGGGCCAGCAGCGCGGCCTGGTCCTCGGGCACGAGCAGCTGGCGGGCGTGGTCGTTGAGCATCACGAGGTCGTTGTTGACCGCGAGAACGATGCCCTGCCCACGCCGGCACGCCCGCAGGTACGCCGAGAACAGGCTCAGCTCGCGCAGGCCGACCTGGTTGGTCAGCTCCGTCTCGATGTCGTGCGCGGTCGCCTTGGCCAGGGCCAGCAGCAGCGGGCCGGCGTCCTTCTTCCAGCACGTGAGGTCCAGCAGCCCGAGGACCTGGCCCGAGATCGGGTGGCGGATGGGCACGCCGGCGCACGCGAGCGTGTCGAGGTTCTCCGCGTAGTGCTCGTGACCGAACACCGCGGTCGGCTGCCTGCCTTCGAGTGCCGTGCCGATCCCGTTCGTGCCGACGAACTCCTCGGCGTAGCTGAACCCGCGCGCGAGCTGCACCCCGTCGAGGTACCGCTCGAGCGCGCGGTCTTCGGTCCGGCGATCGAGCACCAGCGCCTGGTCGTCGGTGAGCACCACGCTCACCGCGAGGTCGCTGAGCTTGTCCTCCAGGGCGTCGAGCACCGCGCCCGCGCTCTGCAGCAGGGGCGTCTCGAGGTCGGGATCCGCCACGTACGGAGTTCTCACGTGGTCGGCGGCCACCCGGTGCGTCCGGGACCGCCACCACGAAGCGAGGATCGTCTTGCGGACGCTTTCCGCGTCGACCTCCTCCGTGGACAAGAACTGCTCCCTGGCGTTCGCCAGCCTGTCCGGCGACGAAATGGAGGCGCCTGCGTCGGTCAAAGCCTCACCTCCCGGCAGTAGGGCGTCGTGCGCCCCGGCCAGGCACACGACGTCGTGTGCCAGTCACCATAACCGCAGCGTCGACCACTGCCTGTCTCATATTGAGACCACCATCACAGGGTACTCGCGGTGTCATTCCCTGCATCCGGACGGCGACGTGCGAGCTGCATCCGGTGCCCGGCGGCCAGGCGGCCGGGAACCGGATCATCACCCGCGAGCGGCGCGAACCAAGCCGAGCCAGGAACTGCCGACGACCGATCAGGTGGAGGTACACGGCGTGAGTCGACAAAGTCTGAGCAAGGCGCACAAGAAGATCACGGAACTGTCGTGGGAACCGACCTTCGCGACCCCCGCGAAGCGTTTCGGGACCGACTACAAGTTCGACAAGGCCCCCAAGAAGGACCCGCTCAAGCAGATCCTTCGGTCCTACTTCCCGATGGAGGAGGAAAAGGACAACCGCGTGTTCGGTGCCATGGACGGCGCCATCCGCGGCAACATGTTCCGCCAGGTCCAGGAACGCTGGATGGAGTGGCAGAAGCTGTTCCTGTCCATCATCCCGTTCCCGGAGATCTCGGCCGCCCGCGCGATGCCGATGGCGATCGACGCGGTGCCGAACCCCGAGGTGCACAACGGCCTCGCGGTGCAGATGATCGACGAGGTTCGCCACTCGACGATCCAGATGAACCTCAAGCGTCTCTACATGAACCACTACATCGACCCCGCCGGGTTCGACATCACGGAGAAGGCGTTCTCCAACAACTACGCCGGCACCATCGGCCGGCAGTTCGGCGAGGGCTTCATCACCGGTGACGCGATCACCGCGGCGAACATCTACCTCACGGTGGTGGCCGAGACCGCATTCACGAACACCCTGTTCGTCGCCATGCCCTCGGAGGCGGCGGCCAACGGCGACTACCTGCTGCCCACGGTGTTCCACTCCGTGCAGTCCGACGAGTCCCGCCACATCAGCAACGGCTACTCCATCCTGCTGATGGCGCTGGCGGACGAGGACAACCGGCAGCTGCTCGAGCGCGACCTGCGTTACGCGTGGTGGAACAACCACTGCGTGGTCGACGCGGCCATCGGCACCTTCATCGAGTACGGCACGAAGGACCGCCGCAAGGACCGCGACAGCTACGCGGAGATGTGGCGCCGGTGGATCTACGACGACTACTACCGCAGCTACCTCATCCCGCTCGAGAAGTACGGCCTGAAGATCCCCCACGACCTCGTCGAAGAGGCCTGGAACCGGATCATCAACAAGCACTACGTGCACCGCGTGGCGCAGTTCTTCGCCACCGGCTGGCCGGTGAACTACTGGCGCATCGACCCGATGACCGACACCGACTTCGAGTGGTTCGAGTCGAAGTACCCGGGCTGGTACAACCAGTTCGGCAAGTGGTGGGAGGCGTACAACCGCCTGCGCTACCCGGGCAAGAACAAGCCGATCGCGTTCGAGAACGTGGGCTACGAGTACCCGCACCGCTGCTGGACCTGCATGGTCCCCGCCCTCATCCGCGAGGACATGGTGACCGAGAAGGTCGACGGCCAGTGGCGCACCTACTGCTCGGAGACCTGCGCCTGGACCGACACCACGGCGTTCCGCGGCGAGTACGAAGGCCGCGAGACCCCGAACATGGGCCGGCTCACGGGCAAGCGCGAGTGGGAGACGCTCTACGACGGCATGGACCTCGCCGACATCATCTCCGACCTCGGCTACGTCCGCGACGACGGGAAGACCCTCATCCCGCAGCCGCACCTCGACCTCGACGACCCGAAGAAGCTGTGGACCCTCAACGACGTCCGCGGGATCACCTTCGGCAGCCCGAACATCGCCCTCAACAAGATGTCGGACGCCGAGCGCGAGGCGCACATCGCCGCGTACAAGGCGAACCCGAACGTCACGGTGGCCTGAGGCCGCACCCCGAAACGGTTCCCGCCGGGGTGCCCGGGTTCGAATCCCGGGTGCCCCGGTGGGTGCCCCCATCCCCAGGAGCGGCGTCCATGGGCGACAAGCACAAGATCCGGTTCGAACCGGTCGGCATCGACATCGAGGCCGACGAGGACGAGACCATCCTCGATGCGGCCTTCCGGCAGGGCGTCATGCTCATGCACGGCTGCAAGGAGGGGCAGTGCTCGGCGTGCAAGTCCTTCTTGCTCGAGGGCGACCTGCAGATGGACCGGTACTCCACGTTCGCGTTGGCCGACTACGAAAGCGAAGAAGGGTTCGTGCTGCTCTGCCGAGGGCACGCGTACTCCGACCTCGAGATCGAGCTGACCAACTACGACGAGGACATGATCCGGTCCGGCCTGCCGGTCGTCACGGCGGGAACCACGGTGGAGTCCATCACCGACCTGACCCACGACATCTCGCTCGTCCGCCTGAAGGTGGACGAGGACGCGGGCATCCGGTTCCACCCGGGGCAGTACGTGGACATCAAGATCCCGGGAACGGACGAGCACCGTTCGTTCTCCATGGCCAACGTCACGGTGGCCGACGGGATCCTCGAGTTCATCATCAAGCGCTACCCCGGCGGCAAGTTCTCCTCACTGCTCGAAGGATCCCTGTCCGCCGGCGACCCGCTGGAGGTGACCGGGCCGTACGGCACGTTCACGCTGCGGGTCAGCTCCGACCGGCGGCTGGTCTTCGTCGGCGGCGGGGCCGGGATGTCCCCCATCCTGGCGCTGCTGCGGCAGATGGCGGAAAGCGGCAACGAGCGCGACGTCGTGTATTACTACGGCGCCCGCACCGAGCGGGACCTCTTCCACCTCGAAGAGATGGCGGAGCTCGCCCGGCAGCTGCCGAAGTTCCGGTTCGTGCCGTGCCTGTCCGACACCGCTCCCGAAGGCTGGCCGGGTGACGGCGAAGGCGAGCTCGGGCTCGTGACCCAGGTGCTCGAACGGCGGGAGGACAACCTCGCCGAGTGCGACGTGTACCTATGCGGCCCGCCGCCGATGATCGACGCGGCCCTGCCCCTGCTGGAAAGCCTGGGCGTGCCGTCAGATCAGGTCTTCTACGACAAGTTCACGATCACGGCCGCGGCGGAGGACTGACCACCGCGCGCCGATCCCACCCGAAGCAGGCCACCACACACAGAGAGGTGTGCTCATGGTCAGTACGGAAAAGCCCCAGCAGAGCTTCCCGAAGCCGGAGTTCACGGGCGCCGAAGCCGGGCTGCTGGACTTCCCGAGCTCGAAGAGCCGAAGCTACAACTACTTCAAGCCGCGCAAGCTGCGCGCGACGATGTACGAGGACGTGACCTTCGACGTCCAGCCCGACCCCGAGCGGCACCTCTCGCAGGGCTGGATCTACGGCTTCGCGAACGGCCCGGGCGGCTACCCGAAGGAGTGGACGGAGCTCAAGTCCGGCAACTGGCACCAGTTCCTCGACCCCAACGAGGAGTGGGAACAGACGATCTACCGGAACAACTCCAACGTCGTCCGGCAGATCCAGCTCAACCTCGAGAACGCCAAGAAGGCCGGCGCCTACGACAACTGGGCGCCGAGCTGGGTCAAGTTCGTGGAGCGGCACCTGGGTGCGTGGATGCACGCCGAGCACGGTCTCGGCATGCACGTGTTCTGCTCGGAGCAGCGGTCGGCCCCGACGAACATGATCAACAACGCGATCGCCGTGAACACCGCGCACAAGCTGCGCTTCGCCCAGGACCTGGCGCTCTACAACCTGGACCTGACGGAGTCGGGCATCGAGTTCGACGGTGCCGTGCACCGTTCGGTGTGGCACGAGGACCCGGCGTGGCAGGGCGTTCGCGAGAACGTGGAGCGCCTGACCGCGATCGGCGACTGGGCCGAGTCGCTGTTCGCCGCCAACGTGGTGTTCGAGTCCCTGGTGGGCGTGCTCTTCCGCAGCCACCTGGTGATGCAGGTGGCCGCCCGCAACGGCGACTACGTCACGCCGACCGTCGTCGGTGCCGGCGAGCACGACTACGAGCGGGACCGCAGCTACACGCGGGCCCTGTTCAGCATGCTCACCAACGACGCCGAGCACTCCGCGCACAACAAGCAGGTGCTCACGTCGTGGCTCGAGAAGTGGGTGCCGGTCTCCGTGGCCGCCGCCCGCACGCTGCAGCCGATCTGGTCGCAGCCGCAGGAGAAGGTCGTGACCTTCGCCGAGTCCTGGGACGCGTCGGTGACCAACCTGCGCAGCCTCCTGTCCGACCTCTCCCTCGACGAACCGAAAGGGCTGCTTTCATGACCGCGAGCAGGCAGTTTACCGTCGACCGCACCGCGTCGAACATGTGCGGCGTCACCCTGATGAACAACCAGAACGGCTACGTCGTGGCTGAGGTCATGCGCGGCAAGCCGGGTGTCACGGTGGCGGAGTACCCGTCCATGATCCGCGTGGACGGCACGAACAAGATCGTCTTCAACTGGGACGAGATCTCCGAGGCGATCGGCTTCGACTTCGAGCAGCCGGACTTCGAGGAGATCATGTCGACGCACTACGGCCGCATGGTCCACCTCGACGACGAGACGGTCCTGTTCGCCAACCCGGAGGACGCCGCGGAGTACATCGACTTCGATCTCGAACCGGTCGAGTAGCCCGCGCACGACCACCGGTTCGCGCCGAGGGGGGTCGGGCCGGGACGGAGCACACCCGTCCCGGCCCCGGCCCCCGGGCGCCCTTCCGCGAAAGGACTCCCATGTACCGCAAGGACGGCGAGAGCTATTTCATCGTCGACAGCCACGTGCACTTCTGGGACGGCTCGCCCGCCAACCAGGCCAACCGGTACGGCAAGGGCTTCATCGAGGACTTCTACGACCACCACCGCACCCTCAGCCCCGCCGAGTGGCTGTGGTCGCTGGAGAAGTTCGGCAAGTACTCCGAGGAGACGCTGATCGACGACCTGTTCACGACGGGCTACGTGGACAAGGCCATCTTCCAGCCGACCTACCTCACCGAGTTCTACGTCAACGGGTTCAACACGACCGAGCAGGACGGGGCCGTCGCGGAGAACAACCCCGGGAAGTTCATCGTCAACGGCGCCTTCGACCCTCGCGACGGCGAGGCCGGGCTGGACAAGCTCGAAGCGCTGGCCGAGCGGTGGGACCTCAAGGGCGTGAAGCTGTACACGGCGGAGTGGAAGGGCGAGTCGAAGGGCTGGCAGCTGTCGGACCCGTGGTCCTACCGCTACTTGGAGAAGTGCGAGCAGCTGGGGATCCGCAACGTCCACGTCCACAAAGGACCGTCGATCGGCCGGAGCGAGCGGGCGTCGGACGACGTCGCCGACATCGACGACGCGGCCGGCGCGTTCCCCAACCTGAACTTCGTCGTCGAGCACGTGGGCCTGCCCCGGTTCGAGGACTTCTGCTGGATCGCCACGCAGGAGCCGAACGTCTACGCCTGCCTCGCGGTGGCAATGCCGTTCATCCACACGCGACCGCGCTACTTCGCGCAGGTCGTGGGCGAGCTGTTGTACTGGCTCGGGGAGAACCGCATCACCTTCGCCAGCGACTACGCGATCTGGCAGCCGAAGTGGCTCGTCGAGTCCTTCGTGGACTTCGAGTTCCCCGAGGACATGCAGGGCGACTACGGCACGCTGTCCACCGACGCGAAGAAGAAGATCCTCGGCCTCAACGCCGCGCAGCTCTACGACCTGGAAGTGCCCGCGGAGGTGACCGCCGGGATGGCCGGTGCCCGCGCGTCCGCCGGGTCGGGTTCGAAGGTCCCGGCATGACCGCGGCGACGGCGGAGACGCTGACCAGCAGGGTGTGGCGCGCCCTGGCCGACGTCGTGGACCCCGAGTTCCACGAGCCGATCACGGACCTGGGGTTCGTCGCCGGCGTCCACGTGCGCCTGCACAACGACCGCGGGCACTCGGTTTCGGTGCGGCTGCGGCTGCCCGCGTACTACTGCGCGCCCAACTTCGCGTACCTGATGGTGGCCGACGCGCACGACGCGGTGCTGAGCCTGCCGAGCGTCGACACGGTCGACATCGTGCTGGAGGGCCGCCGCGCCGGCGAGGAGGTCACCGCCGCCGGGTTCGGCGGCCCGGTGCCCGAACAGGCCGGCAGTGAGCTGGCCGAGCTCCCGCCGGAGTTCCGGCGCGAGGCGCACCTGGCTTGCATGGAGCGCGCGGTGCGCAAGCTGGTGGACGAGGGGTGGCGGGTCGACGCGCAGCAGTCCCCCGAGCGCGAGAGCCTGCTGCGGTTCGCCAAGGGCGTGCGGGTGTCCCTCGAGGACACCGCGAAACCGCGGTACTACCGGACCGGCGACGAGGTGCGAGAGGAGGTACCGTCGTGAAAGCGGTGCAGCTGCGCGGTTACGACCGCACCCCCGAGCTCGTCGAGGTGCCCGACGCCCACGTGCAGGGGCCGCTGGACGTGGTGGTGCGGATCGGCGGCGCCGGCGTGTGCCGGACGGATCTGCACATCATCGAGGGCCAGTGGGCGGAGAAGTCGGGCGTCACGCTGCCCTACACGCTCGGCCACGAGAACGCGGGCTGGGTCGCGGAGATCGGCGAGGGTGTCACGTCGGTGTCCGTGGGCGACCCGGTGATCCTGCACCCGCTCGCCACGTGCGGCCTGTGCAAGGCGTGCCGCGCGGGCGACGACGTCCACTGTGTACAGTCGGCGTTCCCGGGCATCGACCGGGACGGCGGCTACGCGGAATACCTGCGCACGAACGCGCGGGCTGTGGTAAAGCTGGACTCCTCGCTCGAACCGGCGGCCGTGGCGGCGCTGGCCGACGCGGGGCTCACCGCGTACCACGCCGCCCGCAAGGCGGCGGCTCTCCTGCACCCGGGTGAGCGCGTGGTGTCGATCGGCGCGGGCGGGCTGGGTCACATCGGCATCCAGGTGCTGAAGGCGATCAGCCCCGCCGAGCTGATCGTGGTCGACCGGTCGCCGGAGGCGCTGAAGCTCGCGGGCGAGCTCGGCGCCGACCACCTCGTGGTGGCCGACGGCTCGGAAGCCCAGGCGGTGCTCGAGCTCACCGGCGGCGAAGGCGCGGAAGCCGTCGTCGACTTCGTGGGCGAGGGCGGCGCGATCGAAGCCGGCGTGCAGATGTTGCGGCGCGCCGGGAACTACTACGTGGTCGGCTACGGCGGGACGCTGGCGGTGCCGACCATCGACATCATCTCCACCGAAATCAACTTCGTCGGCAACCTCGTCGGGTCCTATTCGGACCTCGCCGAGCTGATGGTGCTCGCCGCGCGCGGAAAAGTCGCGCTGCACACCAGCACGTACGCCCTGACCGACTTCGAGAAGGCGCTCGACGATCTGGACCGCGGCCTCGTCCGCGGCCGCGCGATCCTCGTGCCCTGACCGCCGGCAGGTTCAGCCGCGACCACGACCTCCGTACGGAAAGGACAGACATGGCCAAGGACTTGCGGTTCAACGTCGAAGCGCGCCAGCTGCTGGAGTCGGGCGTGAACGCGCTCGCCGACGCGGTGAAGGTGACGCTCGGCCCCAAGGGACGCAACGCCGTGATCGAGAAGCTCACCGGAGCCCCGACGATCACGAACGACGGCGTCACCATCGCCAAGGAGATCCAGCTGCGCAACCCGTTCGCCAACATGGGCGCGCAGCTGGTGAAGGAGGTGGCGATGAAGACCAACGGCGTGGCGGGCGACGGCACGACCACCGCCACCGTGCTGGCGCAGGCGATCGTGCGCGAGGGTCTGCGCGCCGTCGACGCGGGCGCCAACCCGCAGCTGCTGAAGAACGGCATCCAGAAGGCCGTGCAGCGGGTGGTCGAGGTGCTGCAGGCCGGCGCCCGTGAGGTGACGGAGGCGGGCGACCTCGCGCACGTCGCGACGCTTTCGGCCAACAACGACCCGGAGATCGGCGACATCATCGCCGAGGCGATGGGCCGCGTCGGGCTCGGCGGTGTGGTCACCGTCGAGGAGTCGCCGGCGTTCGGGCTGCAGGTGAACTTCGCCGACGGCGTGGAGTTCGACAACGGCTACATCTCGCCGTACATGGCCACCGACAAGGACCGCATGGAAACGGTGTTCGAGGACCCGTACATCCTGCTCACCAACGAGAAGATCTCGAAGGTGCAGACGCTGATGCCGGTCCTGGAGCAGGTGACCCGCACGCAGAAGCCGCTGGTGATCATCGCCGAGAACGTGGACGGGCCCGCGCTGGGCATGCTCGTGGCGAACAACGTGCACAACACGTTCAAGTCGGTCGTGGTGCGGGCGCCGGGCTTCGGGCACCGCCGCATCGCGGAGCTGTCGGACCTCGGCGTGTTCACCGGCGGCGAGGTCGTGACCGGCGACGCGGGGCAGAGCATCGACGCGGTTCGCCTCGAGCAGCTGGGCCGCTGCCGGCGCATCACCATCACCGAGGGCAGCACCACGCTCGTCGGCGGTGCCGGCAACGAGACCGCGGTGTCCGCGCGGATCGAGCAGATCAAGCGGGAACTGGAGCGCGCCGAGAACGAGCACGACCAGGACAGCCTGCAGGCGCGCATCGCGCGGCTCTCGGGCAGCGTCGCGGTGATCCACGTCGGCGCGGCCACCGAGGTCGAGCTGCGGGAGAAGCAGCATCGCGTGGAGGACTCCCTGTCGGCCACGCGCGCCGCCATCGAGGAGGGCATCGTCGCCGGCGGCGGCACCGCCCTCGTGCAGGCCCGCACCGAAGTCGACAGCCTCGACCTCACCGGCGACGCCGCCGTGGGCCGCGACATCGTCCGCCGCGCACTCGTCGAACCCCTGCGCTGGATCGCCATCAACGCCGGCTACGACGGCGACGAGGTCCTGGCCGCCGTCGGCTCTTCGGCCCCGGGGCACGGCTTCAACGCCCTCACCGGCGAGTACGGCGACATGTTCGACGCGGGCGTCATCGATCCACTGAAGGTGACCCGCTCGGCACTGCAGAGCGCGGCTTCCATCGCGGCCCTGCTCCTGACCACCGAGACGCTCGTGGTGGAGGAGATCATCCAGAACCCGGGCGCCATCATCGCCCCCGGCTTCGGCGACCTCGCCGAGGGCATGGTGCGGCCTTCCAACATCTACTGACCTGCCGGCCGGGCACTGCTTCGCTCGACGGGACCGGGTGCGGAACCGGTTTCGGTGCCGTCGAGCGAGCAGCCCGCTTGGTGGCGGTGGTGTGTGGCAAGTCGCGTCGCTGGTCGGCAAGGTGCCACGCCGATTGGCAAGTGCCGGGCGGAACGGCTTGTTGCCGGCACCTTTGGCACCAAGCCGGCTGAACCGGTCAGCCGCCCTGGCAAGCAGGCGAACCAGATGGCGAATTGCCAAACCCCACGGCATCCCGCCACCTACTTTGCCGCTTGCCAAGGGCCCTGGCACGAAGCCGCCCCCGATGGAAACACACCACGACGAGTCGCCACTTGCCGGAACGACGTGACAGCCAGCCACGCCACCGGCAAGTCGCCAGGCCAACGGCAAGGCGGACGGCAAGAGCCGGCCGCCACCGCCACGGCATCTCGCCAGGCCAATGGCAAATTGCCACGGCTTTGGCAAGACGCCACGGCAACGGGGCGTTGCCTTGGCAAGTTGCCACGGGAGCCGCAGGTTATCCGTGGCAACGGCAAGACGCCATGGACGTGGCAAATCGCCATGACAACGGCGAGGCGCCTCGGCAACGGCAACTCGCCGAGACAGCCGCAGCAATGGCAAATTGCCACGGCGTCGGCAAGACGCCACGGCAAACGCAAGACACGACGGCGAGTTGCCACGGGAGCCGCAGGTACCCGTGGCCGTGGCAAGGGCAAATCGCCGTGACAAGGGCGAGAAGCCGTGGCAGGCGACCGACGGAACGGCAAGGTGCCACAGCCCGTGGCAAGTGGACAGCCGGACCGGTCGGTTGCCGGGGTGATCTGTCACCGCGATGGCAGGTTGCCAGGACGCATGGCAAGTGAGGCAGCCGTGGTAACGGCGGCCGGGGCGAGGAACACGGCCCCGGCGAACCCGGACTCGGTTCCCGGCGCGGGACGCCCGCCGGGGGCCGCGGCCGGTCGTGAGTACGGGTGGTCGCGGCGCCCGGCTCACGCCCGGTCACGAGGCAGCGTGGCCTCGTGCACCGTCGGTGGCCTGTGCGGAGGACAGCATGATCTTCATCGTCGTCAAGTTCACCGTCCGGCCCGAGCGGAGCGAGGACTGGCTCGGCCTGGTCGACGACTTCACCCTCGCCACCCGGCGCGAGCCCGGGAACCTGTTCTTCGAATGGTCGCGCAGCGTCGACGTGCCCCACCAGTTCGTGCTGGTCGAGGCCTTCGCCGACCCCGAAGCCGGCCGCGCGCACGTGAGCTCGCCGCACTTCGCGGACGCGATGGCGTGGATGCCCGACGTCATCGCCCGCACCCCGGAGATCGTCAGCCTGGACGCCCCCGGCGCCGGCTGGAGCCCGATGGGCGAGCTCCGCATCGACTGACCGCTCCCACCACAAGGCCGGACCGGTCCGGACCGCCGCGACGGGTCCGGACCTGTCCGGCCGAATCACGGGGAAATCACCCGGGAATCGCCCGGCGGATCACCCGAGCAAATCCCCCGCGCACCCCGTCAACGCTTTCTCCCCCGCCGACGCCGCGTCGCGCGGGTGAGGATCCAGGCCAGCGAGACGACCATGCCGCCCACCGCCAGGCCCCAGGCGGTCACGTCCACGGCGGGCACCCACGTCACCTCCGAGCCGCGGATGACGAACGCTCCCGTCGGCCGCGCGAAGAGCCCGAAGCCGACGCCTTCTTTGTCCGGCGCCTCCTGCCCGCCGCCCCCGCCGCCGGTCACCATGGCGGCCGGGATGACAACGATGCCATCCTTCTCGACCGGGTCGCTGTAGACGCGCTGCGCCGTGTACAGCTCCGCCGTGGACGCGGTGATGTCCTTGAGTCCCATGTGGTCACTCCTTCGTCGAGTCGCTGCCGGTCACGATCCTCGTCGATTACAACGTCCGGGTGAAGTCCCTGGCCACCTCGGCTCACGTTGTTAGCGTGGACGCCGCTGACTCGACGGACGGTGGGGACATGACAGCACCCGTGCAGGAGCGGACCGGCAGACCACGAAGAACGAACGAAGGAGGGAAACCGTTGTCCCGCAAGGAAGAACCAGGTCTGGTGTTGAGCATCGCACTCACGACGGCGCTGGGTTTCGCCTGGGCGGCCGAGGTGGGGGTCGGTGTCGGGGTAAGCATCGGGAACCTCGTGACCGGCAACGCGGGCAAGCCGCTCCCCCGCTGAAAAACCCCGAAAACCGCAGCATCACAAGGAAAACCGCACCGAAGGAGCGGCAGATGCTGATCGTCGCCGGGCATCTCGCCGTCGACCCCGGCCGCCGCGACGCCTATCTCGCGGGCTGTGTGAGCGTGATCGAGCACGCCCGCGACGCACCCGGCTGCCTCAGTTTCTCCCTCACCGCGGACCTTCTCGACCCCGGCCGCATCGTCGTCTTCGAGCGCTGGGAGTCGCGGGAAGCCGTCGAAGCGTTCCGCGGCAGCGGCACGAGCGACGAGCAGAACGCCGAAATCCTCGCCGCCGACGTGGCGGAGTACGAAATCGCCGGCGTGCGCGACCTGACCTGACGAAAAGGTTAAGACCAGATCGTCACGTACACCGGCGGCCGGAACCGCGAGGGCGGCACGCCACTGCCCGGCGCGCGCATCACGTGCATCGCCGCCGGCGTCGTCAGGAAGTGCCGCAACGAGTTCGCGGCCCCCGTGCGGCGGTCGGTCGGCAGGGTGGTCACGTACCAGCACGTCGACATCGGTGTGTGGCGCGTCGGCACCACCGCCAGCTCGTGACGGCGCAGCTGTGGCGCCACCAGGTGCTCCAGCGCCACCGACACCCCGCCTCCGCTGGCGGCCGCCGACCACGCGGCCGTCTGGTTCGGGAAGACCTGGATCGCGTCGTCGGGCACGCCGAGGCGGGCCAGCAGCCGGCCGGTGTCGCTGCCCGGGTCGGCGCCCGCCGGGTCGAGCAGCCACGGCCAGTGCGCCGGGCTGCCCTGGTGGCGGCAGTGCGGCGAGCCGACCACCACGAGTGACGCGCGGAAGATCGGTGTGCAGTCGAGGTCGCCGCCATCTCCGGTCACGTCGGGGCCCAGCGCCACATCGGCGAGCCGGTTGGTGATGAGCACGGGCAGCTCGGCGGTGCGCGCGAGCCCGGACGACGCGTCGATCGCGTTGCCCGATCTCCGCGTGAACGCCTCCAGCAGCGGGTTGGCCACGAACTCCGCGATCTCACTGGTCACCGCCAGCTGCAAGCGCGCCGCGACCCCGTTGGCCTGGCGCACGGCGGCGTCGGCCTCCGCGCCGAGCGCCACCATCTGCGACGCGATGGGCAGCAGCCGGCTCCCGCCCGCGGTGAGCGTCATGCCGCCGGAGCGCTTGATGAGCAGCTTGTCGCCGTGGTGCTGGCGCAGCGCGGCCAGCGCCTGGGACACCGCGGGCTCGCTCACGCCGAGCGCCTTCGCGGCGTCGGTGACCGACCCCAGCCTCGCCACCAGGACGAACGCATTGAGCTGGCCCAGTGTCATGGTCAAATACTCTCGGTAACCCCGGATCCTGGACAATACTCCTTAAGCAAAGGGTTAATCCAGCGCCGCGCGAGGCGCTCGGGCGGTGTTGACTCGCCCCATGGACGACGAAGCGCTGCAAGTCCTGCGCGAGGTCTGGCGCGCCCAGGGCCAGGACGCCGACGAGCTGGAGGCGGCCTGCGGGCCCCAGCGTTCCTGCAAGAGCATGTCGGCCGTGGGGTTCGGCGGGCTCGCCGAGAACGGCGACCTGCACGCGGCGTGGCACGACCAGCTCGCCCGCGAGGGGAAGCTGAAGCCCGGCACGAGCACGGTGCGTGACCTCGTGCTCGGCGCGGACGAGCAGCCGTAACGGGATGGCCGAGCCGGACACCGTCGCGGGGCTCACCGCCTCCCTGCGCGACGGCGCGTACCTCGCCGACCGCGGCCTCGCCACGGCGCTGCTGGTCGGGCTGCGGCTGCACCGGCCCGTGCTCCTCGAAGGCGAGGTCGGCGTCGGCAAGACCGAGGTCGCGAAAACCCTCGCCGCGGTGCTCGGCCGCCGCCTCATCCGGCTGCAGTGCTACGAGGGCATCGACACCGCCCAGGCCCTCTACGAGTGGGACTACGCCCGCCAGCTGCTGCGCATCCGCGCGCTGCAGGACCACCAGGCCGAGTCCGGCGAGGTGGTCGAGCAGCTGTTCGGGCCCGAGTTCCTCGTCGAACGGCCGCTGCTGGCCGCCGTCCGCGCGGGCGCCGGCGCCGTGCTCCTCGTGGACGAGATCGACCGCGCCGACGACGAGTTCGAAGCCTTCCTGCTCGAACTGCTCTCCGACTTCCAGGTCACCGTGCCCGAGATCGGCACCATCGTCGCGCCCAGCCCACCACTCGTGGTGCTCACCTCCAACCGCACCCGCGAGCTGCACGACGCGCTCAAGCGCCGCTGTCTCTACCACTGGCTCGGCTACCCGGGCGCGGACCGTGAGCTGGAGATCGTGCTCGTGCGCGAGCCCGGCGTCGAGGAGGCCCTGGCGCGCCAGGTCGTGGCCGCCGTGCGCCGGCTGCGGGAGCTCGACCTCGCCAAGCCGCCCGGGGTCGCCGAGACCATCGACTGGGCCCGCATGTTGCGGTTCCTCGGCGAGGACACGCTCGACGCACGCTCCGCCGGCGACACGCTCGGTGCCGTCGTGAAGGACCGCGACGACCTCGACGTGGTGCGGGCGCACCTCGCGGAACTCGCCTCCGGTGGCTGAGCTCACCCGGGTGCTGGTGGGTTTCGCGCGGGCCCTGCGCGAAGCCGGCCTGCCCGTGGGCTCCGGCGACGCGCTCGGCTGGTGCCGCGCGATGACCGTCCTCGACACCACCGACCTCGCCGACCTCTACTGGGGCGGGCGCACCACGCTGCTCAAGCGTCACGAAGACCTCCCCCGCTACGACGAGACGTTCCGCCGCTACTTCCTCGGCGCCGGCGAGCCGCCGGCGGCGGTGCTCACGATCCTCGCCGAGTCGGGCGTCGACGCCACCCTGGCGCTGCCCGAACCCGAACGCGCCGGCGACGAGCGGGAGACCGACACCCTGCTCGGCCTCACCGCGTCCGATGTGGACAGTCTGAAACGCAAGTCCTTCGGCGCCTGCACGCCCGAGGAGCTCGCCGCGATCCGCCGCATCGTGGCCCGGCTGCGCCTCACGCCGCCGAAACGCCGCACGCGCCGCACCCGGCCCGCGCGCAAGGGCCACGAACCGGACCTGCGCCGCACGGTCCGCGACTCGCTGCGGACGTTCGGCGAACCCCGCGCGCTGCGCTACCGCGAACGCCGCGTGCGGCTGCGGCCGCTGATCCTCGTCCTCGACGTGTCCGGCTCGATGGCCGGCTACTCCCGCACGCTCCTGCAGTTCGCCTACTCCGCGCGCCGCGCCGCCGCGAAGGTCGAGGTGTTCTGCTTCGGCACCCGCCTCACGCGGATCACCGACCAGCTGGGCACCCGCGACGCCGACGAAGCCCTGGCGCGCGCGGCCGAAGCCGTGGTCGACTGGGAGGGCGGCACCCGCATCGGCGCCGCGCTCGACGAGTTCGTGCGCACCTTCGGCCGGCGCGGCCGGTGCCGCGGCGGAGTGGTCGTGATCTGCTCCGACGGGTTCGACCGCGGCGACCCGGACGTGCTGGCCAAGGCGGTGGAGCGGCTGTCGCGGCTGTGCCACCTGCTGGTGTGGACGAACCCGCACGGCGGCGCCCTCGGGTCGGCGCCGCTCGGGATGAGGATCGCCGCGCCGTACGTGGACCTGCTGGTGACCGGCCACGACCTGCGCAGCCTGGAGGAGCTCGCGGCAGCGTTGCCACGGGCTCGGTGAGGAGCACCGGCGATGCGGTGGAGCGTGGGGATCGAAGCGGACGGCGACCGCGTGTTCACGCGCGAGGAGATCGTGAGCCTGGCCGACGCGGTGGCGCCCTCGGGCGGCATCGCCAGCGGGATCGGCACCACGAGCTACGGCGCGCGCCTGCTCGTCGAGGCACCCGACCGCGAGAAGGCGATCACGCTCGCCACGGCGGAGTTCCGCCGCGCGGCGAAGGCGGCCGGGCTGCCGTCGTTGCCGGTCGGGCGCGTCGAGGCCGTGGGCGAGCACGAGTGATCCGCCTCGGCCCGGCCTCGGGGTACCCGTTCGAGGGCCCCCGCCTGCTCGGCGGGTGGGCGCCGCCCGCCGTCGCCGCCGTGTACGCCGTGCTCTACCGCCCCGAACCCGAAGCCCGGCCCGATCGCTACGCCGTGGTCTACGTCGGCCACGCCGACGATCTCTCCCAGGCGGACCTGCCGTTCCGCCACCCGCGCGCGCAGTGCTGGATCGCGCGCGCGGGCTCGCGGTGGAAGGTGCACATCTGCACCTACGAGGTCCCCGGCGGGCTGCCCGCGCACCGCGAGCAGATCGTCCGCGAGCTCACCGCCGTCTACCGGCCGCGCTGCAACGAGGCCCAGTTCGAGCACGCCTGGCACGAGAACTGGATCGGCCACGAACGCTGAGCGCCCCTCTCATCCTCCACGGATGAGGCCCGGCCGTTCGGTCGGCGGCGACGATGCTCCCGGACACGACCGAGCCCGCGATGCGCCGTGACGGAGCTGGAGGCAGGGATGACATCGACAGCCACCGCGCCGCCGCGGGCCGACGTCCTCGTGATTTTCGGGATCACCGGCGACCTGGCGAAGGTGATGACCTTCCGGTCGCTCTACCGCCTCGAGGCCCGCGGCCTGCTCACCTGTCCCGTCGTCGGGGTGGCCGCCGACGACTGGACCCTCGATCAGCTCGTCGAACGGGCCCGGTCGTCGATCGAAGCGACCGGAGACCTCGACAAGGCGGTGTTCGACCGGTTCGCCGCCAAGCTGTCCTACGTCAGCGGCGACTTCACCGATCCGGCCATCTACGACCGGATCGGCACCGTCGTCAAGGGCGCCGCGACCCCGGTGTTCTACCTGGAGATCCCGCCGTTCCTGTTCGCCCGGGTGGTCAAGGGACTGTCCGACGCCGGGCTGACGACCGGTGCCCGGCTCGTCATCGAGAAGCCGTTCGGCCACGACCAGCAGTCCGCGCGTGCGCTCGCCGACGAGCTGCACCGGTACGTCGACGAGGCGCAGCTGTTCCGGGTCGACCACTACCTGGGGAAAATGGGGCTGCAGGAGATCCTCCACCTGCGTTTCGCCAACGCCGTCCTCGAGCCGTTGTGGAGCCGCAACTTCCTCGAGTGCGTGCAGATCACGATGGCGGAGAGCTTCGGCGTCGAGGACCGCGGTCATTTCTACGATCCCGTCGGAGCGCTGCGCGACGTCGTCGTCAACCACCTGATGCAGGTGGTCGCGGCGGCCGCGATGGAGCCGCCGTCACGGGGCGACCCGGTGACGCTCAAGGAGTCGCAGGTCGGCCTGTTCCGGGCGGTGATGGAGGCGAACCCGGCCCACTACGTACGCGGGCAATACCGCGGCTACCTCGACATCGACGGCGTTCCGCGCGACTCGGCCACCGAGACGTTCGCCGCGCTGCGGCTCGACATCGAGAACTGGCGCTGGGCCGGCGTGCCGTTTTTCATCCGGACGGGCAAGCGGTTGCCGGTGACGCAGACCGAGCTGCGGCTGGTGTTCAAGCGCCCGCCCAAGCTGGGCTTCGGGCTGGTCGGGCCCGCGGTGGAGCCGAACCAGCTCGTCCTGCGGCTCGACCCGTCGACCGGGGTCCGGATCCAGGTCGACGCGTACCGCGCCGATGTCGCCCGCATCGCGCCGATCGAGCTCGACATGGAGTTCGCGGACGAGGGCGGCGAGGGCCCGACACCGTATGAGGTCCTGCTCCACGCGGCCATGATCGGCGACAGCACCCGGTTCTCCCGCCAGGACGGCGTCGAGGAGACCTGGCGGGTCATGCAGCCGCTGCTCGACGCGCCGCCGCCGGTGCACGCCTACGAACCCGGGACCTGGGGCCCGGCCGCGGCCCACGAGATCACGGCCGGGTTCGGCGGCTGGCGCACGCCCTGGACGTCCCGCTGACGTCGCGCTGACCCGGCTCGGCCGAGCGGCTTGGGTGGCCGGTCGCCGCCGGCCTCGTCAGGAACGGCCGGCCGACGTCGCCGCGTCGCCCCGGTCGAGGGAGATGTGCGGAACGTCCGCGTCGTCGTCCTCCCACACGACGCGGTGGGGTTTCGTGGACCACTCGACGATCGCGGCGTGGTCGCGCTCGAAGTAGTCCCACGCCCACGACATGAAGGCATCGACCTTGCTGTGCACCCCGCTCAGCAGCATCGCGTGGACACCGAGCCAGGCGGCGAACGCGAGGGGCCCGTCGACCTGGTGGCGGTGCTTGCCGACCTCGGCGACGGCGGCGTTGCGGCCGATCATGGCCATGATGCCCTTGTCCTTGTACTGGAACGGTTTCGCCGGCTGCCCGGCTCGCCGGCGCAGGATGTTGCCCGCGGCCCACTCGCCGGACTGCTGGGCCACGGAGCCCAGCTGCGGCAGCGTCCCGTGGTGCCGGGCCGGGATGTTGGCGGCGTCTCCGACCGCGTATACGTCCGGGTGCCCGGCGACCGTCAGATCGGGCTGCACGTCGACCCGCCCGCCACGGCCGGTCGCGAGCCCGGCGGCGGCCTGCACCACGGGCGCCGCCGACTCGCCGCCGCCCCAGATGACGGTGCGGGTGCGGATGGCGGTGCCGTCGTCGAGCTCCACCCGGTCGGCGTGCACCGCCGCGACTCCCGTGTCCAGCCGGAACTCGGCGCCGCGCTCGGCGAGCCGCTTGTGGGCGTACTGGTGCGACCGGTGGGAGAACGCGCCGAGCAGCCTGCTGCCGCGGTCGATCAGGAAGATCCGGGGGGCGAGCGGGATCCGCTCCATGGCCGCGAGGGCGGTCATCAGCTCGGTGAGCGCCCCGGTGATCTCGACGCCGGTCGGGCCGCCGCCCACGACGACGATGTCGAGGGCGTCCTCGCCGAGCCGTTTTTCCGAGACCTCCCGCACCAGGTCCTGCACGTGCAGCCGGAGCCGGACGGCGTCGGCCACCGAGTAGAGCGGGAACGCGTGCTCGGCGGCGCCCGGGACGCCGAAGTACTCGGGCTGCGCACCGGCCGCGATCACCAGGTGCGATCCGCTGATCTTCTCGCCACCGGACAGCGTCAGCCCGAGGCTCGCGAGGTCGAGCTCCGTGACGCGCGCAGTGCGGACCTCGACCGTCGGGAGGTCGTGGAAGATCACCCGGTGCGGGCGGGCGATGTCCTCCGCGGGCAGCTGCGAAGTGGCGACCTGGTACAGCAGTGGCTGGAACTGGTGGTAGTCGTTGCGGTCGACCAGCGTCACGCCGATGCCCTCGTCGCCGAGCTTCCGGGCACAAGCGACGCCCGCCAGTCCGCCGCCCAGCACCACGACGTCGCGGTTCCCGGTCACAGCGACAGCTCCCCCATGAAGTCGGACAGGATGATCCGGCTCGCCGCCTGGATCAGGGCGAGGTGCGAGAACGCCTGGGGGAAGTTGCCGAGGTGCCGGGCCCGCTCGACCTCGAACTCCTCCGCATACAGGCCCAGTGGCGACTCGATCCGCAGCAGGCGCTCCAGCAGGCTGGTCGCCCGGTCCATCTCGCCGACCATCGCGAGCGCGGAAACCAGCCAGAACGAGCAGATCAGGAACGTGCCTTCCTTGCCGGACAGCCCGTCGTCGGTCTCGTCGGTCTTGTAGCGCAGGACGTAGCCGTTCTCGGTCAGCTCGTCGGCGATCGCGTCCACGGTTTTGCGCATGCGTTCGTCGGTGCCCGGCAGGAAGCCGAACAACGCCGCGAGCAGCGTCGAGGCGTCCAGCGCGTCGGTGTCGTAGTGCTGCCGGAACACCCCCCGCTCGCTCACGCCGTTCTCGAGGATGTCCGCGCGGATCTCGTCCGCGGTCGCTTGCCACTGGCTCGCGAGCTCGTCGTCGTCGCGGATGTTCGCGAGCTTGGCGGCCCGGTCGAGCGCCACCCAGCCCATCAGCTTCGACGACACGTAGTGCTGCGGCTTGCCGCGCGCCTCCCAGATGCCCTGGTCCGGATCGCGCCACACCGCGGTCGCGGCCGCGGCCTGCGACTGCACCAGCGGCCACAGCCGGCGCGGCAGGTGCTTGCTCCGGGCGGTGTGCAGCAGCAGCGAGTCGAGCACCGCGCCGAAGACGTCGTTCTGGCGCTGGTCGAAGGCACCGTTGCCGACGCGGACCGGCCGGGCGCCTTCGTAGCCGCCGAGATCGTCGCGAGTGGACTCGGCCAGGTCCCGGCGGCCGTCGATGCCGTACATGATCTGCAGGCCGCCGTCGGCGTTCGGTTCGAGGTCGCCGACGAACTGCATGAAGTCCCCGGCTTCCCAGTCCAGGTTCAGGTAGTGCAGCGCCTGGAGCGTGAACGTGGTGTCGCGGATCCAGGTGTAGCGGTAGTCCCAGTTGCGTTCGCCGCCCGGCGCCTCGGGCAGCGACGTGGTCAGTGCCGCGACCGTCGCGCCGGTCGGCATGTAGGTCAGGCCTTTGATGGTGAGCGCCGACCGCTCGAGGGAAGGGCGCAGCGCGTGGTCCGGGATGCGGGCCCGGGAGAGCCAGCCGCGCCAGAACTGGACCGTCGCGTCGATCCGGGCTTGTGCCTCCGCGAAGTCGGCCGGCGACGACAGCCCCTCGGCCCACGACAGCGCGCAGAACGTCTTCTCGCCCTTGGTGAGCACGTGCCGGGCCCGTGCGGTGCCACCCTCGATGCCGATGAGCATGTCGGTGCTGAGCCGGAAGGTCTGGCCGGCGCCGGTCGCGTCGGCGTGGTGGTCGTTGCCGTCCATGGCCCAGACGGCCGGCTCCCGCCCGTAGTCGAACGCCGGCTCGCAGACCAGCTCGACCTCCAGCTCACCTTCGAGGCACTCGACGGTGCGCACGAGCAGGTGGTCGGCGTCGTTGTCGGCCGGGGGCCTCGTGTGGGGCGTGACCGTGTCGGGGCCGCGCCGGGGGCCCATCGTCAGGGCGTCGTGGACCAGCAGCCAGCCGCGTGGCGTGTGCCAGGTGGTGGTCATGACGTTGGTGCCCGGCACGTAGGCGCGCGAGGTCGGCACGTTGATCCCGTAGGGACCGAACCGGAAGGATCCGGCTCCGCGGTCGAGCAGGTTGCCGAAGCTGCTCGGGGCGTCGAACGCGGGCAGGCACAGCCAGTCGACGGATCCGTCCGGGGCCACCAGGGCACCGGTGTGGCAGTCGGACAGGAACGCGTAGTCCGCGATCCGCGGGAAGGGCGAGGTCGTGGCGTTCACGGGAGCTCCTTCACAATCGTGACGCGCGAAGTCGCGGGCCTGCTTCGACGATCGATGGACCGGGCGGCGCGGCAATCACCTTTCGGGGGTGATTGCGGTCCGGCTCAGCCGGCCTCGGTGTCGACGGCGCGGTCGGCGGCGTCCTCGACGCCTTCCCCGGGAAGCAGCCGGCGTTGGTCGAGCACGTAGAGCAGCACGAAGCCGGGCAGCACGATCAGCACCAGCAGACCCACGGCGACCAGCAACGCGGTCAGGGTTCCGGACGGTGCGGCGGCCGCGGCGACGGTGGTGGTCACCGGCAGCAGGTACGGCCACTGGGCGATGCCCCAGCTGAGAATGATGCAGGCCACCGCGACCACCGCGAGCACCCGTGCGCCGCGGGGCGCGCCGCGAATCAGCAGCACCAGGGCGCCGAACCCGCTCAGGACGCTGAGCACGACCGGCGGTAACGCCCACGAAGTCAACCGGTCGAAAACGTACGGAGCCGAGGCGCTCAAGACGACGAAGCCGATCACGGCGACCGCCGCCGCGGCGAGGGCGCTCACCACGGCCCGGCGGCGGAAGTAGAGCGCCAGAGCGCTGTCGCCGGCTCGTCGTGCGTTCCTGACGAGGTACACCGCGGCCAGGTACGCCGCCAACACGACCGCCAGCCCGCCCGTCACGAGCGAAGTCGGGTTGAGCCAGCTGCCCACCGGATCGCCCGCCTCGCCTCCGGCCGGCACGTGACCGGACGCGATACCGCCCGCGATCGCGCCGAAGCAGAACGGCACGAGCACCGACGAGAGCGCGAACAAGCCACCGAAGACCCGCCGGACGCGAACGGTGACCACCGTCTTGCGGAATGCGAAACTCGCGCCCCGCAACACGATCCCGAACGCCGCGATGGCCAGCGGGACGAACATCGTCAGGGTGATCGACTGGAACGCCGCCGGGAAGGCCGACCACGTGACGACGAAGATGAAGATCAACCAGACGTGGTCGGCCTCCCACACCGGGCCGATCGACCGCTCCACCAGGCCCCGCGGCGCGGCACCTCGCTCGGGTCCGCCGGCGGTCAGGTCCCAGAAACCGGCGCCGAAGTCGGCTCCGCCGAACACGGCGTACATCACGAGGGCGATCAGCAGCACGACCGCGACCGCGGTGCTCACGGCCCGCGCTCCCCGGTCTTCGCCGGCTCCGGGTCCTTCGCCGGCCCGTACGGCGTATCGAGGTCGGCGAAGCCGCCGGCCCGGCGGAAGCGCCGGCTCATCGACCGGAGCACCACGACCGTCGTGACACCGAGCGCGACGTAGAGCACGGCCACGGCGATGAACGTGATCCAGACGCCGGTGTTGCCCGTCGCCGCGGCCTCGACCTTCATCAGGTTGTAGACGATCCACGGCTGGCGGCCGACCTCCGTGACCACCCAGCCGGCCTCCATCGTGACGACGGCGAGCACCCCCGCGCACGCCGCGGCTCGCAGGAACCACTTACTTGTCGGCAGGTGCCGCCGGAACAACCAGACCGCGCCGTACCACAGCGACAGCAGGAGCAGCACCGTCCCGAGCCCGACCATCACGTCCCAGGCGAGGTGCACGACGTTGGCCTCGAGCACCGTCGGCCGCGCGTCAGCCGGCACGGCGTCGAGTCCCTGGACAACGGTCGACCGGCCCGTGCTCGGGTCCGACAACCACGACGCCAGCCCCGGGATCGGGACGCCGCCGGTGACCGTGCCGTCCGCGTTGAGGTGACCCAGCAGAGTCTCGGGCACATCCGAGCTGGTCGTCGGCACCAGCTCGATCGCGGCGAACTTGACCGGCTGATCGTTGTAGACCCAGCGCGCCAGGCTGTCGCCCACGCCGATCTGGATGGGTGTCGCCACCGCGGCCACGCTGAACGCGATGGTCAACCCGAGCTTGTGGTAGCGATCGGTCCGGCTGCGCAGCATCCCGACCGCGTACACCGACGCGACCAGGAACCCGCCGACCAGGTAGGCGGCGACGACCATGTGCGCGGCCTGCAGCGGCATCGCGTCGTTGAAGATCACCCCGAGCGGATCCACGTCGACGATCTCGCCCTGCGCGTTCGCCGTGAACCCGGACGGGGCGTTCATCCAGGCGTTCGCGGCGACCACGGAGACCGAGCCGAACACGCCGGCGAGGACGATCGGCACGCCGGTCCAGAAGTGCGTCCACGGTTTCAGCCGGCGCCAGCCGAAGATGTAGACGGCGACGAAAATCGCCTCGGTGAAGAAGAAGATCCCCTCGAACGCGAACGGGATGCCGAACGCCTCGCCCCAGGTCCCCATGAAATGCGGCCAGAGCAGGCCGAACTCGAAACTCAGCACGGTCCCGGTCACCGCGCCCACCGCGAAGGTCACGGCCATGTACTTCGACCAGCGCTGCGCGAGCAGCAGCGCGGCCCGGTCGTGGTGCCGAACCGCCCGGTAGTTCGCGATCAGGACCATGAACGCCCACGACACCCCGAGCGGCACCAGGATGATGTGGAACCCGAGCGTGAACGCCATCTGCGAACGCGCCCAGGGCACGGGGTTCACGGCGGCGGCCGCGTTCGCGAGGACGGTCAGCGTTTCGCCCACGATCACCCCTGCCCGCTTGCCCGTGCACCGGCCCCGGCCGCTCGGCGGGTTCGCCGGTTGTGGCGATGCCCCGACCCTGTCGGGTGCCGCACCCGGCGGGCATCACCCCGCGGGGATGACGTCGGCCCCCGCGCCGGACCGCGGACGAGCGGGCGCCTCCCGGCCGCGTGACCGGCCGGGAGGCTCGTTCGATGCACCTGACGGCGCCGGACAGGAGGCGCCGGACGGGATCAGCGCCGCGCGAACCCCACCGCGTCGTGCAGCCGCGAGCGCCGCGTGCCCGAAGCCGGGCGCGCCGGCGGGCGTTCCTCCGTCGGCGGCGTGTAGGTCGCGCCCACCACGATGTCCTCGGCCATCCCGTACAGCAGCGGCAGCGCACCCGCCACGACGCCGCCCGTGCGGTTGATGTGCGAGACGCCCGGCACGATCGCCTCGGCGTGGGTGTTGATGCGGCGGACGGTGTCCGCGCAGTCCTCGAGGTTCGTCGCGATGCGGGCGAGCAGGCCGCCGACCCAGAACAGGTACACCGCGAGGCCGGCGACGAGCAGGGCGATGTCGACGACGGTCAGCACGACCAGGGTGGTGGTCACGACTTCACCTTTCCGAGCACCCGTCCGAGGAACAGGTGGTGCTGCAGGCCTTCGGCGAGCACGGCGTCGACGCGCGTGGCCGTGACGGGGATCAGGTCGGTGTGCTGCGTGTTGTCCGCGGCGCCGTGCAGCGTGTCGCGGATGCCCGCGACCCGGCGGTCGATCACCTTCACGTAGCGGATGAGCAGGCTCAGCAGAGCCACCACCACGAGGATCACCACGAACCCGGCCGCGATGGCGATCCACCACAACGTCTCGTCCTGTGTGGACATCCGGATCAGCCTCCCAGCCGCTCACGGCCGCGGCGCAGGCCGGCGACGATGACCTCGGCGTGGTCGATGGTGGTGCGCAGCTCGGCCAGCGGCGCGGTGTTGCGTTCGGCGGCCTTGAGCTCGTCGTCGATGAGCGGCGCGGCCTCGCCGATGGAGCGCGCGAGCACCAGGATCGGCACCACGAGCGCCACCACGACGAGCACGATGACGATCCCGATCGAAAACCCGATGATCCAGCCCGTGGTCACGACGGCTCCCCTTTCACACCGACTCGCAGAAGTCGCGCACCGGCTTGAGGTTCGCGTTCACCGAGCCCAGCGCGGCGGGCACGGGCGCGGTCTCCTGGGCGATCACCCGCACGCCACCGAGCACGCTGCCGAGCGTGCGGCGGACGTGGCGCAGGTGCAGGATCACGCGGAGCAGGCCGACGGCGGCGAACAGGATGATCAGTGCGCTCACGGCCAAGGTGGCCCAGGCGGCGGCAGGCATGGCGGAACTCCTTTCAGCCCAGCAGTTTCGCGACGCTGCCGGCGTACCGGGTCGCGCCGACGGCCACTTCGCCGATGGTGCGGTCGGTTTGCGCGAGCGCCGCGGGGACGGGTTCGAGCTGCCCCGCGAGGCGCACGCCGCCCACGAGGATGTCGTCGGCCGCGGCGCGGATCCGCTCGACGGCGGCCAGCACGCGGTTGAGCAGGGCGATGACGACGGGCAGCACCACGAACAGCAGCACGGCGTTGCCGATCCACCACAGGACCATGGGTCGCCTCCTCAGGACGGGGTGCTCGGATAGGGCGCGAAGAACCGGCGGACCACGCGTTTGAGCGCCATGAGCGTCGCCTGCAGGCCGATGGTGAAGCCACGGGCCGGGGCCGCCGCGTGGCGCGCCGCCGCCGTCTCGCCGCGTTCGGCCCGGGCGATGGCCTCCTGCACGTTGAGGGCGAACTGGCGCATCAGCACCGACGACACGTCGGCGATCATGCCCCGCCCGTACTGCGCGGCGGCGCCGGACACCTGCAGGTCCTGCTCGAAGTCGACGCGGGTGCCGACGTCCGCGCGGGCCAGCGTCGCCGTCACGATCATGGCCGCCTGGCCGCGGCCGCGGGCTTCGGCGCCGCTCGCGTCGACCACGAGCCGGCGGGCGGCCTCGTCGCGCGAGGTGATGGCCGCGATTCCGTCGAACTTCAGCGACACCGGCCCCAGGCGGACGCCCACGCGGCCGCGGTAGCGCTCGTCGCCGAGGTCCTCGGTCAGCTCGGCGCCGGGCAGGCACGTCGCCACGGCGGGCACGTCGTCGAAGAACCGCCAGACCTTGTCCACGGGCTGCGCGACCTCGAACTGGTTGCGGATCAGCATCGGCTCTCCTTCTTGGCGTACGCGCCGGGGTCGCGCAGGAACGCGGCGCGGCAGCCGGCGCAGCAGAAGCTGTACTCGTGGCCCTCGAACGCCACCGGGTCGTCGATCTCGACGGTCATGCCGCACACCGGGTCGACGGTCTCGGCCGGGTCGGGTACCGCGGCGCCGGCCGGCCCGGGCGGCACCCCGCGGGCCGCCCGGATCCGCACCAGCTCGGCCAGGATCGCCACCGCGATCTCCCGGTGCGACACGTGGCCGAGGTCCAGCCCGGCCGGCACCTGCACGCGGTCCAGCTCGTCGGCCGCCACCCCGCGATCGGCGAGGTACCCGAGCACGCTCGCCCCGCGCCGGCGTGAGCCGACGAGCCCGACGTACGCCGGCCGCGCGGCCAGCGCGCGCTCCACCGACTCCTCGTCGTGGTGCCCCTGCGTCGCCACGACCACGAAGGACCGTTCGGTCACCGCGTCGAGCTCGGTGTGCTCGACGAGCCGCGCGTGCCAGCCGAGCGAACCCGCCAGCTCCACCAGCGTGTGCGCCATGGGCGAGCGCCCGACCACCACCAGGTGCGGCACGGGCTGCACCGGCTCGATGTAGACCTCCAGCGCGCCCTCGCTCTGACACGAGATCGGCACCACCGTCATGCCCTCGGGCACCGCCGCGCCGAACTGCTCCGGCGAACCGAGCAACAGCAACCGCGGGGTGCCTTCGACGAGCGCCTGCCGGGCCTCGCGGATCACGGCCGGCTCGGCACACGCGCCGCCGATCCACCCGCGCAGCTCGCCCTCGGCCGTGATGATCGCGCGGCAGCCCTGCTTGCCCGACGACGGGCCCTGTCGCCACACCACGGTCGCGAGCGCGAACGCCTCGCCGCGGCGGGCCAGCTCACCGGCCTGCGCCAGCACGTCCCAGGCGTCGGGCGAGTCCATCATGGACATCCCAGGCACCTCATTCGTCCGTCCGCACGGGCGGCGCGCCGGACACGTCGTGGTGCTGCGTCAGGGCTTCCCACACGCGGTCGGGCAGCAACGGCATGTCGATGTTGCGCACGCCGGTGTCGTCGAGCGCGTCCATCACCGCGTTCACGAACGCCGCCGGCCCGCCGACCGCGGCGCACTCCCCCACGCCCTTGGCGCCGATCGGGTGGTGCGGCGACGGCGTGACGACCTCGCTGTGCAGCTCGAAGCCCGGTGTCTCCCACGCGGTGGGCAGCAGGTAGTCCATGTAGTTCGAGCCGACGCAGTTGCCCTCGGCGTCGAAGGTGATGAACTGCATGTTCGCCATCGCGTAGGCCTCGGTGAGCCCGCCCATGATCTGGCCCTCGACGATCATCGGGTTGATGCGCACGCCGCAGTCGTCCACGGCCACGGTGTTGAGCACGTCCCACACCCCGGTCTCGGGGTCGACCTCGACGGTGACGATGTAGACCGCGAACGGCCAGGTCAGGTTCGGCGGGTCGTAGTAGGCGTGGTTCTCGAGGCCGGGCTCCATGCCGTCGGGCATGTTGCCGTACGCCGCCATCGCGCACTCCTGGATCGTCACGCCGTGCTCGGGCACGCCCCGCACGGAGAACCGGCCGAGCTCCCACTCGAGGTCCTCTTCGGACACTTCGAGCAGGTGCGCCGCGAGCTTGCGCGCCTTGGCCCGGATCTTGCGCGACACCATCGAGATCGCCGCGCCCGCCACCGGTGTGCTGCGCGAGGCGTAGGTGCCCATGCCGAACGGCGCGGTGTCGGTGTCGCCCTCCTCGACCGTGACGTCGTCGGCCGGGATGCCCAGCTCGTGGCTCACGATCTGCGCCCACGTCGTCTCGTGGCCCTGCCCCTGGCTCTTCGCCCCGACCCGCAGCAGCGCCTTGCCGGTCATGTGCACGCGCAGCTCCGCCGAGTCGAACATCTTGATGCCGAGGATGTCGTACTCACGGCTGTTGCCGGCGCCGAGCGGCTCGGTCATCGTCGAGATCCCGATGCCCAGCCGGCGCCCCCGTTTGCGCGCTTCCTCCTTCTGCCGCAAGAAGTCCTCGTAGCCCACGGCCTTCAGTCCCACGTCGAGGCACGCCTCGGGCTGGCCGGAGTCCACCAGGAAGCCGAACGGCGTGCGGTGCGGAAACGCGTCGGCGCGCACGAAGTTGCGCCGCCGGAACTCCGCCGGGTCCAGCCCGAGGTCCTTCGCGGCCTGGTGGACCATGCGCTCCTGGAAGAACATCGCCTCGGTGACGCGGAACGAGCAGCGGTAGGCGACGCCGCCGGGTGCCTTGTTGGTGTAGGTGCCGCGCGCGGTGAGGTGCGCGGCGGGCACGTTGTAACAGGCGAACGTCGAATGCAGCAGCCCGATCTTGAACTTGCTCGGCTGGGCGTCGGCGAAGAACGCGCCGTGGTCGGCCTCGGCGTGCATGCGGACGCCGAGGATCTTGCCGTCGGCGCGCAGGGCCATCTCGCCGTCGAGGTACATGTCGCGGGCGAACCCGGTGGAGATCAGGTTGCCGGTCTTGTCCTCGATCCACTTCACGGGCCGTTCCAGCAGGATGGAGCACAGGATCGAGCACACGTAGCCGGGGTACACGGGCACCTTGTTGCCGAAGCCGCCGCCGATGTCCGGCGAGATGATGCGGATCAGGTGCTCGGGCAGCTCGGCGACCATCGCCACGGCGGCGCGGATGATGTGCGGCGCCTGCGTGGTCATGTACACGGTCAGTTTTCCGGTGGCGCGGTCGAAGTCGGCCACGGAGCCGCAGCACTCGATCGGCGAGGGGTGCGAACGCGGGTAGTGCAGGCGCAGTTTCGAGACCACGTCGGCCTGCTCGAACGCCGCTTCCGTGCCGGCCTGGTCACCGACCTCCCAACGGTAGATGACGTTGTCGGCCTGGCCCGCCTTGTCGTCGCGGATCAGCGGCGCGCCCTCGGCCACGGCCTGGTCGGGGCTCACGATCACCGGCAGCGGTTCGTACTCGACGTCGATGGCCTCGCACGCGTCCTTGGCGATGTAGGGGTCGTCGGCGACGACGCACGCGACCTCCTGGCCCTGGAAGCGCACCTTGTCGGTGGCGAGCACGGCCTGGGTGTCGTAGGAGAGGGTGGGCATCCACGCGAGGTTGCGGGTCGCGGCCATCTCGCCGGTGAGCACGAGCCGCACTCCCGGGATCTCCCACGCCCGGCTGGTGTCGATCGACTTGATCCGCGCGTGCGCGAGCGGGCTGCGCAGGATCTCCATGTGCAGCATGCCGGGCAGCACGATGTCGTCGGTGTAGTTCCCGCGCCCGCGGATGAACCGGTTGTCCTCCACGCGCTTGCGGCTGACGCCGAGCCCGCCGATCTTGTTCTCGTCCAACGCCTGCGACACGTCGAGCCTCCTATTCGGACCGCAGCTTGGCGGCGGCCCACAGCACCGACTTCACGATGTTCTGGTAGCCCGTGCAGCGGCACAGGTTTCCCGACAGCGCCCAGCGGACATCCTCTTCGGACGGATCCGGGTTCTCGTCGAGCAGGGCCTTGGCCGAGAGCATCATCCCCGGCGTGCAGAAGCCGCACTGCAGGCCATGTTCCTCGCGGAAGCCCTCCTGCAGCGGGTGCAGCTCGCTCGCCGTGGCGAGCCCCTCGACGGTGGTGACCTCGTGCCCGTCGGCCTGCACCGCGAGCATCGTGCACGACTTCACCGCGCGCCCGTCGACGAGCACGGTGCACGCCCCGCAGTTGGTGGTGTCGCAGCCCATGTGCGTGCCCGTGAGGCGCAGGCCCTGGCGCAGCAGGTGCGCGAGCAGCAACCGCGGTTCGCACTCGACGACGCGGCGCTGTCCGTTGACCGTGACCGTGATCCGGCGGATGGGGACGTCGCCGGTGGCTTCCTCGTGGATCTCGTGGACGCTCGTCATGCCGCTTCCTCCCCGGTGCGGTCCAGCGCGCGCACCACGAAGGTGCGCACCAGGTGCCGCTTGAACGCGGCGGTGCCGCGGTGGTCGGTCTTCGGGCGCGCCGCCGCGGCGGCGAGGTCCGCGGCCTCCGCCACGCTGTCGGGTGTCAGCGGACCGCCCACGAGCGCGTGTTCGGCGTCGGTGGCTTCGATCGTCGAGCCGCCGACGCCGGTGAGGGCGATGCCGGCGCGGGTGACCGTGCCCTCCTGCGTCTCCACGGCCACGGCGACGCCGACGGTGGCGAAGTCGCCGACCCGGCGTTCGAGCTTGAGGTACCCGCCCGCGGGGGTGCCGCGGGGTGCGGGAATGACGGCCTCCACGGCGATCTCGTCGGCCGCCAGCGCGTTCTGGAACGGGCCGAGCACGAAGTCGCGCGCGGCGATCGTCCGCCGGCCGGCGGGTCCTTCCGCGACGATCGACCCGTCGAGGGCGAGCACCACCGAGGCCCAGTCGCCCTGGGGATCGGCGTGGCACAGCGAACCCACCAGCGTGCCGCGGTTGCGCACGATGGGGTCGGCGATCAGCGGCGCCGCCGCGGCCATCGTGGGCTGCACGGCCTTCAACAGCTGCGAGCGTTCGAGGTCGGCGTGCCGGCACAGCGCGCCGACGTGGAGGTTGCCCTCGGCGTCGAGCTCATGGTGGGCCAGGCCGGGGACGTTGTTGATGTCGACGACGAGCGCGGGCGCGGCGAAGCGCAGCTTCATCAGCGGCACCAGGCTCTGCCCGCCGGCGAGGACCTTGGCCTCGTCGCCGGTGCGCAGCAGGTCGAGCGCCTCGACCAGGGAACGGGGTGCTTCGTAGCGGAACCGGGACGGGTACACGCCGGCCTCCTCAGGCTTTCTCGGGAGGCTCGGCCACGGCCGTGGGCAGCGTGTCCTCTTCGGGGTCCTGACGAGGCCGCTGGTGCGGGGGCCAGGGCCCGGCGACCGGGCGGCCCGCCACCTTCAGGAAGTCCACGAGGTCGGGCCACGCCCATACGGTCGGACTCGGGCCCTGTTTCGGTGCGTCCTCGACGAGCTCGAACAGCCGGGGGTTGCCGCGGCTGTGCCCGTCGGACTCGATCCGCATGACGCGCACCTGCTTCCGCCGTTGGTCAGCTGCCGTCATGCTCCCCCCGGGCCACGGGCGCGACAATGCGCGATTAACCCTTTGCTTAACCCCACCGCCGAGCTGGACGGAACCGGTCTCCACACGGATTAGGCCAACGGTTAATCCGCTGTTGCGGCGGACGCGCGGGGCGGGGACCATCGACCGTCATGCAGGTGCCGGCGCAGTTCGAGTACGAGCGGGCCACGAGCGTCGAGCACGCGCTGGCGCTGCTGGCCAAGTACGGCCCGGAAAGCCGCGTGATCGCGGGCGGGCACAGCCTGATCCCGATGATGAAGCTGCGCCTGGCCCGGCCCGAAGCGCTGGTGGACGTCAACGAGCTCACCGAGCTGTCCGGGATCGAGGTTGCCGACGGCGAGCTGCGCATCGGCGCGCTGGTGCGCCACGCCCAGCTGCTCGCCTCGGCCGAGGCCGGCGCGCTGTTCCCGGTCCTGGCCGACGCCGAGCGCGTGATCGCCGACCCGATCGTGCGCAACCGCGGCACGATCGGGGGTTCGCTGTGCCAGGCCGACCCGTCGGAGGACCTGTCGGCCGCGTTCACCGCGGTGCGGGCCGAAGCCGTGATCCGCGGTGAGGAGGGCACGCGGACCGTGCCGGTGCGGGAGTTTTTCACCGGGCCCTACAGCACGGTCGTCGGCCCGGCCGAGCTGCTCGTGGAGCTGCGGCTGCCGATTCGCGAGGGCAGCGGAAGCGCGTACGCGAAGGTGGGCCGCCGCGCCGGTGACTGGGCGGTCGCGGCCGCCGGGGCGGAGCTCGTGCTCGAAGGCGACGACGTCGCCGAGGCCGGCATCGGGCTCACCGCGGTCGGCGCGCCGCGGTTCGTGGCGGCCGAGGCCGAAGACTTCCTGCGCGGTGGCGCCGCTTCGGCGGAACGCTTCGAGAAAGCCGGGCTCATCGCGGCCGAGCACTGCTCCCCCGCCGCCGACCAGCGCGGGCCGGTGGACTACAAGCGCCACCTCGTCGCCACGCTCACCACGCGGGCGCTGTACCGGGCGGCGCGACGGGCCGGAGGCTGACGGGCGTGGAGATCACGGTGACGGTCAACGGCGAACCCCACCGCCGCACGGTCGAGCCGCGCCTGCTGCTCGTGCACCTCCTGCGCGACGACCTCGGGCTCACCGGCACCCACTGGGGCTGCGACACCTCCAACTGCGGCACCTGCGTCGTGTGGCTCGACGAGCTGCCGGTGAAGTCGTGCACGGTGCTGGCCGCGATGGCCGACGGCAAGCAGGTGCGCACCGTCGAGGACCTCGGCCACGGGGCCGAGCTCGACCCCGTGCAGCAGGGTTTCGTGGCGTGCCACGGGATCCAGTGCGGGTTCTGCACACCCGGAATGCTGATGACGGCGCGCTGGCTGCTCGACCACGACCCGGACCCGAGCGAGGACGTGATCCGCGAAGCGATCTCCGGGCAGCTGTGCCGCTGCACCGGTTACGAGAACATCGTCCGCTCGATCCGCTGGGCGGCCGAGCACCCGGACGGGGAGCCCGCATGACCTACGGTTCGTTGCCCCGCAAGGAAGACGCGCGCTTCGTGCGCGGGCGCGGCACGTTCGTCGACGACCTCGTGCTGCCCGGGATGCTGCACGGCGCGATCCTGCGCAGCCCGCACGCCCACGCGCGCCTGGTGTCGGTGGACACCAGCGCGGCCGAGGCCCATCCCAAGGTCCGCGCCGTGCTCACCGGGAAAGACCTGGCCGAGCGCGGCATGGCGTGGATGCCGACGCTCTCGCACGACGTGCAGGCCGTGCTCGCCACCGACAAGGTCCGCTTCCAGGGCCAGGAGATCGCGTTCGTCGTCGCCGAAGACCGTTACGCGGCAAGGGATGCGCTGGAGCTGATCGACGTCGAGTACGAGCCGCTGCCGGTGGTCGTCGACGCGCCGGCCGCGCTCGCTCCCGGCGCCGCCGTGATCCGCGACGACCTCGGCAAGGCCGACAACCACGTGTTCGACTGGTCGTCCGGCGACGAGGCGGCCACGGAAGCCGCGTTCACGAAGGCGGACGTGGTGGCCCGACAGGACATGCTCTACCCGCGCGTGCACCCGGCGCCGCTGGAGACCTGCGGTGCGGTGGCTGACATCGACGCGATCACCGGTAAGCTCACCGTGTGGGCGACTGCGCAGGCGCCGCACGCGCACCGGGTCCTGTACTCGCGGATCACGGGCCTGCCCGAGCACCGGATCCGCATCGTCGCGCCCGACATCGGCGGCGGCTTCGGCAACAAGGTCGGGATGTACCCCGGATATCTGTGCGCGGTGGTGGGGTCGATGCTCACCGGGCGGCCGGTGAAGTGGACCGAGGACCGCTCGGAAAACCTGATGAGCACGTCGTTCGCCCGCGACTACCACATGAGCGGCGAGATCGCGGCCACGCGCGACGGCCGGCTGCTCGGGCTGCGGGTGCGCGTGCTCGCCGACCACGGCGCGTTCAACGGCACCGCGCAGCCGGCGAAGTTCCCCGCCGGGTTCTTCCACGTGTTCACCGGTTCCTACGACCTGCCGGCCGCGTTCTGCTCGGTCACCGGCGTGTACACGAACAAGGCGCCCGGCGGCGTCGCGTACGCGTGTTCGTTCCGCATCACCGAGGCCGTGTACGTGGTCGAGCGGATGATGGACGTGCTCGCCCGCGAGCTGGGCCTGGACCCGGCCGAGCTGCGCATGCGCAACCTCCTGCGGCCCGAGCAGTTCCCGTACACCTGCGCCACCGGCTGGCAGTACGACTCGGGTGACTACCCGCGCGCGCTGACGCTGCTGAAGGAGATTGCCGGCTACGACGAGCTGCGCCGCGAACAAGCCGAGAGACGCGCGCGCGGCGAGCTGATGGGCCTCGGCCTGAGCTTCTTCACCGAGGCCGTGGGCGCCGGGCCGCGCGAGCACATGGACATCCTCGGCTTCGGTATGGCCGACGGCGCCGAGCTGCGCGTGCACCCGTCCGGCTCGGCCGTGCTGCGGCTCTCGTGCATGTCGCAGGGCCAGGGCCACGAGACGACGTTCGCGCAGCTCGTGTCGGCCGAGCTCGGCATCCCGCCCGACGAGGTCGAGGTCGTGCAGGGCGACACCGACCACACGCCGTTCGGCCTCGGCACCTACGGCTCCCGTTCGACGCCGGTGTCGGGCGCGGCCGCCGTGACGGTGGCGCGGAAGGTGCGCGAGCGCGCGCGGCAGGTCGCGTCGGCGATGCTCGAGGTGAGCCCCGACGACCTCGAATGGGAACGCGGACGCTGGTTCGTGCGCGGTGTGCCCGGCCGCGGGCACACGATCCGCGAGATCGCGCTGGCCGCCCACTCCGACCTGGCGCTGCCCGAGGGCGTGGAAGGACAGCTCGACGCGAGCACCGTGTACAGCCCGCCGAACCTGACGTATCCCTTCGGCGCGTACCTGTGCGTGGTCGACGTCGACGCGGACACCGGCCAGGTGCGCGTGCGCCGCTTCATCGCCGTGGACGACTGCGGCGTGCGGATCAACCCGATGATCGTCGCGGGCCAGGTGCACCGCGGTCTCGCCGATGGCATCGGCATGGCGCTGATGGAGCTCATGGCCTTCGACACCGAGGGCAACCACCTCGGCGGTTCGTTCATGGACTACCTGCTGCCCACGGCGTTGGAGTGCCCGTCCTGGGAGCTCGGCGAAACCGTGACGCCCTCGCCGCACCACCCCATCGGAGCCAAGGGCATCGGCGAGTCCGCCACCGTCGGCTCCCCGGCGGCCGTGGTCAACGCGGTGGTCGACGCCCTGGCGCCGTTCGGCGTGCGCCACGCCGACATGCCGCTGACGCCGGCCGCGGTCTGGCGCGCGATGCGCGGCGCGCCGCTGCGGGCCGACCTGGCGATCTCCTGAGCGGGGTGAACCGGCGGGGCCGCGGATCCGTGTTCGCAGTGAGGGACGCGGAAAGGAACCGCCATGACGACGACCCCGCTCAACGGCCGGGCACTCGCGCTGTTGCGCGCCGTCGCGGCCGGCCGCGCCGAGCTCGGCGCCGGCAGCGAACCCGACCTGCGCATCGACGGCCTGCTCTGCTCCGACCAGCCCACCGCGCACGCGCTCACGCACGCCGGGCTCGTCCGGCCGGTGCGGGAGGTCGCGCCCGGGCAGTGGGTGCCGGCCGAACTCACGCCGGCCGGGAGGCAGGCGCTGGACCTGAACTCCGCGGCCTGAGGAACACCGGCCTCAGCCGGTGGCGACCGGCGAGCGCGGAAACGCGATCACCGCACCGAGACTGATCAGCGCGACCGCCACCATGTACAGCGACACCGACAGCGACGTGCCGGTCGACGTCTGCAGCGCCGTCGCGATCAGGGGTGCGAAACCACCGCCCAGCACCGCACCCACGGCGTAGGCGAAGGAAGCGCCGCTGTAGCGGTAGCGCGGTTCGAACAGCTCCGCGAACAAGGCCGACTGCGGGCCGTAGGTCGCGCCCAGGCCGAGGTTGAGCACGACCACCGCAACGCCCAGCAGCCACGGCTGGCGCGTGTCGACGAGCAGGAAGAACGGGATCGACCACACCACGAGCAGCACCGAACCCACGAGGTACACCCGTTTCCGCCCGACGCGGTCCGACCAGATCGCCCCCGCGATGATGCTCACGAGCCACACGACACTGCCGACGATGATCTCCACCAGCATCGTGGTGCTGCTCAGCTTGAGCACGGAAGTGCCGTAGGACAACAGGTACGCGAAGAAGACGTAGCCCAGCGCGGTGTTGGCGATGAAGCTCAGCGCCGCCACGGTGACCTCGCGCGGGCGCCGGCGCAGCACGTCGGCGATCGGCACGCGGCTGCGTTCGCCGCTGTCCCGCAGCTGCGCGAACACCGGGCTTTCGGCCACACGCAGGCGGATCACCAGTCCCACGACCACCAGCACGAGGCTGACCAGGAACGGCACGCGCCAGCCCCACGACCGGAAGTCCTCCGGCGACAGCGAGCTCGTCACCGCAAAGAACACCAGCTGCGCGATGATCAGCCCGGCGGGCACGCCGATCTGGGAGAACGAGCCGTAGCGCCCGCGCCGGCCCGCGGGCGCGTGCTCGACGGCCATCAGCGCCGCGCCACCCCATTCGCCGCCCGCCGAGATGCCCTGCAGCACGCGCAGCACCACCAGCAGCACGGGCGCGAGCACGCCGGCCTGCGCGAACGTCGGCAGCACCCCGACCGCGGCCGTCGCGAGCCCCATCAGGACGAGCGACGCGACCAGCATCGCCTTCCGCCCGACGCGGTCGCCGAAGTGGCCCCACACGATCCCGCCCAGCGGGCGCGCGACGAAGCCCACGCCGAGCGTCGCGAACGCCGCGAGCGTGCCCGACGCCGGGGAGAGCGACGGGAAGAACAGCTTGTTGAACACCAGCGCGGTGGCGGTGCTGTAGATGAAGTAGTCGTACCACTCGATCGTCGTGCCGATCGCGCTCGCCACCGCGACGCGGCGCACCTGCTCGCCGCGCACCAGGACCTGCTCAGCCATCCCGTCCTCTCCCCCGTCGATCATCGCGGCGAGCATAGTCCGCGCAGGTCGAGGGGGAAACGGCCAATCCTCGCCCGAGTGTCCGACCGTCCCGTCAGTTCTTCCCTATCCGCACCAGCGAACCCAGCGAGGCGTCGGGCAGGTAGGCGCGCGCGAGCGCGACGCCGATGCGCGGCAGGTCGCCTTCCTCGCGGTAGGACAGGTACATCGGCACGTAGCGGGGCTTGAACTTCGTCTTGAACGCGTGCAGCGAGCGGAACCCGTAGTACGGCTCCATCGCCCCGCCGAACGAATCGAGGAGGCGTTCGAGCGGCGCGGCCGGCGGGGCCTCCGACGCACGGGCCAGCGGGGCACCGGAGAGCGACACGAATTTCGCGCCCTCGGCGCGGAACGCCTGGCAGGACGAGGCGATGAGGAACTCCACCACGGGCCGGAACCCGTCGCCGCGGCGGCGCATCACGTCGAGCGTCCAGCCTTCGACCTGCCCGTCGCCGCCGTACACGGGCAGCCACGACGTGACGCCCTGCACCACGCCGGCGGCGTCCACGGCCAGGCCGACGCGCACGCGCGGGTCCAGCGCCTCGTCCACGCCGCCGAGGGTGAAGCCCATCTCGGGCATCCCCTTGTCCCCCACCCATTCCTCGGAGATCGCGCGGACCTGCGCGACGAGCGACCACGGTTCGTCGGCCAGCGTCACCAGGCGGAAGGCCACGCCTTCCTTCACCGCGCGGTTGAGCGCCGAGCGCACGTTCTGCCACGCCTTCCCGCGGAACTCCAGGTCCGCCAGGTCGACGAGGGTGTCCTCGGCGACCTGCACTCGGGCCCAGCCGAGCGAGTCCGTGACGGCGGTGGTCTCCTCGGTGACGGAGAACAGGCACGGCACCAGCCCGGAGTTGTCGCACAGCTCCGCGAACGCCCGGATCGTGCCGGCGGTGTCGGGGCCGATCGGGTCGCCGAGGGCGATGGCCACGCCCGCGTGGCGGCGGTAGGCGAGGTAGGACTCGCCGTCGGGGCCGAAGAAGTGGGAGTTCTCCGGCCAGAGGGTCATCCAGGACAGCGTGCCGCCCCCGTGGCGCTGCAGCAGTTCGGTGGCGCCGTCGACGTCGCGGGAGCCGAGCGCCCGGCGCCGTTTCCGCCGCGAGGGCACGCGGAACGCCCCGCGCGCGGCAATGAGCAGCGTCAGCATGGCGCCCCAGAGCACGGCGTCGGCGATGAGGAACGACGCGTTCTCGATCGTGTAGGCCAGGCCGAAGATCTCCGCGACGACCACGACCACGGCGATCACGACGCCCAGCGCCACGATCAGCGAGGCGAGCCCGACCGCCCACCGCCACGCCGCGCGTTTGCCGCGCCGCAGGCCGTTGATCATCAACGCGATCACCACGAGCACGATGGCCAGCTCCGGCACCGAATCGGCCTGGCCCGCCGTGGAGCCGAGCGGGCTGACGCCGGGCGCGATGCGCACCACGATCTGCACCGCGCCCGCGATGACGAGGCCGGTGACCGCGAGCAGGCGCCACTCCCGCCGCGTGGGGCGGCCTGTGGACCGCAGGCGTTTCGGGCCGGCGAGGCGGCGCGCGAGCGGCAGTGTGAGGCCGACGGCGAGCAGGTGTTCCAGGTCGGCGAGCGTGCCGATGTAGAGGATGGACACCCCGACGTATACGCACAGGAGCGCGCGCAACCGCAGCCGCCACGGCGAGCGGATGGTCGCGCTCACCACGGCGACCACGGCGAGCGCACCCGCGGAGAACCCGACGTCGGTGCGCGCCGCGAGCTGCGTCGCCCACTCCCAGCCGGTGCCCCGCAGCGCGAGCAGGATCAGCGCGGCGCCGAGGGTCGCGGCCAGCTGCGCGCCGACGGCGATCGCGGCGGTCCGGCGCGTGCCCAGCCGCGCCTCGGACGGGCCGACGAGCAGGGCGAACCCGCCGGCCACCGGGAGGTAGAACAGCGGGTTCAGCGCGAAGAACGGTCCGATGAGGAACGTCCACCAGCGGCCGTCGAGGAGCGAGGGCAGGCCGTAGGACACCTGCGGGAACCACGCGCGCGTCTCGACGGCGCTCCACAGCGTGCCCGTCGCCAGGCCGAGCGCGACCATCGCCACGACGACGGCCGTGGTGAACGGGGCGCGCCGCCACAGCACCAGCGCGATCGACCGTGCGCGCGTGAGGAACTCGGGGGTCGCGTGCTCGACGGCCGCGGTGTGTTCTGCCATGGTGGCCGGCCCCGTCCGCGGTCTCAGTACAGCGGCGGGGTCGGTGTGGTCGGCTCCGGGGCCCGGCTGCGCGGCCGGCCCAGCGCGAGCGCGACGATCGCGGCCGCGACCAGGACGAGCCCGCCGATGAGGAACCCGAGCGCGTAGCCGAACAGGCCCGGCAGGTTCAGGTCGACGGCGAGGCGGGAGTCGACGCCGGGGGTGCCGTCGGCGTTCATCACGACCGCGCGGTAGTCACCGTCGGTGATCTGCCACGTCACGTCGGTCGCGCCGGAGGCGACCCAGAACGGCTGGGTGGCCGGCGGGGCCGCCAGCGCCGTGCCGTCGCGGCGGACGGCGTCGAGCGCGAACGGATCGAGGTCGAAGTTGCGCGCCTGCTCGATCGCGACACCGGTCAGGTACCGGTCGACGTCCGCCGCGGGCCCGATGGCGATGAACAGCCCGGAGGCGTTGCCGCCCGTCGCGTGGACGGTGATCGACGGCGAGCCGAGCGCACGCGTGAGCCGGCCGGTGTCGGTGATCTGCGCCGTGTCGGTGACGATGGCTGCGGTCGGGGTCGTCACGTCGTGCTGCCCCGACTTCAGCGACCCGCCGGAGCCGAACACCAGCAGCAGCACGCCGCCCCCGATGGCCAGGCACACGCCGATCACGAGCACGACCACCGAGATCACGATCACGGCGATCCGCGCGGGACTGCGGCGCGGCGGATAGGTGGCGGTCATCGGCGCCTCCCCGG
This sequence comes from Amycolatopsis sp. NPDC047767, assembly GCF_040704195.1. NCBI lineage: Bacteria > Bacillati > Actinomycetota > Actinomycetes > Pseudonocardiales > Pseudonocardiaceae > Amycolatopsis > Amycolatopsis sp. NPDC047767. Next base: position 456,556 of record NZ_JBEYSJ010000002.1, read on the forward strand.
CTCGAAGACGGGTCCCCCGGCCCTCGGGTGTCCATTGTGGTCGGTGGGCGACCAAACCCGGCCGCCCGGCGGAAACTCACCCTTCGGCCCCGCTGCGCGCCACTTCCCCGCACGACCCGGCCCCGGGCTTCGCGAGACACGCCACGGCCCGGCGACCGAGGAACGTCGTCGCAGCATGAACCGGATGGTAACCCCGCTTTCGGGCACCTCCGGCCGGCTCGGGACGGGGTGGCGGCCGGCTGCCCTGCCCTGCTCGGCGCGGCGGGCCTCCTCGGCGCCGGCGGTGCACGGCGTTGCGCACCGCGCCGTTCTGACCGTCTTCGCGGGGATCGGTGCTGCCGCGGGCGGGCGCCGATGCGTCGGCTTTTCGGCCCGATTCGCGTAGGTGCGGTTAGGGAATTCTCGTGCGGTCCAACGGTTCGGCGGTACGCATGACCTCCGGTCGTCCGGCTCCGCCTGGCGGCGCTATGCCGACCCCTGCCGTGCGCCGACCGGGCTCACTGACGCCGTGGTGCCTGTACGAGATTTCGAACCGGGTCTCGATCACGTCCGGCCGCGGTGTTGCTCGTGACCTCTTCCGGTGATCGGCTACCGACGGTGAAAAGTGCATCCGCAACCGGCGGCGTCACCGTCAGTCGCTGCTCGTGCGACAGCCCTGCACCACGGCCCGCTTCCGCGGCCGGATCGCCGCGGCTCGGCGTCAGCTGTCCGTCTTGTGCAGCTTCAACACCCGCCCGGTGCCGGGATTCGCCATCGCCCGCAGATACGCCTGCGCCACCTCGGCCGCCGGCACCGGCGTGAACCCGGGAAAATACGGGTGGTAGGCCGTGGACTCCGCGAGAACCGTCGGGCTGACGCAGTTGATCCGGATCCCCCGCGGCAGCTCCGTCGCCGCCGCCTTGACGAACCCCTCGACCAGGTGGTTCACCGTGGCGCCGATCGTCGCCGCCGGCGTCACCTCATCGGTCAGCACCCCGGACACCAACGTGAACGACCCCCCGTCCGCGAGGTACGGCAGCGCCGCCCGCACCACATTGACCTGCCCCATCCCCTTCGAGGCGAGCGAACCCGCCCACTGCTCGTCCGTCGCCTCCTCGAACGGCGCCGGAAACACGTCACCGGCCGCACTCGCCACCGCGTCGAACCCACCCAGCCCCGCGAACAACGCCCGCAGGCTCCCGACGTCGGTGATGTCCGCCCGGTACTCCCCGGACTTCCTGCCAACCGTCACGACCTCGTGGCCCTGCTCCCCCAACACCTCGCTCACGGCCGCGCCGATGGTCCCGGTGCCGATCACCACTGCTTTCACTGTGCTCCACCTGTCATGAGATGACTCTTATGTCAGTCACTGACAGTTTCAGCATGACACGCCACCCAGGCAGTCGTCCACCCGAGGGCCGCGCCTGTCACTCCACAGCGAGCACACCACTGGACGAAGACTCCCGCAGCGGCCCCGAAGCAGCGCATCTCGTCGGAGTCGACGAAACGGTCAGCCCGACCCACGACGGTTGTCGGCCTGGTAGCGAGGTCCGCGACGATCCGGCCACCGCCGACCGTGTCGATGCCGGCAGAACCGCGCTTCCGCCCTACACCGTCGGAACTTCCACCTCACCCGGTACCCGATCCGGCCTCAACCCCCGCCAGGCCGTGTGCCGGAGGCGTTGGTCGCCTGGTGTCAGGCGGCGGTACACGACCTCGCCGACGAGCGAAGGTGCCAACCAATGCGCCCCCCGCGCGCGGTCGCGGGGCACCACATTCGCGAACGGGCTCACCGACCGCTCCAACGGCGCCAAAGTCTCCCGCAGGTCCACCAGCATCTGCTCCGTGAACCCAGTCCCCACATCACCCAGGTACAGCAGATCACCCGAAACCGGGTCGTGCGCACCAAGAAGCAGCGCGCCAAGGGTGGAAGCGCGACGCCCCTGACCCGGCCGCCAGCCCCCGAGCACGACCTCGGTGGTCCGGATCAGTGGGTGCTTCAACCACTCCGGGCTCCGCCGCCCGGGGTGGTACTTAGAACCGCGCGCCTTGACCACCAGGCCTTCGAGCATGGTCTTCTGCGCCACGTCCAGCAGGTCCTGCGGCGACATCCCCTGGGCCGACAGGTCGGTGTGGGAGTACGACGGGGTGATGGCCATGAGGCGACGGTCCGGCGGCTCGAGAGTCTCGAGCACGCCACGCCGTTCGTCGTACGTGGCGTCCAGCAGTGACTCGCCGCCGAGCGAAAGGACGTCGAACGCGAAAAAGGACACCGCGCGCGCCGAGGTGTCGTGGTTCTGCAGCAGGCCGAAGTCGGGATGTCCCTGCTCGTCGAGGGCCACGATCTCGCCGTCGAGCACCGCGGGCCGGCCGCCCAGCGCGTCGCCGAAGGCGCCCAGCAGTTCGGGGAACCGGCCGGTGAAGTCGTTGTTGTTGCGGCTCGTCAGCACGGTGGTGCCGTCGGGGGCGACGCGCATGATCGCCCGGTAGCCGTCCCACTTGAACTCGTAGGCGTAGTCCGGGCCGTCGCGCAGGAGACCGCCGTCGGGGGTCGCGAGCATGGGCTCGATCGGGGCCGGCACGCGCGACCGCTCAGCACCGCCTGCCATGCCGGCCTCCCGCCTCGGACGTCCCGCTCGCCCCACCGTAGGGCGAAGCGAGCGGAAACGTCCACAGTGGTCACCCGCCGTGGGTGCTGCCGCTCTGGTAGTCGGTGTAGGTGTAGGGGTTGTCGAGGATCTTCGCCTCGGGCACGTCAGGGTTCATCCCCTGCTCCCACGCCTCGTCGCCCAGCTGCGCGCGCAGGTGCTCCACCGTCGCGTCCACCGTGCGGCGCACCGCCGCCAGGTCGACGTCCACGAGGCGGCCGTCGCGCTTCACGACGCGGCCGTTCACCAGCACGGTGTGCACGTCGCCGCGCTGGGCCTGGAACGCGATGTGACCGTGCGGGTTGAGCAGGGGGAACGACACGGGCGAGTGATCGTTTTTCACCAGCACCAGGTCGGCCTTCTTGCCGACCTCGACGCTGCCGAGCTCCGCCTCGCGACCGAGCGCCCGGGCGCCGCCGCGCGTGGCCCACTCCACCACCTGGTCGGCGCGCAGCGCGGCGTGCGTGACGGTGTCGCCCTTCACGTGCGCCTCCAGGTGCTCGCGCGACCGGTCGGCGCCCAGCGTGGTGCGCATGGCCGAAAAGAGGTCCCCGCTCCACCACACGGACGTGTCCATCGACAGCGACACCGGGATGCCGTACGAACGCAGCGCCCAGCTGGGCGGGTAGCCCTGGCCCGCGCTCTGCTCGCTCTCCGTCGACACCGACACCGAACCGCCCGTCGCGGCGATCCGGTGGTAGGAGTCGGCCGAGAGCGACGCGCCGTGCACGTAGATCGTCTCGGGCGTCATGAAACCGTGGTCGTGCATCAGGCGGATGCCGTCGTCGCCGGTCGCGCCCCACACGCCCGCGTGCGTGGTCACGGGCACGCCGAGCTCGCGCGCGACCTCGAACGCCGGCTTCTCCGGGAACTCCGGGTCGCCGGTCACGTCGAACGCGAGCTGGAAGCCGAGCATCGGGTCGCCCGTCATGCGGCGCGCGACGAAATCGCGGAACTCCGGCGTGGCGGTCCAGTGCGCCGGCGCGTCCTGGATGTTGCCGTACGCCAGCACGAACCGGCCCGGCACGGCCTGCAGCGCGTCGGCGGCCGCGTCGGCGTGCTCGGTCGTCTGCAGCCCGTGCGACCAGTCCACTGTGGTCGTCACGCCGGCGTCGAGCGCCTCCCAGGCGGACAGCAGGTTGCCCGCGTAGACGTCGGCCGGGCGGAACGTCTTGCCGTGTTCGAGGTAGTACCAGACGAAGTACTGCGTCAGCGTCCAGTCGGCGCCGTACCCGCGCATCGCCGTCTGCCACATGTGCCGGTGCGTGTCGATCATGCCCGGCATCACGATGCCGCCGGTCGCGTCGATCTCCACGGTGCCTTCGGGCACGGCCAGCTCCGGGCCGACGGCGGTGATCGTGTCGCCGGTGACCAGCACGTCGTGCCCGGGCAGCACGCGGCGGTTGGCGTCGACGGTCAGCACGGTCCCGCCGCGCAGGACGACCGGCCGGCCGGTGGGCTCGCTCATGGCTGCCTCTCTTCCACGCTGGAGCCCACGGGCCCTGACGCGTACAATCGTCCGCTTGACGGACAACCAGTGGGGTGCAGACACTTTTGCGCACCGCCGAGCCCCTGTCAATGCCCGGCCGGGCCCGGGCGCGGCGCGAGGCCGGGCCGCGCTGTCCGGCTCGCGGACAGCGGGCGGATACGCTTCGCGGGACGCAGTGCCCGCCAGGCCGTGAGGAGGTCGTGCGATGCCACGAGAGGGAACCGGTCCGGACTTCATCGAGGCGCTCGCCCGCGGGCTCGAAGTGATCGCCGCCTTCCGGCCCCACCAGCCGGTGATGACGCTCGCCGAGGTCGCGACCGCCACGAAGCTGGCCCGCCCCACCGCGCGGCGGATCCTTCTGACGCTGGAAGAGCTCGGCTACGTGCGCACGGCCGAGCGTGGTTACGCCCTCACGCCCCGCGTGCTCGAACTCGGCGTCGCCTACGTGCGGTCGATGGGCCTGTGGGACATCGCCCGCCCGCACCTGGAGAAGCTCAGCGCGCAGACGAACGAGTCGTGCTCGATCGCGCAGCTCGACGGCTCCGACATCGTCTACGTGGCCCGGGTTTCGGTGCCGAAGATCGTGTCGCTGGCCGTGCAGATCGGCACGCGGTTCCCGGCGTTGCCGACGTCGCTGGGCAAAGTCCTGCTGGCCGCCCTGTCCCCCGAGGAGCTCGAGACCACACTCGCCGAGCCGACCCGCTCGGGCCTCGTGCCGCGCTGGCAGCCGGACCACGCCGAACGCGACGCCGAGCTGCGCGAGGTGCGCGCCCGCGGCTGGGCGCTGACCGACGAGCAGCTCACCCTCGGGATCCGCTCGGTCGCCGCGCCGCTGCGCGACGGGGCCGGCCGCGTGATCGCGAGCGTGAACGTCAACTGCCACGCCGCCGAGACCCCGGTCGACCGGCTGGTGGGCCACCACCTGCCCCTGCTGCTGCAGGCCGCGGGCGACATCAGCGCGGACTTCGCGCGCCTGCAGGACGTGCCGCACAGCGCCGCCGCGGCCGCGCCCGCCGTGTCCTGACCCACGCTTGACCGGCGCGCCGCACAAGCGCAGACTCTCGGTTGGACGACTCACGCGGACAGTGGTCCGCCTGACGGACACGAAGAGAGGCGAAGCATGGAAGACTCCCCGGCGGGAGCGGGCACCGGACCGCTGTCGGGGCTGCTGGTGGCGGACTTCTCCCGGGTGCTGGCCGGCCCGTACGCCACGATGCTGCTCGCCGACCTCGGCGCCGAAGTCGTGAAGGTCGAGGGCCCCCAGGGCGACGAGACCCGCACCTGGATGCCGCCGGTGCGCGGCGAGACGTCCACCTACTACCTCGGCGTGAACCGCGGCAAGCGCTCCATCGCGCTCGACCTGCGCGACGAGGCCGACGCGGCGCTCGGGCGCGAGCTCGCCGCCCGCGCCGACGTGCTCATCGAGAACTTCAAGCCCGGCGGCCTGGCCAAGTACGGCCTCGACTACGAGACCGTCCGCGCCCTCAACCCCGGCCTCGTCTACGCGTCGATCACCGGCTTCGGCTCCGGCGCGGGCAGCCACGTGCCCGGCTACGACCTCATGGTGCAGGCGATCTCCGGCCTGATGAGCCTCACCGGCGACCCCGCCGGGCCGCCGTACCGCGCCGGCATCTCCGTGTTCGACGTGATGGCCGGCAACCACGCCGTGATCGGCATCCTCGCCGCGCTGCGCCACCGCGACGCGACCGGCGCCGGCCAGCTCGTGGAGGTCAACCTGCTGTCCTCGGCGCTCACCGGGCTGGTGAACCACAGCTCCGCCTACGTCGCCGGCGGCGTGGTCCCCTACCGGATGGGCAACGCGCACCCCAGCGTCTTCCCGTACGAGCCGCTGCCGACCGCCGACGACGACCTCATCGTCGCCGCCGCCAACGACGGCCAGTTCCGCAAACTGTGCGACGTGCTCGCCATCCCCGAGATCGCCGAAGACCCGCGCTTCGCGCACAACGCCGACCGCACGAAGAATCGCGAGGAACTGCGCCCGATCCTCGTCGAGCGCCTGGCCGCCCGCGGCGCCGTCGACTGGTTCGAGGCGCTCACGGCGGTGGGCGTGCCGTGCGGTCCGATCTCCACGATCGACGGCGGCTTCGCGATGGCCGAACGGTTCGGGCTCGACCCCGTGGTCGAGGTCGGCGAAGGCGACCGCGCGGTGCCGACCACGCGCCACCCGTTGCGGCTCTCGGCGACCCCGGCGTCCTACCGGCTGCCGCCGCCCGAGCTCGACGAGCACGGCGCCGAGCTGCGTGCCTGGCTGGGCACCCCGCGCAGTGATCTCCCCAGCAGCGATCTCCCGGGAAAGGCCGACGCGTGAACGAGCCGGTGTACGAGACGGCGCTCGGTGCGTCGTCGCTCGACAAGATCACCCTGCTCGGCCAGGACCTGGCACAGGACGTGATGGGCAAGGTCGGGTTCGGCGAGCTGTCCTTCTGGCTCGCGACGCAGCGCCGGCCGACGCCGGGCGAGACCCGCGTGTTCGAGGCCGTGCTCGCGGCCTTGGCCGACCACGGGTTCACCCCGACCGCGATCGTCACCCGGCTGACCTACCTGTCCGCGCCCGACTCGATCCAGGGCGCGCTCGCCGCCGGCCTGCTCGGCGGCGGCTCGCGTTTCCTTGGCGTCACCGAGGACTGCGGCCGCTTCCTCCACGAGGTCCTGGCCTCCGCCGGCGACCGCCCGGCCGACGACGCCGGCTGGGACGCGCTCGCCCTCGAAACCGTTCGCGCCAAACGAGAAGCGCGCGAGTTCATCCCCGGGCTCGGCCACCACGTGCACAAGCAGGGCGACCCGCGCACGCCGCGGCTGCTGGAGATCGCCGCCGAGGAAGGGCTCGTCGGCCCGCACCTGGCGCTGTTCACCGCCATCGGCCGCGTGCACCCGCAGGTGCTCGGCAAGACCCTGCCGCTCAACGGCGCGGGCGTCTGCGGCGCCGCGCTGGCCGACCTCGGGCTGCCGCTGGAGCTGCTGCGCGGATTTGCCCTGCTGGCCCGCACGGCCGGGCTGATCGGGCAGCTCGCCGAGGAACTGCGTCACCCTGTGGGCAACGACATCTTCCTCGCGGTAGACCTGAACAACCGGCCCGTCGAGCCGGACCCGTACACGCCCTGACCCCCTCGAAATCCGGCCGAGAAGAAGGACGCTCATGGAGCTCGTCACCGAGGACAACATCACCGAGCTGGCCGCGCGGCGGTGGGGCACCGCGCACGACCCGCGCACGAAGGAGCTGATGACCGCGCTCGTGCGGCACCTGCACGACTTCGCGCGCGAAGTGCGCCTCACCGAGCCCGAGTGGATGGCCGCGATCCAGTGGCTCACCCGGACGGGCCAGATCAGCGACGAGAAGCGCGAGGAGTTCATCCTCGCCTCCGACGTGCTGGGCCTGAGCATGCTCGTCGTGCAGATGAACCACGCCTTCGACAAGGAAGCGACGCCGGCCACGGTGCTCGGCCCGTTCCACATCGACGGCTCCCCCGAACTGGACTTCGGCGGCGACATGTCCGACGGCGTCGAAGGCACCCCGCTCTACGTCAGCGGCGCCGTCCGCTCCCTCGACGGCTCCCCGGTCGCCGGCGCCCTGCTCGACGTGTGGCAGGCGGACGCCGACGGCTCGTACGAGTCCCAGCTGCCGGAGATCGACGAGGCCCGGCTGCGCGCGAAGTACACCACCCGCGCCGACGGCACCTACTGCGTGCGCACGATCGCCCCGAAGGGGTACTCCATCCCGATGGACGGCCCCGTCGGCGACCTGATCTCGCGCACCGACATCAGCCACTTCCGCCCGGCCCACGTGCACTTCCTCGTCAACGCCGCCGGCCACGAGCCACTGATCACGCACCTGTTCCAAGAGGGCGCGGAGTACCTCGACAGCGACGTCGTGTTCGGCACCAAGCAGGAACTCGTGGTCACCTTCGAACCCCGCGAGCCCGGCCCGACCCCCGACGGCGGCGAGTCGGCCGTGCCCTGGGTCGAGGCACGCTACGACTTCGTCCTGCAGCCCGCCGGCTGAGTCCGGGAATCCGGAGAATCCCGGCGGCAGAGACAGCAGAAGGCCCCCAGCGCTCACGAATCGCTGGGGGCCTTCTCGCGCGTGCTACTTGGCGATCGCCTCAGTGAAGGCGACCCACGCGGCAGGCGTGACCGTCAGGTGACCGGTTTCCCGGGCCTTCGTGTCGCGAATGCCCACCGCCACCGGCAGGACAGCTGCTTCAACACAGTTGCCCGAGCCGTTCGAGTAGCTGGCCTTGATCCAGTGACCAGCGAACTTCTCGTTCATGGTGTGCTCCGGTGGTCGTCCCTTGCTCGCTTGACCAGGGTATCGCTGGCGTCGAAGTCGGCTGCTGCCGCCTGCAAGCCCGACCGGGCCTTGCGATAGATCTCCACCTGAGCGGAGTCCTCGATCAGCAAGCCGCCGGTCAGCGTGTCGATGTGCGCGAAGGTCGCGCCATCGGTCAGTTCGAACAGGGTGAACGACGTGCCGATCGCGGCGTGGCCGCGCGAACGCTTCGGCAGGACCTGCACCTGAATTCCCGGCCGCTTCGCCGCTTCCGAGAGGCGATCCAGCTGCTCGGCCATCACATCCGGCCCACCGACCGGCATTTCCAAGGCGGCCTCGAAGATCACCGCCCAAAGGGGCGCGGAACTTTGATTTTGCCGATCGAGGCGCAGTTTCACCCGCCGGTCGACCTCGTCTTCAGTCGCGTTCGGCAGGTCGGCGCGGATCACCGCCGCGGCGTACCCCGCCGTCTGTAGCCGCCCCGGAATGAGTGTCTCCTGGAATTCGAAGATCTCGCGAGCTTCGCTTTCCAATTCGAGGAAGTCGGCGAAGGTCCCCAGCCCGCTGTCTTCACTCGCGGCGTCGTGCCACCATCCGCGTTGCTTGGCCGATCGCGCGAGTTTCACCAAAACATTCGCGGTGTCCTCACTCGCGCCCAATGCCTTGGCCAGTGCATAAGTGTCATCGCCACTGACCTGAAATCGGAACGTCTCGATTCGGGAGACCTTGGCTTCGCTGAATCCAGCCGCTTCGCCGGCCTCGGCAAGCGTCAATCCGGCATCCAGCCGCAGCCGCTTCAGCGCGCCCACCAACCGGCGCCGGCGAAGAGACGGTGCGTTGGCCATGGACTACTCCTATCGAGTGGACTGAAGGCTAAGCATGAATGCAAGACTTGCACTCGGACCGAGTTGTACACCAGTGTAGCGATCAACACACGGGCACCGGGAAGGGGCTGGTCATGGAGGCGAAGAGCATCGGCGGGGTCGCCGAGGCCCTGTTCGCAGTGCATTTCCGGGCGGGGGTCACCCGATGACCGCGGTGGTCCAGCGGTCGGCGCTCGAGCAGCTCGACGTCGTCGCCGCGCGGCTGGAGGAGGTCCGCGTCGCCGAGGGTCTCTCGCTGCGGGAGGCGGGGCGGATCCTCGGGGTGCTCGCGGGGAACATCCACTCGTTCCGGACGCGGGCCCGCACCAGCCAGACCCTGCCGGTCCTCGACGCCTACGCCCGCCACCTCGGGTACCGCCTGCACGTGGTCCTCGTCGAAGACGACCCCGGGCAGCGCCGCCCGCCCTGGCGCGAGCGCATGCCCCACGGCGACAACCCCGGAGACGCCCAGGCGATGTCCGAGCTGTGGCAGCTCCTCCAGCACCTGCACACGCTGCGTCGGAAGGCCGGGCTGACCCGCGACGAGGTCGCCGAAACCCTCGGCATCACCCCACTCACCTTGTGGCGCCTGGAAAACCACCCCGGAGCAGCCGACGCGGCCTTCACCAACGTCCTGTTGTACGCCCGCTTCTACGGCTACACCGTGCAATTCCACCTCGCCGAGCCGCTGGAGGTGACGGCGATGGGCAACTGGATGCGGGACGACGGCTCGGTGATCTACGACGGCAACCCCGAAACCGGCGACGACGAAGACCACCTTCCCGGCGAATGATCTCCCGGCCGCCGCGTTGCGACCCCGACCGGGCGCGGCGGCCGGGTTCCCACTCCCGCCTCGGGCGGGCTGGGCCGAAGCCCCCAGGGACTCACGAACCTGGGGGCTTCGCGCTGCTGCCTTGTCTGCCGCGGATCTGTCTGCCGCGGATCTGTCTGCCGCGGGGTTTGCCTGGTGCGGGTTCGGCCGCCACCGGTTTGCCTGCCGCGCGGTCCGGGAAGACCTAGGCTCGTGCTGGGGGCGGCCCGCGCGGCCGCACCGCGACGAGGAGAAGGGACGGCTCCGCCCATGGCGATCGCCACCACCAACCCCGCGACCGGGGAGACGGTCAAGACGTTCACCGAGCTGACCGAGGCCGAGGTCCGGGACAGGATCGGGATCGCGCACGATCGGTGGCAGACCTACCGGCGCACGACGTTCGCCGAGCGCGCCGCGCTGCTGCACGCCACCGCCGACCTCCTGGAGAAGGAGGCGGACGACGTCGCGCGGATGATGACGACCGAGATGGGCAAGACGCTCGCCTCGGCCCGCGCGGAGGCGCTGAAGTCGGCCAAGGGCATGCGCTACTACGCCGACCACGCCGAAGAGTTCCTCGCCGACGAGCCGCTGCCCGACCCGTCGGTGGTCGGCGCGTCGCGGGCGCTGGGCCGCTACCGGCCGCTCGGGGTGGTGCTGGCCGTGATGCCGTGGAACTTCCCGCTGTGGCAGGTGATGCGCTTCGCCGCGCCCGCGCTGATGGCGGGCAATGTCGGGCTCCTCAAGCACGCGTCGAACGTGCCGCAGTGCGCGTTGTACCTGGAGGACGTGTTCCGCCGCGGTGGCTTCCCGGAGGGCTGCTTCCAGACGCTGCTGGTCTCCTCGCGCCAGGTGGAGCCGATCCTGCGGGACGCCCGCGTCGCCGCCGCCACGCTCACCGGCAGCGAGCCGGCCGGGCGCTCGGTGGCCGCGATCTGCGGCGACGAGGTGAAGCACACCGTGCTGGAGCTGGGCGGCAGCGACCCGTTCGTGGTCATGCCCTCGGCCGACCTCGACCGCGCGGCCGAGACCGCGGTGACGGCGCGGACGCAGAACAACGGCCAATCGTGCATCGCGGCCAAGCGGTTCATCGTGCACACCGACGTCTACGACGAGTTCGCCCGGAAGTTCGTGGAGCGGATGCGCGCGCTGCGGGTCGGCGACCCGTTCGACGACAACACCGACGTCGGGCCGCTGGCCACTGAGCAGGGCCGTACCGACGTCGAGGAACTGGTGGACGAGGCCGTCGCCGCGGGCGCCACCGTGCTGTGCGGCGGGCAGCGACCCGACGGCCCGGGCTGGTTCTACCCGCCGACGGTGATCACCGACCTCACGCGCGAGATGCGCATCTTCACCGAAGAGGTGTTCGGCCCGGTCGCCTCGCTCTACCGCGTGGCCGACCTCGACGAGGCGCTGGAGATCGCCAACGCGACGTCGTTCGGCCTCGGCTCCAACGCCTGGACCGAGGACACCGAAGAGATCGAGCGGTTCATCGACGACCTCGACGCCGGGCAGGTGTTCATCAACGGCATGACGGTGTCGTACCCGGAGCTGCCGTTCGGCGGCGTCAAGCGCTCGGGCTACGGCCGCGAGCTGTCGTCGCACGGGATCCGGGAGTTCTGCAACCTCAAGACGGTCTGGGTCGGCTGACGCGCGGGGCCCCGGGCGTCAGAGCACGCCCGGGTACGCCCCGCCGTCGATGAGCAGGCTCTGGCCGGTGACGAACCCGGCCTGCGCCGAGCACAGGTAGGCGCACGCCGCGCCGAACTCCGCGGGCTCCCCGAAGCGGCGGGCGGGGATCGACGCGCGCTGCCCGTCCGCGACGACTTCCGGCGACACACCCGCGTTCGCCGCCGCGGCTTCCTGGCCGGAACGCAGGCGGCGCGTGTCGAACGAGCCGGGCAGCAGGAAGTTGATCGTCACGTTGGCGTGCGCGACGGAGCGGGCGACGCCGGCGAGGAACCCGGTGAGGCCCGCCCGCGCGCCGCTGGAGAGGTCGAGGCCGGCGAGCGGCATCTTGACCGAGCCGGACGTGATGTTCACGATCCGGCCGAACCGGCGCTCCACCATGCCGTCGACGACCAGCTGCACCAGCCGGATCGGCGTCGCCATGTTGGCGCGCACGCCGGCGAACAGCGCGTCTTGGTCGACCTCGCGGAAGTCGCGGAACGGCGGCCCGCCGTTGTTGTTGACCAGGATGTCGACTTCTCCCGCGGCCGAGAGCAGCGCGTCCTGCACGGCGTGGTCGCCGAGGTCGCCCGCCACCGGCACCACGGTGGCTCCGGTGTCCGCCGCGATGTCCGCGGCCGCGGCGCGCGTCGAGTCCTCCGAGCGCCCGTTGACCCCCACGGTGCAGCCCGCCCGGGCGAGCTCCACCGCGCAGGCCCGTCCGAGCCCCTGGGTCGACGCGCACACCACGGCTGTGCGGCCGGCGATTCCGAGATCCACGAGCCTGCTCCCCTGTCCTGCCCCACGGAAGTGTCCCCGGTGGACCTTACCCGGCGATCTCGCAGAGCACCTCGCCCTGGGCGCGGCTGTCGCCGACCGCCACCGCGAGCCCCGTGACGACACCGGATTTGTGCGCCTTCACCGGGTTCTCCATCTTCATCGCCTCCACCACGGCGATGAGGTCCCCGGTCTCGACGGTGTCGCCCTCGGCCACGGCGAGCTTGACGATCGTGCCCTGCATCGGCGTCGTCACCGCATCTCCCGACACGGCCGTCGCGCGCGGGCCGAGTGCCACGGCCGCGGACGCCGCGCGGATCTCGTCGGCCCGGCTGCCCACTTCGGACAGACCGGGCAGCGACACCCGCAGGGCCCGGCCGCCGACGGAGATCGACACCTTGCCGTCGTCGGCGGGTTCGGCGGAGTACTCGGGCAGGACGGTGGCGAAGTCCTCCTCGATCCAGCGCGTGTGGACGGTGAACCCGTCCTCGGCCGTGAACGCCGGGTCGCGCACCACCGCGCGGTGGAACGGAACGACGGTCGCCAGGCCCTCCACTGCCAGTTCGGCCAGTGCCCGGCGGCTGCGCGCCAGGGCCGTCGCCCGGTCGGGCCCGGACACGATCAGCTTGGCCAGCATGGAGTCGAACTGTCCGCCGACGACACTGCCCGCCTCGACGCCGGAGTCCAGGCGGATGCCGGGCCCCTCGGGCACGTCGAAGCGGCGGACGGTGCCGGGCGTCGGGAGGAAGCCGCGGCCCGGGTCCTCGCCGTTGATGCGGAACTCGAACGCGTGCCCGCGCGGCTCGGGATCCGACATGGCCAGGCGCTCGCCGCGGGCGATGCGGAACTGCTCCAGCACGAGGTCGAGCCCGGTCGTCTCCTCGGTCACGGGGTGCTCGACCTGCAGGCGGGTGTTGACCTCCAGGAACGAGATCGTGCCGTCGGTGCCCACGAGGTATTCGACGGTGCCCGCGCCGAGGTATCCCGCCGCCGCGCAGATCTGCTTGGCGGAGGAGTGGATCAGCTCGCGCTGCTCGTCGCTCAGGAACGGAGCCGGGGCTTCCTCCACGAGCTTCTGGTGGCGGCGCTGCAGCGAGCAGTCGCGGGTGCCGGCCACGACGACCGTGCCGTGCGCGTCGGCGAGCACCTGAGCTTCCACGTGCCGAGGGTGGTCGAGATAGCGCTCGACGAAACACTCACCCCGCCCGAACGCCGCGACAGCTTCGCGCGTGGCGGACTCGAACAGCTCGGGGATCTCCTCCCGCGTACGGGCGACCTTGAGCCCACGCCCGCCACCGCCGAAGGCCGCCTTGATCGCCACCGGCAAGCCGTGCTCGTCGGCGAACGCCACGACCTCGTCGGCGTTCTTCGCCGGCTCCTCGGTGCCCGGGACCAGCGGCGCACCGACGGACCGGGCGATCTTGCGCGCGGTCACCTTGTCGCCGAGGTCACGGATCGCCTGCGGGCCCGGCCCGATCCACACCAGGCCGGCGTCGAGCACAGCCTGGGCGAAGCCGGCGTTCTCCGAGAGGAACCCGTAGCCGGGGTGCACGGCGTCGGCGCCGCTGACCTTGGCGACGTCGAGGATCTTGTCGATGTCCAAATAGGACTCGGCGGCCGTGCTGCCGTGCAGCGCGTAGGCCTCGTCGGCGAGCCGGGTGTGCGGCGCCCGGGCGTCCGGATCGGCGTAGACGGCGACCGAGGCCAGCCCGGCGTCGCGGGCGGCGCGGATCACGCGGACCGCGATCTCACCCCGGTTCGCGACCAGCACCTTCTGGAACTCAGACACGGGAAACTCCCCTCTCCCGGATCCCCGGGAGGACCTCGGTGGCGAACAAGTCGATCGCGCGCTCGTGGTCGGCGCACGCCGGGGCGAAGATCACGCTCTCCGCGCCCGCCACGGCGTACTCCGCGAGCCGCTCCCGCACGCGCGCCGGCGTGCCGAACAGCAGGTAGCGGTCGGCGTAGCCCTCGAAATCCTGGTTGTACAGCTCGCTCACGGACGACACCACCTCACGGCGGGCCCGATCCCCATCGGTGTCCACAGTGGACCACAGGTACACGCCGCCGCGCACGTCTTCCGGCCGGCGGCCGTGCTCGCCGGCCAGCTCCCGCACCTGCTCCAGGCTGCCGGCGAACTGCCGCGGCGTGACCAGGTAGGGCAGCCACCCGTCACCGTGGCGCGCGGCCCGGCGCATCGCCGCCCCGCGCCGGCCGCCCACCCACACCGGCGGCCGCCGGTCGGGCACGGGCTGCAGCTCCTGGTCCTCGATCGTGGTGAACTCGCCGCGGAACGTCACCCGTCCCCCGGCGAGCAGCCGCGCCAGCACCTCCAGGGCCTCGTCGGTGCGGCGCCCGCGCTCGGCGAGCGGCACCCCGACCGCCTCGAACTCCGGCGGGTGCTCCCCGCCCACGCCGACACCCAGCTCGAACCGGCCGCGCGACACCGTCGCCAGCGTCGCGACGAGCTTGGCCGCCAGCGCAGCCGGGTAGACCGGCAGGATCGTCAGCGCGCTCAGCAGGCCGATCCGCTCGGTCGCGCCGGCCGCCGCGGCCAGCCCGACGAACGCGTTGGTGATCGGCCCGTGGAAGAACACGTGCTCGCCACAGCAGAAGAAGTCGAACCCGGCCTCCTCGGCCCTCCGCGCGACCGCCGGGATCTCCCCCGGATCCGCCCCGGGCGGAAACATCAGCCCGACGCGCATCAGCCCTCCCCCGGCACGCGGGCCAGCACCGTGCGGGCCATGCGGACGTGGACGTCGTCGACCATCTGGCCGTCGACGACGGCGACGCCGGAGTCGGCGGCGGCCAGGACGGCGCGCGCGTGGGCGACCTCGTCCGGGGCGGGCGTGAAGACCTCGTGCGCGAGCTCGACCTGGCGCGGGTGCACGCAGATCTTGCCGGTATAGCCGATCGCGCGGCCCTGTTCGGCGTCGGCGCGGAAGCGGTCGTCGTCGCGGATGGAGACGACGGCCTGGTCCACGGTGGACACTCCGCACAGGTGGGCGGCGAGCCGCACCTCGCTGCGGGCGTACAGGACCTCGTCCCCCCGGGTGGTGCGGACGCCGCCGATGTCGGCGATGTAGTCCTCCGCTCCGAAGTAGACAGCGTCGACGCCCGCGCGCAGCAGTTCACGGCAGAAAGCCACGCCCCGCACGGTTTCCAGCCCGGCGATCACCGGCACATCGGCACCGACCCGTGCGCGCACCGCGTCGATCTCCTCGCGGCGCTCGTACTTGGGCAGCACCACGCCGATCCCGCCCAACGACGCCACCGCCGCCAGGTCGTCGGCGAACCACGGCGACGTGATCGGGTTGACCCGCACCAGCACCGTGGTCGCGGGCCCGGCGTCGAAGTCCGCCAGCGCGGCCACGGTCGTCGCCCGAGCTTCGGCCTTCTGCGCGGCGGGCACGGCGTCCTCGAGGTCGACCACGGCCGCGTCGGGCGCGATCGCCGGGATCTTCGCGATCATCGAGGCTTTCGAGCCCGGCATGAACAGCAGGCTGCGGGGCACCAGTCCGTCCGACATCAAAGCTCCCTCACACCGGGCTGATCAGGTGGTGACGACGGTGGCCGGAACGTTCCCAGCTCCCGGCCGCGCGCAGCCGGCCCAGCAGCTCGGCCCGCAGCGCCTCCGGCTTCACCACCGTGTCGACGTGCAGCTCACCGGCCAGCCGCAGCAGCGTGAAGTCCGCCGCCTGCTCGGCCACGCGCGCCTGCACGAACGCCTCGCGCTCCGCCGGATCCTCGATCGCCGCGATCTTGTTGGCGTACACCGCGTTCGCGGACGCCTCGGGCGACATCGTGCCGATCGTCGCGGTCGGCAGGGCGATCGTGGCCCGCGGCTCGAAGCCCGGCGCGCACATCGCGTAGAAGCCGGCCGCATACGCCTTGCGCAGCACCACGCTGAACTTCGGCACCTCGGCGCTCGCCATGGCCGCGACCATCTTGGCGCCGTGCCGGATGATCCCCTGCCGCTCCACCGCGACGCCGACCATGAAGCCCGGCACGTCCTGCAGGAAGACCAGGGGCACGTTGTACGCGTCGCACATCGAGATGAACCGCGCCGCCTTGTCGGCCGAGTCCACGAAGATCGCGCCGCTGCGCACCGACGGCTGGTTCGCGACGAGCCCGACGGTCTGCCCGCCCAGGCGCGCGAACCCGGTCACCATCTCCTCGGCCCACGCGGACTTGATCTCGAAGAAGCTCCCGGCGTCCACGAGCCGTAGGATCACGTCGCGCACGTCGTAGGCCGCGTTGGGGTCCTCCGGGATCAGGCCCTCGGGCCAGTCCGGGATCTCGGGCGCCACGGCCTCGGCGCGGGCGGGAGCCGAACGCCAGTCGTCGGGCAGGTACGACAGCAGCAGCCGCGCCGCCGCGATCACCTGCCAGTCCTCGTCGAACACCTCGTCGCCGCAGCCGGAGACGGTGGCGTGCATGGTCGCGCCGCCCATCTCCTCCAGCGTCGTGCGCTCGCCGGTCACCTTCTCCGCGACCCGCGGCGAGGCCAGGTACATCGACGCGTTGCCCGCGACCATGCCCACCCAGTCGGTGAACGCCGGCATGTACGCGCCGCCGGCGGCCGAAGGTCCGTGCAGGCAGCAGATCTGCGGCACCCGCCCGGAAAGCTTCACCTGCAGCTGGAAGATCCGCGAAGCCCCGCGCCGCCCGGAGAAGAACCCCAGCTGGTCGGTCAGGCGGCCGCCCGCGGAGTCGACGAGGTAGAACACCGGCAGCAGATCGCGGTCGGCGCGCTCCAGGATGCGCACCTGCTTCTCGCACGTCAGCTCGCCCCACGACCCGGCCTTCACCGAGAAGTCGTGGGCGATCACGGCGACCGGCCGGCCCTCGACCGTGCCGACGCCGGTGAGCACGCCGTCGGCGGGCAACCCGTCGCCCGACGCGTCGGCGAGCAGGCCGTCCTCGACCCAGCTGCCGGGGTCGAGCAGCAGCGCGATGCGTTCCCGCACCGGGAGCTTGTTCGGCCAGCGGCTCGAATCGCCGCCCGCCAGCGCGACCTCTTCGGCCTTCTCGAGCTCGGCCGTCACCTCGCTCATCGCGCCGCCTCCTCCGTGACCACCAGGGTCTTCAGCGACGCCGCGAGCACGGTCTCGCCGCGCTGGTTGAGGATCCGGAACGCCGACGTCACCACGCCGCGGCCGTCGCCGCGCGGCGTCAGCTCGGTTACCTCGGTCTCGACGTGGATCGTGTCGCCCACGCGCACCGGCGTGATGAACCGCAGCTTGTCGATGCCGTAGAACGCCTTCATCGCCTCGGGCCAGAAGGTGACCAGGCCCAGCGCGACCGAAAGCGACAGCGCGCCGTGCGCCACCCGCCCGCCGAACACCGGGTCGGCGCCGAAGTACTCGGCGTCGGTGTGCGCCGGGTGCCAGTCGCCGGTGAACATGGCGAACTGCACGATGTCGGTCTCGGTGATCGTGCGCGCCCGGCTGACGTGGGTGTCCCCCACCTTGATCCGGTCGAAGTACTCGGTGATCACGCGGCATCCCCTTCCGGCCGGCGGTGCATCAGGCCCGTGCGCTTGGCCCGGCAGACCAGCTCGTCGCGCTGGTTGTAGGCGCGGTGCTCGAACACGACGATCCCGGCGTTCGGCCGCGACTTCGACGCCCGGGCCTCCACGACCTCGCTCTCCACGCGGATCGTGTCGCCGGCGAACACCGGCTTCGGGAACTCCACGTCGGACATCCCGAGCTGCGCCACGATCGTGCCCAGCGTCAGCTCGTACACCGAGAGCCCCACCACGAGCGCGATCGTGAACATGCTGTTCACCAGCGGCTTGCCGAACTCGGTGCGCGAGGCGTAGTCGGCGTCGAGGTGCATCGGCGCCGGGTTCATCGTCATGGTCGTGAACAGCACGTTGTCGGTCTCGGTCACGGTGCGCCGCGTCGCGTGCTGCACCACGGTGCCGACTTCCAGCTGTTCGAACCACCGGCCCGAAACCGGGCGATCGGTGTCTGTGCTCATCGTTTTCCTTCCGTACCCAGTCAGAGCCTGCCGAACCGCGGCGCTCTCCGCTCGGCGAACGCGGCCAGCCCCTCCCGCGCGGTGGGGCCGGCCAGGTGCGCGAGCAACGTCTCCCGCTCCGCGGTGATCGCGGCGGCGGGTTCCTCGGCGAGTGCCGTGCGGTGCAGGCGTTTCATGCCGCGCAACGCGTCGGGCGCGTGCCGGGCGAGGCGCGCGACGAGCGCTTCGACGGCATCGTCGAGCTCGGCCGCGGGCACCGCGCTGCTCACGAGCCCAAAGCCCGCGGCGGTGGCGCCGTCGACGATTTCCCCGGTGTAGAGCAGCCGGCGGGCGATCGCCGGCGCGACGGCGTGGGTCAGGCGCACCGAACCGCCGGCACCGGGCAGCAGCCCGTACTCGAGGTGCCGGTCGCCGATCTGCGCGGTCTCGCTGACCACGGCGAGGTCGCAGGCCAGCATGATCTCGCAGCCGCCCGCCACCGCGTAGCCGTCGATCACGCACACGGACACGAACGGCGCGGCTTCCAGCCGGTCGAGCGTCACCCCGATGGAGGTGATGTACTCGCGCACCGCGGCCGGGTCGTCGAGCACCGAACGCAGGAACTTCAGCTCGGCACCGGCCGACAACGTCCCGCCCCGCCCGCGCACCACGACCACCGAGCAGTCTCCGGCGGCCGTGATCGCCTGGTCCAGACCGCCCATCACCTCGGGGCTGAGCGCGTTGCGCGTGGCCTCCTGGTCGATCGTGATCCGGCCGACGGGACCGTCCACACTGAACTCGACGGCCTCACTTCCTGATGACAATGCCCGCCGCCTCCCGGTCCCACAGCTCGCCGACGCGGTCCGCGGCGGCGGTCTTCAGCTTGTACTTCTCGATCTTCTCGCTCG
Source organism: Amycolatopsis sp. NPDC047767 (assembly GCF_040704195.1). Taxonomy (NCBI): domain Bacteria; kingdom Bacillati; phylum Actinomycetota; class Actinomycetes; order Pseudonocardiales; family Pseudonocardiaceae; genus Amycolatopsis; species Amycolatopsis sp. NPDC047767. Next base: position 475,948 of record NZ_JBEYSJ010000002.1, read on the forward strand.
GCGTCTTCGGCAGGCCGTCGATGAACTCCAGGTACCGCGGCACCATGAAGTACGGCATCCGCTCGTCGCAGAACGCGATGATCTCCTCGTAGGTGGCGCTCGCACCCTCTTCGAGCACGACGTACACCATCAGGTCGTCCTCGCCCAGCTCGGAAGCCACGGGCACCGCCGCGGCCTCGAGGATCGCCGGGTGCTTGCAGACGATGGTCTCCACCTCGTAGGCGGAGATGTTCTCGCCGCGGCGGCGGATGGCTTCCTTCTTGCGGTCGGAGAAGAACAGGTACCCGTCTTCGTCGAGCCAGCCGCGGTCGCCGGTGTGGAACCACAGGTCGCGCGTGGCGCCGACGGTGGCGTCAGGCATCTTGTAGTACTCCAGCATGGTCATGCCGGGTTCGTTGGGGCGCAGGCGGATCTCGCCCACCTCACCCGTGGGCACGGCGCGACCCTCGTCGTCGACGATCTGCACGCTCATGTCCGGGCGCACGCGTCCGGCCGACGGCACCTTCTCCGGCGAGTCGTCCGGGCTGAACACGGTGACCGCGCAGTTCTCGGTCATCGCGTACACCGACGTCACGCGCGTGCCGTAGCGCTCCAGGAAACCCTGCGCCAGCTCGCGGGAGTTGGGCACCATCATGCAGATCCGCACGGAGTGGTCGCGGTCTCGCTCCGACGGCGGCTGCTGCCAGATGATGTTCGCCATCGCGCCGAGGCAGTTGAACACCGTCGCCTTCGACTCGCGGATCTGCGACCAGAACCGGCTGGCCGAGAAGTGCGGGTAGAGCGCCACGGACGCCTCGGCCCACAGCGCGGCGTAGACCGTGTACCAGAGCGCGTTGCCGTGGAACACCGGCAGGCAGGTGTAGAGCACGTCGTCCTGGCGGTAGGAGTTGAGCGACGCCATCTGGTGCCCCACGGCGTGGCCCTGCGCCTGCGGGCAGATCGCGCCTTTCGACGGCCCGGTGGTGCCGGAGGTGTAGAGGATCAGGTGCGGGTCGTTCCAGCGCACGGGTTCGGCCGGCTGCGGTGGTTCGGGTGAGGCCTGGCCGAGGTCGGCGAGGTCGTGCGTGGTGATCCCGTCGAGCGCGGCCAGCTGCGCCGGGTCGGAGCCGAGCCCCAGCACCGTGCGCACGGCCGGCACCTCGGGCAGCACGGCGGCGACGCGCGCGAGCAGGTCACCGGCCACGCACACGGCCGTGGAGTCGGACTGGTCGAGGAAGTAGCGCAGCAGCTCGCCCTTGGCGGCGGTGTTGAGCGGCACCGCCACGGCGCCGAGCTTGCCCAGGCCCCAGAGCGTCCACAGGAACTCCGGGCCGTTGGGCATCATCATCGCCACGTGGTCGCCCCGCGAGATGCCGAGCGCGGCGAACCCGTTGGCGTAGCGGTTGGTCATCTCGTCGAGGTCGCGGTAGGTGAAGGTGCGCCCCGCCCAGTGCAGGAACGGGCGGTCGCCGACGCGGGCGGCTTTGTCGGCGAGGATGTGCGCGGTGGTCCTCTGGTCGATCTCGTAGTAGCGCATCTTCGGGCTGCCTCCAAGTCTCGCCTCCGGACGCTAACCGCACGGGCGCGATCGGTCAACAAACAGTTGTTGCACTCGTTCTGCCCATCGACTCGTCACTCGCCGTAGTGTCTAATGGGCGGGTGTCCGAACGAGCCACCGACTACGTCACGCCCATCGTCGAGATCGCCGCGAGCCTGTTCGCCCGAAAGGGCTACCACGGGACCTCCATGCGCGACATCGGCCGGGAGGTCGGCGTGCACGCCGGAAGTCTCTACGTGCACATCCAGAGCAAGGAGGACCTGCTCGAGGCGATCGTGCACAGCATCATGGAACGCTCCGAGCGGGACATGGAGGAGATCCTCGCCGCCGGCGGCACCGCCACCGAGCAGCTGCGCCAGGTCGCCGCGCGCGACCTCAAGCTGATCGGCGAGAACAAGGAGTTCGCCACCGTCTTCTTCCACGAGTGGCGCAACCTCAGCGAACCGCGCCAGCACGCCGTGATCGCCAGCCGCGACCGCTGGGAAACGGGACTGCGCAGCATCATCACCCAGGGCATCGAAGCGGGCGAATTCCGCGAAGCGGACCCGCGCATCGCCGGCATCGCGCTCACGAGCATCCTGAATTGGGCGTATGTCTGGTATTCCCCCGACGGATCGCTCACCACCGAGGAACTCGCGGACCGCTTCGCCGACCTGCTGATCGAAGGCCTGCGCGCGCACTGAACCGCGGCCTGTGGTCACGGTCTCGCGAGGCGCGCGCCCCCGGCTCGCGCACCTATGATCACGGCATGCTCGAACTCTCCCCCGACCAGCTGCTGTCCACCACGCGCGCGGTGCGCAAGCGCCTCGACTTCACCCGCGACGTGCCCGACGACCTCATCCGCGAATGCGTCGCCCTCGCCCTGCAGGCCCCGGCCGGCTCGAACATCGTCACGGCCCGCTTCGTGGTCGTGCGCGATGAAGCCAAGCGCCGCGCCATCGGCGAGATCTACGGCTCCGTCTACGCCCAGTACAAGGCCTCGCCACACTACCCGGGCAACAACCCGGGCGCCACCGAGCGCGACCGCGCGCAGTCCCGCCTCGCCAACTCCGCCGACTACCTCGGCGAGCGCATGGGCGAGGCCCCCGTGCTCGTGTTGGCCTGCAACGAGGGCCCAGATCGCGCCTCCGCGACGGCCGGCATGTCCAACATCCTGCCCGCCACATGGAGCTTCATGCTCGCTGCGCGCGCCCGCGGCCTCGGCACCGCGTGGACCTCCATGCACGTCGCCCGCGAAAAGGATGTCGCCAACCTCCTCGGCATCCCGTACGAGACCGTTGCGCAGGCTGTGCTGACGCCGCTGGCGTTCACGAAGGGCACGGACTTCCGCCCGGCGCCCCGCCCGGCTCCGGACGAGGTGACCCACTGGGACCAGTGGTAGCCGAGTGGTCCGGGCGGGCTCGCGCTCACCCGGACCGGCCCCGGCTTCACGGCTGGTAGGTGCAGATCGCCCCGATCGAGTTGGAGTTCTCCGCCACGATCTTGCCGTCGACGGTGATCTTGCAGGTGTTGTCCTTGTCACCGAGGTCGAAATCGACCGGGCGGACGGTGACGGCGGTCCAGGCGAGGCTCTCCAGGGACACCGTCTGGGTCCACTTCTTCTCCGCCGGAAGCACTTCTTGGGAGTGCTCGGTGAAACCGGCGTTCCAGTCCAAGTTGGACTTCGCCCCGGTCGTCACGTCGATGACGATCGTGTGCCCGCTCGCCGCGGCCTCCGCGGCCGTGCTGCCAGGCGCGGACTTCGCGGTCGTGCTGCCAGGCGTGGCCTCCAGATCGTGAACCGCCGCGGGCCCGACCCCCGTGCGGCGCGTCGTCCGCCGCGTCCTTGACCGCCGCACCGAACGCAACCGTCCACACGACACAGATCACGAGACCGATCGCCGACAGGACGACGGCGGTGATCGCCATGCCCTTGTTGTCGGCCTCGCCCTTGTTCGCCCGCGTGATGCCGACGACGCCGAAGATCACGCCGAGGATCGTGAGCGGCCAGGCGATCACGCCGACCACCGGGATGAACGCGAACAGCAGCCCGACCAGGCCGAGCACGGTTTTCCTCTTCCGACGGACACTCCGCGCGACCGGTCCGGTCACACATCGTTCCCTCGATCGCCACTCGGCGGCTCTTCGCAACAAGGCCCTCATCGTGTGGCAGGTCACGAACCGAGCATCGGTGATCCCGCGCCCTTTTGGTCGTGCAGCTCGGAGGCGTCCGGGTGAGCGGAGCGCTGTCCACGTGGAGTGAGAAGACGCGGTGTAAGCCATCCGAATGGAGCAGTCGCCGTGATCATGCCGTGTCCACGGCGTTCACCGCGGTCGCGGACTTCTGCCGTGCCGTTTCGCCGGATTGGCGCTGCAGGCCTTCCGGGGTGGTGTTCCGGTTTGCGAACCAGGACACCACCCCGGCGTTCGCGGCCAGCCGAGGTGGACTCGGCCTTGCCGGAGGCGACACGAGGATCGCCTCCGGCAAGGCCCGAGCGGGAACGACTGCCGGTTCCCGGAGAAGTGTCAGTCGACGTCCATCGCATCGTCCTGCTCTGCTCGCCTGACGTCCTCCTGCTGTTTTTGCGAATTGGCGAGCCGGGCGCGCAGCTCCTGCGGCGAGATACCGAGGCGCTGGGCCATGGATTCCTCTTGGCGCTGGCGTGCGTAGTCCTCCGGCTTCTGGCCGGGCGCCGGTTTATCGGTGCGGTTGGCCTCGGCGGCCGCGTGGTTGTTGTCGTACTCCTGCGCCCTGCGCTCATCCGCCGGGGTCCGGTGGTCGTACGTCCGTTCGATGGCCGCGTCCTCCTCGGCCTGGGTCGGGTAGTGGCCGGAACGCGCGGTGTCGCGCGCCAGGTGCATTTCCGCGGTGGCCCGCACGTCCGGGCCGGGGGTGTGCGTCGTGCCGCCCTGCCGGTCGCTGTACTCGATCGGCCGGTCCCGCATGTGGTCGACCATGCGGTGGTAGGAATCGTCGGCGATCCGGCCCTGGGTGGTGCTCGCGGTCGGCCGGAAGCTGTCCCTTTCGGGTGCGGGCTCCATCGACGCCACTCGCTCCGGTTCGTTCGGCGTTTTGTCCTTGCTCACAAAAGCCGGGTTGGGCTCGGTCTTTTGCACGAAGCGCGGTTCGTCCGGGGTCTCGTCGTAGCTCTTCCAGTTCGGGTTCTTGTCGAGAACCGGCTTCATGTGCTGGTTGGCGTAGGTCAGCTGGTTCATCTGGATCGCGTTGCCCGGCCGCCCCTCCTGCACCGAGTTCTCGAGCGATTCGCGGTAGCCCCTGGCATCGACTCCCGAGCCGTCCGGCTCGACCCGGTTGCCGGTCCCGATGTTGTCCCGGTGCGCCTGGAAGGACTCCTGGTAGGCGGGCGCGTCGTCCTCGATCCGTTTGGCGGTGGCGGACTCGCCGCGCTTGAAATCGGGCGCGAGCGCGTGGTAGCCGATCGGGTGCTCGGACTGATGGGTGTGGTCGCCGTTCAGCTCGGGCTTGCTGTGCGGCCAGGTCGGGTCGTTCTTCATGTCGTCGTAGTACTCGTTGTTCAGCCGTTTCTGCTCGGCCTTCGTCTTGCCGTAGGTGCCGTCCGGCGGGACCCTCGGCGGGTTCGGCTTCTTCGGGGGCTTCGTGTACGGCGTCTGGCCTTGTTTGGCAGCCTTCTTCTTCGCCGCGGCGCACGGGGTCGCCTTCGGCATCAGGCCCAGCGGGTCGGCCAGCGCAGTCGGGTTGAGCACGTACGCCTGCGAGTCCGGGCCCGGGTCGAGGCCGAGCGGGTCGTGCGAGAGGTACCGGCCGGTTTCCGGGTCGTAGTATCGGTTGACGTTGTAGTGCAGCCCGGTTTCGGCGTCGTGGTACTGGCCGGGGAAACGCAGCGGGGTCGTCGCGCCACCGGCGGCGGAGAGGACTTTGCCCCAGAGTGTGGCCTGCCGGTGCCAGGCCACCTCGCCGCGCTCGTCGACGAGTTCGCTGGGCGCGCCGACGAGGTCGGTGACGATCGCGTGGAACCGTTCGTCCGCGGTGCCGAGAACGCGCTGGGTCTGGGCGAGCGCACGGCCGGTGTCGGGCGAGAACTCCCACACGGTCGCGACCTGCGGCCGTCCGGGTCCACTGTGGACCTGTTCGGCGATGGTGCCCCCGTCCCAGGCGAACTGGACCTGTTCGGTGATCCGGCCGTCGGCGGCGAGCCGTTGCTTGGCGACGCGGCGCCCGAGAGCGTCGTAGCGGTAGTGCCAGTGCTCGCCGTTCGGGGTGACAACCGCGGTCAGGCGGCTCTCGGCGTTCCACCGGAACTGCCACTGCGGGCCTCCGGCCCCCGTGCCCCGAAGCGTGGTGCGGCCTTCGGGGTCGTGGGCGAAGCGCAGCGCTCCCGCCGACGCGAGGAGCGTGCCGCGGTACTCCCGGGGTCCGGCGGACGGCGTGCCGGGAGTCTGCGCCTGGGCGATGGCGCCGGACGAGTGGTAGGCGTAGCTCTCCTGCCAGCCGTGGCCGGCGACGGAGCGGACCCGGCCACTGCGGTCGACCTCGAACGTCCGTGGGCCGGACAGCGCATCGGCGACCGAGGTGAGGTAGCCGTCGGCGAGGTAGCTGTATTCGCGGTGCTGCGTCGTGCGCGCGCCCGCGACGACGCTCTGCGCGGTGAGGTGGTCGCCGGAGTCCCAGCTCTGGCGCAGCTCCACGGCACCGAAGCGGCGGACGCGTTCACGGCCGGCCAGGTCGTGGTCGAATCCGATGGTGCGGCCCGCGGCCCGCAGCGCCACGAGGGTGCCGGCCGGACCGTAGTCGAAGCTCGATTCGGCACCGGACGGCGTGCGCCGCAGCCCGCGCCGGCCCAGCGCGTCGTACTCGGAACGCACCGGACGGCCGTCGATGGTTTCCGCCACCACCCGCCCGAGTGCGTCGTAGGCGAAGGTAACTTCGGCGTCCGCGTTACGGGCGGCGACGAGCCGACCGGCCGAGTCGTACGCGAAGGTCGCGACGTCGCTGCCGGTCGTGCGGCGGACGACACGGCCCATCGCGTCCCGTTCCAGCTGCGTGGTCTCTCCTGCGCCGTTGGTACGGGCGATGACATCGCCGACCGCGTCGTAGCGGTAGGTGAGTGTGCGGCCGTTGAAGTCGGTCTCGCGGACCAGGTTGCCGGCGGCGTCGTATTCGTAGCGCCACACGAAGCCTTGTTCGTTGGTCATGGAGACCAGCCGCAGCTCGGTGTCGTAGGCGAACTCGATGCGTTGCCCGTCCGGGCCTGTCTCCGCTACGGGCAGGTCGAACTGCGCGTACTCGGTGCGGGTCCGGTTGCCGCGCGGATCACTGCGGTCCTGGGTGTTGCCCGCCGCGGCGTCGCGCGACTGCCAGGTCGCGCCGTCAGGGCCGATCACCTCGGCCGGCTCGTCGCCGCCGGCCCAGCGGTACCGGGTGACCGCGCCCAGCTGGTCGGTGACGGAGGTGGTGCGACCCAGGTCGTCGTAGGTGTAGCGGACGACGGCGCCTTCCTCGTCGACGACGGTCAGGGGCCGGCCTGCGGGGTCGGACTCGATTCGGGTGGTGCCGCCGAGCGCGTCGGTGATCAGCGTGAGGTTGCCGCGTTCGTCGTAGTCGAAGGTGGTCCGGGCGCCGAGCGGGTCGACGACGGCGGCGGCCTTGCCGCGTTCGTTGTACTCGTACCGCCAGGTGGCGCCGTCCGGGCCGATCGCGGCGGACGGGCGGCCGAGCTCGTTGTACTCGGTCAGCGAGCGTGTGCCGTCCGGCGCGGTGACGGCCGTGACGCGACCGGCCTCGTCCCGTTCCCAGCGGGTCTGGCGGCCCAGCGGGTCGGTGCGGGTGAGCAGCCGGCCGTGCTCGTCGTACAGGAACGTCGTGGTGTGGCCGAGCGGGTCGGTCTCGGCGATCACGTCGAGCCGGTCGTCGAGGTGGAACCGCCGCACGGCGCCGAGCGAGTCGGTGACGGTGGTGACGAGGCGCTCGCGGTCGTACTCGATGGTGCAGTCGAGGTAGCCGCCGGTGCCGCTCGCGCGCACGACGCGGCCGGCGCTGTCGAACCCGTAGCCGTACCAGCGGCCGTTGACGTCTTCCCACCGGATGATGCGGCCGTCGGCGTCGTAGGTGAACCGCGTGGGCGTGCCGGCCTGGTCGACGATCTCGGTGAGCCGGCCGCGTGCGTCGTAGGAGTAGGCCGCCAGCACGGTGCCGTCCTGGGCGCGGAGCGCGGTGATCCGGCCGTCCGCGCTGTCGAACAGCACGCTGGTGCCGGAGGAGTGGACCATTGCGACGGGCACGCCGTTTTCGTCGCGGACCACCTCGATCCGGTTGCCGTCGCCGTCGCCGATCGTCGTGAGCGGACAGACGCCGGACCCGTTGTCGGTGAAGAACAGGGAATGCGACTGGTCGTCGTCGGTGACGAGATAGCCACCCTCGAACCGGGAGAGTGACCGGGCGGGGCCGGCGACTGGCAGCACAGGGTCGTCGGCCGGGACGGGATACGTCTGGATACTGCCGTCGGCCAGCGCGATGTGCAGGCCGTCGTCCCCCACCTCGATCCGCTGGTCCACTGTGGACGCCCAGGTTGGGCCGAAGAACCGGCCGGCACGGTAACACGACAGGTGCGTGCGCGAGACCTCCAGCGGTAGCGCGCCGGGCACGACCAGGTCGGTCTGGGTGAGCATCATCCAGCCGGTGGCGACGTCGATCGGGTCACCGCAGTCAGTGCGGTCCTTGACCGGGGTGCTGTTCTCGTGCGGATCGGCGTTGCTTGCCTTGAGGCTCTTCGTGTCGGGGGTGCCAGTGCTGTCGTCCTTGGGCAGGCCGCGACTCCCGCCGCCGAACGAGGGCACATCCCCGGCGGCTCCGGTACCGTCGGGCGACTTGGACGCGTGGGTCGCGTCGTCACCCGCCTTCGAGCCTGCCGGCGGGGCGCTGTCCTTTGACCCGTCACCGGTGTAGCCGGAGGCCTTCGTTCCTTCGTCGGCGCCGCCGGCTTTGCCGGCAGGTGGCGGCGTGTAGTCCCTCGAGCCGCCGCCGCTATAACCCGACGCCTTCGTTGCCTCGTCCGCACCACCAGCCTTGCCGGGCGGCGGCGTATAGTCCTTCGAGCCGCCGCCGCTGAAACCCGACCCCTTCGTTGCCTCGTCCGCACCACCAGTCTTGCCGGCCGGCGGCGTGTAGTCCTTCGGGCTGCCGTCGTAACCCGAAGCGTGGGTTCCGTCGTCAGCGCCCGACTTGCCCGGTGGCGGTGTGTAATCCTTCGGATTGCCCTGATAACCCGAGGCCTTCGTCCCACCCCCGGTGTCGCCACCACCCGACTTCGCGGGCGGCGCCTTCGGCGTTCCGCTCAGCTCCCCCGTCTTGCCCGGGCCCGCGATCTTCCCGCCCTTGATGTCCTTGAGGCCCTTGCCCACGTCTTCGAACAGCTGCCCCGTCTTCTTCAGCATCGGGGCCAGCGCCTTCAGCGCCTTGACGAGGCTCGTCACCAGCTTCGAGATCTGCGTCGCCGTCTTCGCGACGTTCTCGGCCACTTCGGGAATGACCCATGAGAGCCCGATGCCCAGCGTCGCCGCCACCTGCAGCGCCCAGCTGATCATGTGCCCGATCAGCTGCGAGATGATGTCGCGCACGAGCGTCCGCACGGCGGCCACGATCTCGCCGCCCTTCTTCACCCCGCTGGCCGCGCCCTCGCACCCCTTCGCCGCCGCCTGCAGCGACGCACTCAGATCCTGCGCCCGCTGCCGGTAGGCATCCGCAGCGGCGCCCGACCACGACTGCAGATCCGCGTTCACCTCGTCGGTCAGATCCGTCGCGACCGCGCCCAATTCCTTCGCGACGTTCGCCAGCGTCTCCGACTGCGCCTGGATCTGGTCCGCGTTGCCAGTCAGGCCGTTGAGCGCCTCTTTCAACGGCCCCACGTGTTCCAGCAGCCAGCCCACGCCGGCCGCCAGGGCCGCGCCGAACGGGTCCATCGCCGCCGACAACATGTCGAGCCCTGTCCCGACGGCACCCATCGCGACCGACGCCCAGTCACCCGACTCGATTCCCTGGGCCAGACTGTTCGCGTCCTCCAGCAGGGAGATTCCCGAATACGCCTTGGTCGAATCCTTCGTGGGCACGATCAACGGATTGCTCACTTCGACACCCCTCCTATGCCGGCGAGCGAAACTGCCGGGACAATCAGAAATTGAGAAGAAAGACAGGCACAATTCCGGGCGACAACGCAGCCGGGAACTCAGCCATTGTTTTCGGTCGGCATCAGCGACCGTCATGGCAATTCGCTCGTGGTTGCGGCCGGCCTGAAAAGCCGGCCGCAGCCACGGAATACCTCGACCCAGCACGACGTCCACTGTCCTCAGTGGACGTCGGGGATCACCAGGGGTTGTTGTCCTGCTCGTCGGGATCGATGCCACCCGGGCGGCGCGGGGCCGTCGGACCGGGCGGGGCGGCGGGCGGCGGGGTCGCGGCACCACCGGCCGGCGGCGCGGGCGGCGGCGGGGTCGGAGCCGGGGGCTCCGGCTCGCCCGGGCCGTCCTCGGCCTCTTCGAGGTTCGGGAAGCGGCTGCGGAGGTTACCCAGCATCAGGCTGCGGGTGTCCTGGTCCTCGTCGCCGAGGTTCTCGGTCATGACCTCGGCCACGCGCTGGGTGATGCCCGACTGGGCGCGCCGCATGGTGTCGAGCACCATGCGGGCCAGTTCCTCCGGCGGCATGGTCCGCGTCTTGGACCCGAAGACCAGGTCGGACACGACCCCGTCGGCGCCGACGGTGACCCTGACGGTGCCGTCGGGGCTCGACGCCGTGAGACGCAGCCGTTCGGTCTCCTGCTGGGCCGCCGCGTAGCGCTCGGCCTTGCGGGCGAAGCCCGCCGCCCACTCGTCCATCCGCCGGATCGCCTCGTCGGGGTCCCTGATCAGGTCACCCAACCCTCCCGCACTGGTCATGGTGTTCGTACTCCTCGATCTGCCTGCTGCTGAACTGTTCGGGTGGCGCCGGGCGGACCTCGCCCGGCGCCACGGTGTCACCCGCTACTCGGTGACCGTGCCGATCCGGAACGACGACGGGTTCACCACGGGCTCGTCGGGCACCGTGGTGCCGACCCGGAACCTCGGCTGCTCGGGCGCGAGCGGCTCCGCGGCCTCCCTCGGCACCGTCGTACCGATGCGGGGCGACAGCGGCTCCTGCAACGGCTCACTCGGAATCGTCGTCCCGATGCGCGGCGACAGCGGCTCCTGCAACGGCTCACTCGGAATCGTCGTCCCGATGCGCGGCGACAGCGGTTCGCTGCCGGACGGGTAGCTGCTCGACGAGTAGCCGTCCGAGCCCCCGTTGGTCAGGCCCGCGGCGTCGTCGCTGCCGGCCAGCTGCTTGAGGAACGGCTGCGCCTCCTGGGAGTCGCCGTCCTGGTACGCCTGCGCCGTGGTGCGGACGTTGTCCGCCGTGGTCTGCATGCCCTCGGCCGCGGCGCTCACCGCGTCCTTGGCCTGCTGCCCCGTCGGGTTCACGATCGGCGGGAGAAACGCGCACAGCAGGCCGTAGGCGTCGTCGCTCAACGCGTAGTCCGCCGCCTGCACGGCGTTGTTCAGCCGGTCCACGAGCCCGTCGAGGTGGCTGGCGTGCGCCGTCAGCTCGTCGGGTTCGACGTCGAAGCCTCCGCTGGTCATCCCCGCCTCACTTCCAGTCCTTGTTCTTCCAGTCACCGATCACCGGCGGCGCGACGACCTCGTCCGGAGCGAAGAAGCTCGGGTCGTCCGACTCCACGTAGTCGGCGATCTTGTGCTCCTTGTCCTCCGGGCCCTTGCCGCCCTTCTGGCCCGCACCCATGCCGCCCATGCCCGGCGACCCGGCCGCGCCCTTGGCGCCCGCCTGCGCGGCACCGCCACGCGCGGCCAGCTCCTCCTCGGTCGCCGCGGCGCCGGAACCGGCACCCGCGCCCGCCGCGGAGCCCGCGCCACCGAGGCCCGCGCCCTTGATGCCGGCGCCACCACCGATGCCGCCGATCCCGGCACCACCGGCACCGCCGCCACCGCCGAGGCGGCTGCTGATGCTCTCGCCGTTGATGCCGCCACCACGGCCGATGGTCGGGATCTTGCCCGAGCCGCCGCCGATGCCGCCACCGGAGCCGCCGAGCGAACCGCCGCCGACGCCCGTGCCAGGGTTGAACGGCGGCGGGGTGAAGCCCGTGCCCGAACCCGAACCGCCGCCCAGGCCACCGCCGCCGACACCGCTGCCCGGGTTGAACGGCGGCGGGTTGAAGCCGCCTCCGCCGCCGACCCCGCCACCGGCGGGACCGTCGGGCACGTTCAGCGGCGGGGGCGTGAAGCCCGAGGTCTTCGTGGTCTCGTCGGCCGGCAGGCCGGAGCCGCCGCCGAAGCCGCCGCCACCCAGGCCACCGCCACCGACGCCACCGGGGCCGTCGGGCACGTTGAGCGGAGGCGGGTTGAAGCCACCGCCACCACCCGCACCGCCGCCGGCGCCGCTTCCGGAACCGCCGCCGAGGCCGCCGCCACCGACACCACCCGGGCCGTCGGGCACGTTGAGCGGAGGCGGGTTGAAGCCGCCGCCGGCGCCACCGCCGGCACCGCCACCCGCGCCGCCGCCGGCAGCACCCCCGGCACCGCCGCCCGCGCCACCTCCGGCGCCGCCGATCGGCAGGCCGTCGGGGCCGATCGGGCGCCCGTCGGGGCCGACCGGGAGACCTTGGCTCCCGGCACCGCCACCGCCGGCGCCGCCCGCGCCGCCGCCGCCGTTCGCGCCGGTCGAGCCAGGAAGCTTCGGCGGAGCCGCGAACGCCGGCGTGACGACGGCCGCGCCGATCGTGTGGTCGTACTGCGTCATCAGCTGCGCCGCCTGCTGGCGCGCGGCCTGCTGCTCGGTGAAGGTCGCCATCGCCTGGGACGCCTGCGCGGCGTACTCGGTGGGGTCCTTGATCTGCTGCAACTGCGCGTTGGCCTGCTGCACGTCGAACTGCACCGGTGGGTTCGCGGCCATCGCGATCTGCGTCTCGTTCAGCGCCTGGGAGTGGATCTCCTGCTGGCGCCCGGCCAGGGTCGCGCCCTGGGCGGTGGTGCCGAGCCACTTGCCGACGTTCGCGAGGTGCTCGCGCGCCGCGTCGCCGCCGGCGCCCTGCCAGTTGCTCGTGCTCGCGTTGATCGCGTTCGCGAGGTTCTGCTGGTGCGTGGCCAGGTCGTTGCCGACGCGCACCCACTCCTCCGACGACTCGGCGACGGTGGCCGAGTTCGCCTGCTGGGTGATGGCCTGCTGCATCTGCTCGTGCGTCGCCTGCGACCAGTCGGTGTAGGGCGCGCCGTCGTTCTGGCGCAGCTGGAGACCGTCGTGGAGCTCGGACTTCGCCTCCACGAGCCGCTGCTCGTAGAGCTCCTGGATCTTCTGGTTGCGCACGTTCGGGTCGACGACGGGGCCGAGCCAGCCCTGGGCGATCTCGTCGTCGATCTCCTTGGTCGCCTCGGCGCGGATCTGGTCACCGGAGGCGACGTCGTCCGGCTTGACCGGGCCGACGTAGTACTTCGACGACGAGTCGGCCGTCACGTCGTAGTAGGGGCTGTGCGGGTCGTAGTCCGGTGACGACGGGTCTGAGACCGCCGAGGTGGACGGGTCGGTTGTCGTGGCCACGAGATCCTCCTCAGGTCAGCTCGTCGACGGGGAGACGGTTGATCGTGTCGCGCGTCCCGGCTTCGGTGTTGCTGTAGTTCTGCTTCGCCAGCTTGATCGCCTCGACATACGTCGGGAACTCGTCGCGCGCGGCCTGCAGCTGCGTGAGCAGGCCCTGGGCGTCGCTGGCGGTGTTCAGCATGTGGGTCGACACCCATTTGCCGGTCGCGGTGGAGGACATGGCCGGGGCCGTGCCCAGCTTCTGCAAAGCGTCCCACCGCGCCTGAAGGGTGTCGATCACACCTTCGAGCGCTTGGATCATCTGGTTGCCGGTGGTGTCGTCCACCGCGAAACTTCCGGTCTGCGCCAATCGCTTCAGCTCGGTCCCGGACAACTGCGGCATCACTTCACGCGCAGTCATCTTCGCCGGGGTCGCGTCGTCGGCCACCGGGTCTCCCTCCTCTTGGTGCGCGCGCGTCAGTAGACGGCGGCGATGGCGTTCTGCACGGCGCGGGCCACTTCGGACCGCCCTGCGGGGACGTACTTCGCGCTCAGTTCACCGGCCTCGCCGGCGGTGGTGTGGACCAGGTAGCGGCCGTCCTGCGTGTCGAGCCAGCTCAGCGGGTCGGCCGCACGCAGCTCGCCGTGCCGGCCCCAGCCGGTGACGGTGAGGTGGCCGCCGCCGAGGCGCGGCGCGGCCATGACGCGCTCGAGCACCTCGGTGCTGCCGGGCGTCGGCGTCACGCGGGGGTCGGTGCGGCTGGGCCGCACGGTCCCGCGGACCTCGATCATCCCGAACGCGTCGGTCTCTTCCTCGTCCTCGGCCGCCTCGGCGATGCGCCGCGCGGTCATCGCGGACACGGCGCGCGTCGCCTGCCGGCTGACCGTGTGGGCGCCGGTCGTCGCGGCGCGCGCCGGGGGCAGCACGCCGGTGACGACGTCGACGAGGTCCTCGTCGGCGAAGAGCGAGAACAGCAGTTCGTCGGTGCGCGGGTTCTGCGTGATCCCGAGCGCCTGCCGGCCGTCGCTCAGCGCGAGCACCGCGATGTCGGCGCCGACACCGTCGACCCCCGCCACCGCGACGGAGACGCGCGGCCGGGCGAGCAGCCCGAACGCCGTCTGCACATGGGGGCTGAGCTCGCCGTGGGTGGAGAGCCGCTTGTCCTCCATCGCCCGGTAGACCTGAGTCGCCACGCGGACGAACCGGATGGGATCCGAAGGCACCGTGCCGATTCGCAACGGGTACTGGCGGATGTCACCGCCGGTTGCCTGGCTGACCACAAGAGCTTCGAAGACGTCGAGAACGAACTCGAACCTGTCCGCCATACCCGAGAGCTTCCTTCCCCACGGCGGGTCGTGCACGGCGCTGCGCCGCGGTCCGGACACCTGCGCCAAAAGGGGCGCAGATGTCACTGATCGGAGCGTAGCAGTCCTGGTGTGGCGGGAAATCACCACTCGAACCGGTGCCCGAAAGACCATCCGTCCGTGTCAACCCGGGCACGGCCTTCGTGCCCTTCCGCACCCATCACGTGGGCCGGAGCCGATTCGGTTCACCGCTGCCGGGAAAAAGTTCGCGGACTTCCCAGGAGGCGCCGAAACGGGGTTCGTTCAGGTTCGTTCCGGCGGCCTCAGCCCAGCCGTGCCTGGTACACGCGGAGGTTGAGCCGAACCAGTTCCAGCAGTGGTACGGACACCCCGAGCGCGTGCGCCCGCTCCACGAGGTCGCCGAAGATCTGCTCGCCCTCCACGGGCAGCCCGGCCGTGAGGTCGCGGTACAGCGAGGGCGCGCGCGGGGAGCCGACCTCGGTCACGGAGCCGCGGGCGTTTTCCAGGGCGGCCGCGTCCAGCGGGTGCCCGGAGGCCGCCGCGACGGCCGCGCACTCGGCGACCACGGCCTCGGCGAACGCGATCCCGCCCGGCTGCCCGGCGACGTCGCCGACGGTGCCGCGCATGAGCGAGGTCACGGCGCCGATCGAGGCGATGAACACCCACTTCGCCCACATCGCCGCCGTGATGTCCGGGGACAGCGCCGTGTCGAAGCCCGAACCCGACAGCAGTTCGTGTACCTCGGCGAGCCCGGCCGGCGCCGGCTCGGTGCGGGCGCCGTAGGTCAGCGACTGGAGGTCGAACAGGCGGCGGATGTCGCCGGCACCGTCCACAGTGGTCATCACGATCGCGACGCCGCCGAGCACCCGCTCCTCGCCGAAGCGGGCCACGAGCGCGTCGAGGTGGCGCAGGCCGTTGAGCACCGGCAGCACGAGGGTGTCCGGCCCGACCGCCGGCGCCACGTCCTCGATCGCCTGCTCGAGCCCGGCGGCCTTGACCGTGAACAGCACGAGGTCGTACGGCTCGGTGAGCTCGCCGGCGCGCACGAGCTTCGGGGTGAGCACGGTCTCCTCGCCGAGCCCGGTGATCCGCAGGCCGCGTTCCATCAACGCCGCCGCGCGCCCGGGGCGCACCAGGAAGGTCACGTCCCGGCCGGCCTGCACCAGCCGGCCGCCGAAGAACCCGCCGGTCGCACCGGCACCCACCACCAGGATTCGCTTCGCGCTCGTCACCCGTCCGACACTAGGCCCCTGGCTTGCCTAGGACAAGTCAGGGTCGGCGCAGTCACACCTCGAGCTTCGCCGGGGTCTTCGGATCAGGCGCCGACGACGCCGTCGACGCCCTCGCGCAGGAAGTCGGCGTGGCCGTTGTGCCGGGCGTACTCGTGGATCAGGTGCAGCATCACCAGCCGCAGGGAGACGTCCTCGCCCCACCGCGCGTTGTACGCGACGACGTCGAGCGACTCGGCGGCCGCCTCGATCCGCCGCGAGTGCTCGACCTCGGCCTGCCACGCGGCGAAGGCCTCGGCCCGCGTGCCGTCGGTGGCGTCGTAGGCGGCCTGGTAGTCGCCGTCGGCCGACCAGACGAGCGGCACGTCCTCGCCGCCGATCACGCGACGGAACCAGGCTCGCTCGACCTCGGCGAGGTGGCGCACGAGCCCCAGCAGTGACAGCGTCGAAGGCGGCATCGACTGCCGGCGCAGCTGCTCGTCGGAGAGCCCGTCGCACTTCATCGCGAGTGTCGCGCGGTGGAAGTCGAGGAACGCGCGCAGCATCTCCCGCTCCCCCGCGATCGCCGGCGGCCCGATCCGTTCCGTCGCCACGGCTCCCCCTTAACCCGATGGCCCGTCCGGCCTCAGGCTACCGGCGCGTCGAGGTGCTCCAGCAGGGCCGCGACCTTGTCGTCGAGCTCCCGGCCGACGGCCGTCACCGCCGGGTTGCCGAAGCTGCCGAAGCGGCTGCTCGGGAGGTCGACGGTGAACCACGTGGCACCGTCGGCATCCTCGTGGATCGTGGTGCGCAGGGGCGCGTAGAGCATCACGCCGGGCTCGTGGACGAACATCCGCTGCGCGATCGTGTGGTTGCCCATCAGGTACTCCGTGCACGGGCGCGCGGGTGCGGCGAGGCTCATCAGCGCGCCGACGTCGGTCTCCCAGTACCGCAGGAATCCGAAGGGCGCACTCGCGTCGGCGGCCGCCCGGACGTCGGTCCAGCTCGGGCCCTCGGCCACCAGCCGCGCCAGCTCGTCTCCGGGCAACTTCGGCACAGCCTCTTCGTACCGCGCGCGGAACTGCGCGAACGGCGCCGCTACCGGCACCTCCAGCCGCACCGCCTCGTGCGCGACCCGGCGTACGGACATGAGCCCTCCCGTTCCCTGTGGACTGCCTGCTGTGGACTGTCTGTTACGGACTGTCTGTTACGGACTGTCTATTGTGGATTGGCGCGGCGGCAGATCTCCAGGAACACCAGCGGGGCCAGCACGAGACAGCACCCGCCGACCACGGCCGCGACGAGCACGGTCGCCGCGGCCAGCCCTTGCGCGAGCGAGAGCAGGCCGACGACGATCACCGGGCCGCCGAGGCCGAGGTAGCTGACCACGAAGTAGCTGCCGATCACCGCGCCGCGTTCGGCCGGCGGCGTCACGACGGTGAGCTCGGCCAGCGCGCCGGTGAACACGAGCCCGTGGCCGGTTCCCGTGCCGAGCATCGCCGGCACCACGAGCCAACCGACGCCGGCCTCGTTCGCCACGACCAGCAGCGCCAGGCCCGCGGCGAGCACGACGAGCCCGATCGCCTGCGCGGACGTGGGCGCGAGCCTGCCCGCGCCGAGCTGGACGAACCCGGACGTGGCGATCATCAGCGTCAGCGCGCCCGCCGCGATCGCGAGGTTCGCCGAGCCGAGCAGGCCCGACACGAGCGAGGGCACGACGGCGGAGAACATCCCGAGCACCGCCCACGCCAGGAACGAGCACGCGCCGGCGATGACGAACGTCCGCCGGACCACGGGCGGCACGCCGAGCCGCGGCCGCCACCGGCGTTCCGCTCCCGAGCCCGCGGCGCGCGGGGTCCGGACCACGAGCAGCACCACCAGGCCGACGGCCACCGCGTGGACCAGGAACGACAGCTGCCGCGGCAGCGGGCCGTACTGCGCGAGCAGCCCGCCCGCCAGCGGGCCGAGCGCGAGCCCGAACGTGACGCACGCCGTCGCCGTCCGCGCGGCCCGGCGCTGGCCGCGCGCGTCCTGCCCGGCGCTGTCGTTGAGCATCGCCTGCGCCGCCGCCGCGCCGGCACCCATGCCGAGCCCCTGCAGGACGCGGGCCAGGAACAGCCAGCCCGTGCCCGTGGCGAGCACGAAGACGAGGTCGCCGGCGAGGAACGCGACGAGACCGCACAGCATGAGCGGCCGGCGCCCGACGGCGTCGGACAGCGGCCCGGCCACCAGCAGCGCCGGCACAATCACCGCCACCGCGACCGCGTAGAGCAAGGTCTGGATCATCGCGGAGAAGCCGAACGTGGTGCGCAGCAAGGCATACAGCGCACTCGGCAGGTTGTTGCCCACGTACAGCGCGGCCAGCGTCGCCGCACCGGCGGCGAACGCCCCGCGCGCGGCGGAAACGGGCACCTCCGCCAGACGTGGCTGCGACATGCCCGCACGGTAGAACGTTGACTTGTTCCGCGCAAGCCAGCTTCGGGCCGCGAGAACGACCGAGGGGCGCCCGGCGGGTGCGCGGACGCCCCGGGAAACGGGTTCAGCTCACGGGTTCGGCGAGCGGCACGGGTTCGGGCGAGCGCCACGGCCGGTACCAGCGCATGTCCTCGCGCCGCATCGGTTCGCCGCACCCGTCGCACGTCGTGCCCGGGCGGGTGCGCGCCCCGCAGGCGTCGTGGACGATCAGCATGGGTTCCGCGGGCGGGTCGGACCGGGTGTGCTCGTCGCCCCACTCGGCGAGGGACAGCAGTACCGGCAGCGCGTCGGCGCCGGCCTTCGTCAGGCGGTACTCGTGACGCGTGCGGCCGCCTTCGCGGTACGGCACGCGCGTGAGCAGTCCCGCTTCGGTGAGTTTGGCGAGCCGGGTCGTCAGCACGTTGTCGGCGATGCCGAGCTCGTCGCGGAACTCGTCGAAGCGCGTGGTGCCGGTGGTGGCGTTGCGCAGGATCAGCAACGTCCACGGTTCGCCGAGCACGTCGACCGCCCGGGCGATCGGGCACGCGTGTCCGGACCACTGGATGCGTCGGGCCATCACCGCTCCCTTCCTTCCGCCGCACCGCGTTCGCTGGCTTTCGCGGCGCAAGCCGTCACCGACCGTAGCACGGGACGAGCCGGACTGGACCATTCGGCCGAGCACAGCGGCTTCACAGCAACACACAGGAAACAGACAGGTGGAATCCGGTGCAACGCAGGGGTTCCGCGGCGTTGTCCCGGTATGGCAAGACGGCTGAGATGGACGCTCGCCGCCGCGGGGCTCACCGCGACGGTCCTCACGACAGCGGTCGTCGTCACCGCGAGCACGCGGCACATGACGACGATGCCCGCGGCGCAGACGCTGCCGCCGCCCTCGTCCTCGCCGCCGACCACGAGCGAACCGCCGACGTCCTCGACGACCCCGTCGGCTCCGGCCACCTCGGAGACTCCCCTGCCCGACCCCTCGGTCGTGGCCGACGACGTGACCGACGCGGTGAGCGCCGCGTCGAAGGGCACGAAGGTCGGGCTCGCGGTGTACGACACGAAGACGGGCAAGACCCTCGCGCTCGCCGACCCGGAAACCCCGTATTACACGGCTTCCGTGGTGAAGCTGCTCATCGCGCTCGACTCGCTGTACGACGACGGCACCTGGCAGGTCCCCACCGACGACACCGCCGACGAGCTCACCGACATGATCTCCGGCAGCAACGACGCCGTCGCCGACAAGCTGTGGGAAGCCGACGGCGGGACCGCGATCGTCGGGCGGATGGCCGACCTCATCGGGCTTTCGCACACGCTCGAACCGACGGACCCGGGCCAGTGGGGCATGACGAAGATGAGCCCCGACGACGTGGTCACCACCTACCGCTACCTCACCGACACCGTGCCCGACGCCACGGCACAGCCCCTGCTCACCGCGATGGCCGACGCTCGCCAGCCCGCCGACGACGGCTACCCCCAGTACTTCGGCATCCCCGACGGCCTGCCCGGCGCGACGTGGGAAATCAAGCAGGGCTGGATGATCCTGCGCTCGGCCCTCGTGCTCAACACCACCGGGATCGTCGACTCGCGCTACGTCGTGGTGCTGCTGACGCAGCAGCCGGCCGCCACGTCGTCGGCGAAAGGCCGCGCCGCGGTGACCGCGGGCATCAAGGCCCTGGCGCCGGCACTGGCCGCCTGGACCGCGGGCTGACCGGTCGGCGGCCGGAAGCTCTCAGTCGGTCCGGACCACGGCCCGCCGGGCCCGGTCGATGTCCGGACCCCGGTACAGCCGCTCCGGAATGGACGCCAGCGTCGACTCGCGCACCTGCGGGCCCAGGCCGTAGAGCTTCTGGAAGCTCATGATCAGCGGGCGCCACGCGTCGGGGTCCACGTGGTCCTCGGTGCCGGGCAGGCGGATGTCGTCGTGGACGAAGACGCGCTGGACGCGGACCTCCAGGCCCAGGACGGAGCCGTGCTGGGCCTCGTCGTCAGCGGCGAAGGGGTGGGTGGCCTCGAGGACGGCCTCCATGGCCACCGGGCACTCGGCCACGCGCGGCGGCGCGACCGTCTCGGACGGCACCGGGGTGAGGCCCGCGCGGCCGAACTTGTCGGCGACGTGGAAGTAGCCGCGCTGCTGCTTGCCCGGTGGCACCGGGTCCGAACCCGTCGTGAGCGCGAGCTTGTCGACGGCCGCGGCGAGAGCGGAAGAAGGCAGGTTCAGCACGCATTCACGCGTGCGGAGCAGGTTCTGGGTGGTCTTCGAGCGCGCGCCCAGGCCGAGCATGGCTCGCCAGCCGAGCCAGAACGCCGAGGACATCGGGGCCAGGTTTGCCGAACCGTCCTCATTGGTCGTGGAGATCAGCACCACGGGGGTGCCGAAGTACAGGATTCCGGGCTCGATGGCCGTGTGCAAGGGAAACGTCGTGGTCACGTCCCCCAGTCTGCGCACGCGAGGGCCCCACGGCTGGCGGGAAACGGACGTCGCGATCACGCCCGTTCCCCGCCGGCCGCACGGTTCAGGCGATGCCCGCCGCCAGCAGTGCGCGCCGCGTCAGCACGCGTGCGAGGTGCCGGCGGTACTCCGCCGACGCGTGAGGCTCGTCGGGCGGCGAGGTGTCCTCGGCGGCGAGCGCCGCGGCCTCGTCGGCCGAAGCGCCGTCGGCCAAGGCTTTCTCCGTCGCCGCGGCCCGCAGCGGGGTGCCGCCGAGGTTGATCAGCCCGACGGACTTGCCCACCACCGCGACGCCCACGATCGCCCAGTCGATGTTGCGGCGCGTGAACTTCTCGAAGCCCCAGCCGAGCCCGGCCTGGCTGGGCAGGCGGATCTCGGTCAGCAGCTCGTCCGGTTCCAGCGGCGTGGTGAACGGGCCCAGGAAGAACTCCGCGGCCGGGATCCGCCGCTCCCCCTCCGGGCCGCGCGCGACGAGCACGCCGTCGGACGCGAGAATCACCGCGGGCAGGTCGGCGGCCGAGTCGGCATGCACCAGCGAACCGCCGAGCGTGCCGCGGTGGCGCACCTGCGGATCGCCGACGGCGCCCGAAGCGTGCGCGACGAGCGGCGCGTGCTCGGCGAGCACGGGGTCGCCTTCGAGGTCGTGGTAGCGCGTCAGCGCGCCGATCACCACCTCGTTCCCGTCGAGCCGCACGAACTTCAGCTCGTCGAGCGGCGCGATGTCCACGACGATCTCGGGTGCCGCGAACCGCAGTTTCATCAGCGGCAGCAGCGAATGCCCGCCGGCGAGCAGCTTCGCGTCCTCGCCGTGCTCGGCCAGCAGCGCCAGTGCCTCGTCCACAGTGGACGCCCGGCGGTAGGAGAACTCGGCGGGGATCACCGGTCCACCTCCTGGCCCGACGCTTCGACGACGGCGCTCACGATGTTGTGGTAACCCGTGCAGCGGCACAGGTTCCCCTCGAGCGCCTCCCGGACCTCGCGTCGCGACGGCCGCGGGTTCTCCTTCAGCAGCGACACCGACGCCATCATCATCCCCGGCGTGCAGAAGCCGCACTGGAGCCCGTGCTGCTCGCGGAACGCTCGCTGCACGGGGTGCAGCTCGCCGTCGTCACCGGCCAGACCCTCCACTGTGGTCACTTCGTGGCCTTCGGCCTGCGCGGCCAGCACCGTGCACGACTTCACCGACTCGCCGTCGAGCAGGACCGTGCAGGCGCCGCACGAAGTGGTGTCGCAGCCGATGTTCGTGCCGGTGAGCCCGACGGTGTCGCGCAGGTAGTGCACCAGCAGCGTCCGGTCCGGCACCTCCCCGGCCGTGGTCCGGCCGTTCACCTCGATGGAGACCCGCACGTCAGTCCGCCTTCCTCACGTCGTTCAGGGCCGCCCAGACCCGCATCGGGGTGGCCGGCATGTCCAGGTGCCGCACGCCGAGGTGGGCGAGCGCGTCGACCACCGCGTTGTGCACCGCCGGCGTCGACCCGATCGTCGCGGCCTCGCCGATCCCCTTGACGCCCAGCAGGTTCCGGGTCGTGGGCGTCGCCATGTCCACGAGCTCGAAGTCGGGCAGCTCGGTCGCGGTCACGAACGAGTAGTCCGCGAGCGTGGCCGTGGTCGGGTTGCCGTCGTCGTCGTAGTTCACGACCTCCAGCAGCGCCTGCGCGATGCCCTGGCCGAGCCCGCCGTGGCGCTGGCCGCGGAAGGTCAGCGGGTTCACCACCGGCCCGGCGTCGTCGACCGCGACCAGCCGCCGCACCTCGACCTTGCCCGTCTCCGTGTCGACCTCGACCACGGCGAGGTGCGCGCCGAACGGGAACGTCGGCTTGCCGTCGCCGAACCACACGTTCGCCGACAGCGCCGTGCTCTCGGCCGAGGACACGACCCGCGCCCAGTCGAGCGTGGTGCTCGACGGCGCGCCGCGCACCTGCCAGACCCCGCGCTCGGTGTCGAGCTCCAGGTCCTCGGGCGCCGCCTCGAGCAGGTCGGCCGCGAGCTCGCGGGCCTGGGCGATCACCTCGTCGGCCGCCTGCCGGATCGCCGAGCCGCCGAGCTGCAGCGACCGCGAGCCGAACGTGCCGACCGCGCGCGGGACCTCGTCGGTGTCGCCGTGCTTCACGGTGATCTTTTCCAGCGGCACGCCGAGCTGGTCGGACAGCAGCATCGCCAGCGACGTCGCCAGCCCCTGGCCGTGGGGCGAGCTGCCCGTGTAGGCGGTGACCGAGCCGTCTTCGTGGATGTCGACGCGGCCGCTCTCGCCGCTCGCGTCGCCGCCGGTGATCTCGACGTAGGCCGCGATCCCCAGCCCCAGCGCCACCGGGTCGCCCGCGGCGCGGCGCAGCTCCTGCTCCGCCCGCAGCTCGGCGTAGCCCGCGGCTTCGAGCGCCTTGTCCAGCGCCGCCGCGTACTCGCCCGTGTCGTAGTCCCCGCCGGTCGGCGTGGTGTACGGGAACTCCTCCGGGCGGATGAAGTTGACCCGCCGCACCTCGGCGGGATCCATCCCGATCTCGGCGGCGAACAGGTCGATCGCGCGCTCGACCGCGGCCGTCGCCTCGGGGCGGCCCGCGCCGCGGTAGGCGGCGATCGGCGTGGTGTTCGTGACCACGCAGCGGCTGCGCGTCTGCACCACCGGGAAGCGGTACACGCCGGGCGCCATCATCTCGGTCAGCGTGGGCAGGAACATGGCGCGCGGGTAGGCGCCGCTGTCCTGCACGACGTCGATCCGGTACGCGAGCACCGTCCCGTCGCGCTTCCCGCCGATGGTCACGGTGTTCTGCTGCGCGCGGCCGTGGGTCATCGCCGTGAGGTTCTCGCTGCGCGACTCGGTCCACCGCACCGGCCGCCCGACGGCCCGCGCGGCCCAGCCGAGCAGGCTCGCCTCGGGGTCGGCGCCGATCTTGGCGCCGAAGCCGCCGCCGACGTCCGGCGCGATCACGCGCACCCGTTCCTCGTCCAGCTCAAGGGCGCTCGCCACCGAAGTCCGGGCGATCTGGGCGTTCTGCGTGGACAGCCACAGCGTCAGCCGCCCGTCCTCGCCCCACGCCGCCGATCCGCCGCGCACTTCGAGCGACGCCGGGGCCACGCGAGGGTTGAGGATCGTCTGCGTGACGACGGCGTCGCAGTCCGCGAACACCGCGTCGTCGAACTCCGCGGCGCCGTTCACCTGCATGACGTTGCCGGTGTCACCGGCACCGGGGAACAGCTCGGTCTCCCCCGCCAGCGCGGCGTCGATGCTCGCCACCGCGTCGAGCGGGTCGTAGTCCACGTCGACCAGCTCCGCCGCGTCGGCCAGCTGGTAGCGCTCTTCGGTGAGCACCAGCGCGACGGGTTCGCCGACGTAACGCACGACGTCCGTGGCGAGGAACGGTTCGGTGACGGGACCGGTCTGGCGAGGCGCGAGGTCGAGGTCCGCCGCCGTGAAAACCCCGACGACTCCCGGTGCCTGCTTCGCCTCTTCGGTGTCGATGCCGGAGATGCGCGCGTGGGCGATCGGGCTGCGCACGAAGACCGCGTGGACCGCGCCGGTGAGCGCCGCCTCCCGCAAGTCGTCGACGTACGTTCCGCCCGAGGTGATCAGCTTCTCGTCCTCGACGCGCACCACGCGGGTGCCGACAATGCTCATCTGGCCTCCTGCTCGGGTACCCCGCCGATCATGCCCCCTGAGGTACCCGCGCGTCAGCCTGGTCCGGCAACGAATCCGCTGCGATCAGCCGGCGTACGCCTCCCGCGCGAGCACCACCGCGAGCACGAGCCCGCCGGCCGCGATCGCGATCCGCAACGGGGTCGCGGGAAGATACCGCACGAGAATCGAACCGAGCCACGAACCCGCCACCGAACCCAGGCACACCGCGAGCGCCGCGGGCCAGAGCACGCGGCCGGTGAACGCGAAGACGGCCGCGGCGATCAGGTTCGCCGTGCCCGTGGCGATGTTCTTCGCCGCGTTCGTGCGGGCCAGCGGCTGTGTCCACACGGTGGTGAGCAGCGCGAGCATCAGAACGCCCGCAGCGGCACCGAAATAACCGCCGTACACGCCGACGAGAAACGCCGCGGCGCCGGTGACCGGGCCGATGCCGTGGCGCTCCGAGCCTTCCGCCAACCGGCGCAACCGCGGACCCGCCAACAGGACCACCGACGCGCCGCCGATCAGCCACGGGACCACCACGGTGAACGCGCCGGGCGGCGTCAGCAGCAGCACGAGCCCGCCGCACCCGCCGCCGGCCGTGGTGATGAGGCACAGCGGCAGCAGGCGGCGCCACTGCCCTTTCAGCTCGGGCCGCGCGCCGGCGGCCGCGCCCGCGGTGGTGCCGAGCATCGCGACGGTGTTGGTCATGTTCGCGACCACCGGCGGCATCCCGGCGGCCAGCAGCGCGGGGTACGACACGAGCGAGGCCAGTCCGGCGGTGGCGCCGACGAGGCCGGCGCCTGCTCCGGCGAGCAGCAGGAGGACGAACTCGCCCGCGTCGATGATCACGCCCGCCATCAGAACACGCGTTCTCGCGCCGCCGTATAGGTTGTTATACAAGTCACTTCCGGTTGAACGGACACCGCCGAACGGACGCCCGGCGACCGGCGGACAGGCGAGTACGTTGAGGGGAAGGCAACCCGCCCGGTGCTCGGATTCCCCTTGGAGGACCGATGCGCGTCACGATCGCGGAGGTCGCCCGCCGAGCGCGGGTGAGCAAGACGACCGTGTCCCGGGTGCTCAACAACAAGTCCGACGTGGACGCCGCCACCGCCGTGCGCGTGCGCGAGGTGATCGCCGCGACGGGCTACATCCCGAGCGCCGGGGCCGTCGGCCTTGCGAGAGGCCGGACCCGGCTCGTCGGGGTCCTCGTGCCGGGCCTCTCGCCGCCGGGTGTCGGCGAGGTGTTGCAGGGAGTGGCCGACGTCGTCGAGGCGAGTGACCACGGCCTGCTCCTGAGCACCGCCGCCCGGGGCGCGGACTCGCTCGAGCGCTTCACCCACCAGGTGCGGGCGCACGCGTTCGACGGGCTGCTGCTGCTCGACCCGCCGGCCGCCGTCACGGACAACGACGCGCTGCGCGACTCCGACTTGCCCGTGGTGGTGGTCGACGGGTCGCGTTCCGCATTCCCTTCGGTGACCGGCGACGACGCCGCGGGAGCGGCCGCGGTCGCCCGGCACTTCCTGGCGCGCGGCCGGCGCCGCGTCGCCGTGGTGACGGGTCCCGACGAGCACGCGGCCGTCCGGCTCGCCGGATTCCGGTCCGTTCTCGAAGAAGCCGGTTCACCGCTCACCGGGAACGCCGTCACCGAGGCGGTTTCCACCGCGGCCGGCGGCCGCGCGGCGGTGCGGCGGCTCGTCGCCTCGGGCGTCGGGTTCGACGCCGTGTTCGCCTGTGACGATGTGGTGGCCGCCGGTGTCCTCACCGGACTGCGCGAAGCCGGCCGCACTGTGCCCGGGGACGTCGCCGTGGCCGGGTTCGGCGACCAGCCGCTCGCGGCGTTCACGCAGCCGCCACTCACGACCGTGCGCCGGCCGCTGCGCGCCCTCGGGGAAACGGCGGCCCGCCGCCTGCTCGGCAAGCTGACCGGCGACTCACCGCTCGACGGGATGACCGTGCTGCCGACCGAGCTGGTGGTGCGGGAGTCGGCGCCCTGACGCGAACGACGTCCGATGTGGACGGTTTCAGCTGGCGAGGCCGGCGTGGCCGAACCCGGCGGGCAGCACCAGGCTGTGCCCGGTGTGCTCGACCTTCGCGCGCAGGTACCTGACGTTGGTCTCCGTCGCGAACACCCCCGTGCGCACGCGGTCGCGCACGTCGAGACCGTGGGCGGTCAGCTGCGCGGCCTTGTCGGGGTTGTTCGACAGCAGGTCGAGCCGGCTCACGCCGAGCGCGGTGAGCATCTGCGCGGCGGCGGTGTAGTCGCGGGCGTCCTCGGGCAGGCCGAGCGCCGCGTTGGCCTCGTAGGTGTCGAGGCCGCCGTCCTGCAGCGCGTACGCGTCGAGCTTGTTGTACAGGCCGATGCCGCGGCCTTCCTGGCGCAGGTAGAGCAGGTAGCCGCCGGTCTCGGAGATCCGCGCGACCGCTTCACGCAGCTGCGGGCCGCAGTCGCAGCGGGCCGAGCCGAAGACGTCGCCGGTCAGGCACTCGGAGTGCATCCGCACGAGCGGCACCGGGCCCGGCTCGCCGAGCACGAACGCGAGGTGCTCCAGCCCGTCGGCGAGGCCGCGGAACGTCACGGCCTCCGCGTCGACGGAGACGTCGTCGCCCAGCCGCAGCGGGATCCGCACCCGCGTACGCACCTCCGCCACCGTCGCCATCGGCTACTCCGTTCTCCCAGGTGGTTCAAATTCGAACCACGACTTGATCGACCCTACAACATGGTTCAAATTCGAACAACCTGCGTTACCATGGGCGCATGGCCGACCCCCGATGGCTCACGGATCGCCAGCTGAAGACCTGGCAGGCCTTCCTGGCGGTGAGCTCGCAGCTCACCCGTCGCGTCGAACAGCAGCTTCGCGACGACGCGGGGCTTTCGCACCCACAGTACGAAGTTCTGGCGCGCCTCGCCGCCGCCGGCGGCGCCCTGCGCATGACGGAGCTGGCGGGCGCGGCTCTCACGTCCAAGAGCGGGCTGAGCTACCAGGTCGGCCAGCTGGAGAAGACCGGGCTCGTCGGGCGCCGCTCGTGCGAGTCCGACGACCGCGGCGTGATCGCGTTCCTGACCGATCTGGGCTGGTCACAGCTTCGCGAGGCCGCCGCCGGGCACGCCGCGCTCGTGGGCGAACTGCTCGTCGACACGCTGACGCCCGAGCAGTTCGGCGCGTTTAGCACCGTGCTCGACACCCTGGAGTCCCGGCTGCGCGGCGCCCAGGCGCCGCAGCGAACCGCCGTGTGACGCTCGGCACCCCGCATTACGAGCCGACTGTCCTCTGTGTCCAGTCGGGCACGCGCGGTTGCGGAACCGGCTCGGCGGCCAGCAACGCCAGGTCCGGCGGCACGAGCACGGCCGCGGCGAGCAGGGCACCGAGCAACCGGTCGTCTCCGCTCGCCGGGTGGAACCGGGCCCGCACGCCGTCGAGGGCGGCCCGCACGCCCGGCGGCGTCCAGTCGCCGCCGGGGTCCAGCAGCGCGAGCTGAGCCGCCGCCCGCTCCGCCGGCACCGCCCGCGGCTGCGCCTCCCAGCGCAGGAAGCTCTGGCCGACCACGGTGAGCGCCAGCCGTTCGCGCGCGTCGAGGGTTCCGTCCGGCACGGGTGGCACGGTGGGCCTGCCGTCGGCCACGTGCACCTCCAGCACGTGCTCCCGCCCGCGCGAGCCGTGCACGAACAGCGGCAGGTACCCCGCGGGCAGCGCGACCGGCGCCGCGCCGGTGAACAGGAGCCGCGATTCCGGCAGCCGCAACGGGACCTTGCCCGTCGCCCGGACCCACCAGCGGTCGCGGTGGTGCTCCAGCACGCCGTGGCGGCGGCTCACCCGCCGGTCGTCCTCCCCGACCGGCACCGAGACCTCCGCGGTGTTGCGCCCGAACGTCACCGGGCCCGGCGCCGAGGGCGGCACCAGCACTCCCCCGGCGAGCCCGAGCACGACCAGCGTGCCGGGCGGTGACGCGAAGCCCCGCGCCAGGCTCGGATGCCCGGCGGGCAGAGCCCGCATCCCCTCACCCGTCACCTCGTCCCCCGCCCGTTCCCGGCGCGGGGCCTGCCCCACAGCGCGCCGGGAGGCTAACCGGGCGGAGCCGGGACCCCTCCCGGAGCGGCTTCGTCGGGTGGCTCGAGCAACGCGAGGTCCGGCGGCACCAGCGAAGTGGACAGCAGGAGCTCCTTCACGAGGTTGTCGTTGAGGGAGTTGCCCACCGGCTCGCCGACCTCTTCGCGCGTGAGGCCCGCGACGCCGGCGCGCGCGAGCCGCGTCCGCACGGCGACCACGAGGTGCTCCACCCGTTTGGGCGTCCAGCGGCTGCCGGGCGCCAGCTCCGAGAGCTGCTCGGCAACCTGCCGCCACGCCATCGGCTGCGGGTACGGCTGCTGCAGCAGGTAACGCTGGGCCAGCGAGACGAGCACGAGCCGCTCTTCGGGGCTCAGCCGCCACATGCGCGGGGGCTCGGTCACGTCCTGCGGGCGCGACTCCGGCCGGCGGCCGTCCGCCCCGGACACGTACAGCTCCAGCAGGTGCTCGCGGTCGGCCGAACCGCGCACGAACACCGCCGTGTAACCCTCCGCGAGCGGCACGGGCTCCTCGTCGGGGAACAACAGGCGCGAGCCGGGCAGGCGGATCGGCTGCCGCCCGGTGTTGTGCATCCACCACGCGTCGCCTCGGCGCACGAGGAAACCCTGTTTGCGGCTGACCTTCCGGTCGTCCTCCCCCACGCACACGTGGACGTCCTCGCGGTTGCGTCCGAAGAGGACTTCCCGGCCGTCGCGGGGCGGCATGCGCACGCCGCCGGTCACGGCCAGCGCGAAGATCGTGCCCGGCGCCGCGGGCGGCACCCCGTAGGCGAGGCTGCCGTGGTCGGCGCCGAGGGACTCGGCCGGCCCGCCGGATCGCAGCGCGGTCATGCCTGCGGCAGCTTCGCGACGACGTCGCCCGCCAGCGACGTGGCCGGGCCGCAGAGGCCCTGCGACGGCGGGTCGCCGTGGACCACCACCTTGATCTGCTCCACCGCGGCCTCCCCGTGTGCGTCGGTGTAGGTCCGGTACACCAGCAGCGCCTGGCACGTGTTGTCGGCGAAGTCGTCGGTCGCGAGGTACGCGTCGTGCCCGGAGACCTTCACGAGCTGGCCCGAGTCGCCGTCCGGCGGCTGGTCGCGATCGAAGATCACCGTGACCGCGCGGTCCGACGCCGAGCTGTCCCAGTCACAGGTCCAGTTCCCGTAGCCCGGCATCACCTGCACCGGCGCCGTGACGCCGGCGGTGGTGCCGAGCGAAGCTGAGCTCAGCAGCGAGCAAGCGTCCACTTCGGACAGCGAGCCGGACGGGACCGGCGAGGTCCGCGCCGGCACGCCCGCGACGGCGAGCACCTTCGTCGCCGACGCGACGGCGACGTCGGCGGGCTTGCACGTGTCGAGGTTGTCGCCGTCGTCGTCGGACACCGTCACGCGAACGAGGTACTTGTCCTGCAGCTGGATCAGGCGCACGCAGGCGCCGTCCTGCGCGGGGTCGCCGAACACGTCGAACGGGCCGGAGCGCGAGCGCTGCCCCTCCGGTGCGGCGCCGTCGGACGGCGGGTCTTCCAGCTCGACCTTCACGTCGGCCTGCAGATCGTTGCCCCGCTTGAGGATCACGTCGCAGCGGTCGAAGTTGCCGTAGTCGGGATCGACCTCGGGCTCACCGAACGGGCGCAGCGGCACCGCGTCCACGAGCCGGCACGGATCGGCCGAGTGCGGGTCCTTGCCGATGCCGAGCTTCGCCGGCGCGGCCGGCACCTTCGAAGCCGCGGCAGGGGCCGGTGCCTGGCCACTGTCGGGCAGCAGGACCAGGGTCACCGCGGCGAGCACCACGACGGCGGCGACCGCCCCCGCGATCATGAACCGGCGCCGACCGCCGGAACGGCGCAGCGGCGGTGCGGGAGGCAGCCCGCCCACGCTGCCGGCCAGCAGGTCGTGCGCGGCGGAGGCGGTGGGCCGGTCTTCGGGAGCCGTCCGCATCAACGCGGCCAGCACGGGTGTGAGGTCACCGGCCTTGCGCGGCGGCGGGACCGCACCCTCGGCCGCGCGCCGGATGGTCGCGTACTCGTTGCCGCCGCCGAAGGGCGGAGCGCCCTCGACGGCGGAGAACAGCGTGGCACCCAGGGAGAAGACGTCGGACGCGGCGGTCGGCGGGTGCCCCTGGGCGACCTCCGGCGCGAGGTAACCGGGGGTGCCGCCGATGTGCGGGGAGTCGGTGACCGTCTCGTCCGTGCGGACCGAGCGCGAGATGCCGAAGTCGGTGAGCTTGGCGCGGCCGTCGTCGGTGATGAGGACGTTGCCGGGCTTCACGTCGCGGTGCACCACGCCGCCCTCGTGCACCGCGGCGAGCGCGCCCGCGACCTGCACGCCGATCTCGGCGACCGTGCGCACGGGCAGGCTGCCCTCGGCGGCGAGGACCTCGGCGAGGCTGCGCGAGGGCACGTACTCCATCACGAGCCACAGCTCGTCGCCCTCGGCGACGACGTCGAAGAAGGTCACCACGTTCGGGTGCTGCACGCCGGCGGCGAGCCGGGCTTCGCGACGCAACGTGCGGCCGCTGACCGCATCCGAGAGCCGGGCTTGCTTGAGCGCCACCTCGCGGTCGAGCTGCTCGTCGTGCGCACGCCAGACCACGCCCATGCCGCCGGTGCCGATCCGCTCGAGCAGTCGATAGCGCTGCGCGATCAGCTGGTCACCCTGCACCGACGCTCCCCTCGGCGTGGTCGGACCTCTGTGAGGTAACGCGCAGTAACGATACTGCATCACGTCCGATGGCAGGAAGCGCCCCGGATCGGGACCACTCCCCCGCCGCCCCGAGGGCAACCACGTCGACCCGGCCGTCCACTGCGAGGTCGGGATCGACAAATCGTCCCGCGCAGGTTACGTCGGGCCCGAGCCGTGACGTCGGTCCCGATTCCCTTGCGCGCCAACGGGAACCGGCACCGCAGCGCACTGCGCTGCGTGAGCGCCGGGGTCACCCGTCCGGCCGATCAAGTGTCCACAGAGGACACCGAAACCGGCACGGTGGTCCAGGATTCGACGTATAGACCGTTATACGGATGGGTGCGGCCGGGTGAATCCGCCGGGCAGCGCCCGGATCCGCGGTTGGATCACGGTGGCCGGGGGTATCTGGCGGACGTGACGGCAGGCGCGCCGCCGAAGGAGACTTCCATGCTCAGTCACCACGAACGCAGCGAGCTGGACAAGATCGAACGCTGGTTCGAGTTCAGCGATCCGGAACTGGCGGCGGCGCTCTCGCGGGGCAAGCCGGCCCCGAAACGCCGCTTGCTCACCTTCTTCGCGGTGCTCTTCGACGTCTCGGCCGTCGCGTTCCTCGTGACCGGTCTCGTCACCACGAGCCCCGCCTTCACGCTGTGCGCGCTGCTCGCCGCCGGCGGCGGGGTGGCGCTGCACATCGTGCGCGGGCACGGCCGCTCCTGACGCGGCGGCGCCCGCGGCGCGTCCGACGTGCGTCGACCGAGGTCCGCACCGCACACTGGTGGGGTGTCCGCCTGGGTCCTGCACGTCGATCTCGACCAGTTCATCGCCGCGGTCGAGATCGCGCGCCGGCCCGAGCTGCGCGGCCGGCCGGTGGTCGTGGGCGGCAACGGCGACCCCACCGAGCGTGCCGTGGTGGCCACCGCGTCCTACGAGGCCCGCGAGTTCGGCGTGCAGTCCGGCATGCCGCTGCGGCTGGCCGCGAAACGCTGTCCCGACGCGGTGTTCCTGGCCACCGACGCGCCCGTCTACCAGGAAGTCTCCGACCGCGTGATGGCGCGGCTGCGCGAGCTGCCGGTGGTGGTCGAGGTCCTTGGGTGGGACGAGGCGTTCCTCGGCCTCGACACCGACAACCTCGGCACCGAGAGCGCCGGCGCCGACGACCCCGAGGCGTTCGCGGCCGAGGTCCGCCGGGCGGTCGAGGACGAGACCGGGCTTTCGTGCTCGGTCGGCATCGGCGACAACAAGCTGCGCGCCAAGCTCGCCACCGGGTTCGCGAAACCCGCCGGGATCTTCCGCCTCACGCAGGAGAACTGGTGGGCCGTGATGGCCGAGCGGCCCACCGACGCGCTGTGGGGCATCGGGCGCAAGACCGCCAAGAAGCTCGCCGAAGCCGGGTTCACCACCGTGCTGCAGCTGGCCGGCGCCGACGCGGACGACCTCGCCGCCCGCTTCGGCCCACGCCTCGGCCCGTGGTACCGGGTGCTGGCGGGCGGGATCGGCGACGCCGAGGTCACCGCCACGCCGTACGTCGCGCGCTCCCGCAGCCGCGAAACCACGTTCCAGCAGGATCTCACCGATCCCGCTCGCATCGCGGAAGAAATCGACACCCTCGCCGTGCGGGTCGCCCACGACGTCGTGGACGAAGGCCGCCCGGCGGCGCGCGTCGCGGTGAAGGTGCGCTTCGCGCCGTTCCACACGCACACCCACAGCATCACGCTGCCGGAACCGACGTCGGACGCCGCGGCGATCGGGCGCGCCGCCCGCGAGGTGCTCGGGATGTTCACGCTCGGCAAGCCGATCCGCCTGCTCGGCGTTCGAGCGGAGTTCCCCCACCCGCCCGCGTGACCCGACGGCGGGTGCGCGTTTGGCGGCGCCCCGGCGGGGTAACCGGCGCTCCGGCACACGAGTGAGGTGAGGCATGTCCGAAAACGGCTTTCCCGCGACCGGTTCCGACGACCGGTTCGGCGGGCTGGGCGGCGAGTTCCGGGACCTCACTCGGTCGCTGCTGGAGGTCACGACCGTCGGGGGCGTGCTGCAGCAGCTGGTGACGGCGGCGGTCCGGGTGATCCCCGTCGCGAGCGTCGTCAGCGTCACGCTGCGCTCACCCGACGGGCTGTTCTACACGCCGATCGAGACCGATCCGATCGCCGTGGAGCTCGACCAGGTGCAGTACCGCACCGGGGAGGGCCCGTGCCTCGACGCGGCACGCCCGGACGGACCGGCCCACGCGGAGAGCCAGGACCTCGCCCACGAGCCCGCGTGGCCGAAGTTCGGGCCGGCCGCGGCCGAACGCGGCATGGGCTCGATGCTCGCCATCGCGTTGCTGCCCGACGCCCGCGAGCCGCAGCTGTCCGGTGCGCTCAACGTCTACGCGCGCGAAGCCGGCGCGCTCACGCCCACCGACCGCGACCTCGCGCTGCTGCTGGCCACCCACGGATCGCTGGCGCTGGCGACCACCAACGCCGTGACCGCCGCGGACCTGCAGCGAGCGCACCTGCGCAAGGCCATCGACTCGCGCGACGTGATCGGCCAGGCGAAGGGCATCCTGATGCAGCGGCGCGGCATCTCGGCCGACGAGGCGTTCGACATCCTGCGCCGCACGTCACAGGACCTCAACGTGAAGCTCGCCGTGCTGGCCGAGACCCTGGCCACCCGCCACACCGAGCTCGACCTGCCCGGTCCGCGCGCTTGACAGTCTCCGGCCCACCTTGCCATGGTGGGAACCGGTAGAACCGTGCGCCGTCGAGGCGCACTCCGGGCCGAGAGGCGCTGCGACGGAAGCCGAGGGGTTTCCGCCACGCTCGGCCCGCGAGTTCCGGAACAAGGGCGCCTCCTGCGAAGGAGGTGCCTTTTTTGATGACCCAGTTGTTGATGACACCGTGGTCGACCACGCCGTTGGCGACCACACCGTTGTCGTCACAGCAGTTGTCGACGAAACCGTTGCCGCCGAAGGAAAAGCCGGCGGACGGCCCCCGCACCTCCTGAACCCTCCCGGGTGAGCCCGGTGCCGCCGAACCCGGTGGTGCCGCGATTCCCCGTGCCCTGAAACAGAAACCACACCGAATGGGAGCGGAACAACGATGAGCCCGAAACTGCAGAACGTCGGCGGACTCGAGTTCGCAGTGGCCGATCTGGCGCTCGCCGAGGCCGGGCGGACGCAGCTGCGCCTGGCCGAGCACGAAATGCCGGGCCTGATGGCGATCCGGCGCGAGTTCGCCGAGGCGCAGCCGCTGAAGGGCGCCCGCATCGCCGGCTCGCTGCACATGACCGTGCAGACCGCCGTGCTGATCGAGACCCTCGTGGCGCTGGGCGCCGACGTGCGCTGGGTGTCCTGCAACATCTTCTCCACCCAGGACGAGGCGGCGGCCGCCGTCGTCGTCGGCCCGAACGGGACGGCCGAACGGCCCGAGGGCACGCCCGTGTTCGCGTGGAAGGGCGAGACGCTCGACGAGTACTGGTGGTGCACCGACCTGCTCTTCCGCTTCGCCGACGGCCAGGGCCCCAACATGATCCTGGACGACGGCGGCGACGCGACGCTGCTCGTCCACAAGGGAGTCGAGTTCGAAGCCGCGGGCGCCGTGCCGGCCGCCACGGACGCCGACGCCGAGGAGTACGCGATCGTCCTGCGCACGCTCGCCGAGAGCCTCGCCGCCGACCCGAAGCGCTTCACGCGCATCGCCGGCGAGGTCCGCGGCGTGACCGAGGAGACCACCAACGGCGTCAAGCGGCTCTACAAGCTCGCGACCGAGGGCACGCTGCTGTTCCCGGCGATGAACGTGAACGACTCGGTGACGAAGTCCAAGTTCGACAACAAGTACGGCATCCGCCACTCGATGGTCGACGGCCTCAACCGCGCCACCGACGTGATGATCGGCGGCAAGCTCGCCGTCGTGTGCGGTTACGGCGACGTCGGCAAGGGCGCCGTCGAGGCGCTGCGTGGCCAGGGCGCCCGCGTGGTGGTCACGGAGATCGACCCGATCTGCGCGCTGCAGGCGGCGATGGAGGGCCTCGACGTGGTCGAGCTGGACGACGTCGTGGAGCGCGGCGACATCTTCCTCACCACCACGGGCAACTTCGGCATCATCTCCGCCGCGCAGATGGCGCGGATGAAGCACAACGCGATCGTCGCGAACGTCGGCCACTTCGACAACGAGATCGACATGGCCGGCCTCACGAAGGTGGCGGGCATCCGCAAGCTGGAGATCAAGCCGCAGGTGCACGAGTGGGCCTTCCCCGCGGACGGCGGGCGCCCGGCGCACTCGATCATCGTGCTGTCCGAGGGCCGGCTCATGAACCTCGGCAACGCCACCGGGCACCCGTCGTTCGTGATGTCGAACTCGTTCGCGAACCAGGCGATCGCGCAGATCGAGCTGTTCACCAAGCCCGGCGAGTACCCCGTGGGCGTGCACCGCCTGCCGAAGCTGCTCGACGAGAAGGTGGCGCGGCTGCACCTCGACGCGCTGGGCGTGAAGCTGACGAAGCTCACGAAGGAGCAGGCGGAGTACATCGGCGTGGACGCGGCCGGCCCGTACAAGCTGGAGCACTACCGCTACTGAGCCACCGCTACGGGCCCGGGCCGCCCCGGCGGAGACCGGAGGCCGGAAATAAGGGGTCCTCCGGCTCCGAGGGGGAGGGAGAGCCGAAGGACCTCGTTAGTGTTAGCACATCGCCAAGCCGGTGTACACAGCTGCATACACGATCGGGTAAGGATCGGGGGCCGAGGGGAATCCTTCGGCGGAAAACCGTGAAGGCCTCGTTCCGCGGGCTGCCGGGGAACGAGGCCTTCACGGTCACTGGGCCGCGGGAGGGCTCAGGAAGCCTGCCGAAGCTCCGCCTCCACCTCGACGGCGAGCGTGCAGGAGCACTCCGCGTCGACGGTGTGGCAGTCGATGATCAGGGCGTGGCGGACGCGGTCGAGGTCCGCGCAGCTCTCGTCCGTGCACTCGGCGAACCCGCCGTCCGGGTGAACCACCAGGGTGCCGTGACAGTGGTCGATCCCGCTGGTGCAGAACGCGCACTCCATGCTCAGGCCGCCTTCCGCTCTCGTGCTCTCGAACCGGTGCTGTTCGAACCCGGCTCATCTCGGACCGGACAGCTTCTTGGTACCACCGGTGAGCGCCAGAGTCTGGCATACGGGCGGCGTGTCGCCGCACCCGGTCCGGTGATCTCGGACCGGCGGCGATTTCGGCGGCTCGGCGGGAAAACTGCGCTCAGGCGCTCTTCGGCCGGCGGGCGCGCGGGGCGGCCTTCTTGGCCGGTTTCTCTTCGTCCGGTGCGGCCTTGCGCGAACGCGAGGAGGTGCTCTTGGCCGGCGCGGCCGAGCGTGACTTGCGGGCTTCGGAGACGCTCGCCTCCAGTGCCGCCATGAGGTCGACCACGTCGGCTTTCGCCGCCACCGCCCCGGGTTTCGTCGTCTCGTTACCCGAGACCTTGGCCTCGATCACGGATTCGAGCGCCTCGCGGTAGCCGTCGGTGTACTTTTCGGACTCGAACACCGGTTCCGCCAGCGAATCGATGAGCGAGCCGGCCATGGTGAGCTCCTGCGGGCGCACCTGGGGCGGATCTTCGCGCAGGAACGGGAAATCGGGCGTACGCACCTCGTCCGGCCAGAGCATCGTCGTCATCACGAGGACGTCGGACACCACGCGCAGCAGGGCCAGGCTCTCGCGCTGGCGCACGGCGACCTTGGCGATCGCCACGTGACCGGCCTTGTGCAGCGCGTCGCGCAGCACCACGTACGGTTTGACGGCGTTCTTCTGCGGCTCGAGGTAGTAGGTCTTGTCGAACTGGATCGGGTCGATCGACTCGAGCGGCACGAACTCCAGCACGTCGATCGTGCGCTGCGTGGCCAGCGGCAGGTCGGCCAGGTCGGCGTCGGTGATCACGACCATCTCGCCGTCGGGCAGCTCGTAGCCTTTGGCGATCTCGGCGTAGGGCACCTCCTGCCCGTCGACCGAGCAGAAGCGCTTGTACTGGATGCGGCCGCCGTCCGACTCGTGCACCTGGCGCAGCGAGACGTTCTTGTTCTCCGTGGCCGCGTACAGCTGGATCGGGATGCTGACCAGCCCGAACGAGACCGAGCCCTTCCACATCGACCGCATGCGCGCTCCTCCGCCGTCCGCCGGTCCTCCACTCACGCTCGGTAACAACCGTAGCCCGGATCATCCGATCCCGACAGTCCCGCCGGTCGGCGCGGGTCCCGACCGGCCCAGCCTGACCTGCGGTGACCCGCCCGAGCCGGTCACCCGGGGTAGCGGCTGCGCCGAAAACTCCCGCCGCACAAAAGTGCGGGGCACGCAGTTTATTGCGTGCCCCGCACTTTTGCTACGCTGGCTCGCATGACCTCCGAACCCGCGGAGCCCGTGCTCGGGCTGCGCGAACGCAAGAAGCTGGCGGCCCGGCAGGCGCTGGGTTCCGCGGCGCTGCGGCTCGCGCTCGAACGCGGCCTGGACCAGCTGCGGGTCGAGGACATCGCGAGCGAGGTCGGCGTGTCGCCGCGCACCTTCAACAACTACTTCTCCAGCAAGGAGGAGGCCGTCTGCTCGTTCATCGTCGCGCAGCAGGAGCGGATCCGGGAGGCACTGCGGGCCCGGCCGGCCCACGAGCCGCTGTGGGAGGCCGTGATCAACGCCGCGGTCGTGCAGGCCACCCACGACGGCGCGCCCCGGCGCGAGGACGTGCACCGCATGCGGGACATGCTCCGCAACGCGGGGTTGTTCGCCGAAATGCTGCGCGCGCACGCCACCGTGGAACGCGTGCTGGCCGAAGCCGTGGCCGAACGGGCGGGCAGCACCGCAAATCCGTTGCACGCGAGGATGCTCGCGGGGATCGTACAGAGCGCTTTCCGCATCTCGTTCCACACGTGGCTGACCTCCGGACCGGACACGGAGTTCCTGCCCACGTTCGTGAACCTGCTGCGGGAAGCATCCGCGGGCATGCCCACGCTGACCGCGGCCGCCGCGACCACCACGGCACGCACCGTAGCTTCATGAAACACCGGGGTTTCATGAACCACCCGGCGTCGTGAACCGCCCGAACCGCACCACAATTCCACAACCGAACCGTCCGAACCGGACACACCACCGCAGAACACCACCCTGGGGGAGAACCGACCCGTGCTGATCCGCCTGTTGCGCAGTCATCTGCGCCCCTACAAGACGGCCATCTGGCTGGTCGTCGTCCTGCAGTTGATCCAGACCCTCGCCGCGCTGTACCTGCCGACGCTCAACGCCGACATCGTCGACAACGGGCTCGTGAAGGGCGACACCGGCTACATCATGCGGATCGGCGGGATGATGCTGCTGGTCACGCTCGTGCAGATCGCCGGCTCGATCGGCGCCGTCTACTTCGGCGCGCGCACCGCCATGTCCCTGGGCCGCGACGTGCGCGGCTCGGTGTTCCACCGGGTCCAGGACTTCTCCGCCCGCGAGGTCGGCCAGTTCGGCACGCCCTCGCTCATCACCCGCACGACCAACGACGTGCAGCAGGTCCAGATGCTCGTGCTGATGACGCTGACGCTGATGGTGTCGGCGCCGATCATGTGCGTCGGCGGCATCGTCCTGGCGCTGAACCAGGACGTGCCGCTCTCGTCCCTGCTGCTGGTGATCGTGCCCGTGCTGGGCGTCGCCGTCGGGCTGATCATCGCCCGCATGCGCCCGGCGTTCCGGCTCATGCAGGTGCGCATCGACAAGATCAACCAGGTGATGCGCGAGCAGATCATGGGCATCCGCGTGATCCGCGCGTTCGTGCGCGACAAGCGCGAGCGCGAGCGCTTCGGCCAGGCCAACGACGAGCTGCTCACCGTGTCGCTGCGCGTCGGCCGGCTGATGGCGCTGATGTTCCCCACCGTGATGCTGGTGGTCAACGTCTCGAGCGTCGCGGTCCTGTGGTTCGGCGGGCACCGCATCGAGAGCGGCTCGATGCAGATCGGCGCGCTCACCGCGTTCCTGGCCTATCTGCTGCAGATCCTGATGTCGGTCATGATGGCCACGTTCATGTTCATGATGGTGCCGCGCGCCGAGGTGAGCGCCGAGCGCATCTCCGAGGTCCTCGACACCGAGTCGAGCGTCCGCCCGCCGCTGAAGCCGGTCTCCCCCGGCCGCGTGCACGGCGTGCTGGAGCTGACCGGCGTCGAGTTCTGCTACCCCGGCGCGGAGAAGGCGGTGCTGCGCGACATCTCGCTGCTCGCGCGCCCCGGTGAGACCACCGCCGTGATCGGCAGCACCGGCAGCGGCAAGACCACGCTGCTCAACCTGATCCCCCGGCTCATGGACGCCACCGCCGGCACCGTCCGCGTGGACGGCGTCGACGTGCGCGAGCTCGACCCGGCGGTGCTCGCCTCGGCCGTCGGGATGGTTCCGCAGAAGCCGTACCTGTTCGCGGGCACGGTGGCGAGCAACCTGCGCTACGGCAACCCCGACGCGACCGACGAGGAGCTCTGGCACGCGCTGGAAGTGGCGCAGGGCAAGGACTTCGTGCAGAAGATGCCCCAGGGGCTCGACTCCCCGATCGCCCAGGGCGGCACGAACGTCTCGGGCGGGCA
Organism: Amycolatopsis sp. NPDC047767; assembly: GCF_040704195.1. Classification (NCBI taxonomy): domain Bacteria; kingdom Bacillati; phylum Actinomycetota; class Actinomycetes; order Pseudonocardiales; family Pseudonocardiaceae; genus Amycolatopsis; species Amycolatopsis sp. NPDC047767. Next base: position 515,361 of record NZ_JBEYSJ010000002.1, read on the forward strand.
GCGCCAGCGGCTCGCCATCGCGCGGATGCTGGTGCACAAACCGGAGATCTACCTGTTCGACGACTCGTTCAGCGCACTGGACTACGCCACCGACGCGGCGCTGCGCCGCGCGCTGACCGACGAGACCCGCGAGGCGACGGTGGTCATCGTCGCGCAGCGCGTGAGCACCATCCGGGGCGCCGACCGCATCATCGTCCTCGACGACGGGCGCGTCGTCGGCACCGGAACCCACCACGAACTGATGGACGGCAACGAAACGTATCGCGAGATCGTGCTTTCGCAGCTGACCGAGCAGGAGGCGGCGTGAGCGAGGAAGAGGGCACCACGGGAGCCGTCGCGACGGAGGTCGGCGAACGGCCGACGGCGGCGCGGAACAAGAACGTCGCGCCGGCCGCGGGGCCGGGGCGGTTCATGGCCGGCGGCATGCCGCCGGAGAAGGCCATGGACTTCAAGGGGTCGCTGGCCCGGCTGCTGCGCCTGCTGCGGCCGCAGCGCGCGGCGCTGATCGGGGTGCTGGTGCTCGGCACGCTGAGCGTCGCGCTGACCGTGATCGGGCCGAAGATCCTCGCGCGCGCCACCGACCTGATCTTCGCGGGCGTGATCGGCAAGAACCTGCCCGCCGGCGTCACGAAGGACGCGGTGGTCGCGGGCCTGCGGGCGCAGGGCAACACCACGCTGGCGGACATCTTCGCGCGCGCCGACATCGTGCCGGGCCAGGGCATCGACTTCACGGCCGTGGGCCAGGTGCTGCTGATCGTGCTGGCGCTGTACGTGATCGCGTCGTTCTTCGGCCTGATCCAGGCGCGCCTGACGACGAGCCTCGTGCAGGGCGCGGTGTACTCGCTGCGCCGCGACGTGGAGGAGAAGCTGGCGCGGCTGCCGCTGCGCTACTTCGACCGCCAGCCGCGCGGCGAGGTGCTCAGCCGCGTCACCAACGACATCGACAACCTCGCGCAGTCGCTGCAGCAGACGCTCTCGCAGATCGTCACGTCGGTGCTGACGGTGATCGGCGTGCTGGTGATGATGTTCCTGATCTCCCCGCTGCTCGCGGTCATCGCGCTACTGACCGTGCCCGCGTCGGTGTTCATCGCGGCCAAGATCGGCAAGCGCGCGCAACCGCAGTTCATCAAGCAGTGGGCGACGACCGGGAAGCTCAACGCGCACATCGAGGAGATGTACACCGGCCACTCGCTGGTGAAGGTCTTCGGCCGGCGCGAAGAGGCGGAAACGACGTTCCGCGAGCAGAACGACACGCTGTACAACGCGAGCTTCCGGGCGCAGTTCATCTCCGGCACGATCCAGCCGGCGATGATGTTCATCGGCAACCTGAACTACGTGCTGGTGGCCGTGATCGGCGCGCTGCGGGTGGCGTCGGGCAGCCTGACGCTGGGCGACGTGCAGGCGTTCATCCAGTACTCGCGCCAGTTCAGCCAGCCGGTGACCCAGATCGCGAGCATGGCGAACCTGCTGCAGTCGGGTGTCGCCTCGGCCGAGCGGGTGTTCGCGCTGCTCGACGCGAAGGAGCAGGAGCCCGAGCCGGCGGACCCGCAGCGCCCGGCCGTGGTGCACGGCAAGGTCGAGTTCCACGACGTGTCCTTCCGCTACCTCGAGGACACCCCGCTGATCGAGGACCTCTCGCTCACGGTGGAGCCGGGCCAGACCGTCGCGATCGTCGGCCCGACCGGTGCCGGCAAGACCACGCTGGTGAACCTGCTCATGCGGTTCTACGAGATCGACAGCGGGCGCATCACGCTCGACGGTGTGGACATCGCGAAGATGGACCGCGAGGAGCTGCGCGACAAGACCGGCATGGTCCTGCAGGACGCGTGGCTGTTCGGTGGCACCATCGAGGAGAACATCGCCTACGGGGCCGACGAGGTGACCCACGAGCAGGTCGTCGAAGCGGCCACGGCGACGTACGTCGACCGCTTCGTGCGCACCCTGCCCGACGGGTACGCCACGGTGCTCGACGACGAGGGCGGCTCGGTCAGCGCCGGCGAGAAGCAGCTGATCACGGTGGCGCGGGCGTTCCTCGCGAAACCGGCCATCCTCATCCTCGACGAGGCGACCAGCTCCGTGGACACGCGCACGGAGGTGCTCATCCAGCGCGCGATGAACTCGCTGCGCGAGGGCCGCACGAGCTTCGTGATCGCCCACCGCCTGTCCACGATCCGCGACGCCGACGTGATCCTCGTGATGGAGGCGGGCCGCATCGTGGAGCAGGGCGACCACGAAACCCTGCTGCACGCGGGCGGCGCGTACTCCCGTCTGTACGCGGCGCAGTTCGCCGAGGCGATGGCCGAGACGGACTGATCGTTCGAGGTGCTCGGTCCGGGGCGGTGCCGCTGTGGTGAACCACGGCGGCGCCGCCCCGGACTCTTTTCCGGGCCGTGTTTTACAGGCGGGGCACGTTGCGCAGGTTGGACTTCGCGAGCTGCAGCATCTTGCCCACGCCACCGCCGAGGACGGTGCGGCTCGCGGCGAGCGCGAAGCCGCGTACCTGGGCGGCGGTGATGTTCGGCGGGATCGACAGCGCGTTGGGGTCGGTCACGACGTCGAGCACCGCGGGGCCGTCGTGGTCGAGGATCTCGCGGATACCGTCGCGCACATCGGCCGGCTTCTCGACGCGGCGCGAATGCAGGCCGGACGCGCGGGCGATGGCGGCGAAGTCGACCGAGTCGTGGTCGGTGCCGAATTCCGGCAGGCCGTCCACGAGCATCTCGAGCTTCACCATGCCGAGCGAGGAGTTGTTGAACACCACGGCTTTCACGGGCAGCGCGTGGGTCTTCAGCGTGAGCAGCTCCCCCATCAGCATCGCCAGCCCGCCGTCACCGCACATAGCCACGACCTGGCGGCCCGGCGCGGCCGACTGCACGCCGATGGCGTGGGGCAGGGCGTTGGCCATGCTGCCGTGCACGAACGAGCCGATCAGCCGGCGCCGGCCGTTGGGCGTGACGTAGCGGGCCGCCCAGACGTTGCCCATTCCGGTGTCCACGGTGAACACCGCGTCGTCGGCGGCCTCCTCGTCGAGGATGTCGGCGACGTACTCCGGGTGCAGCGGCACGCGCTGCGCGACGTCGCTGGTGTACGCGTCGACCACGCGCTGCAGGCTGCGTTCGTGCTTGTGCAGCATGCTGTGCAGGAACGAGCGGTCCTCCCGCCGCCGGAGCCGCGGCAGCGCGGCGCGGATCGTGGCGCCGACGTCGCCCAGCACGCCGAACTCGAGCACCGAGCGGCGGCCGATGCGGGCGGGGTCGATGTCCACCTGCACGGTGTTGCGCTGCGGCAGGAACGTGTCGTACGGGAAGTCGGTGCCGAGCAGCAGCACGAGGTCGGCCTCGTGCATCGCGTCGTAGCAGGAGCCGTAGCCGAGCAGGCCGCTCATGCCGACGTCGAACGGGTTGTCGTACTGCACGTATTCCTTGCCCCGCAGGGAATGCCCGACGGGCGCGCCGATCGTGTCGGCCAGCGCGAGGAGGTCTTCGTGGGCATCGCGGCAGCCCGCACCGGCCATGATCATCACCTTCTCGGCGCGGTTGATCCGCTCCACGAGCCGGTCGACGTCGGCCGCGGCGGGCACGATGGCCGGCGGCGTGCCCAGCGGCGCGGACACGCCCGTCGGGTTCACGGCGGACTCGTGCGAAACGTCGCCGGGCAGCACCAGCACGGCCGCGCCGCGCCGGCCCACGGCGTTCTGCACCGCGATCCGCGCGAGCCGCGGCATCTGCTCCGGTCCGCTTACCAGCTCGCAGTAGTGCGAACACTCCGCGAACAGCTGCTGCGGGTGCGTCTCCTGGAAGAAGCCGGTGCCGATCTGCGTCGACGGGATGTGCGACGCGAGCGCGAGCACCGGCGCGCCCGAGCGGTGGGCGTCGTAGACCCCTTGCAGCAGGTGCAGGTTGCCCGGGCCGCAGCTGCCCGCGCACACGGCCAGCTCGCCGGTGAGCTGCGCCTCCGCGGCCGCGGCGAACGCGCCGGCCTCCTCGTTGCGCACGTGCACCCAGTCGATCCCGCCGCGCGCCGAGCCGCCGGTGCGGCGCACGGCGTCGACCACGGGGTTGAGGCTGTCGCCCACCACGCCGTAGATGCGGCGCACGCCGGACTGCACGAGAACGTCGATCAGCTGGTCGGCCACGGTCGCCATGAGCGGTCCTTTCCTCGGTTCCCCGGCAGTCTCGCACCTCCCGGTGAACGTCGCTCGCCCTTGACAACTATTCTTGTCAATGACACGGTGGGATTCCCGTCAGGTGAGGAGGAACCGGTCATGACCCACGAGTTCGACGTAACCAAGCAGGTCCGTCTGCCCGCGCCCCCGGAGGACGTGTGGGACGCCGTGGCCACCGGGCCGGGCATCGACTCGTGGTTCATGGGCAAGCACGAGGTCGACGCGCAGGCCCGGCGCGTCCGCTTCACCATGGGCGAGTTCACCAGCGAAGCCGAGATCACCACATGGGAGCCGCCGCGGCGCTTCGCCTACCGCGCCACGCCGGCGCCCGACGGCAGCTTCGACGCGTTCGAGTTCCTCGTGGAGGCGGCCGAGGGCGGCACGTCGGTGCTGCGCTTCATCCACCACGGCTTCACCGCGCAGGACTGGGGCGAGGAGTACCACGAGGGCTTCAGCCGCGGCTGGGACATGTACCTGCACACGCTCGGCCAGCTCCTGCGGCACTTCCCCGGCCGCCGCGCGCGGTTCGTGATCGCGAGCGGCCCGGAGCCGTCGGCTTCGCTCGATGCCTGGCAGAAGCTCGTGCACGCGCTGGGACTGCCGGACACACCCGAGGCCGGGCGGCCGGTGCGGTTCGCGGTCGACGGCGTGGGGACGGTCGACGGAATCCTCGACTACACGACCCCGCACTACGCGGGCATCCGGACCCCGGACGCGCTCTACCGCTTCCACGAGCGGTCGGGACTGGGGATGCCGATCGCGATCGGGCACCACCTGTTCGCCGCCGACGCCGACGTCGACCAGGAAAGCAAGGCCTGGCAGGCGTGGCTGGAGCGCGTACTGGCGTGAGCGGCCGCTAAAGTGGGCGCACCCGAAGGGACGGGGGTGCCACGCCTGCGATGGCGGACGAACTCGCCGAACGCCGGCGCCGACGCGCACTCGGCCAGGCTTCCGAACCGGTCCTCGAACACCCGGTCGACCACCATCCCGTCGAGACGCATCCTGCCGACCGGCACCCGGTCGAGAACGGTGGCGTGTTCGTGGTCCAGGAGCACCGCGCGTCGCAGCTGCACTGGGATTTCCGCCTGGAACGCGGAGGCGTGCTCACGTCGTGGACCGTCCCCCGCGGTCTGCCCCGCTCCCCCGGCCGCGGGCGCCTTGCCATCCGCATCGACGACCAGCCGGTGGACTACGCGGACTTCGAAGGCGAGATCCCGGCCGGCGAGTACGGCGCCGGAACGGTCGAGACGTGGGACCGCGGCCGCTACGAAACCGTGCACTGGCAGGCCCACCACATCGAGTTCGTGCTGTACGGCGAACGCCTGCGCGGCCGCTACGAGCTCGACCGCGGCGGCGCCGAGGCCGACGGGACGGACGGCTGGCGGCTGCGCCGTCTCGACCCCGCCGAGCCCGGCCACGAGGAGACGCCGCGCTTCCTGGCGCCGATGCCCGCCCGGCCGGGACGCATGCCGCCGGCGGCCGAGGACGGGGACTGGGCCTACGAGTTCGCGTGGCCGGGTCGGCGCACGCTCGTGCGCGCGGGCGGCGCACGCGTGACCGCCGTCGACGAGACCGGCGCCGACGTGACCGCGCGCTACCCGGAGCTACGTGGTCTCGCCGCGCAGCTGGGCTCCACGGAAGCGTTGCTGGACGGGCAGATCGTGGTGTTCGCCGCGGGCCGGCCGGACCCGCAGGGGCTGCGCCGCCGGGCGGAAGCGGACCCCGCGACGGCGCGCCGGCTCGGGGACCGGCATCCCGCGTTCTTCTTCGTCTCCGACGTGCTGCACCTCGACGGCCGCTCGCGGCTCGACCTGCCCTACGTGGAACGCCGCGAGCTGCTCGACGACCTGGGCCTCGCCGGCGACCACTGGCAGGTGCCGCCGACCCACCTCGGCGACGGGGGCGCGGTCGCGCGGGCGAGCCGCGACCACGGCCTGCCCGGCCTTCTCGCGAAACGCCGGAGCAGCCCGTACCGGCCGGGCCGGGCGAACACCGACTGGCTGTTCGTGGAGTCGCCGGACGTACGCCGGGTGCTCATCGCGGGCTGGCGCCCCGGCGGCGGCCGGCGAGCACGGACGTTCGGGTCACTGCTGCTGGCCGTGCCCGACGGCGCCGGCCTGCGCTACGCGGGCAGTGTCGGAGTCGGCTTCTCCGAAGAGGAACTCGGCTCGCTCGCCGCAGCGCTCGCGCAGCTGGAGCAACCGGAGCCGCCGTTCGCCGACGTGCCGGACCACCCCGACGCGCGCTGGGTGCGGCCCGTGCTCGCCGCGGAGGTCGTGCACGGGCCGAAGTCCGCGCCGCGCTGGCGCGGGCTGCTCAGCGAGCCCGGGTAGCCGGGCGGCGCAGGCACAGCGCGATGCCGGCCAGCAGCACGACGGCGCCGGCGATGAGGTTGCCCGTCAGCGCGCCCGCCGAGGGCGCGGTCTCGTCGCCGTAGCGCAGGACCAGCGGGGACACCGCGGCCCAGACGCCGAGCACCGGCAGAACCCACGTGAGGGCCTGCGGGCGCGTGGTGCGCGCTCGCACGGCGGCGAGCACGATGATCGCCAGACCGGCCACCGTGTTGCTGATCGCGAGCTCGGCCGCGCCGCCGAACCGCGCGAGCCACGGGCCGATGATCAAGTACAGGCCGGCCAGCACGGCCAGCCCGGCGGCGCCGCCGACCAGTGCGCCGACGGCGCCGTTCGCGCCGGTGCGTTCGGTCGTGGTGGACATCCCGGATCACCTCGCCGTAGTCGGGTTCCCTTGATCGGGTTCACGAGTGGAGTACCCACGATCGGCGGGGCTCGCACGGGCCCGGGTGATCTCCACCCGTTCGGCGGCCGGTCTAGGCGCGGGCGGCCGCGCAGGCGTCCACGAGCCGCGGCCGCACGTCCAGGGCCTGGGCGGCGCCTGTGACGTCGAAGACCCGCAGCACGAGGCGTCCGGTCGCGACCACGGACAACGCGGGGCGCGTGCGGCTCGTCTCCTCCAGCACGCGCAGGCCGGCGCAGCTGAGGAACCCGACGCGCGAGAGGTCGACCACGAGCTTCTCCCCCACCACGCACGCTTCGGCGAGCACCGTCCGGAAGTCGCCGACCGAGGCCGCGTCGATCTCGCCCGCGGCGGTGACGAGCACGAGGTCGTCGCGGACGGTGGTGAGCAGGGTGAGGCCGGAATCCCCTCGGCGCTGGGGCATTGGTTCGACGGTACGCGCTCCGCGGATGCGGTCAACCCCCGTGCGGCGCACGCGTGGGCGACCTCACGAATCACCCAGAGTGAGCGAACGGGTGCGGAACGGTCATCGGTGCTGCTGGGCCGGGCCGGGGACTGCCCATCGCCCTCAGTGGTGGGCAGTCCCCGGCCGGCCGCGCGGCCGGTCCGATCAGCCGCCGGTGGTGTAGTAGGTGATGTCCCAGTGGTTGCCCTCGTCGCAGTAGAGGTTGCTGGAGGGGGCCTGCCACTGCGGGTAGCCGTCGCCGCGGAGGCCGATGTAGGAGAAGTTGTTCTTGATGTAGCCGTCGATGCAGCTGTTGTGCGAGATGTCCACCTTGTAGCCGTTGTAGTGGCTGTAGGTGCCCGAGGCGTGGCCGACCTCGGTGCCGCCGGTGATGTTGATCGCGCAGCCGCTGGCGCGCTTGAGCGTGATCACGCCGCTGACGGTGGTCTGGTTGATCTGCTCAAACGACGTGCAGGTGGAGTTCGACCGCGTGGTGCACCCGCCGCTGGACGAGTGCGTGACACCCGCCGCCGACAGCTGCGACGCCGCCTGGGCCTGCGTCAGCTTGGTGACGGCGGGCGCGGCCGAAGCCGCGGCCGTGCCGAGCACCGTCATGGCCGCCGCGGCGGCCAGTCCGACGGCCGCCTGGGGCAGCATCGGAGGAATGCGCATGACTTGCCTCCTCGTGGGGACTTTCGACGAGGGGAAGCCAAGTGCGCGGCTCCATACGAACGCCAAACGCCGGTGCCGCGGCGACGCCGGCGTGTGCGTCAGGTCCTGATCTTCGCCAAGACTTCACGGGCCCGGTCGCCGGCGGGTGAATCACTCGAAGCGGCGTTGAGCTCGCGCAACGCGCGCAGCTCCCACAGCGGGAAGCCGAGCTCGCGGAAGACGTCCGCGGCGCCGGCGAGGGCCCGGGGTGCTTCGCCCGCGCGGGCCTGAAGCTTGCCGAGGCTCAGCAGCGCGTAGCCGATGCCGCGGCGGTCGCGCAGGTCGCGGAACACGGCCATGGCGCGGCGCAGGTGCTGCTGCGCGCCCGCCGGGTCGGCCGCGCGCAGGCGGGTCTCGGCGAGGCTGCGGTGGGTGTAGGCGGCCGCGTGCCGGTGGCCGATCTGCTCGAACAGGTCGAGCGAACGCGTGAGGCAGCGTTCGCCTTCGGCGACCTCGCCGGCGTCGGTGTGGAGGTCGCCGAGGCTGCGCAGGACGTGGGCCTCCCAGTGGCGTTCGCGGGTGCGGACGGCGCCGCCGAGCGCGCCCGTCAGCAGGTCGGCCGCGCGGTCGGTGCGGCCGTGGCGGCGGAGCACGTCGGCGTAGCGCTTGGCGACCTGGTCGTGCCAGCGGCCCGCGCAGTCGCCGGCGAGCAGGAGCGCGGCTTCGAAGCTCTCGCCGGCCCGGCGGACGTCGCCGAGGTCCTCCGACAGGCCGCCGAACTGCGCGGCCGCGATGGCCTGGCCCCGGACGTCGCCACACGCACGCAGGAGTTCCAGGGCTTCGCGCAGCTCTTCGACGGCGAGCTCGGCCTGGCCGGCGTCGGCGTCGAGGTCGGCCAGCGCGACCAGGGCGGCGCCGCGGCCGCGCGGGTCACCGAGGGCTTTGAAGCGCGCGCCGGCCAGGGCGAAGTAGGTACGGGCCTGGCGCGAGCGGCCGAGCTGCCAGTGGACGGAGGCGAGGGTGAACAGCTTGCCCGCCTCGGCCGGGCGGTCGCCGAGGCGGCGGGCCGCGGCGAGGCCGACGACCGAGACCGCCCTCGCGGAGCGGCCGAGCCACGGCGTGCCGGCCAGGGCCGCGCACGCGTCCGAAAGGCGGGCGGCCAGTGCGTGCCGGCGGTGGCGGCCGGCGAGCCGGGCGGCCATGGCGACGAGCTCGGTTTCCCGGCGGCGCCATGCGTCGGGGTCGGCGGTGGCGAGGCGGGCCGCGGCGACGTCCGGCTGCGCGAACGGCGGTCCGGCCGGTTCGAAACCCTTGTCCAGTACGGAAAGCACGCGTTCGGCGAGGGCCAGGACGGCTTCGAGCGCGCGGTCGACCGCGGCGGGGTCGGGTTCACCGGGCAGCCGGGCGAGGCCGAGGCGAACGAAGCGGGGCACGCCGTGGCGGCCGTGCTCGTCAGCGACCAGGAGGTGGGTGTCGGCCAGGGTTTCGAGGCGGTCGCGAGCTTCGGCGGGGCGGGTGGCGAGCAGCGCGGCGGCGCACCAGTCGGGCACGGGCCGGCGGAACAAGCCGAGCAGGCGCAGGAGATCGCGGTCTTCGCCCGGGCAGTCGCGCAGGGCCGGGAGGACGGCCGCGCGGACGCTGACGTCGCCGGCGGCGAGCTCGTCGAGGGCGCGACGGTCGTCGCCGAGGCGGGCGGCGAGGTCCGCGATCCGGAGATGGGGCCGGGTGGCGAGCCGCAGCCCCGCGACGCGCAGCGCGAGGGGAAGCCCGGCGCAGCGCGCGACCACTTCGCCGGCGGCGGCGGGCTCGGCCGCGATCCGCGCTTCGCCGGCGACGGCGGTGAGCAGCGTCGTGGCGTCCACAGTGGACAGTTCACCGACGGGAACGGGCCTTGCCGCCACCAATCCCGGCAACGGCCGCCGCGCCGTCACGAGGACGCCGCAGCCGGAGCCGCTCGGCAGCAGCGGGCGGATCTGGGCCTCGGTGCGCGCGTTTTCGAGCAGGACGAGCAGGCGCCGGTCGACGGTGTGGCTGCGCCAGGCGGCCACGAGCGCGGTGAGGTCGCCGGTGAGCTCGGCCGTGGCGGCGCCGAGGGCGCGCAGGAAGGCGACGAGGACGTCGCGGGGTTCGGTGGTGGCGAGGTCGGCCACGAGCTGCCCGTCGGGGAAGCGGCGCCGCGCCCGCCACGCGGCCTGCACGGCGAGCGCGCTCTTGCCCGCCCCGGCGGCGCCGTGGACCACGACCGGCGCGGGCGTGCGCAAGTGCCGCGAGACGGCGGCGAGTTCCGTTGCGCGGCCCGTGAAGTCGGGCACGGGTGCGGGCAGCTGCGCGGGCGGGCCGCCTGCCGTCCACTCGGCGCCGGCGATGCGGCGGTACAGCGCGTCGAGCTCCGGCCCCGGCACCACGCCGGCCTCGTCCCACAGCGCGCGGCGCGTGCGGCGCAGCACGTCGAGCGCGGCGTCGCGGCGGCCCAGCCCCGCCAGCGCCCCGGCGAGGCGGCCGGCGAGCCGTTCGTCGGCGGGCCGCGCGGCCACCACGGGGGCGAGCCGGTGCACCACGGCCTGCCCGTCGCCCTCGGCGAGCTGCAGGTCCACCAGCTGCAGGAGGACCGTCCGGCGGCGGTCCTCCAGCCACACCTCGTGCGCCTCGACGAGCGGTCCCGTCGCGACGTCGCAGAACGCCCCACCCCGCCAGCACGCGAGCGCCCGGGTGAGCAGCGCTTGCTTCGCTTTCGCGTCCTCCGCCGCCAGCCCGGCCGACGCCAGCGCGACGAACTCCGCCGCGTCGAGCTCCCCCTCGGCCACGCTCAGGGCGTACCCGCGCGGCCCCGACCTGAGCCGCTGCGCGGGGTCGTCCGCCGCCAGCCCGGGCGACAACGCCTTGCGCAGCTTCGACACCGTCACCTGAACGATCGCCGCCGCACTCGGCGGCGCCCCGTCGGGCCACAGCTCGTCGACGATCGTCGCCCGCCCGACCACCTCGTTGGGCCGCGCGAGCAACAACGCGAGCAACCGCCGCGGCTGCGCCGCCGACGGCAACGCGACGGTCGCCGCCAGCGGACCGAGGACCTGGAACCGCACCGCAAGCTCCCCACGGGCCGCACGTCACCTGATCGAGCGCCCCGAAAGTACCTGCGCGACCCTCCGTTCCCGCCGGTTCGGGCGGCCCTCACCCGGATGGCCCACCCCGTTGGAAGGGTGCTCGGGGCGGGGTTGGTGCGAACGGTCCTTTCGCGCCGGCCCGCCGTTGCACCCGCGCGACCACGCACCAAGGGGCGGCGCTCAACCTGGGCACCCGGGCGCGAACGGTCCCCCCGCGCCGGCCCTCGCCTACACCCAGGCCACCATGCGCCTCGCGCGGTGGCCGGCCTGATCAGTTGGGCACGAACGATCCCTTCGGCCCGACTCGCCGTTGCAACCGCGCAGGCACGCGCTCGGGCCGCGCTCAACCTGAGCAACCAGGCGCGAACCGTCCCTTCACTCCAGCCCTTGGCCAGCAGGCCGGGCGAGCTTGCGCCTCGCACGGTGATCGGCCTCAGCAGTCCGCGCGAACGGTCCCTTCGCGCCAGCCCACGGCCGACAGGCCGGCTGGTGGGCTACGCGGCTCGCCCGGCCGACGTAGCTCATCGCGAATCGTGCCGTCGCGCTCGACCACCGCTCGGCGAGCGGCCGTTCGCCGAACGCCGTGCCACGCCCCACGATCCTGTGCGGCCCGCGCGAGCGGTCCCGCCGCGCTCACTCCCGCCGCGCCGCGGCCGCCGAGTCAGCCGGCCACCGTCACAGCGCCCCCGACCGGGCGTCGGCGTGGACGGTCCCCCCACACCGGCGTCCGGCTCAGGCGTGTGCGAGCAGCTTCGCCTTGAGGTCGGGCCGGTCGGCCAGCACGTGGTCACCCAGGGTGTGTTCCAGCAACGGCTTCAGCGCACCGTGCGGCGCGGTCTCCCAGTCGAGCGGGCCCAGTGGCGGCTCGGGGTCGTATTCGATGCCGAACTGGACGGTGCGGGCGACGTCGGGGCCGGCGAGGCGGTCGACGAGGTGCAGGGCCAGGTCGATGCCCGCCGAGACGCCCGCGGCGGTGATCACGGGGCCGGCGTCGACCCAGCGGCGGGCGACCGGGGTGGCGCCGAACGCGCGCAGCAGGTCGCGGAACATCCAGTGGGTGGTGGCTTCGCGGCCGTCGAGGAGGCCGGCCTCGCCGAGGAGCAGGGCACCCGTGCAGACGGACGTCATGAGCTCGGCCGTGCGGGCGGTCGTGGCCAGGTAGTCGATCAGCGGCCGGTTCGCGAGCGCCTCCAGGGTCGGCGCGGAGCCGCCCGGGACGAGGACGCCGTAGGGCTCGCGGATGTCGGCGAACGTGTGGCTGGGCGCGATCCGCAGGGGCGTGTCGGTGCCGATCGGGTCGAGGGTCTCGCCCACGACCACCACGCGGAAGTCCGGTTCCGCCGTGGCGAACGCGCTCAGCACCTGGAGCGGGCCCACGAGGTCGAGCACCGTGAGGCCGGGGTAGAGGACAAAGGCGAACGTCTTCTCGGTCATGCCTCCCACCGTGCCCCCGCGAGCGCGCAGAGAGGAGGGCGATGTCCGTAATCCTGCGAACCATGTCGATCGGCCTGCTGACCTGCTAACGTTCGATCATGCCGGGGCCGGAACGGCAGGTCGTGATCGTCGGGTACCCCGACGCCGAGCTGCTCGACATCGCGTGCGTCTCCGACGCGCTCGACGCCGCCAACCGGCTCGGCGCGCGCCCCGGCTACGCCCTGCGGCTGGCCACTGTGGACGGACACCCGTTCCGCTGCCAGTCCGGCATCACGCTGACGCCCCACGTGCGCCTCGACCAGGTTTCGGGGCCGCTGCACACGATCGTCGTCTCCGGCGGGACCGGTCACCGCGCGGCCGCGGCCGACGAGCGCCTGCTCGAACACGTCCGCCGGCTCTCCCGCGACAGCACGCGCACGGCGTCGGTCTGCACCGGCTCCACCGTCCTCGCGGCCGCCGGCCTGCTGAGCGGCCGCCGCGCGACCACGCACTGGGCGTACGCGGCGCAGCTCGCCGCGAAGTACCCGTCGGTGCGGGTGGACCCGGTGCCGCTGTTCATCCGCCACGGCGACGTCTACACCTCGGCCGGCGTCACCAGCGGACTGGACCTCGCGCTGGCGTTCGTCGAGGAGGACCACGGCCCGACGCTCGCCCGCGAAGCCGCCCGCGCCCTCGTGACGTATTTGCAGCGCCCCGGCAACCAGGCGCAGGTGAGCATGTTCCTGTCCGGCCCGCCGCCCGAGCACCGGCAGGTGCGCGACCTCACCGCGTTCGTCGCCGAACACCTGGGCGACGACCTGGGCACGCCCGTGCTGGCCCGGCAGGCCGGCATCAGCACCCGCCAGCTGACCAGGTTGTTCGACGCCCACCTCGGCACCACGCCCGGCAAGTACGTGCGCACCGTCCGCGCCGAGCACGCCGCCCGCCTCCTCGCGGGCACCGACCTGCCGCTGGCGGCCATCGCCCGCCGCTGCGGCTTCGGCTCCACCGAGACGCTGCGCCAGGCCTTCCTCGACCACTTCGACACCCCGCCGTCCGCCTACCGCCGCGTGCACCTGCGCCAGGCCCTCGGCTGAGCGAAACGCCGGATACGACCGGGTCGTCCCCACCCGGTACGGGTGACGGCCACGGCCGGAGTGCAGGATGTGCGCCGTGGCACCGCCCGACTACCCCGCCGACTTCGACGACGCCGCCGACACCGGCCCCATCCGCCGCGTCGCCGACGACTCCTCCGCGCCCCCCGCCCGGCCCCGCCGCCCCCGCACGGGCGACGAACCGGCCTGGCCCGGCGCCGAAGAGCCGGTGCGCCGCGCCACGCCCCGCTCCGGCGACAACCCGGCCGGCCGCCGCACGGGCGAAACCCCCCTGCCACCACGCCGCGCCGGCGAGACGCCGGCCCGCCGCCGCACCGGGGACACCCCACCCCCGGCGAGCCACCGCACGGCCGAATCCCCTCGAGCCGGCCGAACCGGGCAGGCTCCGCTGCCGCCCCGCGACGCCGAGGGAACCCCCGCCGGCCGCGAGACGGGCGAAACCCCAGCGCCCCCACGCCGCCGCGGCGAGACCCCGCCTCCGACCGGCCGCCGGGGCGGTCAAACCTCGCGCCGGACCGGCGAAACTCCGCTCCCCGGCACTCGCCACACCGGCGAAACCCCGCTGCCACCCACCCGCCGCACCCCAGGGCAGGCACGCCGCGACAGCGAAACCCCGCGCACCACCAGCGAATCCTGGCCACCCGACACCGACGGCGGCTCGCCGTCCACAGGCCGCCACACCGGCGAAACCCCGCTCCCACCCACCCGCCGAACCCAGGGACAAGCGCGCCGCGACGGCGAAACCTCGCACGCCCCAAGCGAATCCTTCTCGCTCGACGCCGAGAGCGGCCGGCCGTCCACCGGCCGCCGCACCGGTGACACGCCTCCCCCCACCGGCCGCCGCCCCCGCACCGCCGTGAGCCCGGGCGACGCGCCGGAACCCGACGCCACCCCCGAACCCACCGCCCGCAAGGGCCTCCGTGCCGCGCTCACCGCCAAAGCGCACGGCCACGGTCATGGGCACGGACATGGCCACGGCCCCGCCGCCCCTGCCTCCACCCGGGTGCGCAAGCTGCTCATGGTGCTGCTCATCCCGCTCGCCCTCGCGACGGTCGTCGGGATGATCGTGCTGTACCCGTGGGGCAAGGCGTCGCCGACGAGTGTGGTGCCGCAGGGCACGCCGGTGCAGGCGTCGATCACGGCGACCGCCACGGGGCCGTGCCTCGCGAACGGCCAGGTGCAGGTGGGCGCGGACACCGATCCCGACCAGAAGCCGTGCCTCACCGTCGATCTGACGATGACCGACGGCCCCGGCAACGGGAAACCGCTGCGGCTCATCGTGCCGATCGAGCCGAGCACGCCGCGCTTCTCCACCGGCGACAACGTGGTCCTCGCCTACAACGGCGGCAACGCCACCGACCCGGCGTCGTTCCAGCTCGTCGACTTCCAGCGCGGCACGCCGCTCGTGCTGCTGGCCGCGCTGTTCGCCCTCGCCGTGCTGGTGCTCGGCCGCTGGCAGGGGCTCGCGGCGCTCGTCGCGCTGGTGCTGAGCTTCGTGGTGATCGTGCTGTTCGTGCTCCCCTCGATCCTCGCCGGCGAGAACCCGCTGCTGGTCGCGATCGCGGGCGCCGGCGCGATCATGTTCGTCGCGCTGTACCTGACCCACGGGCTGTCGGCGAGAACGTCGGTCGCGGTGCTCGGCACGCTGGTGAGCCTCGCGCTGATCGGCATCCTGTCGGCGATCTTCTCCGTCGGCGCCTCCCTCACCGGCCTCGACGACAGCACGTCCACGCTCATCGGCTCGCTCGGCCACGGCATCGACGCGCGCGGCCTGCTGCTCGCCGGCATCGTGATCGGCGCGCTCGGTGTCCTCGACGACGTGACGGTGACGCAGACCAGCGCCGTCTGGGAGCTGCGGCGCGCGAACCCGGCGCTGGGCTGGCGCGAGCTCTACCGTTCCGGCCTGCGCATCGGCCGGGACCACGTCGGCTCGGCCGTGAACACCCTGGTGATGGCCTACGCCGGTGCCGCGCTGCCGGTGCTGCTCTACTCGTCGATCTCCGGCGTCGGGCTCGGCGCGCTGCTCGGCAGCGAGGACATCGCGTCGGAGATCATCCGCACGCTCGCGGGCTCCGTGGGCATCGTCGCGGCGGTGCCGGTGACGACGATCCTGGCGGCCTTGATCGCGGCGCGCGAGCCCGTCGACCACCTCGTGAGCACCACGAATACGCCGTAGTCACACCAGTAACACGAGCGAACCCCGGCCGGAACCCGACCCGGTGGCTGCGGTACGAAGTCCGCGACCGAGGCGAGTACATCCGTACCCGAGGAGGGGTCGTGTTCTCAGCCGTACTGGCGGGACCGCGGGTCACCGTGCACCTGGTCCGGCGGTTGTTTTCGGCGGTGCTGGAGGCGGCCGAGACCGTCCCGCGGATCGCGACCGCGCTCGACGACGTGCGGGCGACGCTGCGCCACCTCGAGCGCCTGCTCGCCTACGTCGCCGAGGAGCTGCCGGACCTCGCCGACCAGGTGGAGCAGATCCGCGCGCGCGTCGACGGCATGGAAGAGGCCTCGAAGGACCGCGTCACCCCGGCGGTCACTCCAGCGTCGCGACGAAGCGGCTGACGGCTTCCATCGGGAACCGCTGGATGTAGCGCCCGGCCGGGGCGGCCGACGCGAGCCGGTACAGCGGCCGCTCGGCCACGGCGTCGCCGCGCGCTTCCGACCGCAGCTCCGCGACCAGCAGCTCGGAGAACACCAGCCCGTTGGCCTCGGTGTTGTTCAGCAGCGCGTCGGCGACGCGGCGCAGCTGCAGCGCACCCAGCTCGCGCCCGCCCGTGCCGGCGAACACGGCGAGGTCGACCTTCACGGTCTTGCGCCGCTTGCCCGCGTTCACGAGCAGGCTCACCGTGCGGGTTCCGCGCACGTCGCCGATCACGATGTCGAGCCGCTCCGCCTCGACGAGCCCGATGCGGCGGACGCCCCACGTGCGCACGACCAGCGTCGTGCCTTCCAGCCAGATCCGGCGGCGCAGCGTGTACAGCACGATGTACAGCAGGGGAAGCGCCACGACCACCGCGACGATCAGGCCGGCGAGCTGGCCGCCGATCAGGCCCGCGATGCCCCCGAACGCCGCGGCCACGATCACCGCGCCGACGAACCCGGACCACGCGCGGCGGCGCGTGAGCTTCGCGTCCTCGGCGAACAGCGGCAGCCGTTCCGGGGCGCCCTTGACGCCGTCCTGCTCGGTCATGCCCGTCACGCCTCCGCCGCCGTGAGTGCGGGGTTGGTCGCGCGTTCGCGCCCGATGGTCGTGGCGGGCCCGTGGCCCGGCAGCACGACGGTGTCGTCGGGCAGGGTCAGCAGCTTCGTGCGCAACGATCTCTCCAGGTCGGCGCCGGAGCCGTCGGAGCGCCCGATCGACCCGGCGAACAAGGTGTCCCCCGTGAGCACCAGCCTGCCACCTTCGCTCGCCTGCCCGGCGAACGCGACCGACCCCGGCGTGTGGCCGGGCAGGGCCACGACGTCGAGCACCAGACCCGCCACTTCGAGCGAGCCTTCGGCCAGGGCCACCGACGGTCCCGCGAACCACTCGCGGTCGGCCGGGTGCAGGTGCAGCGGGAGGTCGTGGCCGGCGGCGCCGGCGACGTGGTCGGGGTGACCGTGGGTGGCGAGCAGCGCGACCGGCGTCAGCCCGTGCTCGGCGAGCGCGGCCGCCAGTGGTTCCGCGGACTCCTGCCCGGGGTCCACCACGACGCACTCGCCGCCGGGCTCGGGGGCGAGCAGGTAGCAGTTCGCGCGCAGTGGACCCGCGGCGAACCCGACGACGAGCACCAAACCCCTCCAGTCCCGGTGTTTGCGAAGCGGCGCCGATCACGATCGGATCGAGACTAGCGGCCCCTGTACAGAGTCCTCACAGGCTGTGCCCATACACTGCCGCTACCTCAGACGTGTGACATCGAGCCTGAACTGGAGGGCGGGTGGCGACCAACCAGCAGCGCCGTGAAGCCGCTAAGCGGAAACTCGAGCGGCAGATCGAGCGCCGGCGGGACCGGGCCAAGCGACGCAAGATCGTGGGCGCTGGAGTGGTCGGCGGTGTCGTCCTCATCGTGGCCGGCGTAGTCGTGTGGGTCGTGAACAGCGGCGGTGGCGACGACGCCACCGCGGCCGCCACCCCGCCGCCGTCGAGCTCGGCGCCGCCGGTGCCGACCGTCGGCCAGATCCCGACGCAGCGCACGGCGCTGCCGACGCGGCCGAAGGCCCTGCCGAACCCGACCACGTGCTCGTACCCGGCCGACACGACGAGCGCGCCGCCGCCGAAGAAGACCACGGCGCCGGACGGCAAGAACGTGTCGTCGCAGGGCAAGGTCGACATCACGATGAAGACCACCGTCGGCGACATCCCGATCACGCTCGACCGCGCGCTCGCGCCGTGCACCGTCGAAGCGTTCGTGAGCCTGGCGAAGCAGGGCTTCTACACCGACACGATCTGCCACCGCCTCGGCGTCACCGACCTGCAGATGCTGCAGTGCGGCGACCCGAACGCCAAGGGCGACGTGACGACCGACGGCACCGGCGGCCCCGGCTTCACCATCCCGGACGAGTTCATCGACGGCGAGAAGTACGGCCGCGGCATCCTCGCCATGGCCAACACGGGCCAGCCCAACTCGGGCGGCAGCCAGTTCTTCATGGTCTACGGCACCGCCGAGCTGCCCCCGAACTACACCATCTTCGGCAGCATCTCCGACGACGGCCTCAAGGTCCTCGACGCGATCGCCAAGACGGGCATCGGCACCGTCGGCCAGGACGGCGCGACCGGCGAGCCGAAGAAGCAGGTCAAGTTCACGGCCGTCAACGTCGCGGCCTGATTGTTCTCTCGAGGCTCAGTGTCCTTCCCGTTCGAGCTGAACGGCGCCGAACCCGGCGCCGTTCAGCTCGCTCGTTTTCTGGGCGGCTACGGCCACTTCACCGCGATGCAGGTCCGCGCCGGCCGAGTCCGCGGCCTCGACCTGCACCTCACGCGCCTGGCCTCGAGCACCCGCCTGCTGTTCGGCAGCGAACTCGACCTCGATCAGGTCCGCGGCTACGTCCGCAAACTCGTCGCCGGGCAGGGCGCGCTGTCCGTGCGCGTGCACATCTCTTCCTACGCCGGCGAAGAAGCTCCCGTCATGGCGCCCGAAATCCTCGTGTGCACCGGTCCCCCGCACGAGCACGTCGCCGACCCGATCCGGCTGAAGTCGGTGCGGTATGAACGCGACCTGCCCGAGGTGAAGCACACCGGCACGTTCGGCCTGATCCACCACTCGCGCCAGGCTGCGCTCGCGGGCTACGACGACGCGGTGTTCATCGACCACAGTGGACACCTCAGCGAAGCATCCATCTGGAACCTCGGGTTCCTCGAAGGCGACACCATCGTGTGGCCCGAAGCAGCGGTGCTGCCGGGCATCACCTACCTGCTGCTGAAGGAACGGCTGGGCGCCGCAGGCGTCGCGCAGGTGACCCGCCCGGTCCACCCCCGCGAGCTCCCCGGTTTCGACGCCGTGTTCCTCACCAACTCCGAAACGATCGGACGGCCCGTCGCGTCGGTCGACGGGGTGGCGTTGCGCAGAGACCCGGCGGTCGCGCGGCTGCTGGCCGAGGCGTACGAAAGTGCGCCCTGGGACGAGATCTGAGCGGCGCCCCCAGCGTCCTCAGCGGTACGTGAACTTCGGCGGCCGGCGGTTCAGGAACGCGTCGACGCCCTCCGCGTAGTCCTCGCCGTGCAGGGCGGCGAGGCGGATGGCGTCCACTTCGTCGTCCGGGGTCTGCTGGCCCGCGACGATCTTCTCGATGATCCGGTTCATGCCGCGGATCGAGGCCTGCGAACGCGAGCACAGCGTTTCCACGAAGGCCGCGGTGGCCGCGGTGAGGCCTTCGGCGGCGTGGAGATCGTTGACGAGGCCGATCTCGCGGGCGCGGACGGCGTCGATGAGCTCGCCGGACAGCAGGAGGTACCGGGCGTTCGCGGGGCCGACGAGGGAGACCAGCAGGCGGGTCGAGTCGAAGTGGAAGACGATGCCCAGCTTGGCGGGCGTGATGCCGAAGCGCGCGTCTTCCGAGGCGAAGCGGAAGTCGCACGCCACCGACAGCTGGCAGCCGCCGCCGATGCAGTTGCCCTGGATCATGGCGACGGACGGTTTGCGCATCGAGGTCAGGGCGGCCACGGCGCCGTCGACGGCCTTGTCGTAGGTGGCCGCGCCGTCGGCGGTGGAGCGCAGGTCGCGGAACTCGCTGATGTCGGCGCCGGCCGAGAAGTGCTTGCCCGCGCCCGTGAGCACGAGGACCTTGAGCGCCGGGTCGGCCTCGACCTCGGCGACGACGCCCGGGATGGCCGACCACATGTCGTAGGTGATGGCGTTCATCTTCTCCGGCCGGGCGAACGTCAGCCGCGCGACCTCACCGTCGCGCGTGAACTCGAATCCGTCGGTCATGCCAGCACCCTAGCGGGATCGCCCAGCGCGAAACCCGCGTCTGTGACCAGCTCGCCGCGCTAGCGTGGCCGCCATGGGGATGATCGAGGTCGACGGCGTGCGGTTCGGCTACGACGAGGCCGGCGAAGGCCCGCCGGTGGTACTTCTGCACGCCGGACTCGCCGACCGGCGCATGTGGGATCACCAGTTTGCGGCCCTGGCCGAGCACCACCGCGTGATCCGCTACGACCGCCGCGGCCACGGCGACTCGCAGGCGGCCGAAGGCACCGTCTCCCACCACCGCGACCTGCTCGCGCTGATGTCCGCGCTCGGCATCGACCGGGCCGCGCTCGCCGGCTCGTCGATGGGCGGCGCCTACGCGCTCGACGCCGCGCTGGCCGCGCCCGAACGCGTCACCCGGATCGCGCTCGTCGGCGCCGGGCTGTCCGGGCACGAGTGGCCCGAGCCCATGGCGTCGGACAGCCGTGAAGCCATGCGCGCCGCGGTGCCGCGGGAGAAGCTCGAGCGCTACCTCGACCACACCGCCGAACGCGTCGACGAGGAGGACGTCCGGGCCATCGCCGACGCCAACGTCCGCTACCTCGTCGTCGGTCCACATCGGACACGAGCGGACGTGGACCAGGACTTCTACACCCGCGCCCTCGCGCTGTGCGAGGGCGTCTACCGCCGTGAGTGGACCGATCCGAAGTGGACGGAGGACGTCCCGGACACCCGCCACCGCCTCGCCGAGATCACCGCGCCCACGCTCGTGATCATCGGCCTCGCCGACGGCTCAGGCCTGCTCGAACTGGCCGACCGGTTCGAGCACGAAATCCCCGGTGCGACCCGGCTCGACCTGCCCGACACCGGCCACCTGCCGCCGATGGAGCGCCCCGCCGAAGTGACCGAGGCGCTCCGTTCGTTCTTCGCCGATCAGGAAGCCGACGTGACCCGGTAGACGTCGTACACACCCTCGACGCCCCGCACCACCTTCAGCACGTGGCCGAGGTGCTTCGGGTCGCCCATCTCGAACGAGAACCGGCTCACGGCCACGCGGTCGCGCGAGGTCGTGACCGACGCAGAGAGGATGTTGACCTTCTCGTCGGCCAGCACCTTGGTGACGTCGGACAGCAGCCGGTGCCGGTCGAGCGCCTCGACCTGGATGGCCACGAGGAACACCGACGAGGACGACGGCGCCCACTCCACCTCGACCAGCCGCTCGGGCTGGGTGCGCAGGTCGTCGGCGTTGGTGCAGTCCGTGCGGTGCACGCTCACGCCACCGCCGCGCGTGACGAACCCGAGGATCTCGTCGCCCGGCACCGGGGTGCAGCAACGGGCGAGTTTGGCCCACACATCGCTGGCGCCCTTCACGATCACGCCGACGTCGTTGGACCCGCGCCGCCGCGTGACGGTGGACGGCGTGGCCCGCTCGGCGAGCTCCTCCTCCGCCTCGTCGACGCCGCCGATGAGCGCGACCAGCCGCTGCACCACGTGCTTCGCGCTGGTGTGGCCCTCCCCCACGGCGGCGTACAGCGAAGAGATGTCCCCGTGGCGCAGCTCCTTGGCGACCGAGCCCATCGACTCCGCCGAGACGAGCCGCTGGATGGGCAGCCCGACCTTGCGGATCTCCTTGGTGATCGCTTCCTTGCCCGCGTCGATCGCCTCGTCGCGGCGCTCCTTCGCGAACCACTGGCGGATCTTCGCGCGCGCCTTCGGCGAACCGGCGAACTGCAGCCAGTCGCGGCTCGGGCCGGCGTTCTCCGCCTTCGACGTGAAGATCTCGACGTTCTCGCCGTTCTCCAGCTTGCGCTCGAGCGCCACGAGACGGCCGTTCACGCGGGCGCCGATGCAGCGGTGCCCCACCTCGGTGTGCACGGCGTAGGCGAAGTCGACCGGCGTGGAATCCGCCGGCAGCGTGATCACGTCGCCCTTCGGCGTGAACACGAAGATCTCGCGCGCGGCCAGCTCGTAGCGCAGCGATTCGAGGAAGTCACCCGGGTCCGCGGCCTCACGCTGCCAGTCGAGCAGCTGGCGCATCCACGCGATCTCGTCGACGTCCATCGAGTTGCCGCTGTGGGTGCCCTTGGTTTCCTTGTACCGCCAGTGCGCGGCGATGCCGTACTCGGCGGTGCGGTGCATCTCGTAGGTGCGGATCTGCACCTCGAGCGGCTTGCCGTCCGGCCCGATCACGGTGGTGTGCAGCGATTGGTACACGCCGAACCGCGGCTGGGCGATGTAGTCCTTGAACCGGCCGGGCACGGGCTGCCACAGCGCGTGGACGACACCCATGGCGGCGTAGCAGTCGCGCACGTCCTCGACGAGGATCCGCACGCCCACCAGGTCGTGGATGTCGTCGAGATCGCGCCCGCGCACGATCATCTTCTGGTGGATCGAGTAGTAGTGCTTCGGCCGGCCTTCGACCTTCGCGGTGATCCGCGACGACACGAGGTTGCCCGTCAGGTCGGCGATCACCTTGCGCAGGTAGGTGTCGCGCGAAGGTGCGCGATCGGCGACCAGCCGCACGATCTCGTCGTACTTCTTCGGCTGCAGGATCGCGAACGCGAGGTCTTCGAGCTCCCACTTGACCGTCGCCATGCCGAGGCGGTGGGCCAGCGGAGCGAGCACCTCCAGCGTCTCGCGGGCCTTGCGGGCCTGCTTCTCCGGCGGGAGGAACCGCATGGTGCGCATGTTGTGCAGCCGGTCGGCCAGCTTGATCACGAGCACCCGCGGGTCCTTCGCCATGGCGATGACCATCTTGCGGATCGTCTCGGCCTCGGCCGACATGCCGAGCTTGACCTTGTCCAGCTTGGTGACGCCGTCGACGAGCTCGCCGACCTTGTCGCCGAAGTCGGCCTTCAGCTGGTCGAGCGAGAAGCCCGTGTCCTCCACGGTGTCGTGCAGCAGCGCCGCGACGAGCGTGGTGGTGTCCATGCCCAGCTCGGCGAGGATCGTGGCCACGGCGAGCGGGTGCGTGATGTACGGGTCACCGGACTTGCGCCGCTGGTCGCGGTGCAGCTCCTCGGCGACGTCGTAGGCGCGCTGCAGCAGCGCGAGGTCCGCGTTGGGGTGCAGCTCGCGGTGGATCACGGCGAGTGGCTCGAGCACCTGCTTCACGGGCGCGGCCCGCTGGGCCGTGATGCGCCGGGCCAGCCGGGCCCGCACCCGGCGGGTCGCCGACGGGTTGGGCGCGGCCCCGTTCGCCTTCGGCGGCGGTACCGACTGCGCACCGCGCGCACCGGAGCCATCCTTCGCGGGCACCGGCTTCGCGGGCACCGCGGCGTCGAGCTCTTGGCTCACCCGCACCTCCTGCTGCTCGTGCGGCCTTCGAACCCCCAGGGTAGCCGTTCGACCGCGTGGCCTCGCCGCCTACGTCCGATCGGCAGACGGCGCGCCGCCGAGCACCGGCGGGACCACGTCTTCTTCAACGCAGCACGCGCGTCCCGGCTTCCCGGCCGTTCGCGCTGGTGACGCGGGGTCAGACGACCTGCAGCGCCTCGACCCGGCGGCCCGCCAGCACGCCGCGGCCGCCCAGCGCCGCGAGCTCCAGCACCACCGACACGCCGTCGACCACGGCGCAGGCGTCTTCGAGCAGCTTGGCCGTCCCGGCGACCGTGCCACCGGTGGCGAGGACGTCGTCGATCACGCCGACGCGCTGGCCGGGGTGCACGACGCCGGCCGGCAGCTCCACGCTGGCGGTGCCGTATTCGAGGGCGTAGTCGACCCGGCCGGCCACCGACGGCAGCTTGCCGGGCTTGCGGATGAGCACCACGCCGAGGCCGCGGGAGTACCCGACGGCCGCGGCGAGGAGGAAACCGCGGGCCTCGACGCCGGCCAGCAGCTCGACCCCGGGGGTGAGCGTGCCGGCCAGCGCGTCGACGACCGTGGCGAACCCGGGGCCGTCCGCGAAGAGCGGGCTCAGATCGCGGAACAGCACGCCGGGCTCGGGAAAGTCCGGCACCTCGGCGATCAGGCCGAGGGCCTTTTCCAGCTCCATCCGGCTCAGCGCTTCCGCTTCGCCGACGACACGCCGCCACCGGCGCGGCGCGGCTTGTTCTGCGGACGCGCCTTCGGAGTGCGGGCCGGGACGCCGGCCGCCGCGGCCATCGCCTTCTCCTTGCGCAGCTCGGCGGCCAGGGCGTCGTCGTCCGTCGCGTCGAAGTCCTCGCCCTCGGCCTCGCGAGCGGCGGCCTTGGCCCGGCGGGCCGCGACGCGCTGCGCCTGCTGCTGGTACTTCGGCTCACGCATCTTGAAGTCGACCAGCAGCGGCGTCGCGAGCGCGACCGACGACAGCACGCCGACCAGGGTGCCCGTCAGCTGCACGAGCGCCAGGTCCTGCAGCGTGCCCGAGCCGAGCAGGACGTACCCGACGATGAGCAGGCCGAGGATCGGCAGCAGGGCGATGAACGCCGTGTTGAAAGACCGCATCAGCGTCTGGTTCAACGCCAGGTTGGCCGCCTCGGCGTACGTGCGGCGGGTGAGGCCGAGCAGGCCGCGCGTGTTCTCGCGGACCTTGTCGAACACCACCACCGTGTCGTACAGCGAGAACCCGAGGATGGTCAGCAGGCCGATCACCGTCGCCGGCGTGACCTCGAAGCCGACGAGCGAGTACACGCCCGCCGTGACCACGATGTCGTGGATCAGCGAGATCAGCGCCGCCGCGGCCATCCGCGTGTCGAAGTAGATCGCCAGGAAGATCACCACGGCGACGAGGAAGACCGCGAGCGCGATCAGCGCCTGCCGCGAGATCTCCCCGCCCCACGACGCGCTCACTGCGCTGTCACTGATGGCCTGCGCGCTCGGCTGGCCGTTGGTGCCCTCGGGCGCCAGGTCGGTGAACAGCTGCTGCTTCACCTTCGTGACCTGGTCGACGGGCAGCGCCTCGGAGCGGATCTGGATCGTCTTCGCGTTGCCGGTGCCGACGCTCTGGGTCTCCGACGGCTCCTTGCCCAGCGCCTTGGTGAACGACTCGGTCACCTGCGAAGTGGTGATCTCGCCGTGCGCGCCGTGGGCGGGCAGCTGGATCTGCGTACCGCCCTCGAACTCGATGCCGAAGTTGAAGCCGCGGATGAGCATCGAAAGGATGCTGACGAGCACCAGCGCCGCGAAGAAGATGTACCAGCGCTTGCGCGCGCCGACGATGTCGAACGCGCCCGTGCCGACGTAGAGCCGGTGGAAGACGCTTTCCTTCTTGCCGGACGGGGTCTTGCCGGACGGGGTGGCCTTGCCGGCGCCCGCCTCGGCGTCCGTGCCCAGGTCTTCGACGCCCACGTCAGGCCTCCTTCACGTTCGTGCGGCCGACGGCGGGGCGGGCGGACCTGCGCTCCGAGGCCAGGCGCTGGACGGCACCGAGGCCGAGGTTGCGGGGGTTGGACAGGAACGCCGACTTCGACGTGGACACCATCG
Organism: Amycolatopsis sp. NPDC047767; assembly: GCF_040704195.1. Lineage (NCBI taxonomy): Bacteria > Bacillati > Actinomycetota > Actinomycetes > Pseudonocardiales > Pseudonocardiaceae > Amycolatopsis > Amycolatopsis sp. NPDC047767. The sequence continues at coordinate 540,797 of NZ_JBEYSJ010000002.1, forward strand.
CCACCAGCGGGTGCGTGACGAGGTAGACCACCACGAGGTCCAGCACCGTCGACATGCCGAGGGTGAACGCGAAGCCCTGCACGTCGCCGACCGCGATCACGTACAGGATCGCCGCGGCGAGGAAGCTGACCGCGTCGGACGCCAGGATCGTGCGCCGGGCGCGAGCCCAGCCGCGCGGCACCGCGGAGCGGAACGTGCGCCCTTCCCGGATCTCGTCCTTGAGCCGTTCGAAGTAGATGACGAACGAGTCCGCCGTGATGCCGATCGCGATGATCAGGCCGGCGATGCCGGCGAGGTCGAGCGTGTAGCCGATCCACCGGCCGAGCAGGACCAGCACCGCGTAGATCAGCAGGCCGGACAGCGCCAGCGACAGGATCGTGAGGATGCCGAGCAGGCGGTAGTAGATCAGGCAGTAGATGAAGACCACGATCAGGCCGATCGCGCCGGCCAGCAGGCCCGCCTGCAGCGACGCCGAGCCGAGCGTCGCCGACACGGTGGTGGCGTCGGAGGAGTCGAACGACAGCGGCAGCGAGCCGTACTTCAGCACGTCGGCGAGGTTCTTCGCGTCGGCCTGCGTGAACTGGCCGGTGATCTGCGTGTTGCCGCCGAGGATGGCGCCCTGGATGGTCGGCGCCGACACGACCTGCGTGTCGAGCACGAACGCGGCCTGTGTGCCGACGTTGGCGGAGGTGAAGTCGCCCCACGTCTTGCTGCCGGAACCGTTGAAGGTCAGGTCGACGACCCACTGGCCGCGCTGCTGGTCGTAGTTCGAGTTGGCGCTGGAGATCTCGGTGCCGGGCAGGAACTGCGGGCCCAGCACGTACTTCGTGGCGTCCTTGTCACCGCACGCGACCAGCGGCTTGTCCGAGAGGTCGTTGCCCTCGAGCGGGTCGCCGACGTTCGGCGCGCAGGTGAGCGAGGCCAGGGCGGCCTGCTGCGCGGCCTGCGCCTTGGCCTGGTCGGTCGAGACCAGATCCGGGTTCTGCCGGATCGCCTGTGCCTGCTGGATCGGCGTCTGCGCCTGGCCACCGGCCGCCGGCGTGTTCGAGGCCGGCGGGGCCGACGGCGTGGTGCTCGGCGGCTGCTGGGCCGGCGCACCGGCCGCGCCACCGCCGCCGTTCGGCGTGCTCGACGGCGCGCCCGAGGAGGGCGGCGGGGCCTGGCTGCCCGAGGGGGGCGCCGCCGTGCCCGAAGCCGGCGGGGCCGCCGGGTTGCCCGAGGCGGGCGGTGCGGCCGGGGTGTTCGGCTGCGAGGTGATGACCTTGCGGAAGCCGAGCTTCGCGGTCTGGCCGAGGGACTTCGCCTGGTCGCCCTGCGCGCCGGGGACCGTGATCACGACGTTGTTGCCGTCGAGCACGACCTCGGTGCCCGCGACACCGATCCCGTTGACGCGCTGTTCGATGATCTGGCGCGCCTGGTTCAGCGAGTCTCGCGTGGGCTGGCCGCCGTCCGGCGTCCGCGCGGTGAGCGTGACCCGGGTGCCGCCCTGCAGGTCGATGCCGAGCTTCGGCGTGGGCTTGCCGCTGCCGGTGAAGAACACCAGGGCGTAGAGCACGACCACGATCAGGGCGAAGAAGGCGAGATAGCGTCCCGGGCGGAGATGCCCGGCCGATGGTGCCACGGTGCTTCGGTCTCCTCGGACTGGGTGGACCCCAACTGGTTCGGTGAGCGAGCCGGGACGGTGCTCCCGGCACGCTGCTGGGCATGACTATGGCGGCGGACACGCACGCAGCACCGAGACAGTACTCGGTGCTGCGTGAGCCCTGCGTTCGCCCGTACCGACTTTCGTCGGCTACGCGCGTGTCACTGCCCGGGGAAGAAGCAGGTCACTTCTTGCCGTGCTCCAGCGGGGGCGCGATCTGCGCACCGGACTTCTCGCCGTCGTCCGCGATGGACTCCTGGGCGGGCGCCTCGGCGGTGGTCGAGGCGACGCCGCCGACGGTCTCGTCGGCGGTGTCCTCGGCGCCGACCTCGGTCTCGTCGGTCTCGACGGCCGGCTGCACCTTCTCGCGGACCGCGATGCGCAGCCACGTGGTGACGACGCCCGGGGCGATCTCGATGTCGATGGTGTCGTCGCCGGAAGCGTCGGCGACGGTGCCGTAGAGGCCCGAGGTGGTCATCACGCGGTCGCCGGGGGCGATGCTCTTCTGCAGGTCCTGCTGGGCTGCCTGCTGCTTCTTCTGCTTGCGGGTACCGAGGACGAGCGGCACGGCCACCACGACCAGCAGCAGCAACGGCAGCAGTAAGTTGTTCATGACTCTCCATTCGACGGACGTCGCGTCGTCGGTGCTTACGTCCGGTTTTGACGGATGTGCTGTCTTCGAGTGTGCCAGGTGCTCGCGAAATCGCCAGCACCCACCGTCCGTTGCGCTCCCGCCGGCCGGTGTCCGACGTCCCCGTCAGCCCTGGTTCAGCTCTGGTCGAACAACGTGGGACCGCCCTGGTCCGGCCGCCCTGCGTCAGGCGGTGGCACCAGGCCGAGGTGCTCCCACGCGGCCGCGGTCGCGACCCGGCCACGCGGAGTCCGGGCGAGCATACCCGCGCGGACCAGGTAGGGCTCGCAGACCTCTTCCACCGTGGTCGCGTCCTCACCGACGGCGACGGCGAGCGTCGAGATGCCGACCGGTCCCCCGCCGAACGAGCGGGTCAGCGCGGTGAGCACGGCCCGGTCCAGCCGGTCGAGACCGAGTTCGTCCACGTCGTAGACCTTCAGCGCCGCCCGCGCGACGTCCCTGGTCACGGTGCCGTCGGCGCGGACCTCGGCGTAGTCGCGGACGCGGCGCAGCAGGCGGTTCGCGATCCGGGGCGTGCCGCGCGAGCGGCGGGCGATCTCCGAGCAGCCGTCGCGGTCGATGGGGATGTCGAGGATCGTCGCGGCGCGGCGCACCACGAGTTCCAGCTCGGCGTCGGAGTAGAACTCCATCTGCCCGGTGAAGCCGAAGCGGTCGCGCAGCGGCCCGGTCAGCGAGCCCGACCGCGTGGTGGCCCCGACCAGCGTGAACGGCGCGATCTCGAGCGGGATGCTCGTGGCGCCCGGTCCCTTGCCGACCACGACGTCGACGCGGAAGTCCTCCATCGCGAGGTACAGCATCTCCTCGGCGGGCCGGGCGATGCGGTGGATCTCGTCGATGAACAGCACGTCGCCGGGCGCGAGGTTCGACAGCATCGCGGCCAGGTCGCCCGCGCGTTCCAGCGCCGGACCGGACGTGATGCGGATGGCCGCGCCCAGCTCGGCGGCCACGATCATCGCCATGCTCGTCTTGCCGAGGCCGGGCGGGCCGGACAGCAGCACGTGGTCGGGCGGCACGCCGCGGCGCCGGGCGCTCTCCAGCACCAGCTCCAGCTGCTCGCGCACGCGGGGCTGGCCCACGAACTCGTCGAGCTTGCGCGGCCGCAGGGTCGTCTCGACCTCGCGCTCGCCGTTCTGCGAGAGCGCGGAGAGCGTCTCGTCGGAGTCGCTGCCGGCTTCGAACTCGGTCACTTCGTGGTCCACCGGCTACCGCTTGCGCCCGAGGGTGGCCAGCGCCGAGCGCAGCACCGTGGCGGTGGTGTGCCCGTCGCCCTCGGCCAGCACGCGGTCCACCGCCTGCTCGGCCTGCTTGGCCGGGAAACCCAGTCCGGCCAACGCTTCCACGACCTCGGCGCGCAACGCGCCGGGCGCGGACACGGCCGGCATCTCGCCGGTGCCGCCGAGCGCGGTGACCTTGTCGCGCAGCTCGAGGCTGAGCCGTTCGGCGCCCTTGCGGCCGATGCCGGGCACCTGCGTGAGCACGGTGATGTTGCCTTCCACGAGCGCGGCGCGCAGCTTGTCGGGCTCCAGCACGGCGAGCGTGGCGAGCGCGAGCCGCGGGCCGATGCCCGACACGGTCTGCAGCAGGCCGAACAGCTCGCGCGCGTCTTCGTCGGCGAACCCGAACAGCGTCAGCGAGTCCTCGCGCACGACCAGCGCGGTGTGCAGCCGCACCTGCTCGCCGCGGCGCAGCGTCGCGAGCGTCGCCGGGGTGGCCTGCACGGCGAAGCCCACGCCGCCGACCTCGACCACGACGTGGTCCAGGCCGACGGACAGCACTTCACCGCGTACGGAGGAGATCATCGGGGTGCTCCAGTGTCGTCCAGCTTGCTGGGGGTCCGGCGGGCCGCGCGCCGCACCGGGGTGCGGGTGGCGGCGCCCGCCTGTTTCGCGGCGGCCGCCAGCTTGGCCTTGTGCGCGCGGGCCAGCTCGGCCGCGCGCGCCTCGGCCTCGGCGAGACGGACGCGCATCGGCTCGCGCCAGAGGTGGCAGATGGCCAGCGCCAGCGCGTCGGCCGCGTCGGCGGGGTGCGGCTTCACCTCGAGGTTGAGCAAGCGCATCACCATACCGGTGACCTGTGCCTTGTCCGCGCGGCCCGACCCGGTGACCGCGGCCTTGACCTCGCTCGGGGTGTGGAAGACGACCGGCAGCCCGCGCCGGGCCGCGGCCAGCGCGACGACGCCGCCCGCCTGCGCGGTGCCCATGGCCGTGCGGACGTTGTGCTGCGCGAACACGCGCTCGACCGCGATCGCCTCGGGCTTGTAGCGGTCCAGCCAGACCTCGACCTCGTCGGCGATGCCGAGCAGCCGGTGGGCGAGATCGTCCTCCGGCGGGGTGCGCACGACACCCACGGCCACCGCGCGGACGACCCGGCCCTTGCCACCGTCGACCACGCCGAGACCGCACCTGGTCAGACCGGGGTCGACCCCGAGCACCCGCACACCTTCTCCTTCGCCCGCGCGAACATCCGTTCGAGGTGCAGGCTACTGGGCGGGGGCCCGGCAGGATGGTCGCCATGCCGCAGCCGCCGGAATTCATCCGCCACCTGGGTCTGTCGCCGCTGCCCGTCGAAGGCGGCCTCTTCGCGCAGAGCTGGCGTTCCGAAGAGGGGTCCGCGATCTACTACCTGCTGGTGGCGCCGCAGTTCTCGGCGCCGCACCGGCTCGACCGCGTCGAAGTCTTCGTGCACCACGCCGGAGCGCCGGCGCGGATGCTGCTCCTGCATGCGGACGGCACGGTCACGCGGCCGGTGCTGGGCACCGACGTCGCCGCGGGCGAACAGCCGCAGGTCGTGGTGCCCGCCGGCACGTGGCAGGCGACGGTACCGCTGGGCGAGTGGTCTCTGCTCGGCACCGTGGTGGTGCCGCCCTACACCGACGACTGCGTGGAGTTCGCCGACGTCGAGACGCTCGCCGCGCGGTTTCCCGGCGCGGCGGCGGATCTGCGGGCCTTGCCGCGGTGATCAGCGGCCGGCGGTGATCACCGGCCGTGGCTGATCACGGGCCGTCGACGCCGGGGGTCCAGCTTTCGGGCACACCGCTTTCCGTGAGCACCGGCTGCCACTCGGCGAACCCTTCGGGAGCCGTGTCCTGCCAGGGGAAGTGCCCGTCGGCCGTGGCGACGAGGACCTGCAGTGCCGGGAAGTCGCCGTCCGGGTAGACGAGGAACGCCGAGCCGAAGTACTCCGGGTAGTGCCCCTTCGCGACGCGTTCGAACACGACGGCACTGCCCTGGAAGAAGTCGTCGTAGCGCTTGCCGACCTCGAAGATCTCGCCGTTGGCGGCGCGGTCGACGTACGCGTCGAGCAGGATCGGCCCCAGGTCGCCGGGCAGGCCGACGACCACGGCCTCCGGCACGTTGTGCAGCGCCCACGCGCAAGCGGTGAAACAGAAGCCGGCGCCCTGGTCGTCCTGCGGGACCGCGATGACCGCGTTGCCCCGTTCCTTCGCCTGGGACTCGATCCAGTCGATCAGACGCTGCTCTTCGGCGGTGAGGGCTGAGGTCGTCACGGCGGCCATTGTGCCGTACCCGCGCGGCTGAGCCCAGTACCGACAGCCGCGAATTTCCGGGCACAGCAAGGAATCCGACTACGCTCCGCTGATCACACGAGAAACGGCCCCGGCCGGACGCGGACTCTCCCGCACCCGACCGGGGCCGTTCGCCGGCACGCTCTACTCTCGGTGTGCCGCCGAATTCCTTACCGCGGCGGGAAAACCCGCCGCGGGCCGACGTCAGTCGACCGAGGCCATGACCTCGTCCGACACGTCGAAGTTCGCGTAGACGTTCTGCACGTCGTCGCAGTCCTCGAGCGCGTCGATCAGCTTGAAGACCTTCTTCGCGCCGTCGACGTCCAGCGGCACCGAGACCGTCGGGAGGAACGTGAGCTCCGCCGACTCGTACTCGAACCCGGCCTCCTGCAGCGCCTTGCGCACCGGGACCAGGTCGCCGCCCTCGGAGACGATCTCAAAGCTCTCGTCGAGGTCGTTGACCTCCTCGGCACCCGCGTCGAGCACGGCCATGAGGACGTCGTCCTCGGTCGCCTCGCCCTTGGGCATGATCACGACACCCTTGCGGTTGAACATGTACGCGACGGAGCCCGGGTCGGCCAGCGAGCCGTTGTTGCGCGTGAGCGCGGTCCGGACCTCCATGGCGGCACGGTTCTTGTTGTCGGTGAGGCACTCGATCAGCACCGCCACGCCGTTGGGCCCGTAGCCCTCGTACGTGATGTTCTGCCAGTCGGCACCACCGGCCTCTTCACCGGCGCCGCGCTTGCGGGCGCGCTCGATGTTGTCCTGCGGGACCGAGTTCTTCTTCGCCTTCTGGATGGCGTCGTAGAGGGTGGGGTTGCCGTCGGGGTCCCCACCGCCGGTGCCGGTCCGGGCGGCCACCTCGATGTTCTTGATCAGCCGGGCGAAGAGCTTGCCACGCTTCGCGTCGAGGTTGGCCTTCTTGTGCTTCGTCGTGGCCCACTTGGAGTGGCCGCTCATCTTTCCTCCATTTGTTCCGCGTGCCCCCGACTCGCGTCGCGCGCACGCCGCAATCCCTGCTCAGGCTTCTCGCACGAGCTCGACGAACAACCGGTGCACCCGCTCGTCCCCGGTGATCTCCGGGTGGAAGGCCGTGGCCAGCACCGACCCCTGCCGGACGGCGACGATCCTAGCCTCGCGCCCGCCACCGTCGGGGTCGTCGGGCACGAGCGACGCCGGCACGGTGGCCAGCACCTCGACCCCCGCCCCCGCCTTCTCGACCCACGGGGCCCGGATGAACACCGCGTGCACGGGCCCGTCTTCGACACCCGCGAAGTCGAGGTCCACCTCGAACGAGTCGACCTGCCGGCCGAACGCGTTGCGCCGGACGACCACGTCGAGCCCGCCGAGCTGCTGCTGGTCCGGGCGCCCGTCGAGCGCCTGGCGCGCCAGCAGGATCAGCCCGGCGCACGAGCCGAAGGCGGGCATCCCGTCCGCGATCCGCGCCCGCAGCGGCTCGAGCAGCTCGAAGCTCTCCAGCAGCCGCGACATGGTGGTGGACTCCCCGCCGGGGAGCACCAGGCCGTCCACTTCGGACAGTTCCGCCGCGCGGCGCACGGGCACGGCGTGCGCGCCCGCGCGCTCCAGCATCGCGACGTGCTCGCGCACGGCGCCCTGCAGGGCGAGCACGCCGACCGTCGGCCGTGCTCCCGAAGCTGTCGCCACCCGACCTCCCGAAAGACGTTCTGCTCAGCTTAGGGGGACGCCTCGCGGGCCTCCCGGCCAGGTCAGCGGGCAGTCGGCCGGCTGTCACCCACCCGAGCGACGGGGCCGGCCACCGGACCCCGGCGCCGCCGAGTGGCCTTCTCGAAACGTCGCCGAGTGGCCACCTCGAGGGGGATCTTGCCGGAGCTCAGCACACCCGCGGGCCGGGCGGCAGCGGGAATCCGCGTGGCCGCCCCCACAGATACCTCCAGGATACCCCGCCGGCGCCGGTGCAGGTCAGCGTCGATCCGGCGGCACGTGACGCGCCCGACACCGCCCGGCGGCGAGCGGATCCGCAGGTGGTGGCCACGCGAAAAGTGGACTGCCGAGATAGCCGGGCACTGGCCTGGTTCACCGGTCCACCGCGCCCCTACGCTCGAAGGCGCAGCAGTCCGTCCCGAGAAAGGCCCCGAGGTGTCCGAGCAGCAGACCACCCCCGAACCCCAGTCCGTCACCGGCACCGCCAAGGTCAAGCGCGGCATGGCGGAGATGCTCAAGGGCGGCGTGATCATGGACGTGGTCACCGCCGAGCAGGCGAAGATCGCCGAGGACGCCGGCGCGGTCGCGGTCATGGCGCTCGAGCGCGTGCCCGCCGACATCCGCGCCCAGGGCGGCGTCGCGCGCATGAGCGATCCGGACCTGATCGACGGCATCATCGAGACCGTCTCGATCCCGGTCATGGCGAAGGCCCGCATCGGCCACTTCGTCGAGGCGCAGGTGCTGCAGTCGCTCGGCGTCGACTACATCGACGAGTCCGAGGTGCTCACGCCCGCCGACTACGCCAACCACATCGACAAGTGGGCCTTCACCGTCCCCTTCGTCTGCGGTGCGACCAACCTGGGCGAGGCGCTGCGCCGGATCACCGAGGGTGCGGCGATGATCCGCTCCAAGGGCGAGGCCGGCACCGGCGACGTCTCCAACGCCACCACCCACATGCGCCAGATCCGCGCCGAGATCCGCAAGCTGTCCTCGCTGCCCGAGGACGAGCTGTTCGTCGCGGCGAAGGAGTTGCAGGCGCCGTACGAGCTGGTCAAGGAGGTCGCGCAGAACGGCAAGCTGCCGGTGGTGCTGTTCACCGCGGGCGGCATCGCGACCCCGGCCGACGCGGCGATGATGATGCAGCTCGGCGCCGAGGGCGTGTTCGTCGGCTCGGGCATCTTCAAGTCCGGCAACCCCGCGCAGCGCGCCGAGGCCATCGTCAAGGCGACGACGTTCTACGACGACCCCGACGTGCTGGCCAAGGTCTCGCGCGGCCTGGGCGAGGCGATGGTCGGCATCAACGTCGAGGAGCTGCCGGAGCCGCACCGCCTCGCCGAGCGCGGCTGGTAAGCCCCGGTTTTTCACCGCAGGGGTTCCCGGGTACCGCTTCTCACGAGTACTCGGAGATCTCCACCCCGAACGTGCCGGGCTCGAGCGCCTCGAAGATGTGCGGCACGTCCCCGGGGTAGCAGATGTAGTCGCCGGGCAGGAGCTCGACCGGGTCGTCGCGCACGCCGACGCGGGCCCGCCCGGCGCAGATCACGATGTGCTCGACCACGCCGTTCATGTGCGGGTCCGACCTGCGCGGAGTGCCCGGCTCCGCGCGGATCACGTACAGGTCCCGGCGCGCCGACGGCGGGCACGCGGACAGCAGCGTGCACGCGTAGTCGGCGTGCTCGGCGAACACCGTCGGCCCCTTGCCCGCGCGGATCACGCGGACCTGAGGCCGTTCGGGTTCCACGAGCCGGGAGAACGGCACGTCGAGCGCCACGCCGAGGGCCCACAGCGTCTCGACGCTCGGGTTGCCCGAGCCCGACTCCAGCTGCGACAGCGTCGACTTCGCCAGGCCGGCGCGGCGCGCGACCTCGGTGAGCGACAGGCCCGCGCGGGTGCGCTCGCGCCGCAGCGACGCGGCGATGATCTCCAGCGGCGCGCCGCCGGTCTCCTGCGACATCTGTGTTCGCTCCATCAGTCTTTCCGTTCGCCTTGACGAACACCCGGTCCTGTGTTCAGCATAAGACACTATGCGTTCGATTTGGCGAACACTCGACCGGGAGCTGACCCGGGACATCGCGCTCGTCTGCCTGGCCGACGGCCTCGTGGGCGTCTCCTACGGCGCCATCGCGGTGGGCTCGGGGTTCCCGCTGTGGGCTCCGATGCTGCTGTCGCTGCTGGTCTTCGCCGGCGCGTCGCAGTTCATGCTGGTGGGCATCATCGCCGGCGGCGGCAACCCGCTGGCCGCCGTGGTCGCGGGCCTGCTGGTGAACGCGCGGCACCTGCCGTTCGGCTTCGCGATCGGCGACGTGTTCGGCCCGAAGTGGGCCACCCGCATCGCCGGCAGCCACCTGATGATCGACGAGTCGGTGGCCTTCGCCCTGGCCCAGCGCGATTCGGGACGCCGGCGCGCCGCCTACTGGGCGTGCGGCGCGGGCCTGTTCGTCGCGTGGAACGCAGGCTGCGTCGCGGGTGCTTTCGCGGGCACCGCCATCAGTGACACCGCCGCGTTCGGCCTGGACGCCGCGTTCCCGGCCGTGCTGCTGGCCCTCGTCCTGCCGTCGTTGCGCGATCGCGCCACCCGGCTGCCCGTCGCCGTGGGCGTGGTGGTCGCCCTGGCGGCCACCCCGTTCCTGCCCGCGGGCCTGCCGGTGCTGCTGGCGCTGGCCGGCGTACTCGTCGGCGTGGCGGCCAAGGAACCGAAGACGCTGGAAGGAGCCCACTGATGGACGGCGTCGAGCTCCTGATCGCCACCGTGGTCCTCGCGGCGGGCACGTTCGCCTTCCGCTTCGCCGGGCCGGTGCTGCGCACGCGCGTCCACCTCTCCCCCCGTGCCCAGCGGCTCATGGCGCTCTCGGCCGTCGTCCTGCTGGCCGCGCTCGTCGCGACGAGCGCGCTCACGGAAGGGCACGCGTTCGCCGGCATCGCCCGCCCGGCCGGGGTGCTGGTCGGCGGGGTGCTCGCGTGGCGCAAGGCCCCGTTCGTGGCCGTGGTCGTGGCCGCCGCGGCGACGGCGGCGCTGTTGCGGCTGGCCGGGGTGCCCTGAGCCCTCAGTCGTCGGCCGCGGTCACCACGGCGTCGGCGGCGACCGTTCGTGAGTGGACGCCGTCGGGGGCCGTGGCGATCAAGCCCGCGGCACGCAGGAGCTGGAGGTGCTTCGCGACGACGCCCTGCTTCAGGCCCGTGCGGCGCGCCAGCTCGCCGAGGTCCGCCGGCGTGGTCAGCGAGGTGAGGAGCGTGCTGCGGCTGCGGCCGAGCACGCCGCGCAGGGCGGCCGACGACGAGGTACCACCGGATTCCCACAGGCCGGCGACGCCGCGGGCCGGATAGCGCAGCACGGGCTGCCGGCCCGCATGGGTCCGTGAGATCACACGCGGCCAGACGAACACCGACGGCGCCAGCACGAGCCCGTGGCCGTGCGGCGCGCCCGTGGCGGGGACGAGCCGCTGGGCGACGATCAGCGCGCCCTCGGCCCAGTGGACGGCGGGCGCGAGGTCGTGGAACAGGTCCTCCGCCGCGCCGGCGGCGAGCAGCCGCGACCGGTGCAGCACGTCGCCTTCCAGCAGCGCCCGCATGCGTGGCCACGCGGGCGCCAGCGCCACCGCCCAGTACCGCTCCATCAGCCCCGCGAGCCGGTCGAGCCCGGCCTCCGGGTCGCGGTGCAGGCGGGTCAGCGCGGCCGAGCGCGGCGGGTCCATCGCCTCCAGCTCGCGCCGCACCGCGCGCGGGGCGACGTCGCGCAGGTCCGCCAGCTCGTCGGCCAGCTGCGGCACGGGCGAAGCCGGTGCGGGCGTGAGGAACCGCGGCACCGAGCGGCCGGCGACGAGATCGGCGAGTGGCGTGACGTCGATCCCCGCGTCGGCCAGCGCGCCCGACGCCTTGCGCACCCACGGCAGGTGCAGCGCGTGCTCGCCCGGGCGGGCCAGCACCCGGACGCTCGCCACGATTTCCCACAGCGGGGAGAACGCGAGCCTCGTTCGCGCGAGTTCGTCCGCCGACCACGCCAGCTCAAGCACGTTCCTCCTCCTCGAAAAAACGGGAATCGGAGAAGTGTAAAACGATCCGTTGTGGACAGTCAGGCCGGGGTTACCCCTTGGGGGAAGGAGAACACGCGGTCCGGGTCGTAGCGCCGGGCCACCGCGCGCAGCCGGGGCAGGTTGCCGCCGTAATAGGCCTGGCCCCACTCCGGCATTTCCGGATCGAGGTAGTTGACGTAACCGGTGGTGCCGAATTCCGGCCCGAGCCCGTCGCGAATTCGCCCGATCGCGCGCCTTGCCGCGGCCTCGGTCGCGTGCTCCAGCCCGTGGGTGAACTGGAAGCTCGCGAGCGCCCGGCGGTGCGGGAAAGCCGAGTCGCCGCGCGCGATCGCGCCGCCGCCACCGTCCACGATCGTGTAAGAATCCGGGTCCTCGCTCAGCAGTTCCAGGACCGCGGCCGGGTCCTGCGCCGGGCGCATCAGCATCCGTGACGTCGCGACGTACGCGGCGGTCCCGATCTTGCCCGTGCCACCACCCCAGCCGGGGCCGCACGCCGAACCCGCGAGGTCCGGGCAACCGGCGAAGTACCGCATCGCGCCGAGGAAATCGGTCTCCGGCTCCTCCCGTTTCAGCGGCGCCGCGCCGACCCGGCGGACGAAATCGTCGAGGATCGGCTTCAGCCTGCTGCGCGGACCCACGAAGCAGCCGCCGAAGTTCGCCGCCGTGGCGCCGAGCCCGAGGTCGGACCAGAGCTCGTCGGGCATCCGCGGCTGCCAGTCCTGCCATTCGGCGAGGAGCGTCGCGGCCGTCTCGGGCGGGAACTGCAGGCTGAAGGACGTGAGGGCTTGCGCCTGGGCGGTCCGGAAGGTGAACGACGTGACGATGCCGAAGTTGCCGCCCCCGCCGCCGCGCAACGCCCAGAACAGGTCCGCGTCCTGGTGCGCCGACACCGTGCACACCACGCCGTCGGCCGTCACGACCCGCGCCGACTCGAGCTGGTCGCACGTGAGCCCGAGCTTGCGGCCCAGCACCCCGACTCCGCCGCCGAGCGTCAGCCCGGCGATGCCGACGGTCGGGCACGTGCCCGCGGCCAGCGCCCGCCCCGCGGTCCCCAGCGCCTGGTACACCGGGCCCAGCCGCGCACCCGCCCCCACCACGGCCCGTCCGTGGTCGAGGACGCGGATCCCGGCGAGCCGCCCGACGTCCACCACCAGTCCGCCGTCCACAGTGGAGTATCCGACGTAGCTGTGCCCGCCCGAGCGCGCGGCCACCGGGATGGCGTGCTGTGCGGCGAAGTCCACGCACGCCTGCACGTCCGCCTCGCTCACGCAGCCGGCGATCGCGGCCGGATGGTGGTCGTACAGCGTGAAATAACCGTGGCGAGCGGCCTCGTACCCCGCGTCGCCGGGTACGAGCAACGTCCCCGAAAGCCGTCGCCGCAGGGCCGCCCACCGGTCCGCCGTGGTGGCCCCCAGGCCCGCCGCCACCGGTACCGCCGCCCCGGACGCCCACAGGAACGTGCGCCTGCTGATCGTCATCCCGCCCCCGTCACCCGGCCCGAAGCCGGAACACACCGGGGAGCAAACGCGTGGTCCCCCCGGCCCTGCCTTGCCCTGCCCAGGGTAGCGGGTGTGTGATCGAGGACACATCGCGTACACCAGCCGTTCGCCGAGGAGTCGCCATGGCCGACAAACAGAGCAGGAGTACCGACACCGGGGCCGCCGTCGCTGTGGCCGACCCCGCCCGAGTACGCAACGTTGTGCTGGTGGGGCCCTCGGGGTCCGGGAAGACCACCTTGACCGAGGCGTTGCTCGCGGCGTCGGGCACCGTCCCGCGCGCCGGCTCGGTCGTCGAGGGCACCACGGTGTGCGACCACGACCCGGCGGCCGTGCGCCAGCAGCGGTCCGTCGGGCTGTCGGTGGCGCCGGTGCTGCACCAGGGCCACAAGATCAACCTCATCGACACCCCGGGCTACGCCGATTTCGTCGGCGAGCTGCGCGCGGGGCTGCGCGCCGCCGACGCCGCGCTGTTCGTGGTGTGCGCGGCCGAAGGCGTCGACGCCGCGACGGTCGCCGTGTGGGAGGAGTGCGCGTCGGTCGGGATGCCCCGGGCCGTGATCGTCTCCCGCCTCGACCACCACCGGGCCGACGCACTCGCGGAGATCGCCGCCTGCCAGGCCGCGTTCGGTGCGGGCGTGCTGCCGCTGTACCTCCCGGCTCGCGACGGGCTGGTCGGTCTCATCACCCAGCGCTACTTCGACTACTCCGCCGGCTATCCGCCGCGGATCGGCGAGCCCGATCCGGCCGACCTCGCCGGCCTCGAGGACGCCCGCAACGAGCTCATCGAGGGCATCATCGCCGAGAGCGAGGACGAGACCCTCATGGAGCGATACCTCGGCGGCGAGGAGATCTCCGAGGACACGCTCATCGCCGACCTCGAGACCGCGGTGGCGCGCGGGTCGTTCCACCCCGTCATCCCCGTGTGCGCCACCAGCGGCATCGGGCTCGCGGAGGTGCTCGACGGGATCGTGCGCGCGTTCCCGTCGCCGCTGGAACACACGCTGCCGGGCGTCACGACTCCCGACGGCGGCCCGCACGGCGACCTGACGGCCGACCCCGCGGGGCCGCTCGCCGCGGAGGTCGTGCGCACGGCCGTGGACTCCTACGTCGGCCGCGTATCGCTCGTCCGGGTGTTCTCGGGGACGCTGCGGCCGGAGAACGCCGTGCACGTGTCCGGGCACGGCCTCGCCGAGCGCGGGCACGAGGACCACGACGCCGACGAACGCGTGGCGCACCTGTACTCGCCGCTCGGGTCCGCGCTGCGCGAAGTTCCCTACTGCGTGGCGGGCGACTTGTGCGCGCTGACCAAGGTCGGCTCGGCCGAAACGGGCGACACCGTCTCATCGCCGGACGACCCGCTGGTGATGAAACCGTGGCGCATGCCCGAGCCGCTCCTGCCGGTCGCCATCATCGCCAAGACCCGCAGCGACGAGGACACGCTGTCCCGCAACCTTTCGCGGCTGGTGGCCGGAGACCCGACGCTGCGGCTCGACCGCAACGCCGAAACCGGCCAGCTCGTGCTCTGGTGCATGGGTGAGGCGCACGCCGACGTCGTCCTGTCGCGGCTGCGCGCCGGCGGCGCCGACGTGGACACCGAACCGGTGCGCATCAGCCTGCGCGCCACGTTCGGCAAACCCGCCCGCGGCCACGGCCGCCACGTGAAGCAGTCCGGCGGCCACGGCCAGTTCGCCGTGTGCGACATCGAGGTGGAACCGTTGCCGCGCGGCAGTGGGTTCGAGTTCGTGGACAAAGTCGTCGGCGGCTCGGTGCCGCACCAGTTCATCCCAAGTGTCGAGAAGGGCGTGCGCGCGCAGCTCAAGCGCGGGCTCATGGACGGGCACCCGGTCGTCGACGTGCGCGTGACGCTCGTGGACGGCAAGGCCCACAGCGTCGACTCGTCGGACGCGGCGTTCCAGACCGCCGGGGCGCTCGCGCTGCGGGAAGCCGCGGCGGCCAGCCGGATCACGTTGCTGGAACCCCTCGACACCGTCGCCATCACGCTCCCGGACGAGCACCTGGGCACCGTGCTGGGCGATCTGTCGTCGCGGCGGGGGCGCGTGCTCGGCACCGAGTCGGGCGAGGGCGGCCGCACGGTCATCAACGCCGAGGTGCCCGCCGCGGAGCTCCTGCGCTACGCGATCGACCTGCGCTCACTGAGCTCGGGCACGGCCACGTTCACCCGCGTCCACGCCCGGTTCGAACCGCTGCCGGAAGGAGCGGCGATGCCCCTGTGAACCCGGTGGTCACACCGGTCAGAACTCGAAGCCGCCCGGCTTGCCGTTGCGGTCGGCGATGAGGCCGGCCAGCACGGCGATGGCGATCTCCGCCGGCTTGCGCGAGCCGATGTTCAGCCCCACGGGGCGGTGCACCCGCGCGATGTCCGGGGCCGGCACGCCCAGCGCCGTCAGGGCCGCCACGTGCGGGCCTTCGTGCCGCGGGTTGCCGAGCACGCCGACCCAGCGGGCCTCCTCGGCGAGCGCGTCGCGCAGCACCGGGCCCAGCTCGGTGCGGTGGTGGTCGGTCACCACGACGTCCGCGGTCTTGTCGACCGACGGCATCGAGGTGCGGATGTCGCACGCGGACTGCACGTCGGTGGCGCGCGCGGCGTCCGGCTCGAACAGCACGGTGTGGTAGCCCAGGTCGGCGGCGTAGCTCAGCAGGTACCGGGCCACCGGCGACGCGAACACGGCGACCAGCGTCCGCGCGTCGGGGTTCGCTTCGGGAGCACCGTGGGCGACGGCGCAGGCATCCGGTTCGACGGTCATGCGGCTCAGTCTGCCACCGTCACCCCGAACTCCGGTCACACGTCGGGTTCGGCGAACTCGAAGTACTCCGGCAGCGGCGCCGTCCCGGCGAGCTTGAAATACCGCACTTTCCGCCGGCGCCGCAGCGCGAGCGTGTCGCGCACGGCGTCGTTGTGCACGCGGCGCGCGATGACCACGCGGTGCTCGGCGTCGGTGAGCTCCTCGGCCAGCGCCGGCGGCAGCGCCGTCCGGTCGATCGCGCCGAGCCTCAGGGTCAGCTCGTTTTCGTCGGCCTCGCGTTCGGCGCGGGCCGCGCGTTCGGCCCGCTCGGCCGCGGCGTGCAGGCCGGGACCGGTGCCGTCCAGCAGCGCGGCGACGGCCCGCGCGACCACCGCCCGCCGCGCCAGCGCCGCGTCGAGCGCGGCCCAGCCGGCGTCCATGC
The DNA here is from genome assembly GCF_040704195.1 of Amycolatopsis sp. NPDC047767. Taxonomy (NCBI): domain Bacteria; kingdom Bacillati; phylum Actinomycetota; class Actinomycetes; order Pseudonocardiales; family Pseudonocardiaceae; genus Amycolatopsis; species Amycolatopsis sp. NPDC047767. Next base: position 557,013 of record NZ_JBEYSJ010000002.1, read on the forward strand.
GCACGTGGAGGCGGTCGAGGCGGTTGGCCGTCGCGACGAGGAACAGCCCGCCCAGCACCACGATCGCGGCCAGCACGGGGATCAGCCACGCGAGCCAGCTCACCGCGCGAACTCCCGTTCCGCGGGGACGACCAGCCTCGGGTCGGCGGCGATCGCGGTCTCGTACACGCGCAGCACCTGGGTGACGACGACCGACCAGTCGTACCCCGTCACGCGCTCCCCCGCCGCCGCGGCCAGCGACGCGCGCCGCGCCGGGTCGCCGAGCAGCTCGCGCAGGCCGTCGGCGAGCGCGCCGGCGTCACCGGTCGCCGCGAGCTGCCCGGCCTTGCCGTCGTCGAGCACGCGGCGGAACGAGTCGAGCCCGCTGGCCAGCACGGGCGTGCCCGCGGCCATGGCCTCGGTGAGGATCATGCCGAAGCTCTCGCCGCCGGTGTTCGGCGCGCAGTACACGTCGACGCTGCGCAGCGCGCGGGCCTTCGTGGCATCGTCGACCTGGCCGAGCAGCTCGACGTGCGGCCACAGCTCGGGCCCGGCCATGCGCCGCAGCTGGTCCGGGTCGCCGCGGCCGACCACGAGCAGCCGCAGGTCCTCGAACTCCGGCAGCAACCGGCGCGACGCCTCCAGCAGCACGTCCATGCCCTTGCGGGGTTCGGTGAACCGGCCGACGAACCCGACCGTGCCGCCCGCGCGCGGGTAGCCCTCCAGCGGCGTGGCGCGGGCGAAGAACTCGGCGTCGACGCCGTTGGGGATCTCCACCGCGTCGCCGCCGGCGTGCTCGACCTGCACCCGCCGGGCCAGCGCCGACACCGCGATGCGCGCGGTGATCTTCTCCAGCAGCGGCCGCAGCACGGGCTGGAACGCCGCCAGCGTGCGCGAGCGCGTGGTCGCCGTGTGGAAGGTGGCGACGATCGGCCCGTCGGCCACCTTCAGGGCCAGCAGCGACAGGCTGGGCGCGGCCGGTTCGTGCAGGTGCAGCACGTCGAACCCGTTGTCGCGGATCCAGCGGCGCACCCGTGCGTAGGAGACGGGCCCGAACTGCAGCCGTGCGACCGAGCCGTTGTACGGGATGCCGAGCGCCTTGCCCGCCGGGTGCACGAAGTCGGGCAGCACGGCGTCCTCGTCGGCCGGCGCCAGCACGGACACGTGGTGTCCCCGCGCGATGAGCGCCCGCGCGAGGTCGATCACGTGGCCCTGCACCCCGCCCGGCACGTCGAACGAGTAGGGGCACACGATCCCGATCTTCAGCCCGCCCGCCACCGGGTCAGCCCACTTCTTCGAGGCTGGCGCGTTCGCCGGCCTCGAGGTCGGCGAGCCAGATCTTCTGCAGCATGTGCCAGTCGGCCGGGTGCGCCGCGATGTCGCCGGCGAACGCGTCGGCCAGCGCCTGGGTGGCCGCGGGGACCTCGGCGCGCGCGGTGACGCGGATGCGCGGGTGCACGCGGACCTGCCAGCCGTCCTCGCTGAACCACGAGCCGACGGGCAGCAGCGCCGCCCCGGTCGTGGCGGCGAGCCGCGCCGGGCCCGCGGGCATGCGCGTGCGCTCGCCGAAGAACCGCACCGGGACCCCGCTCGCGGTGAGGTCGCGGTCGCCGACGAGGCACACGACCTTGTTCTCGCGCAGGCGTTTCAGCAGCAGGCGCATCGCCGCGCTGTCGCCGGTGAGCGGCACGATCTCGAACCCGAGCGCCTCGCGGTAGGCCACGAACCGGTTGAACAGCGACTCGGGCTTCAGGCGTTCGACGACCGTGGTGAACCCGCCGAGCCGGTCGGCCAGCCACACCCCGATCGCGTCCCAGTTCCCGCTGTGCGGCAGCGCGATCACCGCGCCGTTGCCCTCGGCGAGGGCGGCGTCGATGTTCTCGACCCCCGTGATCGCGGCCCCGACCTTGGAGATCACCTCGGCGCGGTCCATCGACGGGAGCCGGAACGTCTCGTACCAGTACCGCGAGTACGACCGCATGGCCCGGCGGACGAGCTCGTCGAGCTCCGTCTCGTCGGCTTGCGGCACGACCCGCGCGAGGTTGGCGCGCAGCTGCCGCACGCCCCCGCCGCCGCGGCGGGTGGCGAGGTCTGCGCCCAGCGCGAACACCGCCGTCCCCATCGGCTCGGGCATCCGGCGGGCGAGCTGCCAGCCCGCCGTGTAGCCGAACTCGCCGAGCCGCTGGGACAGCGCGCTCACGGCTGCGCCCCGCCCGTCTGCACGTCGCCGGTCGTGGCCTGCTCGGCCGGAGCGGCGGCTTGCCCGGCCTGGGTGGGTTTCTCGGCCTGCGCGGGTTGCTCGGCGCGGGTGGGTTCCTCGGTCTGCGTGGCCTGGCCGGCCTGCGCGGTCTGCTTCGCTTGCTCGGCCACGGCTCGCGCGGCCTTCGCGACGGCGGCACCGCGCTGCAGCAGCGTGATCACCGACAGCACGGCGAGCAGCCAGAGCGTGATCTCCACCGTGTAGGGCACGCCGAGGCCGTGCAGGCCGGTGCCGACGAGCGCGATGATCAGCCGCTCGGCCCGCTCGACCAGGCCGCCGTCGGCTTCGAGGCCCGACGCGTCGGCGCGGGCTTTCACGTAGGAGATGACCTGGGCGAGCACCAGGCAGATCAGGGCGGCCGCCGCCGCGCGGTTGTTGTGGTCGACCACGAAGCACCACCACGCGATGGCGGCGAACAGCGCGCCGTCCACCAGGCGGTCGCACGTGGCGTCGAGGACGGCTCCGAACGGGGTGCCGTAGCCGCGGGCCCTGGCCATCGCGCCGTCGAGGAGGTCGAGCATGGCGAACCCCCACACGGTGAAGGTTCCCCACAGCAGGAGCCCCTGAGGGAAGAAGACCAGCGCGCACGCCACGGCACCCGCGGTGCCGATCACGGTCATCGCGTTCGGAGTCAGTCCGGCACGGACCAGCGTCCGACCGATCGGATCGGTGACGCGGGATACTGAGGCACGGGCGAAAATGTTGAGCATCTCGTCGTCTGGTGCACCTGGCTCGGGGGTGGGTGGGCCACGAAAGCCTATCGACCCGCCGTCACGGGCCCGACGTCCCGCCCCGCGACCCGCCGGGCGATCAGCCTGATTTCGGCAGTTCGACGACCGGGGCCACGAATTCGCCCGCCTCCTCGGCGGCGATCGCGGCCGCGCACTGGGGCCGCAGACCGCCGAGAATCGCCGAGCTGATCTCGCCCAGCTGGTGCGCCTGCTCCGGTGTCAGCCGGTCGAAGAGGCTCTCGCGCACGGCCTCGACGTGGCCGGGGGCGGCCGCTTCGAGCGCCGCGAACCCCGCGTCGGTGAGCACCGCCCACGCGCCGCGCTTGTCGGTGGGGCACGACTCGCGCCGCACCCAGCCTTTGCCCTCCAGGCGCGCCACGGCGTGGGACAGCCGGCTGCGCGAGGAGCCGCGCGCTTCGGCGAGCTCGCTCATCCGCAGCCGGCGCCCGTCGGCCTCCGACAGCGCGACCAGGACCTCGTAGTACGTGTGCGGCATGCCCGAGTCGTGTTGCAGCTGGCCTTCGAGGTGCGCTTGCAGAAGCGCGGCGGCCTGGGAGAAATCACGCCAGACGCGTTGCTCGTCTTCGGAAAGCCAGCGAGGTTCGGACATACCTCCATGCTACCCCTGATTGAGTGCTCAATTACTCATCCGGCCAAAGGTAGGCCGACCCCCTGGCGGCACGTAACCGTTGCTACGAAGCCATTCGGCCGTGACTGTGGTCGGATGAGTAATGATCGGCACAGACCGCGTCGGTACACTCGCGCGCCCCGTGGTCTTCACCACGCGTCGGCCAGGAGTTTCCTCGTCTCGCCGAGCAGCTGCGGCAGCACCTTCGTGTGCCCGATCACCGGCATGAAGTTCGCGTCGCCGCCCCAGCGCGGCACCAGGTGCTGGTGCAGGTGCGCCGCGATGCCCGCGCCGGCGATCACGCCCTGGTTCATGCCGATGTTGAACCCGTGCGCTGCCGACACCTCACGCACCACGCGCATGGCGTGCTGCGTGAACTCGGCCAGCTCGCGCGTCTCGGCCTCGGTCAGGTCGGTGTAGTCGGCCACGTGGCGGTAGGGCACCACCATGAGGTGACCGGGGTTGTACGGGTACAGGTTCAGCACCGCGTACACCGTCTCGCCGCGCGCCAGGATCAGCGCCGCTTCGTCGTCGAGGCTGGGGATGCGGCAGAACGGGCAGCCGTCGGACTCGTCGTCGTCCGGCTTCTCCTGCCCCTTGATGTAGGCCATCCGGTGCGGGGTCCACAGCCGCTGCAACGCGTCCGGGACCCCCACTCCGTCCTGCTCGACGATCTCGGGACCGTCCGCGTCGCTCACCGCAGGATCTTCTCCACGGCCTCCGCGCTCGGCGAGGCGTTCTCCCGGCCGGCCACCCACTCGGCGATGGCGTCGACGGCGGTGTCCACGGACACGCCGTTGATCTGGCCGCCGTCGCGGAAGCGGAACGACACCGCGCCCGCCTCGGCGTCCTTCGCGCCCGCCAGGAGCAGGAACGGCACCTTCTGCGTGGTGTGGGTGCGGATCTTCTTCTGCATGCGGTCGTCGCTCGCGTCGACCTCGGCCCGGATCCCCTTGGCGCGCAACGCCTTCTGCACCCCGTCGAGGAACTCGACCTGGTCGGCGGTGATCGGGATGCCCACGACCTGCACCGGCGAGAGCCACGCGGGGAACGCGCCGGCGTAGTGCTCGGTCAGCACACCGAAGAACCGCTCGATCGAGCCGAACAGCGCGCGGTGGATCATCACCGGGCGCTGGCGCGAGCCGTCGGAGGCGGTGTACTCGAGGTCGAAGCGCTTGTTCTGGTTGAAGTCCAGCTGGATCGTGGACATCTGCCAGGTCCGGCCGATGGCGTCGCGCGCCTGCACGGAGATCTTCGGGCCGTAGAAGGCGGCGCCGCCCGGGTCGGGCACGAGCTCGAGGCCGGAGTCGATCGCGGCCTGCCGCAGCGTCTCCGTGGCCTCTTCCCACTCCCAGTCCTCGCCGATGAACTTCTCGGAGTCGCCGCGGGTGGACAGCTCCAGGTAGAAGTCCGACAGCCCGTAGTCGGCCAGCAGGTCGAGCACGAACTTCAGCAGCGAGCGCAGCTCGCCGGGCATCTGCTCCTTGGTGCAGTAGATGTGCGAGTCGTCCATCGTCAGGCCGCGCACGCGGGTGAGGCCGTGGACCACACCGGACTTCTCGTAGCGGTACACCGTGCCGAACTCGAACAGCCGCAGCGGCAGCTCCCGGTACGACCGCCCGCGCGAGCGGAAGATCAGGTTGTGCATCGGGCAGTTCATGGCCTTGAGGTAGTAGTCCTCGTCCTCGAACTTGACCGGCGGGAACATCGTGTCGGCGTAGTAGGGCAGGTGGCCGGAGGTGTGGAACAGCTCGCCCTTGGAGATGTGGGGCGTGTTCACGAACTCGTAGCCGGCCTCCTCGTGGCGGCGGCGCGAGTAGTTCTCCAGCTCGCGGCGGATGATGCCGCCCTTGGGATGGAACACCGGCAGGCCGGAACCGATCTCCTCCGGGAAGGAGAACAGGTCGAGCTCGGCACCGAGGCGGCGGTGGTCGCGGCGCTCGGCCTCGGCGATGCGCTCCAGGTAGGCGTCCTGCGCCTCGCTCGACTCCCACGCGGTGCCGTAGATCCGCTGCAGCTGCGGGTTCTTCTCGCTGCCGCGCCAGTAGGCGGCGGCCACGCGGGTGAGCTTGAACGCCGGGATGAACTTGGTGGTGGGCACGTGCGGGCCGCGGCAGAGGTCGCTCCACACGCGGTCCTTGGTGCGCGGGTCGAGGTTGTCGTAGATCGTCAGCTCGCCGCCACCGACCTCCATCACCTCGTCGGTGTCCACTTCGGACTTGAGGTCGACCAGCTCGAGCTTGAACGGCTCGTTCGCCAGCTCCTTCTTGGCCTCGTCGACGGAGTCGAACACGCGGCGGGAGAACTGCTGGGCACCCTTCACGATCTGCTTCATGCGCTTTTCCAGCGCCTGCAGGTCTTCCGGGGTGAAGGGCTTGTCGACGGCGAAGTCGTAGTAGAAGCCGTCCTTGACCGGCGGCCCGATGCCGAGCTTCGCGTCGGGGAACTCCTGCTGCACGGCCTGGGCCAGCACGTGGGCGGCCGAGTGGCGGATCACGCTGCGGCCGTCCTCGGTGTTCGCCGCGACGGGCTCCACCTCGGCGTCGGCCTCCGGCGCCCACGCGAGGTCGCGCAGCTTGCCCTCGGCGTCGCGCACCACGACGATCGTGTCCGGGCCCTTGGTCGGCAGCCCGGCCTCGCGGACCGCGGCTCCCGCCGTAGTGCCCGCCGGGACCACCACGCGCTCGGCGGGGACGGCGGCGGCTGACGGCGGATGCGACACGATCGGCTCCTTCTGGGGCAAGTGACGGGGATGACTCCGGTCGATGCTAGTCGTCGGCCCGCGGGCGCCTCACGCGTGTCGGCGCTAACCGCGACGGCCCGGCCGGGCTCGTCTCCCGGCACCGCGGAAGCGGCCGCCGACCGGGTGGTCGGCGGCCGCTCCGCGGGGCGTGGCCCGGCTCAGTAGGCGCCGTCCCCGCCGACGACGGCCCGGAAGGTCTTCCACAGGATCACCAGGTCCAGCGCGAGCGACCAGTCCTCGACGTAGCGCAGGTCGAGCCGGATGCTGTCGGCCCAGGAAAGGTCGCTGCGGCCGCTGACCTGCCACAGCCCGGTGAGGCCGGGCTTCACGAGCAGGCGGCGGCGGGCGTCGGGCGCGTACTGGCGCGTCTCCTCCGGCAGCGGAGGCCGGGGCCCGACGAGCGACATGCGTCCGTAGAGCACGTTGAACAGCTGGGGCAGCTCGTCGAGCGAGTAGCGGCGCAGCAGCCCGCCGACGCGGGTCACGCGCGGGTCGCGCTTCATCTTGAACAGCGGCCCGGCGCCTTCGTTGGCCTCTTCGAGGTTCTGCCGGATCTTGTCGGCGTCGGGGACCATCGTGCGGAACTTCAGCATCGTGAAGTTCTCGCCGTCCTTGCCGACGCGGCGCTGCTTGTAGATCACCGGGCCGCGGTCGCCGAGCTTCACGGCCAGCGCGATCGCCAGCAGCAGCGGGGAGAACAGCGTCAGCAGGAACGCCGCGCCACAGCGGTCGACGGCCTCCTTCACGAGCCGGCGGCCACCGGTGAACCGCGGCGCCGTGACCCGCAGCAGGGGCATGCCGAGCACACCGGAGACGTTGAGCCGCGGCCCCGCGACCTCCATCAGCACCGGCGCCACGACCAGCTCCGCGGCGGTGCCTTCGAGGTCCCACGCGAGGCGCTGGAGCCGCTTCGGCGTCCAGTACTGGTCGGCGGTGATGGCGACGACGCGGTAGCCGCCGCGGCGCACGTGGCGGGAGAGCTCCTCGAGCCGGCCGACCACGGGCACGCCGTCGATCTCGCCGCTGCCGGAGCCGGCGCCCCCGCCGTCGACCGTGCAGACCGCCTCCACGCGCCAGCCGACGTGCGCCTCGGTCTTCGTGCGGGCGATGAGGTCGGCCACCGTCCCGGGGCTGCCGGCCGCCATCACGGGCAGCAGGCACAGGCCGCGGCGGCGCTGGCGGTGCAGGACCTGGCGCAGCAGGTACCGCTGAGGGAAGGCGAAGAGCGCGATCACGGGCACCACGATGAACACCCACGGCTGCACGTCGAGCGCGCGGAAGAGCAGGCCGCCGAGCGCCACCAGCACGGCGGCGGTGATGAGGCCGCGGCCGAGCGTCCGGTACTCCTCGGGACCTTCGCCGAGCACGCGCGGGCTCCACGCGCGGCTGACGGGCAGCGCGCACAGCACCGCCAGTGCCGTGCCGAACGCGTGCATGTCCTGCGGCGCCACGCGGTCGATCACGAAGGCGCTGACGCCGATCACCACGAAGGCGGCGACGATGTCACTGGCGATGACCCAGGCGCGGTATCGCTTCTCCCACGAAGCGGGATGCGATTTCGCCGTGGTCGACTCGACGGGCGCAGGCCGGGGTGCGTTCACGGCCGGCACGGGGTGCGCGGTCGCGGTTTTCCCGGTCCTCGCGCCGGCGGGTGCGGGGATCTCCGGCATCGCCTGGAGGTCGATGTGCGGCGGCGGTCCGCTGACCGTGGATGTGGGCCGCACCGACTCTTCCATCAGACCTCCCAGGAGCATGGTTCGAAGGTCTCCGCCGGCACGCTGAGTGAACGAGTTTGATCTCGGAGCGTGATCATGACCCTTACCCGATTCAGCCACCAAAGGAGCGACACACGCCAAGGTATCGGCGGCTATCCGGGACTCGTTACAAGGATTTCCAGCCACATCCTGCGGCTGCTTCACGCAAATGAATGGCTTGAAGATAACAGGATGATGACGATGAGTAATAAGTGGCAACCCACCGATAACTACGGAATGTAGTCAATGTTCCACCACTGTCCGCGGCGAGGGCGAGGCGTCCCGGCCACCGGGATGTTCCACTGTGGACACTCCGGTCCGGACGCGTCCACAGTGGATTTCCCCGGAGGCTCGGCGGATCGGATCGCGCCGGCGGTGACATTCTGCTTCGCGGTGTCACGGCGTCGGGTTTTCGTCGCACATGAGGCGCCGGCCGGGCGCCATACTCCCCCGGGGTGCGCGGGCCGGCGCGCCGATCACGCCGTGCTCCCACCGCGGAATCGCCGCGTTCACCCGTCTTGCCGAACCGGGCCCGCCGATACCAGAGGCTGTGGGGGCGCCTCGGAAGCGCGGCAGATTCACCGGAACGGCCGCGCCCCGGACGGAAACCTTCGAACGTCGGCGGACCGCGCCGCCGGCCCGCGGCCGGAGTTGCGGCGAACTGCGTGCGGCCGTTCGGGTGGTTCGAATCCTGACATGATCGAGAAAGTGCTCAGGATCACACTCAAGGTGTCTCACGGAGTCCTCGTGCCACAAAACCGACGCGAGCCGTACGGCGAAGGTCATCTGTGCGCGTGCGACCTGCAAATTGCAGGTCAGGAAGCCGTGTCGAGACCGTTGTGGAGCCGTGATCGACCAGGTCGGACCGGATCCCCCCGGACGCCGCGCCGGTCCGGGCCGCCGCGAGGTGCTGACCTGCGAAGATTCTTGCGCGAAAAACAGTCGAGGCCCCGGATCGTGAGATCCGGAGCCTCGATGTGGTGGGCGATACTGGGATCGAACCAGTGACCTCTTCGGTGTGAACGAAGCGCTCTCCCCCTGAGCTAATCGCCCGCTCGTGGAGTGAGGACAACTCTACAACACGACTTTCGAGGGCCTGCAAACGGGTGGTTGGCGCCGAACACCCTCCGTCTACCAGCGAATACGGAGCGAACAACCCCGAGCTAGCCGGGGTTGTGCCGCGGTGGGGCCGCTCGCGCCCGGCTTCGACATCCGTGCGACGGTGCTATCGCGCGGCGGTCGAACCGCGCAGTATGTACGTGTGGCTGCCCAGCGGGCGCCCGCGGAAGGCTGCGCGGCGCGGGCGACGACGGACGGAACGGTACTGCCGACCACGGACGGGTGATCTCCGGAGAACCCGCGACGGAATCGGCTTCCCGGAGCGTCTCATCGTCGTCCTCGGTCGTCCGGGCCGGGAAGGGAGACGAAGGGTAGGACGATGCGCAACGATCACGTGACGCTCCGCTCGACGGCGGTCTTCGACCTGCTGGCGCCGCGGACCCCGGCGGTTCCGGTCAAGGTTGAACTGCGCTACGACACTCGCGACCCCTACGCGGTCGTCGCCGCCTTCCGCACCGGCCGCGCGGGCTGGGTCGAGTGGGTCTACGCCCGCGACCTCCTCGCCGACGGCCTCCTCGCCGACGCCGGCGACGGCGACGTGCGGATCCGCCCGTCGGTCGAAGATCCCGAGTCCGTGCTCATCGAGCTCAACTCCCCCTCCGGGCACGCCATGTTCGAAGCCTCCGCCCAGGAGCTCGCCGACTTCCTCGACCGCACGTACGACGTGGTGCTCCCCGGCAACGAACACCTGTGGGTCGACGTCGACGACGCCCTGACCCACCTCATCCCCAACGATCTCGCCTGATCACAGCCCCGCAACCGGCAGATGGCCCCCCGGTGACGGGGCGGTTTTCGGGGTCCGATATGGTTCTCTCACACCACGGCGACGGGGTGCCAGGCCACTGACCAGGCACTCGGGACCCGCGGAGAGTGCGGACGTAGCGCAGCTGGTAGCGCATCACCTTGCCAAGGTGAGGGTCGCGGGTTCGAATCCCGTCGTCCGCTCGAAAGCCTCTTCGAGGCCTTGCACGGTGGAGTGGCCGAGAGGCGAGGCAACGGCCTGCAAAGCCGTGTACACGGGTTCGAATCCCGTCTCCACCTCGCGCGATTAGCTCAGCGGGAGAGCGCTTCCCTGACACGGAAGAGGTCACTGGTTCAATCCCAGTATCGCGCACCAGCCAAAACACAGGCCGGAAGCCCTGTTCCTCTTCGGAGGGGCGGGGCTTCAGTCGTCAGATGCCGATGAGCCGGCGATGGCCCCAGGCCCGAGCCCCCGTCGAGACCGCAGATGCGGGAACCACGACATCAGCTTCGCCCGTTCCCCCGGGATACAACGAAGCCAGCGACTGCAGCCACCGTTCCTCCGACGCGTCGAGGATCTGGTTCACCATCGCCGGGGTCACGTGGTCGTAGACCCGGGCGATCCCCTTCATCTTCTGACCCAGCCACGCCCACCGCGCGACCTCCGGGATCCCGTCCTCGGTCAGCCACGTGCTGTGCGTGTGCCGACCCTCGTGGAAGGTAAACGTCGGCAGAATCGGCGGCCGCCGCTCCCCCGCCCCGGCATCGTCAAGCTCGACCCCGTCCCACGCCGGACGCCAAAACCGGATCCGGAAATTAGACCGCCGCCAGGGGTGCCCCTCCGGCGTGGCCAACACGAAGGGATCACGGTGGCTGTCCATCAGCTCCTCGTAGAGCACCGCGATCCCCGACGGCAGCGCCACGAACCGAGTCCCCGCCGGAGTCTTGGTCCGCCCCTTCTTCGGCCGGGTGTTCCCACGCCTCGTCGGCGGCCGCGAGCGACCGTCCGAGTGGTGATCATTACTCTTCCGGCCTCCCTTGTAGACCTTCCCTCCGACTTCCTTCAGCGGTGTCCGGATCTCGATCCCACGCTTCTCAGCGTCGTACTCGTGCCGCTGCTGCCCAACAAGTTCACCCCATCGGGCACCGGTGTAGAAGTCCATCAGGCACAACATGAACCCCGACATCCCCAGACCCATCTCGTAGAGCCGCATGGCAGCCCGCAGCGCCTGAGCCGGACTGGCGACCAGCCGCTCGGTATCGAACTCGCCACTGGTCACGCGGACCCCGCTGCACGGGTTGGCCGGGATCATCCGCGCACGGACCGCACCATTGAGGATGGTCGAGAACAACGCGAAGTACGACGACACCGACGACTCCGCGTAGTCCTCGTGCAGCTCCGAGAGCCACCGCTCGATCTCGACATAGCCGTTGAAGATCGCGATCAACGGCCACGCCTGCCACTGCGGCAGCAGCTGGTTGTCCAGGTACGACCGGTACTTCGCGGCCGTGTTCAGCTCCAGCCGCGGACGCACAGCGTCCAACCACGCCTCGGCGAAGTCGGCAAACCGGGTTTCGCCATCGCGCGGATCCAGCCACAGGTTCCGCCGGATCAGCGCCTCCTGCTCCACGCCCCAGTCCTCGGCAGCCTTCTTCGTGGGAAACCCTGACCTGTTCCCCCACGTCCCATCGGGACGCTTGTACCGGGCACGCCACTCACCCGTGCCGGGCTCTTTCTGGCCGAAGGCCATCTCAACTTCCTTTCTCTCTTACTCCGCCCCGCTTCACGCGGCGCGGAAGTCCTGCGCAAGGCCCTCCAGCGGCACCCGCCGTCGCGCCCGCTTCACCTCGGCGGCGCCCAGCCGCACGATCTAGGCCACATCCCCGCGGGTGAACCGGTAGTGCTTGCCGAACCGGTGATGCGGCAGAACACCGGCGGCAGCCTGGTCCTTCAACGTCCTCGGCGACAGCTGCAGCAACTCCCCCACGTCTTCCGCCGTGAGCAACGCATCCGGGTCCGCCGGCGGATCCGGCGCGGCAGCACGCACCGCCGCCGCAACTTCTCGAATCCCCGCTCGATTTCGACCGGCTGCCGTCGCGGCTGGGACCCGGTTGAGAGAGAGGCAGCCATGGACCCATGGCAGCGTTCCCGAGTGAGGAGGATCAGGAAGCCTTGCGCCTCCTGATCCACGGCGACCAGGCCCTGCAAGGCGGTGGCTTCGCCTTCCGCGACGGAGAGTGGATCGTCCTCCTCTCCCCGGTGCGAGGCGTCGCCACTGGTCGAAGACCGGACGAATTCCGGGGGTACCGGATAGTTTGGGAGGACATCGGGCCCGTCCACGGCCTGGGCGAGAAGGGACAATGAGGCGGGGATGACTCGTACGAGGGTGACTCCGGCGCACCGGCGCGTCGCGGTGGCGGCAGCACTGGTCGGGCTGTTCGCGACCCTCACGGCGTGTGGCCCCACCGTCAGCGCGGTCGACCCGCCGATGGCAGGGGCGCCACCGGTGATGTTCGACGGCGCGGCGGGGATCTACGTCGACCCGGACAACCCAGCGGCAGCGTGGCTGCAGACCGCGCCGTCCGGAACCACCGCGGAGGTCGTTCGGAGCGCCATCGCCGGCAAGCCTGCGGCCGTCCTGATCGCCTCCCCTGCCGTGGCGGTGGCCACGCGAGCCCACGCAGTCGTCGCGACGGCAACCGCTGCCAATGCGATCCCGGTCCTCCTCGCCGACGCCGACCAAGCTGGTGCCTGCCCATCCGGATATTCGCAGTGGTTCAGCAACCTGGCGAACGGACTGGGACAAGCCCGGGCACTGGTCGTGGTTCGCGCCGGTCAGCGTTGCGCAGCAGTGTCCTCGCCGGCTGCCCGAGCGCGGCTGCTCACGGACGCAGTCCACGCTCTTGCCCGCGCCTCGCACACGACGGTCCTGGTCGATGTCACCGACGCCCCGTCGCCCGCCGCAGCCGCGGATCTGGCCGCAGGGTCCGACGGGGCAGCCCTGAACATCGGCCGTTACGCCCCCGACGACGTCGCCACCGCGAATGCCCAAGCGATCCGGCGCGCCCTGATAGCCAAGACCGGCCGCACGGACTACCTCACGGTGATCGACAGCAGCCGCAACGGCGCGGCGGTGTCCGGTGACTGCAACCCGCCGAACGCCCGCACAGGGCAGAACCAGGTGCTGACCAGCGACCGTGATCAGTCCCAGCAACTGTGGCTCACTACGCCCGGCATCTCGGACGGTCCCTGCGGGATCGCGCCGGCAAGTCAGGCCGGTGAGTTCGTGCCAGAACTCGCCGTGGCTCTCGCGCAACGGCCCAGCTGAAGCCCTCATGGCCCACGCGCCGGACGGACGCGCACATCATCAACGGCTCGATATCTCGCCGTTCCCTGACAGCGCCTCACCCACAACAGAGCCACGGTTCAGACCAGATTCGACCTTTGGCCTACGAGAACGCCGCGGCTGCGCCGAAGCGCCCGGAGGTGTGGTTTCGCCACCCGAACCAGTTCTGATGTGGAACTGGCGACACCACTGTCGTCCCGCTCGAACGTTCCGGTCAGGCAGCCCAGTGACCGGGCCCGATCATCCCGTACTCGTGATGTGTGGAGGTCGGACGCGTCGCTCCCGCGCCTGAACGCTGGTGGGCGACATCCCGATCGTCCGGAGTTCGCAGAACGATCACGTCCTCGTGGGTGATCAGGTGCAGCGGTAGCCCCGCTGCGCGCTGTTTGCGGATGAAGTCACGTTGGAAGAAGCTGCCGACAACGCAAGTGACTCCGGTCATTGTGGCGCAACTCATTCGAGATCGAGCCGACCGCACAATCTCCGACATGCCGCGCCATAGTCGCCCGGAGGACCACGCCAATACGGCATCCGGACTGAGCCGAAGATCCTCGCGCACCGCCACCGGACTTGTGCGGCGTTGATGGCCGCAGAGCAGTTTCCGGCCGGGTCTCACGTCCAGGTCACTGGGCAGCCTCCTCGGCGAATTCGGCGCGGACGACGTCGACCAGATGGCGGGCGCGGCACGCCCCATTCCAAGCCGGGCGCGTAGTACCTCCGCGGAAATTGGCTTGGGTGCATCGTCCTCGTCTGGGGAATGCGCATTGTTGGTGGCGCCGATCGCCTGCACAAGGGCAGGACCGACCTCCGACCATCCGATCAACAGCAGCGGACCGACCGCGTCGAACGCTGCCTTCCCGAACTGACCCGCCACGAACGCCGGGTGCACCACCGCGCCTGCCGGGCGATCCGCCTGCGGCACCCGGTCGTCGGAGACCTGACCGTCGACTGCGAGACCTTCACGCCGGCCGGGGACCCGGACGCCACGCTCCACGTCTGCACGGCGGAACCCGATTCGCCGTCACAGCGAGCGCTGAACCTGCTGGGGAGCTGGGACCTTGCGGACGGCTCCTCGACCCCACCGGCGGCCGGCTGAGCCGGCCGGACGATCCGTCCGCGCGGTCGCGGTGTGCCGCCACACGAGCGCCCCGGCGGCCAGCGCGGCGAGGGAGAGTGCGACGGCGAAGAGGGTCGTTCCCGTGGCGAGGCCGAGGCTGTCGCTGAGGTAGCCGGTGGCCACGGGGAGCAACGCGGCGGGGATGTAGCCGCCGAAGTTGAGCAGTGCGTTGGCTTCCGCGCGCCGGTGGGCGGCGACGTGGGTGCTGATCATCGTCAACCCGCCGAGTTGGCCGAGGCCTTGCGCGGCGCCGGCGAAGATCGCGGTGACGACGATGGCCGCGATCCAGCCGGCGTGCACGGCCGCCAGCAGCGAGCCCATGCAGGCCAAGGCGCTGATGGCGCCGGTGAGCAGGACGGCGCGGATGCCGAGCCGTTTCGCCGCGAACTGCACGGCGGTAGCGGTTCCGAACATGACGAACGCGGTGACCCCGGCGAGCAGCCGGCTGGCGGTGCCGAGGACGTCGGCCAGCAGGGCCGGGCCGAGCGAGAGCACGAACGACGTCGAGGTGATGCCGGGCGCGAAGACCGCGATGCCGAGCGCGACGTGCTTGCGGTGGGCGCGCGGCACGTTGGGCACGCGGACCCAGCCGCCGCCGGCGTCGGTGCTCGGGCGGCTCAGTGGCAGCCGAGCGGCCACGACCGCGGCGACGAGCAGGAGCACGGCCGCGAGGACGAAGATCGACACCGTCGGCGCGGGGAGGGTCTCGGACAGGGCTCCGGCCAGCAGCGGTCCCAGGCCAGCGCCGAACACCATCGCGGTGGACGCGGCCAGGGTGGCGGTGCGGGCCCGGCCCGGGCCACCGACGTCCACGACGGCCGCCATGCCCGCCGACACGGTGATGCCGACCGCGACGCCGGTGAGCAAGCGCGCGAGCGCCAACACCTCGACGGAGCCGGCGGTGGCGAACAGCACGCAGGCCACCAGCGCGAGCACCACGCCGGGCAGGATGACCGGCTTGCGGCCGATCCGGTCCGAGGCCCGGCCGGCCACCAGCAGCGCGACCAGCAGGCCGGCGATGTAGGCGGCGAAGATCACCGTCAGCGTGCCGGAGGAGAAGCCCAGTCGGTGCTGCCACAGCACGTACAGCGGCGTGGGGGCATTGGACAGGACGAACACGGCGGTGACCGGCCACGCGGCCGGCCACGGGCTGCTCGTCCGGGCTGGTGCGGTGTCGCGCACGTCGTCCATGGGAACTCCAGTACGAATGAGGTCGAACTATGCGGGGATTGGGCTGTGCAACCGACGGTAGTTCGACTTTATTCGTATTGAGGTGTTGACTGTGTCCATGACCACGTCGACCGTGACCGGCCCGGACACCCCTCCTGCAGATCTGCCACCCGCGCTGCCGGAGCCGGCTCGCGAGGAGCTGCGACTGGAGGCGGTGCTGGGCGCGCTGAGCGACCCCTTGCGGCTGACGATCGTGCGCAAGCTGCTGCGGGAACGCGAGGCCTACGACCACACCTGCGGCTGGTTCGAGCTGGACCGGCCGAAGTCGTCCTTGACGCACCACTTCAAAGCGTTGCGGGAAGCCGGTGTCCTGCGGCAGCGGCAGTACGGGCTGGAACGCCGCAGCCGCGTGCGCACCGAAGACCTCGACGCCCGGTTTCCCGGTCTGCTGGACCTGGTCGCCACGTGGGAACCCGCGTCCAGCCCGAAGTGAGAGTGTCGCGCGTCCTGCTCGGTGTGGCGGACGACTGTTGTGACACCTCAGCCACCGTCGAGGTGCCGAGCACCACGACCGAGCGAAAGGACCTCGCCCAGCGATGAGCCGACCACGACCGAAGATGCTGATCCTCGACGATTGGGAAGGTG
Source organism: Amycolatopsis sp. NPDC047767 (assembly GCF_040704195.1). Lineage (NCBI taxonomy): Bacteria > Bacillati > Actinomycetota > Actinomycetes > Pseudonocardiales > Pseudonocardiaceae > Amycolatopsis > Amycolatopsis sp. NPDC047767. The sequence continues at coordinate 573,247 of NZ_JBEYSJ010000002.1, forward strand.
AGCTCCGCACCGCGCCCGGCGCGGACCGGTTACGGCAGCTGGCCGACGTCACCGTGCTGGACAGCCCGCTCGCCGACGTACCCGATACCGAGCTGGCAGACGTTCGCGTCGTCCTGGCGATCCGCGAACGCACCCGGTTCGACGTGGCCATGCTGGATCGGCTGCCCCTGCTCGAGCTCATCCTGCAGACCGGCGGACACGCCTATCACATCGACCTCGACGAGGCGGCCCGGCGAGGCATCGCGGTGCCGCTGTGGCGCCGCCACGATGCGTGCGAGGCCGCCATGCGGGAACTCACCTTCGGCCTCATGATCGCCGCGCTGCGCAAGTTTCCCGAGGCGCACCACTCCCTTGGCACCGGGAGGTGGCCCGGCCTCCTTGGCGGCACGCTGCGCGGCCGTCGCCTGGGCGTGCTGGGCATGGGTCTGCAGGGCGCGGCCGTGGCCCGGCTCGGGCAGGCGTTCGACATGGACGTCGTCGCCTGGTCCAGGCCGGGCAGTCGCGCCGCAGCGGACGACGGAGTCCCTCGGCTGCCGCTGGAGGAGCTGCTGGGAACCTCTGACGTGGTGAGCATCCACCTGCGGCTCACCGCGGAATCGCGCGGCCTGCTCGACGCGGCGAAGCTGAGCAAAATGAAACCCGGCTCCGTGCTGATCAACACCGCTCGCGGAGCAATCGTCGACGAGAACGCGCTGGCCGAAGTTCTGCAGGACGGCCCGCTTCAGTCCGCCGGGCTGGACGTGTTCACCACCGAACCGCTGCCCGAGGACTCTCCACTGCGCAACCTGTCCAATGTAGTGCTCACCCCTCACATCGGCTGGACCGTGCGCGAAGCCTTCGCCGAATTCGCCTCAGGCGCCGCCGGGCAGCTGGAGGACTACCTCGCGTCGTGCCTCGACCCGCGAGAACTGGCCTTCACGCCCGCCGCGCGGCGACGCCCCGATGCGGTGGGTGGAGTGTTGCCGCGGTAGTGAGTCGTCAGGCCGGTTATCTGGGATGGTGCTGCTGCCACGGCAAATCAATAACACGCCGGTATTTGCGCGCTTGAACTCATTGTGGCCAGGCGCTGCTCAGCAAGCGGTCGGCCAAACTGAAATGACGCACGGTCCGCCGCAGCTGCCACTGCTGCCGGCAGTCGGCATGCTCTGCGCATGAAGCGAAGCCCACGATCAGATGGTTCGGTACGGCCGTCTGGCCCCCGACGCGAAGGTTTACGATTCGGCGAGCGTGACCAGCAGGGCATCCGGCAGGGGCCGCATTGGTGATCACGGCGCATACCGCATCGGGCCGCTCCAGCGAACCCACCAGAGGTGGCAAGGCCGCCGGCGAGTTCCCGCCGTCACACGAATCCGTCTCGGCTCCGGTGGATCACCCGTCCCCCATGCCGAAATGGCTTATCCTGGGCGAACCATTCTGGTGGTCCTCGGCGCGCGGGGCGTGCATAGTCATCACCGACAGCTCCTGCGCCATCGCGATCGGCGCTGGCGCGACCGAAGGTTCGCTGTTTGGTGGCGGCGGGCGCGGGGCCGCTGTGGTCTCGGGAGGGTTCCGGCGCTGTCACGTCAGTAAAGTTGGTGTTGCGTCGACCGGTTGAACCCGGGTTCACTGCTCGCGTTGGAGTGGTGGAGCAGCTCCGGCTCGACCGGATGCCCGGCGCGATCACGTCGCCAGATCGCCATATTCAGGGGCTTGGATACCAGGGCCGCTCTTCGAACCCGCGGCGGTCCAGCCAATGATGGCGCGGGATTGAACGTCGAACAGGAACGCCACATACACCCATCCCGTCCGGGTCGACACGTAGGTGAAGTTGGCGACCCAAGCGAGGTTCGGGCGCCGGCGCTGAAATCCCCGGTTGACCCGGTCGACGGTGCAGAAGGCCACCTCGTGGCCCTGGCGGCGCAGTCAAGGGCTCATATTCCGCCGCCCATACATCGCATCGAGGTCGGCAAGCTGCTGGGATTCCTCGGCCTGACTCGCGGCCAACGGGAGGCCGACGACCTGTCCACGATCGTGGGCCGCGCCGACCAGCTGCTCTACGTCCGGGAGTTCGCCGCAGGGCTGGAGGAGTGCAAGCAGACGTGGGAGTTCTTCTCGTTCTGCCAGGGCGCGCATGCAGGTGACCGGTTCTTCCAGCACGGCACGTTTACAGCGACGGAGACCGATACAGCCACCTCGCCGGCGTGCGGCGATGACGACGTGATCTCCTCTCGAGACTCTCACCGTGCACAAGGAAAACGCGGTTCTGTCAGGAACAGGCCCATGAGGTCCACTTGATGACGCACAGCCCAATGATTCGAAACTAATCCTGATTCAACCGGACTGCAAAGTCCAACGCTGAGATGAACGCCACCACATGTTCGAGCAGGCTACGGCGCCATAGGAGATACTGGTCCCCGACGGCAGTGGCCTCCGGGGTGGGCTCCATCGGCTGCAACGACCTCCCCTCCACCACCCGGCACCGCACTGCCCCACGACAGCATCGAACTCGTCGACGCCGTCGTCGGTGCCCGGCCTGCGGCACCAACGGTGTCGAGGCCGGCGCGGCGCACGACCGCGCGGAGCACCGCAGTCACCACGATCGCGTCGTCGGCGTAGCCCAGGACCGAGATGACGCCGGGGATCGGGTCGATCGGGAGCGCAAGGCAGGAGGCGTTGTTGTCGAGGCAGCGGCGCCAGTGGTCGACGAGCTCCAGTTCATCCGGCTGCCCCGGCGGAGCCCGCGCTCGCCTACTTCGAGGATGTCGGCGCCGAGCGTGGAGCCAACAGCAGGCAGCATCTTCGCCTGGTGTGCAGTCGACTCCGGCACGTACCGGCCCTTGCGCTGCGGGACCGGTGACGTCTGGGCGGTCGCCCACGCCGACACCGGTCCCGCCGTTCCTCCGGCGACGAGGGCGAGCTGCCGTCGCAGAAAAGTTCGAGGCATGAACTTCGTGTTCCCGGGAAGCCTTCAGGTGACAAGAAGGAGGTTTCCATGGCGGAGAACAACGAAGGCGTCCTCGAGCTGCTGCAGCGGGAGCGCTGGGAATCCACGAGCGGTTCACTGGGTGGTGAGCGGCGGTGAAACACGGAGAACCGCACGATGGCGACGTCGGGGCCAACCCGGCGGGGTTCGCGGACGAAACCAGGACGGCCCCGGCGCCCCGGGAGATGCAGGAGTACCACGAGCCGAGTCAGTCGACGGCTCCGGTCTCCGGCCGCCGCCGGCTGGCCGGCGTGCTGCGGATCCTGTTCGGGGTGGTGTGGGCGATCGACGCCTCGCTCAAGTGGCGCCCCGATTTCCTGCGCGGCCAGGCGTTCGCCCACCAGTTCGGCATCCACGACCAGATCACCACTCCCGTCATCCGCCAGTGGATCGACCTGTGGCAGTACATCGCCGCCCTGGCGCCCACCGGGATGGGCGTCGCGACGGCCATCGTCGAAACGCTCATCGCGGTCGGCCTGCTCACCGGCACGCTGTGCAATGTGGTGTATGTCGGGAGCGCCGTGTACTCGTTCGGGATCTGGTCGGCGGCGGAGGCGTTCGGCCTCCCGTGGTCCGCGGCCGGCGCCACCGACATCGGCCCGTCGATCGGGTACATCATCGCTGCCCTGGCCCTGCTGGCCGCTCCGGGCAACGCCATGTGGAGCGTCGACCGCAAACTCCGGCCACGACTCGGCAAATACGGCTGGATGTGCGGCGATTGAGTCCCACCGGGCATCCCGAATACCAGTGAGTGCACGGCACGTCGCGCTGGGTGACTTCCGCGGGAGACGCGGGAGAAAACCGACCGTCGAGTGCGCCGGCAGGCACGCAGCAACGCTCGGACGATCGCCGCGCACAGCCAAACCGACGCCGCGGTCAACCCCGGCAACTCCCGCGGCGCACGTCGCCTGCGCGGTGCCGTCGGCAGCCGTGCTCGTCGGGCTCGCTTGACGACTCGGCTTTGCCGAGTGAGCCCCTCGCGAACTACCCGTCACGGGCGAGGCCCGCTTTCGCCGCCCTGTAGAGCCCCGACGACAGGGTCCGCCTGGCCGATGACTCCGGCAACGAGCGGACCGGTCCCTCGCCGGCAGTGGAGCGCCGGCCGCGAGCGGGTGAGGCTCCGGATGTCGCAACGCCGGCATTGCGCACGCTGATCAACTGAAGGCCTTGGTGTGATCGACTTTCTGTCGCAGGAAGCATGATCACCCAGGGGCTTCATGCGTGATCATCAAGTTCCTGATCGCCCAGTTCAGACGTGAAAACTCGGGCCAGACAGCGAATCGAGGAAGGTCGGTTGCCGCGCTTCCTGTTTCCCATTTGTCAGGTATGCGCGAGCCAAGCCGGCCCCATGAAGACGTCAAGATCGGCGACAGTTTTACCCTAATCCGATGTGGGCGCAGGAGTTGATCTATGGGTTGCGTGGTGTGTGGCTTTTCATCGGCTGGCGTCGCATTTGCGCACTCTGCGCAAATGCGGACCATGGCCGGAAATCGCCTTTCCTTACGCAGTTTTCACGGTCTACGCGACGTGTTCGACGACACTTCTCGCACCAAGTCTGCTTGTCGATTTCCGGGGTACCGTCGTTGATGTCGGGGCGCGCCGACGGAACAGATTCAAACTGTATTGAGGAGGAGATCACGATGGGTTCTTTCAAGCCGGTTCACCGCGACCGCTACGACTCGCGGCGCAACGACCACGACCACTCCCGGCGGTACAACCGCAACCGTCGCTACGGTCGCTGATCCTGTTCTGATGGTCAGGACAAGCAAGTCCTGATCGCGAAAGAGGGGGAGGGGCCGGCGCGTCGAAAGCGCCGGCCCTCACTCTTTCCCCTACCCGGCCGGCCGGCTCGCCATCCATGGAACGACTCGAAACGAGGTGCGCGTGACCGCCATGATTCCCGCAGCGAGCGACAGTGGCACCTACCCGAGCGACGCGGACAGCCCCGCCAAGCCGGCGTCGGTACGTCAGGCATTCCGGAGGTTCTGGCCCTATGTCCGGGCCGAACGCCGTCTGCTGCTGCTGGCCATTCTCTTGCTGGTGATCAGTGCGGTCGCGGAGACCGTGGCGATCTGGACCTTCGGTGTGATCATCGACGACGCCTTGACCACGGGCGACCTCCGCGGGTTCTGGCGGCCCGCCGCGATCTGGGTCGGCATGGCCGCAGTCGGGGGGTTCGCCTCGTTCGGAGGCGGCCTCCTTACCTCCTGGGTGTCAGAGCGGTTCCTGCTTCGCCTGCGCGACGCCGTATACGCGCACCTGCAACAGCTTTCCCCCGACTTCTTCGCCCGGCATGACACCGGTGACCTGGTGGCCCGGGTGACCAGTGACATCGAGATGGTCGAACAGTTGACCGCGTCCGGGACGGTCGAAACCGTCAGCGCGATCGTGACCGCGATTTTCTACGCCGGCGCGGCACTGATCGTATCCTGGCAGCTGGCACTCGCGTCATTTATTCTCGCCCCGCTGTTCGGACTGGCGGCACGGTCGTTTTCGAAGAGAATCAAGACAGTGTCCCGCGACGAGCGCGACTACAACGGCATGATCACCGCTGCGGTCCAGGAAAGCCTGACGAACCTGCCCCTGGTGCAGGCCTACAACCAACAGCAGACCGAACAGCGGCGGCTGCACGCACACGGCGCGTCCTGGATGCGAACCAAGGTGCGCGAAGCACGGGTGTCCGGAGCGTACGCACCGTTGGTGGACATCACGGAGGTCACGGCGCTGCTGCTGGTCGTTGGCGCAGGGATCTGGGAGATCAGCCAGCATCACCTGACCCCGGGGGGCGTGCTGGCGTTCACCGCATACCTCGGCTATCTCTACCCTCCGCTGCGCCAGCTCGGCTCTCTGACGATCATGGTGAACGCGGCCACGGCGAGCTCCGACCGCATCTCGGAATTGCTGAACACAAGACCGACGGTCGTCGACCACGCGGGTGCCCACGTGCTGGCCCACTCCCGTGGCGAGATCAGCGTGGACCGGGTCAGCTACCGCTATCCTGACGCCGACCGGCCCGCGCTGACCGAGCTGTCGTTCACGGTCCGCCGTGGCCAGTTGGTGGTGATCACCGGGGCCAGCGGCGCCGGCAAGTCGACCATCACAAAATTGCTGCTGCGCTTCGCCGACCCGTCTTCAGGCAGTATTCGGCTCGACGGCTTCGACCTGCGCGGTATCACCACCGAATCGCTGCGCGAACAGTTGACCCTGGTGCTGCAGCAGACCCAGGTCTTCCATGGCACCGTGCGTGACAACATCGCCTACGGACGGCCCTCGGCCACCGATGCCCAGATCGTGGCCGCGGCGGTCGCGGCGGACGCCCACGAGTTCATCTCCGCCCTGCCGGAGGGATATCAGACCGTGCTGGACAGCTCCGGCCAGCGGCTCTCCGGTGGGCAGCGGCAACGGCTGGCGATCGCCAGGGCCATCGTCCGCGACACCCCGATCCTGGTCCTGGACGAGCCCACCGCCGGGCTGGACGCGCGAGCCGTCCAGCGCGTGATCGAACCACTGCGCCGGCTGGCCAGCGGCAAGACGACGATCCTGATCAGCCATGATCTGTCCCTGGCTCCCGCTTCAGATCACATCCTGATGTTGGACCACGGCCGGCTGATCGAATCCGGTCGGCACCAAGACCTGCTCGACCTTGGCGGACCGTACGCCAAGCTGTACGCGCAGCACCGGGCTGAAGCGAAAACCCCACCCACGTCGCCACGGGCGCTGGTGGGCTCGCAGGCAAGGCCGGAGGCTGGTGGTCCCCAGGCGACTGACCCTTCCACTATCCACGGTTCCGTGACAGCCGCGCGAGGCGAAGGCGAGCGGCGTCCGGGGATGGAACCCGTCCGCTGGCGGATACAGGGCCAGCTTTTCGACCCAGAGGACGGCCACCGTTCCGCCCTTTCGCAGTGACTGGGCAAGAATGCATCGATCTCCAGGTACGGGTTGCTTCCGCGCCGGCGGTGAGTACCAGTGTTCACCGAAACCGGTGCAGCTGTGCGTCTGAACATCGACGAACGTCCTCAGGCGCGCCGGACGCTTCGCAACGCGGCCGCTCTATGTCCGCAGAGCCGCCTGCCAAGCGGCGACAGCGCCGAAGAGCGCGAGCAGCTCGACTAGGAGTCCACCGGCGGCGCCGTACACCCCGAACTGCCGCCACACCATGCCGAGCCTCGCACCTTCCGACGCCGGCAATCCAGCCCTCCCGAAAGAGGCCGCCAACGCCCACGCCGTTGCATCTCGCTCAGAATCGAATCACCGGGGCCAGCAGGGGTGCAGACCATGGCCGCGCAGCGACGTCGAGAAGGCTCATGTCGGTGTGGGCCCCTGGCACCGGGCCCCGGGTAGAGCTAGCAGCGCGTCATTCGTCGCCCTCATCGCCCTGCCCCGATCACCGACCGCGTAGGAGCCGAGCAACTCGAGACCGCTTGCGCATCTGAGCCATGTCCGCGGCCGATGGCGATTCCTCGGCGGCGGTAACCCGACGCGGCAGTGTCGAAGCGCCCCCTGACCAAAACCGCAGGTCAGAAGCCCTTCCCCTCCCCAGAGGGGCGGGGCTTCAGTCGTCAGATGGCGATGAAATGGCGATCGGCCCACAACCCGGGTCGAGCCCTCTGGAACCTCAGGTGCGGGAACCACGACACCAGGGTCGCCCGCTCCCCCGGGTACAGAGAAGCCAGTGACCGCAGCCATCGCTCGTCCAACGCCCATCCGCGGCCATCGCCGCCCGCCGGTGCGCCGGGAACCCATCGCGAGGCCAATCAGACGATCTGGTCCGCGTTCACCCTCGGGCCGCCGTTCACGTCCAGAACGCCACCGCCACTCGCGACAGGGCGCTGGTCGGCACCGGCTTGTCGCTGATCGCGGGTACGAGGTGCGGCGTGGTGAACCCGATGCATTGCTGGCCTGGTACGGCGGGGGCAGCAGTGGTGATCGGTTTGGCTGTGGATGCCACTGGGTCTCCAGCTTGGGGGCCACGCAGGGCGAACTCAGGTACGTCTCTCCAGGTCAGCTTCTGGCCAAGGTCGCCGGCGACGAGAGAGCGCGGCGAACGGTGACGATTAGCCGGGGCCACTGGCCTGCTCTCCCTGCCGGGACATGACCGCACTGCGCGAGCTCTACGGAGTACTTCGAGAAAATGTCCGAAGATCGAGCCAGGTGTTGGCCTCCCGTGATGTAAATCCGAGCGCAGCTGATCGGCGTCGTCCGCGCCCAGTTCCGGTGAATCACGCGTCGGGTACACCGCGACCGCCACGACGGGGCGGAATCTGGCCACGGAAACGGCCGCACTCGGCGCCGGGCAAGCCGGCCGCGACACAGGTCAGCGCCATCGTCTCGATGTGCGGTGCCACGAGCGTGCCGAGTACTCCCGGCACGACGTAACGACCACCTCAGTCCGCGGCAGGTAGCCGCGCAACCAGGCGGGCGCCGGTTTCCGAGTCGGCCACCGCCAGGGAACCGCCGTGGCGCCGGGCGATTTCGCGTGCCAGTGTGAGGCCCAGTCCGGAGCCGCCGGCGTCGCGGGTGCGGGCGTCGTCGAGGCGGGCGAAGCGGTCGAAGACGCGTTCCCGATCGACAGGGGGAATGCCGGGGCCGTCGTCGAGCACTTCCAGCACCACGGAGGTGCCGTGGCGACCCACGGTGACGGTCACGGCGGAGGTCGCGTGGCGGACGGCGTTGTCGAGGAGGTTGCGCAGCAGGCGTTCGAGTTGCACGGGTTCACCGAGCGCTCGCGCGGGGCCGTCCACAAAGGATCGCACGGCCGGGCGGCCCGGCACGGCCGAACGTTCGGCGACCTGCTCACGCACCACGTCCGCCAGGTCGACCTCCACCGGCGCGACGCGACCGGGGTCGACGGCGAGCTGCAGAAGGTCGGCGGTGATGCGGTGCAGGCGCCGGACGTCGAGCAACGAGCGTTCGGCGACGGCGGGCCAGTCGGCGCGCTCCGGGTGTGCGAGGGCGACCTCCAGGCCGGTCCGCAGGTTCGCCAGGGGGCTGCGCAGCTCGTGGCTCGCGTCGGCGACAAATCGTTCCTGCTGCTCGTGGGTGTGCTGCAGACGGTCGAGCGTGGCGTTGGTCGTGTGCGCCAGGCGTGCGATCTCGTCACGCGAGCGCGGCACCGGCACGCGGCGGCCGAGCTGGCTGCCGCTCACTTCGGCGAGCTCGCCGCGGATCGCCTCCACGGGCCGCAGCGCGCGCCCGGCGGCGAACCACGCGACGAGCGCCGTGAGGAGCACGGCCAGCGGCACGAACACCTCGAGGATGTCGTCGAGCAGCGTCAGTGTGGTGAGCGTGTCCCACGGGAGCACGAACAGGTAAAGCGTCAACCGGTAGTGCGTGCTCGAGGCGGCACGCGACAAGCCGGTGTCCACAGTGGATCCTTCACGGCCGAGCGGTTCCACCAGCGTGGCCGGCACATCGTCGACGACCGTGCCCACCACGGTGTAGGTGCGGTACTCGCGCCACTGCGGGTGGGTGCCCGGGTGCAGCGCGGCGGTCGTGGTGGTCGTCCACCCGTGCGGCGCGTCGCGAGGGGCCGGCGGCAGTGGCTGCCATGCCGGATCCAGCCGGGTCAGGTTGCCACTGTGGACCACGGCCCGGCCGTCGTCGGCGACCACCTCGAACATCGCGTCGCCGTTGAGCGCCGCCGAGTCGATCACGCCCAGGCGATACGCGTCGGCGACCCGCTCGAGCTGCGCCCGGGTCGCCTGCACGGCGTTGCGCGAGAGCTGCGTCGCCACGAACTGCCGGATCCCCCACCAGCCCAGCCCGAACACCAGCACGCTGAGCAGCACCGCCGCGAGCGCCGTGCTTCGCCGCACGGACTCGGGCCACCACCTACTCATGCGACGCACCGGGTCCGTCGGCGACCAGGCGGTACCCCACGCCGCGCACGGTGGCGATCGTGCGCCGCCCGAACGGCGTGTCCAGCTTGCGCCGCAACGCGCTCACGTAGACCTCCACGATGTTCGGATCGCCCTCGTACGCGACGTCCCACACCTGCCCGAGGATCTCGTGCTTGGCCACCACGTGCCCGTCGTGGCGCAGCAGGCATTCGAGCACGGCGAACTCCTTCGTGGTCAATGCGACCGGCGTGCCGCCGCGCCGGCACGTGCGTTTCGCGGGATCGAGCACCAGGTCGCCGAACGTCAGCGTCGCCGCCGCGCCTGCCCGGCCGCGGCGGACCAGCGCGCGCAGCCGGGCGGTGAGCACCACGTAGGAGAACGGTTTGCTCAGAAAGTCGTCGGCGCCCGTGTCGAGGGCCTCAGCCTCGTCGTACTCGCCGTTCTTGGCCGTCAGCATGAGGATCGGCGTCGTCACCCCGCGCTCGCGCAGCGCGGCGCACACCCGGTAGCCGTTGAGCTTCGGCAGCATGATGTCCAGCACGATCACCTGGTACGGGTGCAGCTGCCCCCATTCCAGCCCCGTCTCGCCGTCGTGGGCAAGGTCCACGGCGTATCCGTCGGCCTCGAGCCCCCACCGCAGCGTCTCGGCCAATCGCTTCTCGTCCTCGACCACGAGCACCCTCATGAACCCGATCTTCCCAGAAGCCCGCGCGGGAACCTGAAGCGATCTTCAGGGTTCTTCAGGAGTGCTTCAGCACGGCCCCGCCAAGCTCGGGCCGAGGCGCCGAGAACGGCGCGACGAGGTCGGGGAGAGAGCGGATGCAACCAGACACAGTGGACAGTCCCGTCGCAGCGGGAGTGCGGCAGGTCGTGAAGATCCACGGACGCGGCGACACGGCGGTGCGGGCCTTGGACCACGTGTCCCTCGACTTCCCGGCGCGGCGGTTCACCTCCGTGCTCGGGCCGTCGGGTTCCGGCAAATCCACGCTGATGCACTGCCTCGCCGGGCTGGACACCGTGGACGCCGGCAGCGTCCGGATCGGACGGACCGAGCTCACCGGGCTCTCCGACGCGGCGCTCACCCGGCTGCGGCGCGACCACGTCGGGTTCGTGTTCCAGTCGTTCAACCTGCTGCCGACCATGACGGCCGAGGAGAACATCCTGCTCGGCCTGCGCCTGGCCGGCCGCAAGCCCGACCCGGCCTGGTTGCGTGTGGTCGTCGACGCGCTCGGCCTGCGGCAACGCCTGCGCCACCACCCCGGGGAACTGTCCGGCGGTCAGCAACAGCGCGTGGCGTGCGCGCGAGCGCTGATCGGGCGGCCGCAGGTCGTGTTCGCCGACGAGCCCACCGGCAACCTCGACTCGCGCTCCGGTGCCGAGGTGCTCGGCTTCCTGCGCGCGTCGGTGCGCGAGCTGGGCCAGACGGTGGTGATGGTGACACACGATCCCGTCGCCGCCTCCTACACCGACCACGGCGTGCTGCTGGCCGACGGTCGCGTCGCCGCCCACGTGCCCCGTCCGACGGCCGACTCCGTGCTGGCCGCCCTGACCGGCCTGGGGGTGTGATGCTGCGCGTCATCGCCGCCGGGGTCCGGGCCCGGCCCCTGCGCCTGCTGCTCTCAGCCGTCGCGATCGCCCTCGGCGTGGCGTTCGTGTCCGGTTCGTTCATCCTCTCCGGTGCCGTCGGCGCCGGGCTCCGCGACGCGGTGTCCGTCCACCTGCGCGGAGCCGACGCGGTCGTCAGCCAGACCCGCGGCGCGACCTTGGACGACGCGCTGCTCGCGAAGGTGCGCGGGGTGTCCGGCGTCGCGGCGGCGGACGGGCGCGTCACCGTCAGCGCGCCGATCCGCGACGCCTCCGGGCACGCGACCGACGCGGCCGCAACCGCGCTGCCCGCCGATGCCGCGCTGCGGCCGTTCGACCTGGCCGGTGGCCGGTTCCCTCAGCAGCCCGGCGAGCTCGCGATGGAAGCGACCACCGCCCGGGACTTCTCGCTCGGGCAGCAGGTAACGCTGTTCGATCAGCAGGGCAAAGAACACGCCTACACGCTCGTCGGCACCTTCAGCCGGCCGACGGACGCCGGGATCGGGGCCGAGGACCTGGTCCTCACACCCGAGGGGCTGCGCCAGGTGGCACCCGGCGCGGAGTTCGACGAGATCGTGGTGCGGGCGGCGCAGGGGGTCGCCCCGTCTCAACTCGTCACCAACCTCGACCAGGCGGTAGGCGGGCAGGGCATTTCCGTAGTGACGGGAAGCCGGGCCGCCGCCGAGCTGCTGAACACGACCGCGCCCGATTCGGCGGAGCTCACGAAGTTCTTCACCGCGTTCGCCGTGCTGGCGATGGTCGTGGCCGCGATGGTGATCGCCAACGCGTTCACCATCCTGGTCGCGCAGCGGGCGAACGAGCTGGCAATGCTGAGGTGCGTGGGCGCCGGGAAACGGCAGGTGTTCGGCGCGGTGCTGGCCGAAGCGGCCGTGGTCGGGGTGGTGGCGTCCGTCGTCGGACTGTTCGGCGGGCTCGGGGTCGCCGCCGCGCTGCAGGCGATCACCGGCTCTCCGGGAGCGCCGGTCTACGTCCCGCTCACCGCGCGGACGGCGGTGCTGGCGCTCGTCGTCGGCGTGCTGGTCACGGTGCTGGCGGCCGTGCCCCCGGCGCGGGCGGCGACGCGGGTGGCGCCCGTGGCGGCGTTGCGAAAGCCGGTCGAAGGACGTCAGGCCCGCGCGGGACGGCCCCGCGCGATCGTCGCGGCCGTGCTGTTCGTGGCCGGAGTCGGGGCGGCGGTGGCCGCGCTCGCGGCGGACGCCCAGGACGGCGCGGTGCTGGCCGTCGCCGCGATGGTCGCGTTGCTCGGCGCACTGCTCGCGGTCGGGCCGCTGCTGGCCGGACCCGCCGTGCGGGTACTGGGCGCCGTCACCGCCCCGGTGCTGCGCGAGCCGGCGAAGCTCGCGGCGCTCAACGCCGACCGCAACCCCCGCCGCACAGCCGCAACCGCTGCGGCGCTGACCATCGGACTGGCCGTCGTCGCGCTCGTGACCACGGTGACCGCGGGCGTCGAGGCCGGCCGCAGCCAAGGCGTAGAGCAGCAGCTGCGAGCAGACTTCACGGTGACTTCGGTGGTCAACGGGCAAGGACTGCCCGCGACCCTCCCCGCGACGCTCGCGGCGGTGCCAGGGGTCGCGGCCACGGCGTCGGTCACCGAGTTCACGGGCGACCTCGGCTCGCTCGGTGGCTACGGCATGACCGCCGTGCGCGGCGACTCGCTCGGCACGCTGCTGCGACCGGTCGTCCTCTCCGGTGCACTCGACCGGCTCGGCCCCGGCGAGCTGGCCGTGAGCCGGCAGCTGTCCGAAGAGACCGGGCTGGCGGCGGGCGCGACCGTGCGCACGGCTTCGCGGTCGTCGCTGCGGGTCGTGGCCGTTTACGACAGCGTCGACGCGCCGGGCGCCGACCTCGGCCTCGCGCTCGTCGACCAGGGTGAGCTGCCGAAAATCGCGATGCCGGACAGCGAACACGATGGCAGTGTGCTGGTGAAACTCGCTCCGGACGCCGACGCCGACCAGGCCGCGGCCACGCTCGATCGGGCGCTGCAACCGACTCCGCTGGCGAAGCTGAGCACGATCGCGGACCTGGAAGACCAGCTGTCGGCGCCGCTGCGCAGCACGCTCGACCTGCTGTGGGCGCTGACCGCGCTCGCCGTGCTGATCGCGTTCGCCGGGATCGCCAACACGCTGTCGCTCTCGGTCCTCGAACGCACCCGCGAATCGGCCCTGCTCCGTGCCCTCGGCCTGACGAGGGGTGGCCTGCGCGCCGCACTGGCAGCCGAGTCGGTGTTCGTCGCCGTGTTCGGCGCGGCCTGCGGCCTGCTGCTCGGGATCGGCTCGGCGTGGCTGATCGCCCGCGTGGCCTCGACCGACGCCGAGCCCGTGCTCTTCGCGCTGCCCTGGGCCCGCCTCGCGGTGCTGCTGGCCGCCGCCGTGCTCGCGGCCCCGATCGCAGCGGCACTGCCGGCCCGGCGCGCCGCCCGGGGCTCGCTCACCGCCGGGATGGCCGGGCAATAACCAGTCCACGGAGGACGTCCGTTCTTACCTCGGTCCGTGGTCGATCGGGAACGCACCGTCGGCAAAAAGTGTGCTGCCGGCGGGTTCCCCTTATCCGATAAGACAATTTCGGCGAACGACACGCAGTTCACGGCACCGGGCACCGGAAGTTCACCGGTCGTGCGTGGTGCCGCCACACCACCGCACCGGACTGGCGTTCACCTCGGCAGCACCGGTGCCGGCAACGACGCCACGCGAGGCTCCGCACCCACTCCGTTTCGCGCACGAGAGGACAGCTCATGCCCAAGGTGACAGTCGGGGAAGAAAACGGCGCGCCGATCGAGCTCTACTACGAAGACCACGGCCCGGGCCGCGAACTGGCCCACACGGGTGCCGGCTCCTACCGAGTCCGCGTGCACGCACGCGGCCGCGACATCGCCCCCATCTCAACGTCCAGGAACCCGTCGAGAACTACCTGATCCTGGCGGACCTCGGTCTGCTCGACCAGCCACCGGCAGCCGCGGGTCAGGAAGTTGCGGTTCTCCCGCGCGAACCGCGCCCACCTCGGGCATGGACGCGATGATCTGCTTGGCTGCGACCTTGTCGACCTCGTACCAGCTGTTCCCGCCCACCAATGCGGCTTGGGTGAGCCCCTGCGGCGCCCTGGTCAGGGCGCGACAGGGGCGGCCTACGCGCTGCTCCCGCCCCGCCCCGCAGAACCCGGGCGCACATTCCGAGGTCAACGGGAAGTGGCGTCTCGTAACCGGAAATCTGGTTACGATTCGGTGCCGCGTGGTCCGGCGGATGCAGTCGCCAGCGCGACTGCAGGTTCACGGTCAATGGGATTACCGCGACATTCGCAGCTGAAAGTCCGACATCCGGGCCCGCCGGGTTCGGCGCCAGAAGCGATCGTCGTGTCCGGCCACAGGACTGTGTTGCGCCCGGAGCGAGGGTCCTGGTACCAGCTGCGGCAGCCGCCGGTCTGCCACACGGTGCCGGCCATGCGTGAATCGAGCCATTCGTTGTACGAGTCCTGTACTTCCGGCCGGACCTCCACGCACTCCGCTCCTCGCCGCCGGAGCCTGCGCAGGCTGTCGACGATGTAGCGGGCCTGCGACTCGATCATGAACACCTGCGAGTTGTGGCCCAGCGCGGTGTTCGGCCCGACCATCAGGAACATGTTCGGGAATCCGGCGACGACGGTGCCGAGGTAGGCCTTGTTCCCCTCGCTCCAGGCCTCGGCGAGCGTGCGGCCGTCGCGTCCGGCGATGTCGATGCGCACAGTGTTCTGAGAGTCGAACCCGGTGCCGTAGATGAGGACGTCGGCGGTGGTCTCGGTGCCGTCCGCACCGACGACGGCGTCGGCCCGAACCCGGGCGACTCCGCCCTGGTGCACGGTGACCTGCGGCTTCGACAACGCGGGGTACCAGTCGCTGGAGATCAGCAACCGTTTACAGCCGATGGTGTAGTCCGGCGTGACGATCTCGCGCAGTTCCGGGTCCGGCACCTGCTTCTTGATCAGCCGTCGGGCGAGCGCCGCGGTCTGCTCCATCGCGGCCGGGTCGCTGACGAAGCCCGCGGCGCGGTTTTCGTGGATCCAGAACAGCCGCTCCCGCACCCACCATCGGTAGGGCGGCAGCCATCGCGCCAACCTGCGGTGCCGCTCGTCGAAGGGCCGGTCGGCCTTGGGGACGATCCACGGCGGAGTCCGCTGGAAGACGGTCAGGGAGGCGACCTGATCGACGATCGCGGGGACGAACTGGATGGCGCTGGCACCCGTCCCGATGACCGCGACCCGCTTGCCGTTCAAGTCGACGTCGTGCCGCCAGTTCGCCGAGTGGAACACCGGCCCCCGGAAGGTCTCCACACCGGGCAGGTCCGGGTAGGCCGGATGGTGCAGGGGCCCGACCGCGCAGATCAGGAATCGCGCGCGGTAGCTGTCCCCCGTCGAGGTCAGGATTTCCCAGCGGGCGTCCGCCTCGATCCACCGTGCCCGCTGCACGCGCTGCCCGAACCGGGCGTGGTCGATCAGGCCGCGGCGCCGGGCGACCTCACGCAGGTAGTCCAGGATTTCCGCTTGGCCGGCGAAAAGCCGGGTCCAGTCGGGTTTCTGGTCGAACGAGTAGGAGTAGAGCGGCGAAGGGATGTCGCAACCGCAGCCCGGGTAGGTGTTGTCCCGCCAGGTTCCGCCGAGGTCGTCGGCTTCCTCGAGGATCCTGAAGGACCGGATGCCGGCCTTGCCGAGCATCGCCGCGACGCCCAGCCCGCTGAATCCGGCGCCGACGATCACGACGTCGACGTCGTTGACGGCCGGTACCTCGGCCTCGGCCGAGGAAGTGTCAGCCGCGGAAGTCATCGAACTCCTTCGCCGGTGGCGGCCGCGTCCTCGACGAGGCGGCGTTTGAGGACTTTTCCGGAGGGGTTGCGGGGTAGTTCGCCGACGAAGCGGATTTCGGCGGGCACCTTGTAGTCGGCCAGCGAGCCGGCGGCATGGGCGCGCAACGACGCCACGCTCGGAGTGCGCCCCGGCCGCGGGACCACGACCGCCCGCACCCGTTCGTCGAAGATCGGGTCCGGCACCCCGACGACGGCCACCTCGGCCACGTCCGGATGGGTGGCGAGGACGTTCTCCACCTCGAGGCTGTAGACGTTCTCGCCACCCCGGATGATCATGTCCTTCAGCCGGTCGAGGACCCGGACGAACCCGTCGGCGTCGATACTGCCCACGTCGCCGGTGTGCAGCCAGCCGTCGACGAAGGTCGAGGCGGTGGCCTCAGGGTTGTTCCAGTAGCCGCCCGCGACCACCGGCCCCCGGACGCACAGTTCGCCGACAGTGTCGCGCACATCCCGGGGCCGCCCACCTTCGAGGGAAATGGCGACCTGCACGCCGGTGACCGGCTTGCCCACCGTCTGGGTGCGGCCGAGGTACTCGTTGCCTTCGGTGTAGGTGACGATCGAGGTTCCTTCCGTCAGGCCCCACACGTTGCCGAGGGTGAGCCCGGGAAGCTGCCGCGCGACCTCCGCGGGAAACCCCTCGGGCACCGCGGAGCCGCCCAGGACGAACAACCGCAGCGCGGACAGATCCGCGGCGGTGTCGGCTGCCTTGAGCAGGATGAGCCTGAGCATCGCGGCGACTCCCGCGAAGAACGTGACTCGCTCGTGGGTCATCAGCGCCACGGCTGTCTCGGCCTTGAACGCGGGGGTGAACACACAGCACGCTCCCGCGGTGAAGAAGCCGATGAACTGGGAGACGGTGCCGGTCGCGTGGAACATCGGCGCCGCGATCAGCGTCCGCTCGTTCGCGGCCGCACCGAGCAGTTCCCGGACGGTGCGCGCGTTGAACAGCAGGTTCGCATGTGTGTGCATGGCCCCCTTGGGCCGGCCCGTCGTCCCGGATGTGTAGAGCAGGTGGGCGACGTCGTGCGGAGCGCGGGCACACCCGGGCAGGGTCGCGGGATCGACATCCTCGGCTGCGCCTGGCTCGGCCGTGAGAAGGTCCGCGGTGACGATCCGGTCGGCGAGCGCCGCCGGCACCCGGGCGCCGAGCGTGTCATCGGTGACGATCACGGTGGCACCGCTGTCGTTCAGGATGTGATCGAGTTCCGGCTCGGTCAACCGGGTGTTCACGAGCACGACGATCGCGCCGGCCAATTGTGCGCCGCAGTACCCGATCGCGTACTGCCAGCCGTTGGGCAGCAGGATCGCGACCCGGTCGCCCGGCGCGATACCCCGGGCCAGCAACCGGACCGCGACGGCTGTCGAGTGGCGCAGCGCATCCTGGTGCTTGAGCCGCACGGGTCCGTCGACCAATGCCTCGCGAGCAGCGTGGGCACCGGCGACCTCGACGAACCGTCCCGCCACATTGGTCGCCGTCATCACGCTCGCTCTTGGAGAGCCATGTCGCGAAGGGGCTCGTCGCCGTCCCGCAGGATCTCGGTTTCGATCCGGCGTCCCGTGACCGGGCACAGGTACTCCCGGTACCGCACGGCGTAGCCGGCGCGCGCCTCATGTGTCGAGAACTCCGGACCCAGATCCCGCACCGGGCGCTCGAGCACCGCACAGCCGTCTTTGTAGTTCGCGGTCACCGGCGCGAGCAAGGCGCGGCCGGACGCGGTGACGAAGTGCCACGCCCCTTCGTGCTGGACCAGTGCGAGCTCACCGCCGAGCAGATGCAGCTCAGCCGACTCGGGTGCGGTGCGCACGCCGTCCGGGACGGTCGCCGCGGCGAGGCGGTCTCGCAGCAGCTGAGCCCGCCGCGAGGTCGTCGCCGGCGCGTCGACCTCGCCGCCCGAGCGGAGCACCACGCCGTAGACCCGGTCCGCGGCATCGGCGGGCAGTGCACCCGCGGCCACATCCGCGGCGACCGAGTCGGACTCGCGGGCCAGCGGGTCACCGAAACCGGTCGCGTTGGCACCGGTCCATTCCCACACCCCGTCATCGCCGACCATGAGCGCCGGGCCCTTCGCCTCGACAGCCGCCTCAGCGCCCCCGATGGCGTCGAAGTCCTGAGGGATCACGCCGGCCTCGAACGACTTGCGGACGTCCGAGCCGTGCTTGAGCCGGAAATGCCCGACCGACCCCGGATTGGCGCCGAACGCACCGACCACCTTGGGGAACGACTCGTCGATGTAGACCGCCGCGGCCAGACCCGGGACCCCCCACGGGATGGCGGCCTCGAGGAACCCGCGGCCACCGCGGAACTGCCCCGCACCGTCGGCGCCGCCCGGAAGTGCCCGCCGGTAGAGGTAGAGCATCGGCCACAGCAGTTCGAGCTCCTCCACGTTGCTCGCCGTGCCCTCGGGGATCCAGAAATGACCGCCGAAATCCACGCCGTCGCCCGCCGGAGACGCCGCCAGCGAACCGATCATGTTGTTGGCGTTGGTGCCGATGAACTGATTTCCCTCCGCCGTGACGCCACCGGAGATCATCGCGTAGAACGCGGGGTGAGCCGGCCCGATCGCGAGCCCAGCGATCTCCGGCTCGGCGCACGCCAGCATCTTGCCGATCACGGTGCTGGCCAGGCTGATCAATGTCTCCATGGTGTACATCCCCGCCGGGCTGACCGCGGCGGGGAAGTCCGCGCACGACAGCGTTCCGGGGACCGGCTCGAAATGCACCCGCCGGTAGACCCCGCCGTAGGCACCGGCGAGATCCGAGGTCAGCGCCGCCGTCAGGGCAGCCAGGAAGGCACCGGCGAACCCCGCGTAGGCGACGTTGATCGACCCGGTCTGCGGATCGGTCCCGCGGTTGTCGACGTAGAGGTGCTCGCCGACCTTCCGCACCGTCGTCTGGTAGACGTACGTGGCATTGTCGCCCGTGTGCGCGGCCTCGGCGTACATGCGGTGAGACCAGGTGCCGTCGGGGATCTTCGCCAGCCGCTCCGCGACGGTTCGCTCCCCCGCGTCCAGCACGCGGTTCATGACAGCCTTCACCGTGTCCGCGCCGTAGCGCTCCAACAGCTTGGTGATCTTCTCCACGGCCACGAGGTTCGCCGAGATCGCCGCGCGCAGATCCATGTGCACGTTCGTCGGAACCCGGGACTGGCGCAGGAACATCTGTTCCAGATCCGGCCGGATCTTCCCGCGGTCCACGAGCTTGAACGGCGGGAAGGCGGGCGGGTCGAGGAAGATATCGGTGGCGTCGACGCAGAAGCTGCCCATCACCGAGCCGCCGACATCACTGTGGTGCAGAACGTTGGAGACCCAGCAGAAGATCTCCTCACCCACGAAGACCGGCGCGGCGACAACGGCGTCGGGCTGGTGCGGCGACCCGACGAACGGGTCGTTCGAGACGTACATGTCCCCCGGAGCGATGCCGGGGTCCTCGGCCCGGTTCTCCAGGACCCACTTGATGGTCAGTGACTGGGAGTTGGAGAAGTACTGCAGGTACGGCCCCAGGAAGACGACATCGCCCTCCTGGGTCAGGATCGACGGCTGGAAGTCCCGCGTGATCATGGTGACCGGCGAGACGCAGAGCCGCTGCAGGGTCTGGCCGTGCTCGAGATTGATGTTCATCAGCGAATAGCGCACGACCTCGAACGTCACCGGGTCGACGGCGGCGGAAGCCGTAGTGTGCAGCTGCACGGTTGACGGCACGGTGAGCGGCTCGCTCGGGATGTACCCGCGCGCGACACCGTCCCAGACGACACCCGGGGCCTCGGAAGAGATGGGCATCAGGACTCCTTCGTGGTCGGAAGCTGCAGGCGGAGCTCGTTGCGGGTCCCGGTGGACAGGGACGCGCCGGGCGGGACGGCGATGGTCGTGTGCGCGAGCTCGACGAGCGCCGGGCCGGAGACCGTTCCGGTCACGGAACCGCGGTGCACCTCGGTCGAGGTCCATCCGCGGCCGGGCCAGTAGACATCGGCGTGTTCGACCGGGGCGGCCGGCTCGCTGTGCGGCGCGGGAATCGGGATACCCGCGGCGACCGACGCCCGGGCCCGGAACGCGAACACCTCGACGGTCTGGAACATCGCGGTCCCGCCGGAGCCGTACCGGCGCACGTACTCCGCGTCGAAATCGGCCAGCAGTCGCTTGCCGTCCGAAGGCAGCGTCACCGGAATCTCCAGGCTGTGCATCAGCTGCTCGCGGAAGCGCATCAGCGCGTCGATCTCGACGACCACGTCATCCCCGAATCCGGCCGCGGCCAGGTCCGCACGGGCGGCGGCTTCCACCTCCGCGACGCCTGCGGCAAGGGCATCGGCCTGCTCACCGTCGAACGGTGCGAGCAGGCCGCGTTCGAGCTCCTTGTAGAGCACCACGTCGCCGGAGGCGATCCCGTAGGCCGACAAGGTCGATGCTCCGTTGCCCAAGGGGATGACGACTTCCCGCACCCCGGACTCGGCCGCGTAGCCGAAGGCGTGCACCGGGCCTGCGCCGCCGTAGGCGTAGAGCACGTAGTCGCGCGGGTCGTGTCCGCGTTCGAGCGTCTGCTGCCGGATCACCGTCGCCGCACGCATGTTGTTGATCTCCAGGATTCCGGCGGCGGTCTCCTCCAACGACAACCCGAGCTGCTCGGCCAGCCGCCCGACCGCGCCGACCGCCGCATCGCGATCCAGCGGCATCCGTCCGTCCAAAAAGGCCGCCGGCCGCAGGAGCCCGAGCACGACGTCCGCGTCGGTGACCGTGGGCTCGGTGCCGCCACGGCCGTAGCTGGCGGGCCCCGGCTCGGAACCCGCGCTCTGCGGCCCGACTCGCAGACCGCCTGTCGCCTCGTCGAACCGCGCGAGGGTCCCTCCGCCGCAGGCAATGGTCTTCACCGCCAGGTGCGGGAGCCGGTAGGTGTACTGGTCGATGACGTTGTCCTCCGCCATGACCGGCTTACCGTCGATGACCAGACCGATGTCGAAGGACGTACCGCCCATGTCGGTGGCCACGACCCGGTCGTGGCCGTACGCCTGCGCGAGGGTCGCGACTCCGGTCAGCCCACCGGCGGGACCGGAGTCGATGGTGCCCAGCGACGTCGCCGCGGCCGCCTCTGCCGGGAGGACACCGCCGTTGGACTGCATGACCAGCAGTGGCTCGGTGAGCCCGGTGTGACCGAGACGGTCGGCGAGCCGGCTGAGGTAGCGGGAGCACGCCGGCCCGACGTAGCCGTTCATCACAGTCGCGACGGTGCGCTCGTACTCGCCCAGCCGCGGCGACACCACCGCCGAACTGGACACGAACACATCAGGAGCCGCCGCTGCGAGCGCCTCGGCCAAGGCCCTCTCGTGCTTGGCGTTGGCGAAAGACCACAGCAGCGAGATCGCGATCGAGTCCAGCCGGTGCTCGGCGATCATCCGCGTGATGTCCTCGACCGCCTGCTCCGTGTCGAGGTCGACCACGACCGCGCCGGAAGCGTCGATCCGCTCGTGCACCTCCTGAATCGCTCCGGGCACAGTGATCGGCTGCGGGAGCCGGCTGCCGTGTACCGCGAAGACGTCCTCGATGGACCGGCCGGCCACCCGTCCGGATCCGCGCATCATCAACAGGGCGTCGCCGTGGCCCGCGGTCGCGACCAAGCCCACCCTGGCGCCCGCCCGCTCGAGAACCGCGTTGGTACCGATCGTCGTGCCGTGCCCGAACCGGTTGGTTCGCGCCAGCAGGGTGGCCAAATCGAGTCCCTCGGCCTCCGCGAGCCGCCCGAGCCCGGTCATCACCCCGGACACTGGATCATCCTTTGTGGACAACGCCTTCGCCGTGCGGTGCTTGCCGTTCTGGTCAACGAGGACACAGTCGGTAAAGGTGCCACCGATGTCTACGCCGATGTAGTACAAACGCAACTCCTGACTGTTGCTCCGCGGCGGCGCGATGCCGCGGCGGAGGTCGAGGGGATCAGCGGTAAAAGCCGCCGAGAGTGAGACCGGCGCCGCCGTCGAGGCGCAGGATCAGGCCGGTCGCGTAACCGGCGGCCGGGGAAAGCAGATAGAGCACCGAGCCGACCACCTCGCCGAGGCTGGCGACCCGTTTCATCGGCACCGAGGCGAGAAGCCGGTCCCGCGCCGAATCCGGCATCGCGAGCACTTTCGGCGTCGCGAACAACCCGGGCGCGACCGCGTTCACCCGGATCCCGTCGGGTGCCCACTCCGCGGCCAGGCTCCTGGTCAGGCTCAGCACCCCGGCCTTCGCCGCGGCATACGAGGCCTGACCGGGCAAGCCATCCTGCGCCGCGATCGAGGCCAGGAATACGATCGAGGACGAGTCCGCCGCCGCCAACGCGGAATATGCGGCCTGCGCGACCACAAACTGCGAGAGCAAATTCGCCTCGACGTCGGCACGGAAAGCCGCGAGGGGGAACGTCTTCGCCCGATGGATGGTGTCGACGATTCCCGCGCCGCAGACCAGCGCGTCAATACCGCCGAGTATTTCACCGGCCTGGTCGAGGGCGCGGCGTGCGGCGCCGTCGTCGGTGAGGTCGGCTTCGACGAGTCGCACTCCGGGCGCGCTCGTGGCGCCCGGGCGATCGATCCCGACCACGTCCGCCCCGATGCCGGCCAGCACCGAAGTGAGTTCACGGCCGAGACCACCGGCCGCTCCGGTGACCACGACCCGGCTTCCCGTGACAGGCGTCGTCGACCATCCCGAACCGAACTCCGCCATGCATGACCACCTTGTCATCCGACTCGCACCACGATCGCCCCAGGTCACCGCCCCTGCGGCAATGTCGATCGTTCGATCGACACGAACGGTATAGTGACGCCGACCACGGCGTCAATGGTTTCGGCACATATGTCGATCACTCGATCGACACAACGCCGGTGTCCGCTACCATCGCCGAACCCGGGGCCGGCGGGGCTCGACAGGAGGTGCGCGCGTGGCCAGGAAGAAGTCGCTCGACGACGGGCCTGTGCTGCGCGGGCACATCCTCGAGAAGGCCGGCCGACTGTTCTACGATCGGGGATTCGGGTCAACGTCGATTCGGGACATCGCCGACGCGGCCGGAATCTCGTCCTCGACGATGTACCACCATTTCGCGAACAAGCAGGACGTCCTGCACGCCATAGTCTCGCGATTCATGACCGACTTCGTGGATGCCACCGTCCCGATGCTTCGCGACCGCACGGTGAACCCGACCGAGCGAATCCGGCGGGCAGTCCGCCTCCATATCGAGATCAGCGATCACCGCCGCCCCGAGCTCCTCGTGGGCAACCCGATCCGCTATGCCCTCAACCAAGCCCAGAAAGAACAGGGCATCAAACTGCAGTCCGCTTACCACGACGCAGTACGGGACACCATCGAGGACGGCTGCCGCTGCGGAGAATTCAGCGTACAAAACGTCCCGATCACGACCATGGCCGTGCTTGACATGCTCAACGGCGTCCGCGAATGGTTCGCCCCGGGAGGCCCCCTGACCCGCTCCGAGCTTGTCGACCACTACACCGACATCGTCACGACGATCCTGGGCGCACGACCGGCTCGGTAGCAGCCGCTCACCGTTCACAGGCAGTCTGCGAGTCGGCCGCAAGCCGGAAGCCGACGGCACGACGGGCCGCAGACGAGCTTCGGTCGCAGTTCAACCCACTCGGCGACCGAGCGTCTGCGCAAGAATCGCCATCAGCTCTCCTATCTCACAACGAAAGTTGCCCCTCGATTACACGAGTTGAGACTGCGCGACCCATGAGGACAACGAGCTCGACGTGACCGAAGACTTCCGACGGGCGAGGGGCACCGTGGTGATCGGCAATGCCGAGTCAAAGGCCACAGGAACGATCACGGGTAAGAAGATCCACGGAAGTCCCTTTCCGGTGGGCCGAAAGCGCGGGCCCCTTCTGCAGGGCGCGAGGTGCCGGTCAGTCGATCTACCATCCACCGTGCACTCTCCGGCCGGATGAAATCCCACTGGCGAGAAGCCGTTCATCGCACGCTGGGCGCGGTACGGCGGCCGAGCCTCGATGACGGGGATGAACCGCCGCGGCCCAAACGGAACAGATCGCCTTCTTCGTACTGCCTCACGGTCCCGATCGACGGGCGGGCAAGGTCCCGATCGGGCTCACGGTTGTTCTCCGTTCGTCCGTCGCGCGACCCGAACGGACCGGCCCGTCGTCATCAGCTCCAGGAGTGCCTGCTCGTCGGCCTCGCCGACCCGGTGAACTCCGGCCAGCCCGCCGGAATAGAGCACAGCAACACGGTCGGCAAAGCGCAGGACCTCGTTCATGTCGTGCGACACGACGATCACCGCCGGCCCGCGGTCACCCGGTCTTAGCACCTGTCGAGATCACCTTCACGACGTCCGACGACGCCTCACCGATCGACCACCCGAGTGTCGGCCGCCGCGCCACAGAGCCATACCGGGGTGTGGCCGCCCTGTTGTCACGAACCTGGGGTAGCCACCGCCCTTGAATCGTCCCTACTCGCAGGTAGCAAAAGGCCAGGCCTATGGTCTGGGCTCCCCCGCTCGGACTCGAACCAAGAACCCTCCGGATAACAGCGACCAGCGAACCTCGCGCTCGAACTTGGTGAGGCCAACCAAGCAGACCACCAGCGACGCGGGCCAAACATCCTGGTGCGGTTCGCTGCCAACGCGTCCGCCAGGGTGCGCAGAAGACTTTGCGACAAGGTGGGTCGCCACACACTCGAGGACTTGATTGATCGGCAGTCGTCAGCTGCTGGAGGTGTCCATCCAGCTCGATGAAGGCGGCCGTCCTGTAGGTGCCCCAGTCCCCGCAATCAAGACCCTCCGACAACGTGGCGACCTCCTGGCTACGGGAACCCGACGCGACGACGCCGAGCACGCCCCTCCGGGAAGCAACTCGAGCCGACAACCTGCCGTGATACGCGTTTTTGCTGGTCAAACCGCTTGTCACGCTTCCCTGACACGGAAGAGGTCACTGGTTCAATTCCAGTATCGCGCACCAGCTGAAACCCGGGTCGGAAGCCACGTTCCTCTTCGGAGGGGCAGGGCTTCAGTCGTCAGATGGCAATGATCTGGCGGGCGGCCGGGCCGGGCGTTGATCGCTCGGCGAGGCCGCAGGTTCAGGAATCACGACGCTGGCTTTGCCCGCTCCCCGGATGCAGCGAAGCCAGCGACCGCAGCCAGCGCTCGTCTATCACGTCCAGGATTTCGTTCACCATCGCCGGCGTTACATGGTCATAGACCCGCGCGATCCCCTTCATCCTCTGCCCCAGACGCGCCCGACGAGCCACCTCCGGGATCCCGTCCTCGGTCAAACGTCCGGGTGCTGATCCTCGATGGCGGCGGCCCGTCGGCCTACCCGGAAGACGACGTGGTCCTCCTCAAGCGGTGGGCCATTCCGAGACTCAGAACGAGCCGTGGGCTGGCGCAAGCGCCCCACCCACCATCGCGTGCGACCGGCGCCTCTCGCGCACGAGGATCCGACCTACAACCGGCCCCGCTGCGTTCACGGCAGCTACACCGACGGTCCGTGCGCGATCGACCGGCACCGCCCCGAGGAAGCGCGACCTGAGGACGGAAGCCGCCGAATTGCTGGACTCGCACGCAGCTGACTGTCCTGAAAGGACCCCGCCCCTCTGACTCGGCGCTGCAGGCACGGCACCGAGCGGCGGCCAACTCCGCGAGGTACGCCGGCGTGGGGTGAAATGACGATGGCCTGCCGTTGCCGGCAGGCCATCGTCTTGGTCGGTGTGAGGAGACGGAGGGGCTAGGTTTCATCCGAAGTGAGGAGAAGAAAGTCCCCTCATGGCCTCGCTGGGTTCGGCATATCGGCTCGTCGGCGTGCTCGCCGCCCCCAACAACCTCGGCTGTGCGGGCCCGGCGGAATCGACCTCGGCAAGGTCAGGGACGTCCTTCGCGGAGGCCCCGTCGCGGTCGTGCTGCCCGACGCGCTCGATCGGCTCAGTAGCGCCGCGACGGTCGAGCTGCTCGCCTCGCTCAAACAGCTCGACAACGGCGCCGGCGTGCTCCTGATCGCGACCCACTCCCTGGACCCGGAAACCCCCGCGGGCACCGCTGCGGCATGCCCGTTCGAGCAGCAGTTCGCCACTGCCATGGACTCACCCGTTGTCTTCCGCACCGCCCGCGCGATCACCGAAGTGTTCGCCGGCTACGAACTCGTCCCCCGACCAGCCGCACACACCTGGTACCCCGAAGGGCCATCACCCGCCCGCGACGACGCCCAGGACCTCGTCGCCAGCATCGAAGCCAACACCAAGTCCATGACGTAGTAGCTCGAGGCTCCCCACAGTCGCTCACAGAGACGTCTGATGAGAACCGCCGTCCAGTCTCCGCATCCGCGCTGCGGAATCGCGGGCTCGAGAAGCACAAACGGCGAGCCGGCGCGGCGATCCCTCCGAGACCGGCACGTGAGCCGACCGAGCCGGACTGTGACAACCCGGCCGTGGAGATCTGGCCGAGCGGCGACAGCCACTATGACGCGGTCGGGTCTGGCCGCGCTACGCGAGCGATCCGAGCAGGTGTCACGGTTGAGCTCCGGCGCGCACGGAAGGGTCGCTAGCTCGTGGCGGGCGGGATCTCCGGAAGCGGCTTGTCCGGAGACCGCAACGTCCCGCTGATGGTCACAGTGGCCGTGAACACCGTCGCCGGGTCGCCCTTGTCAGTGGTGGTCGTGATGGGATCCTGCGCCCCACCGCACAACATCTCGTAGCCGACACTGGTGATGAACGGCTTGTTGAACAGGTCAGGCGAGTTCGCGCCGCACGACTTCCGGTAAGCCTGATACAGCGAATCGGCGATGCTCTTCTGGTTCGGGAACGCCGCCAGCATGGTGTTCTGCATCGCGTAATCCGTCATGGCGTACGCATCATCGGCGGATGCGACTTCCCCCTTGGACGGGATCATCGAAACAGTTCCACTCAGGCGGATGGTATCCAGCGGAAGCTTGGGGTTCAGGCGGAGGTTGCTCCAATCGATTTCCTGGGACCACCTGAACTTGCCGGCCTTGGGGTCCCTACCGTCTCCAGCACAAAGCCCGATGCTCCCATCCACATCAACACTGATCGGGGCGCTGGTATCTCCATGCTTGTAGCACTTCCAACCCTTGATGGATGCCAAGTACTTTTCCATGCCGTCCGGAGTGACGATCTTGTTGTCGAAACAGAAGGGTCCCTCGGGCGCCTCGGGGTCACACGGAATCGGCCCACCAGGCGGAGCCTTGTAAACGGAGGTGGACGGCGGCGGCGCGGATGAGGTGCCACCGGAGGATGAAGCCGACGTGGAGGATTGGGGACCGACAATGAGCCCGATGACGCCCAACCCAACGACAACAACCACCACGAGGCCGATGCAAATCAGCGCGACGACGAGTGCCTTCTTGCCTTTGCCCCACCGGGGCTTCGGTGACACCGGGGCATGACCGTACTGCTGGAGAACCGGCCCCACTGACTCATGGAACTGAGGCCGATCGGGAGCACAGTTCGCGCTACCCTGCTGGTCCACCCAAATTCCGTCACCGATCCTCATCGCAATCAGTCTGCCGCAGCTTCTGCATTGGAATACTTGCGGCTGAACTCCTTGAGGATTTGTCAACGCTCCCCCTTGGTGAGCCCCCGTCGATACGAGGTTTGGTACGGATGAGATCAGTTGAAGTCCGGGCGGTCGAACGGCGGCGCCTTGTATGCAGCGTTGTCCGGGGTGCCCGATGCCTGAAGGCGGCTACTGTCCAGCTGTTGGGGGAACCCATACTCGTAAAGTTGCCGCCACTGCGGTTGAGGAGCCTGCAAATCGGGGGTTCCATCGACGTTGAGCACTTTGGTATCCATGAAGACGGAGTAGGCGGGCAGCAGGGTCTGAGGATCGATGTAGTACGCCATGCGCTTACCCTGGCCCACGTTTCCGCTGATGATGAACGGCCACGTGCTCGGGTTCTTTCCGGTCTGTACGAACGCCGCGTTGAGGAACGCCTGCCCCATTCTGAAGTCATTGCTCTGAAGCTTCGAATCCTGAGGCGTGAGGCTGACCTTGAGCTGGATGTACTGCTTCCCGTCCTTGCCGGTGGCCACAATCGGCTTCTCTACGTGGATCAAGCCCGGAACGTGGTCGAGGTAGGAGATGAACTTGTCCATGTCACTGGACGACAAGCCCGCTGGTGCGATGCCGTCCCCATCGATGACATTGGCAACGTCCTGGTTGGGCTTCAGCTTGTCGTCACACGCGTGCATGGAATCCGGCGCAGTCTCCCATCCCGCGGGTTTTCCGACGATGGGATCAGCTTGCGAGTAGGTCCCCACCGTATTGCTGTCCAGACAGCGACGGACCGTGCTGGTGTCTGGAGACCCGTCGGCCTTGACCGACGTATCCTCCTGGATGAACTTCCGCGACCGCCAATCGATCACCGAGTGGCTCACCAACCCACCCGGCCAGTCGGCTTCGTAGTCCTGGGTTGTCATGTAGCCGCCGACCTTGGTGACCTCGGTAATCACGGCCATGCCTTGCCTCTTGAGCACGGCCCAGTAGAGCTGCCGGGGGTCGGCCGTAGCAAGTTGCTCGGCACTCGGGGTGGCACTGGGCATGTAGCCGGGAACGTCGGCTGGGTACTGCTTGGTGTCGCCAGCGGGAACGTTGACGAAGTACTTGTAAGGATCAGTTGCTGAACCCGAGCCGAGGTCCCGCTCCCCCGCAGACCGCGCACGATCCTCGGAGACCCCGTGGTAAACCACCGCGAACCCGCCGGCCAGGACGACCACGAGGAACAGGGGAAGCCCCACCTTCAACCAGAGCCTCCGCTTCCTCGGATTGGGTGGCTCCGCCTGGAACGGAGGCTGCTGGAACTGAAAGCCGGGGTTCGGCTGCCCCTGAGGCCAGGGGAACCCCGGCCCAGAAGCAGAGGGCATTCCCTGCTGAGGCGGCGACCCAGGAAGCTGAGGGTAACCGCCTCGCGAGGGTTGTTGCGGCTGCTGCGGATACCCGGGACCACCGGATGGGCCCGCGCCCGGGTAGCCCCTACCCGGCTGATCTGTCATCGGTGGTCCTTCCTGGTCATCCACACTATGCGGAGCGTCGAGCGCACCAAGCTACTTGTTCGAAATGTCCGGGCGAGGGAACGGAGGAAGTTTGAAGTCGACAGTCCCGGGGCCACCCGACTGCATTCGAGCAGGGTCCAGCTGCTGCGGATAGCCATACTCGTACAAGTCCCGGTTGGGATCAGAACGGGCGTCGGTGTCGACGGAGCCGTCCAGCTTCAGCACGTTGGTGTCCAGGGAAACAGCGTACGCGGGGAGCAGGGTCTGCGGATCAACGAAGTACAGGAAGTGCCGCCCCTGGTTCATTGCCACCCCGGTAACGAGGGGATAGTCACGGGGGCTCTTGCCGGATTGGGCAAATCCGGCTTGCAAAAAAGCGACGCCCTGCCGGTCCGGGTCCTGAATCTGAGCATCCTGGGGCACGATGTCCACGTCCAACTGGATGTACTGCTTGCTGTCCGCACCGGTGAAGACTGTCGGCTTCTTCACGTTGAGCAAGCCGGGAACGTGATCCAGGTAGGACAGGTACTTGTCAACCTGATCCGAGGTCAACCCACCAGGCATGACACCGTCACTGGTGCCGACATTTTGCACATCGTAGGTCGGCTGCATCCGGCGACTGCACGTGTGAAAGTCATCCTCCGGCTCGATGCGCCAGCTGGCTGCAATGCCGGCAATCGGATCCGCTGTCGTGTAGAGGGCTTGCCGGTTGCCGTCGATGCACCGACTCACGCCATCGTGGTGAAGACCGTTTCCGTCGTAGTCCCGAGGCTCGGAAATCGACTCTGACTCGTTGATGTTCTTCCGCGTGGCCCAGTCCACCACAGAGTGCCGGATGATGCCGTAAGGCCATTGGCTGGTGTAGTCCTCGGTGCTCGCGTACGAGGTCCAGGTCAGCTCGGTCAGCTTCACCATGCCTTGCCTCTTGAGCATGGCGAAGTACAGTTGCCTGGGGTCGACGCCGGCCAGTTGCCCAGCGTTCACCGTGGCACCCGGCGTATAGCCCCGGACTTCGGCGGAGTACGCGTTGGTTTCGCCGGCGGCGATGTCGACCCCGTACTTCAACGGGTCCGTGACCGAACCTGAACCCAGGTCCTTGTCCGGCGAGGAACCACCGGCCATCCCGTACAGAACCGCGATCCCGCCGCCGACCAGGACGACCACGAGGACCAGCGGGAAGCCCAGCTTCAGCCAAAGCCGGCGTTTCTTCTGCGGCTGCGACCCCTGGAATGTCATCCTCTGTTGAAATTGAGGACCACCCACGGCCCCTGGATGAGCAGGCCGGCTGCCCATCGGCGGCGACTGCGGAGGACGCTGCTGCGGATAGCCCGCTGGACCTGGAGGACCTTGAGCCCCACCGCTGCCTGGGTAGCCCCGACCAGGCTGATCTGTCATGGGTGTCCTCGCCTTTCATGGTTCTGAAACGGAGAAAGTGCTTGGACTTCAGCCTTACCGATAGAGTGGCAGCTGGCAAACGCAGTTCCCGACCTGCTTCCAGTTCCTCAGAGGTGGCTGCCGACCTGCAAAGCTGGCCTTTACCTCTCTGAACGGAGTGACGGAATCTGCTTGAAACGGTAGACGATCGTGTTCACGACCTTCCAAAGACCGTTTCGAACGTGAGCTCTGGTAGTCCTCACTCCTGAATGCCTACGTGGTGACCACGTGACGACCGAACTTGAACAGCAAGTGCCGGTTGTCAACAGCGGGCACCCGGCAACTGTCACAGTCGCCCTGTTTGGCCCTGACGTCCTCCATGGGGGCCACCCGGACCATTGGCGTCGAGGTGACCTCGCAGGAACGCTTCGGCGTCGCCCGCTTCGACCGCGAACTGGCGACGGCCACGCTCAGCTCGACCGCGGCCTGTAGGCCCCGCAACGTCCGATTCGGCCGGCGGTGTCAGGAGACCCGAGCTCACGCCGTTCCTCGTCGCTGGGGATAGTGCCGCGCGTCCGTGGTTCGCGGCCATCGCCGGGCGGCGTCCGCGTGTCCCATACCGGGCGGGCGACCCCGCCGCTGAACGGGCTCAAACCACCGCCGCGCCTCGGCGACGCGGAACATCGACACCAGCCGGACGGACCCTCGCGTGAGGTTCATGAGCTTTGAGATGGGGCGTTGCTGAGTGGCGTCGCGCGGATTCTCGGCGTTCGGGGGGACCCGGCGCAGGTCTTCGGCTTGTCACGCTTGCGCACGACCCCGATCTCGACCGCGGCGAGCACGTCGATCCGAACGATCTCGACGCCGAGCTCGTCGAGCGCATCGCCGAGCTCGCGCGCCAGGCCTGCGCAGGCGAACCGCTGGCGCGCCAGCTCGTGCGGGCCGCGCGTCAGCTGGACCGCCGCCTGCTCACCGGCCGGTCCGATGCATTACGACGACCCGGTGCTCAAGCCGGGAGGAACCGCCGGCGTTCGCCGGTCGTCAGACGACGCGAGACGGTGCAGCAAGTAGGCGGACCCGGAGATGACCTACCCACCTCAGCCGGGGCAGCGCGGCCAGCCCGGCCCTACGGCCAGGGCTGGCAGCAACCCGGCCCGGGCTGGCAGCCGAGCTGGGTCACCTCCTCGGCGTTGCGGGTGCGGGTCGGCCTCGGTTTCCGTGCCGGAAGGAGGCTCCCTGCCGACCAAGAGGGACATCGTGACTGTCACCAGCCGACACTCGCGACCACGGCTTTCGGGAACGCCTAACCACCGTGTCTGTCACCAGATGACCACGATTGTTGTCACCAGAGCACCGTGCGCGACCACTAATCTGCTGGTCGACGGCGGCCGTGCGACTGTGCGGTTGAGTTGGCCAGGCTCGCAGCCATCGACGCCCTGCCGGCCCGTCGAGAACTTGCGGTCTTCCGCGACGGATGTTTGATCAGTCACTGTGTCCGTTTCCGGCCCACGACCGAGCCATGACGTGGTGTCGTTCCGCTCGCTACCCTCTGGCTCAGCGTCTTTGTGCGCCCGCAGTGTTTGCCAAGCAGCAGTCAAGGACGTATCCATGGACTTCACCGATCCCGCCAACGTAGTGCCCGCCTGGATGTCGGCCACGGCGTTCCTGCAACTCAACGCGCCGCGTGCCTGGGCGGCGGAGATGGTGGACGGCAACGGCATCCCCTATGTGAGTCCGCCCTTTTACATCCCGGAATCCGCGTACTACCTGCCTGTCCAGGCCAAGGCCCAGTACTTGGCCGCTGCGGAATACCGTCGACTGGCCGAGGCCGAGCTGTATTACCTCGACGCTGAGGCGACCGCCGCCGCACTGGCCACGCCGGTGACGTCATCCCCTGACATCACCACTTTGCCCCCGGCACCGAGCGGACTGCTGGTGTGGGCCACGCCGGTGATCACCGACAGAGGCGCACCCCTCGTCGCGTTGAGCTGGGGGCCGGAGGACGGCGGGCTGATGGTGGCGTGGTGGTCCGACAGCGAAGCGGTGGCTCATCGCAGCGGCGACAACCTCGATGCCGTGATCAAAAGCAATGGCTACCTCACTTACGACCGCTGGGCCAGGTACCCCCCCTGGCTCGCGGCCTGATTGCGCGGACCTTCCCAGGGAGCCGTATGAGCTCGACCCGCATGTCGTCCCGGCAGCGATGGCGACCTGGACGGCGATGCGGGCCGGTCGTTTGCGCGCGGACGAGAACCTGGCGCCCACCTCGGGCGATCGTGAGCAGGCCAGTCGGATGGGCCTGACCGCGCGTCCAGTGCACTGCTACCGACACCATGACGGAGGTGACCTCGGCCATCCCCAATGAGCACAACCGGTGGCTGACTGCGGTGCACTCACAGGCCAACTGAAATGCACAATCACACGGCCGATCGGCGTCGAAGTCGCTTCGGTGACAGAAGGACTGGTCAGGTGACAGATAGCGCGGCCAGTCACAGTGACGGTGAGCATGTTGCGATCAGCGCACGTCAGGCACGATGATACGCACACTTGTTCGACACTTGCTGGTCGCCGGCCTTCCCACGGCGCAGACGTTGTGGGAGTTCGTCGTGGCGTTCAACAACCCGCCGATGCCGTGGTCGGAGCTGGAGCGGATCGCGTCCGGCCGCAGCGGGTCGGCGGTGCGCGGGGATGGCGGCGATTCGCCGGCGTGGTCACGCAAGCGCCGATGGCTACCGCCCACCGGGAGGCCTGTTGCGCCACCCGGCGGCCGGGACGGGCACGGCGCGGGTGTCCTACGCGGAGCTGCACAACTACGCCTTCTTCTCGTTCCTCGACGGCGTGTCCTCTCCGGAGGCGCTGGTGGAGGAGGCGGTGCGGCTAGGCCTGGACGCGGTGGTGCTGACCGATCACGACGGCATGTCCGGCGCGGTCCGCTTCGCCGAGGCCGCCGCGATCTCAGGATCCGCACCGGCCACGGCGCCGAGCTCTCGCTCGAGCTCCCGGCCCCGCAGAGCGGCATCCCGGATCCGGTCGGCACCCATCTGCTGGCCCTGGCCCGCGACCTCACCGGGGATCAGCGGTTGTGCCGGGTGATCTCCCGTGCCCAGCTCGCCGGCGGGGAGAAGGGCCGCCCGCTCTACGACCACGGGGAGGTGGTGGAAGAGCCACGCGGGCACGTGCTGGTGCTCACCGACTGCCGCAAGGGTGCCGTGCGCCAGGTCCTGGCCGACCGTGGCGCGCCCGCGGCCGCGCACGAGCTGCGGCGTCTGGTGGAGTGGTTCGGGCGGGAGCACTTCGCGGTCGAGCTGATCGATCACGGCCAGCCGATGGAGTCGACGCACAACGATCTGCAGGCCGGCACGGCCCGCGAACTGGGGTTTCCGACGGTCGCGTCGAACAACATCCACTTCGCCACGCCCGACCAGGACCGGCATGCGTTCGCGGTGGCGGCGGTGCGGGCGCGGCGCTCGATCGACGAGCTCGAGGGCTGGCTGCGGCCGGTGCCGCGTTCCTGCGCTCCGGTGCCGAGCAGGCCCAGGCCTTCGCCCGCTACCCGGGCGCGGTGCAGCGCGCCGCACTGCTCGGGGTGGAAGTTCGCGTTCGACCGCGCGCTGGTCGCGCCCAAGCTGCCGCCGTTCCCACGGCTTCGCCGACGAAAACGAGTTCCTGCAGCATTTGACGTTCGAGGGCGCACAGGTCCGCTACGGCGCCCGCGCGGACAACCCGAAGGCCTACGCCCAGCTCGACCACGAGGTGCAGGTGATCGAGCAGCTCGGGTTCCCGGGGTGCTTCCTAGTGGTGCGGGACATCGTGCGGTTCTGCCGCGAGGCCAACACCCTCGCCCAGCGCCGCGGCCCGGCCGCGAACTCCGCGGTCTGCTTCGCCCTGTTCTTCTACCAGCAGGTAGCAGGTCTCCACGAGATAGGCCCGGCTCCAACAGCTGGCCACCGCCGGATTCCGCATCTAAGCCCAAAACGAGCTCGTCACTGGTAGTCCGGTCAACGGTGTGGCGCCAGCACCGACGGCCGTGGCGGAACAGCCCGGCCCTGCTCCTGCGCGGCATCACCCAAGTCGGGTAAGGCACCGTGTCCCTCGTCGCCGACCAAGTCACCCCGCTCGACCTCAAGAACCTCGCGGTCGCGTCGAGGGACTTCCGCTGACCAGCACCGCCGACACGCTCCGTCGCGGATGGCGAGCAGCTGCCCGTGGTGCACCGCGTGGCAGGATTCCAGCGTGGCAGCGCGCAAGAACCCCGAGCATCTGGAGGCACCGGCCGTCCTGACCGACGGCCCGCCGTGGCGCGTCGACCGGGGCGCGACGGGCTTTGGGGACGCGGGGGCGAAACCGTTGCCCAGCACGGACCTGACCCGCTTCCGCGCGGCCTGCTTCACAGCGGCGAGGACCGCCGGCGGCCACGTCGGTGTCGTAACCCGCCTCGCAATGGCGACCTTCCACGCGGTCACGATCACCGGCCCCGGATGGTCCCGCACGGTCCTGTGCCACGCCCACCTCACCGCGGTCGCGTTTCCGTCGGCACCACCGCAAGGCTGGGAGTCGCCACGGACTTTCGATGAGCCCCCGGACTGGGCGGGGCAATTCGCCCTGGCCGGGTTCCGGGTGCTCGGCCAAGCCGAACTCGCGACGCCGGTCGAGGAGCTGGACTTGTCGAACCTCGCCCGGGCCGAACGCACCCAGGTAAGCCACTGGCGGCCCGCAACCCTGGGCGAACTGCTGTTCAACTGCTGGGACTGACCAGAATCGGCCGGGAACCGACTCGAGCCCCGGCAGACCACCGACGCGCCGCGCGGCGGGCCGCGACGGCGGACGGTGATGCGGACCATTCCGCTGCCTGCCGGCCGCGCGCGGCGTCACGCCTGAGCTGTCGGCCAGGGCGGAACTGTGAGCTCGGGCCACTAGTGGCGCCAACGGCCGGTCTTGGCCTCGAAGACACGACGTCTGCCAGGATCGGTTGGACCAGACGATCAGGTTGCGGACCGACACCGCAGCTGGCACAGAACGCTGCGAGAGCTGAACAGCCGACACGGCAAGCGGCGCACCGCAACCTGGCGGATCGCCGGCGCAGTTGAGGAAACGGCACGGCAGCTGGCGCTGAACGTGGTGACATCGCCCTGAGACAGCTCACAAACACGCAGGTCACGGAAGACCAAGATGTCACCGGCGACGAGAACCTTCCGGTGTTCTGGATCGCAGCTTTTTCGCTGGTGGAGCGCGATTTCCCGGTCGTACTCTCTCCTGATGGATCTGGGGACCGCGGGCGACAGCCCGGACCGACAGGACGACGAACCGCTTAGAGCCCGCACCGGCCGGCGGCCGAAGCCGGACCCGGTGACCTTGGACCGCGCGGTCCGCGCACGCCTGCACCGGGCGGTGCTCGCCGCGGTGGCGTGGGCACTCGTGACGGCCGCGACAATCGTCGGGGCGATCCTGCTGCTGCGCTGGTCGGACCGGCTGCTCGTCGACGGCGTTCGGGCGCCCGCGCGAGTGGACTCCGTGATGGACGACCCCCCGGGCCGCGGCAACAGCCCCTACTTCGTCGTGGACTACGCCGGCGTCCGAGGCGTGATCTTCTACCACGGCAGCACTTCCCACCACGTCGGCGAAGTCCTGACCGTGTACTACGACCCGGCCGATCCCCTGCACGTGCGCACCGCCGACAACCCCAACGGTGACGACCTGTGGGCCGGAGGGTTGATGATCTTGACCATCGTCGAGCTGGCCCCGCTCGCCTGGGCGGTCGCGTACCCGGTGCGCCTGGCCCAGCGCCGCCACCTCGCCGCACGCTCCGGATGGCGAGCGGTGAAGGTCACGCCCTTCTACCACACCTTGATCCTGCGGCCCGCCGGCCGCGAGCCCACGACCGTCAAAATCGTCACCGCGCTGCGCCCGCACTACCAATTCCTCACGGCGTCGGCGCCCACCCGCGGGTGGGTCGGCGGCAAGAACGCCCGCCTCGTGCTCGTGGTGCCGCGCGGCGAGAACCACTACGCCATCCCAGTTCGCGCCACCACCCAGCACACCGGAAACCGCAGCTGACCCCACGCGGCGGCATACGTGCCGCGGCCGGCCGACGTTGGGCATGCCGGATTGACTTACGCTGCATACGACATCAAAACTCATGCGCCTGTCGGCGCGGCACTCTTCACTCTCTGTGGCAAGAGGGCACAATCACTCCTCGCACGGTGACCTGATTCGAAAACGCGACACTCAGGTAGGACAGTGCCCGCGGCGTCGTTGCGATCTTGGGCAGTTTGTGCAAGATCAGCGGGTCCAGGACGGCGAAGCGTACTGGCCACCACCCCATGACCCGGCGGGACGGGGAGTCGCTCGAACTCGGATGAGTTCAGGCAGCTCCCAGTCCCGTCGAGCACGCCGCAATCACGAGAATCGTCGACGCCGACGAGTCACCAGACCCGCCGAGAGTTCGGCCCCGAGCACCAGATGTGTGTCGGCAACCACCCCTGAAACCTCAGCAGCCAACCAGTACATCTCGTTACCCGGCAACACCTCGGCGGGTGAGGGGTCCAAGCCCGACGCACGCATCTCTGTCACCAATACGTCTGGATTGCGGCCCGTCCGTGTCGCGGGACTGATCGGATCGAACTGGCACAGGAGTTCTCCGTCGCACCAGTAGCCGAAGCCTTCCATCCCTGAGCCCGTCCGAGTGACCTGGACGGCACGCCTGCTGCTCCCGGACAAGCTGCGCAGCACATCCGGTGCCGTCGCAACCAGCGACTCCAACTCCACAGCCACAGCCCAGCCGCCCGACTGCGCGACACGAATGCCGCTTCGGTCATCACCAGCGAGCACACTCAGCGGCCCAGGCTCCATCGGCACATCAAGTTCCTCAGCCGAAAGGATTCCCAAGATCTCTGCCGGCGTGAGCCCCTCGACGAATGTCAAGCAAACCATGGCCAGGGCCGGGTCGTCGGTCCACCCGAACGGATCTTTTCCTGCATCCAGCACACCCAGATCCTAACCAGCGCAGTCGAAGCAAGGCCGGACGTTCGCGTTCCCCACTGAAGTCGACAGCGAGCAGTCCACGCTTCGAGGCGAGCAACAGAGCCGTGGACTTCCGTTACCAGACAGGCAACGCTGAATGACGGTTGCGGACGTCGGCGGGACGGTTGAGACGGTCAGATGCTCCCGTCCGCGTAGGGAGTAGGCCGCGATGGTGGTCTCGGCGGGGTTGTTTTGGCTCCAGTCGATGAAGACCCGTCCGGTTCGCTGGGCCTTGGCCATCACGGAGATAACAGTGTCGGGGTCTCGCTGGCCACCTGTTGTGCAAGTCGCTTCGCGTAGACGATTTCGCCTTTGGTGAACCGGTCCGCCGGGTAGAGCACCTTGTCCAAATCGGACAAGGCCAGGCGCCGGTTGCCCACCTGGACGGTGACGCGCTCACCGAGATCGACCGCAGACCCCGGTGGCGGCTCGGTCTGCTTCGGCGCCTCGGCAAGCGGGTGCGTCGGAGCCGGGGCAAGGATCTCGGAGACAGCTTTCTCGTCGTGCAGGCCACACACACGCGGTGTGGCGCAGCCGGCCGGCGCCGCGGGTGAACTGCCGGAACACGACCTCGCCGACGAGTCTCGGGGTCACCCATCGGGCCCGCTCGGCGTCTTCACGGGGGGTGCCGTGGCGAACGGATGGGTGCGACGTTCGAGCGGTTCGAGCAGCTGTTCCAGCCGGGCGCGTTCCGCTGCGGAGAACCCGGTTCCTTCACCGGACCAGCCATCGAGTTTACAGATCCCAGCTCATCAGGCGTGCCTCGTAACCCATCCTTCTCCTTGAGTTGCATCCTCGGCCGGGCGGTCAAGAGTGCCAACCTCATGCTGGGTGAGGGTGCTGCGGTGTCACCGAAGTAGCCTTACGGCATGTCTCATCCCGTGACCCGGGGCCTCGTTCAAACACGCTTTGCTCCCGATCGCCAACCCCCGCGAGCTACCCGCTCCGCAACGGTTGTGGACCAACTCGGAATGGGAGCGGATCAGGCTGGGACTGCAGGAGGAGGACATGGACGACAAATGGGTGGCGCTGACCGAAGGCGACCGGCTGTCCATCTATCGCGCGGGAGTCGGGCAGTGCGTCTACGACGCCGTCTTCGCCCCTTGCGAAGGTGGCTTCCGAATCACCACAGCCCGGATGGAGGCTGGCCGCAACGACCGGCTAGACCTGCACAGCGCCTTCCTCGAACTGCTGATCACCGGGCAGATCCTGCACTCGCCCGACAGTGACTTATGGGCCAGGTTCACCACACTGGGCGGAATCCGCGCCCTTTTCGGTTCCTGACCGAGCTGCCCGCGGCCGCTTAGAGCTTGTCTCATGTGGTTAGTTTTCGGAGTTTCTTCCAGCAGGTCACGGCGGCTGCGAGTTGAAGGAAGGCGAGGAAGTGTGGGGCTTTGCGT